>JAGUYG010000116.1 GCA_020061465.1 Ignavibacteriales bacterium
CCTTCTCTTTTTCCTATGGATCCTTTGGATAAGAGAAGGGTTGGGATGAGTTCCATTGTAGTGTAAAAACAATGTAATATTTTAATTATTCACAATAAATTTTTCCAAAGGATCGTTCCGACTTTAACAAAATTAATTTGGACAGTACTGAGTATCTTTATGAAATTTCAAATATCTTTAATTAGCATTTTAAGTAACAAAGATATTATTTTTTGTGCCGATTATTTTCCCAAGTTTGTACGCTAAAAATTAATTATTTTTAGCTGCCGAATAAGGTTACAAAAAGAAAAAATTAAACCGGAGTAAGCTTGTTTTTTAGTCTAAGCAATCCCATTTTATTCTCAATAATCCTCACCCTTGCAATTATGGGTGTAATATACGTTTATTACATCCATATAATAATTCCTCTCCAGAAAAAGCACCTCCAAGAAACCGAGAATCTTAAATTAAAGAATGCCCAGCTCATGGCATTATTTTCAGAGCTTGATCCCGAACCGCTATTTAGATTTAATCATTCGGGAGAAATCATCTTAACAAATACGTCCGGACAAAAATTGTTTCCTCAAAGAAATGTACTGGGAAGCTTAATCACGGATTTATTTCCACCGTTAAAAAAATTCGACTACACCAAATGCATCGAAGAAGGTTTAACTTATACTTTTTATTATGAGCTGGAAAACAGCCATTATGATGTCACCATCAAGGGTGTTTCAGAAATGCAGTTTGGTCAAATCTACTGCAATGATATAACGAAGAGAAAGTTAATTGAAGAGGAATTAATAGAATCCAGAAAAAAGCTACGCGAGCTGTCAAATTACCTCCAGCGCATTCAGGAAGAGGAAAAGCAAAAATTGATGAGAGAAATACATGATAACCTCGGTCAAATACTCAGCTCTATTAAATATAAATTGGAAACATTCATTACCTCCGGAAATTTCCCGACAGAAGATAAAAAAACACTCGGCGAACTAATAGCATACCTCAACTTAGCTTACTCCGAAATTAAAAATTTAACATATAATTTGAAACCAAAAATTTTAGAAGATCTTGGACTGATTCCTGCTTTGAGAGATCTCTGCGAACAAATTTCTAATCAAAGCGGCATCAAAGGCACTTTTAATTCGTTCGGAGAAGACGGGAATATTAATACCGAACTTGAAATAAATTTATTCAGGCTTTCTCAAGAAGCGCTTAATAACATTGTTAAGCATTCGGAGGCGAAAGAATTTTCGATACAGCTAACTATTGACGAAGAATATTTAAGATTAATTATAGAAGATGACGGGGTTGGATTCAATTTGAAACAAGTTGAGAAAGAGCAGATAAGCAGCAAATCGATGGGTTTGATAAACATGCAGGAACGTGTTCTTGCATTCAACGGTGAACTCATTATCGAGTCTTCTCCAGGCGAGGGCACCGAAATAATGGTCGAAATTCCGTTAACAGAAGCGAATGAAAAAAATAAAAGTATTGATAGTTGACGATCATCTATTGGTTAGAACCGGTATCATTAGTCTTCTTAAAGAAGCAAAGGAGTTTACTATTGTGGATGAAGCAGACAACGGAAAAGATGCCGTCGAAAAATCACTCTGGCTAAGACCTGATGTTACGCTGATGGATATTTCGATGCCGGGAATGTCAGGTTTCGAAGCAATAAGAAAAATCAGGCAGTACGATCCTCATCTCAATATTTTGGTTCTAACCATGTTCGATACCGAAGAGTATCTGGTTCATGCATTGAAGTGCGGCGCTACAGGTATAATTAATAAAAATGCCGGTAAAGATAAATTAATTGAAGCCATCAAGATTACTGCGCAGGGGAAACGATACGCGGGCGGCTTCAGTGATTTTTACGTCGAAGAATTAATGAAGAAATATGGTTCGAACAAGGAAGTGGATTTCGATGCAATCGTTCTGACCAAAAGAGAAAAACAAATATTAAAATTAATTGCCGCCGGAAATGAGACTAATGAAATTGCAGAGATTATCGGTATTGCCTTTCGCACAGTTCAATATCATAAATTTCACTTAATGCAAAAACTAAAATTAGGTTCATCTACAACACTAACCCACTTTGCTGTGGAGTACGAATACCACCTCTTAAAAAAATAAATCAACTCTTAAAGAATGTATAGTATAAAATGTATAATGCACAATTTATAATGATTAATATGAGGCATTAATAGTGTTGTAAGAGGGATGAATTACTTCAATACGGCGTTCTTAGATTGAAGTTTTAAAATGAACCGCTTCTTCTAAAATCACATGTCTCAAAATAATAAACCTTCATTTTGAGCAAATTTCACTTTAAAACCAGGTAAATTTACCTGGTTTTCGCATTTGAAAAATTATTAAATTACTGTCTATCATAAACGTCAAAGGTGTATTAAAATACTCTAAACCGGATATTTCTTCTAATTGTTTTTGCAAACAAATTCGGATAATAAATGAGAGATAAAAAACTGCTCGTTGTAGAAGATGATTTTCAAACTCAGGAATTTCTGAGATTACTTCTTAATAAATATTATGAAATTGATATCTGTAAAACCTCGAATGAGTTTTATGCTCTTATCAATAAGAATAAATATGATTTAATTATAATGGATATTTCTATTAAAGGCGAAAAGGATGGTTTGCAGCTTACTAAGGAAATAAAATCTAATCCCGCAACTTCTAAAATTCCTGTTCTTTGTTTATCAGCGCACGTGTTTATGAAGGACAAAATAAATGCTTTGACAGCCGGTGTGGATTTATTCCTGCAGAAACCGGTTGAGAATCACGTATTGCTTGATTCTATAGAAGAATTAATATCAAAGTTTCGTTCCTCTTGAGTACTAAACTATGTAACATACTTTTCATTCTGCAGCAGAGATCTTATAATTATAAATTTTAAGTGAAGTCCGTCCTTCATCTATCCTCTTCTTCTTTCAATTATTTATGCTACCAATGTACTATTTCGATTGAGATTATCAGAATTCATTTATATTTTTAATTAAGCTCTTAAATAACAATATTTATTAACGTTTTTATCGGAGGCAGAAATGTCAAAAAGAATATTTTTTATCGTATTAATAATTTTTACGGGACTTATTGTCTTTTCTACAACTATGCTTGCTCAAGAAGAGAAAGTTCACGGAAAAATAATTACAAAAGCAGAAGCAGATGAGATGTTTGGTCCGGTTGTAAAATCGGTTCAAGTAACTAAAAGTATGTTAGCCGGATTAACTGCCAACTCGGGTAAGCATATTATGTTCAACATTGTTGATGGACAGCTTGCCATTCTTAATGAAAAAAGGGAAAGCGTTTTCCCGCTTTATCTCAACGTTGCAGACGAGCAGGTATTTCATCTTTTTAGTACGAGTGTAGTAAACGAGTTACTTAATCTAACTAAAGAAGAGACTGTTACAGTTGAGCAGCGAAAAGATGTACTTACAATTACTTCGGATGGTTCTACGTTGGAATTTAGTACACTTTGTCCACCATACTGTTTATGATTAAATGATAAAAGATCTTTTATTATACTTATATCTATTTTCGATATTTATTTGGTTTATACCCCCCATCAGGCAATATCGAACAGAATATTTTTTGTTTTTTTTGATAGTGGCATTTGCAGATGTTTTTTCAATATTATTTAATAGAGTATTTAACATTGAACAATATATCGCTTTCAATCTATTAAGTTATTTTGCAATGTTATCTCTCCTTAATATAAATAAATTTCAACGGTATTTAATACTTTATATAATAATATTTTTTGTAATTCTATATTTGACGAGTCTCATACCGGATACCAAACAAGTTATATTTTTGTTAATTCATGTAACTTTACTTTATATGTTTTTGCGCAGACTCATTGATAACATTTATTTTAACAGCTATTTAAGTGTTTTTCTTTTAATGTTAATATTCTATGAGTTTACAATAATAACCAAATTTTTAAACTTAGTTGCCGGTTTTACTGATGCTAATTATTATTACATTATTACTTCAATATTTCAGATCCTTTTCGGACTCTTCTTCAGTATATTTAGAGAAGGGGACAACAGACTCGTTTTTCAGCTTAAATAATCCCCTTCTCTATTCATTATTGCTGCTTGTAGTGCTCATCGCAGTGCTAACGATTTTCTATAAGTATGTTGTTCGTCCTATGCAAAAGAATTTCCAGGCACAGCAGAGAGATATGAAATCGAAGCACACGCAGCTTATGGCAGCTTTCGCCGAGCTTGACCCGGACCCGGTTTTTAGGTTTGATGATGAAGGCAGGATAATAATGACCAACAGCAGCGGGCAGAAACTTTGCAACGACAGCTATGCAGTGGGAATGATGCTGGAAAAAATAATTCCTCAGGTTAAAGAAGTTGATCTGAAGAAATGTATTCAGGATGGAAGTGAAATAAATTTAATTTCACAAATTGAAAATAAATATTACATGTTTACAATCCGGGGTATTCCCGAATTGGGAATAGGACAAATTTACGGGAGCGATATTACCGATTTAAAAAAAACCCAGCAAAACTTAATAACCGCACTAAATAAAGCCGAAGAATCTGAAAAGTTAAAATCGTTTTTCCTTGCTCAAATGTCGCACGAAATCCGTTCTCCGCTTACTGCAATAATGGGCTTTAATCTTATGATAAAAGATTATTTGCCAAAAGACGTTCCCGAAGACCTTGATTATGCTTTTTATGCAATTGACAGAAGCAGCAGGCGTTTAACAAGAACAATCGAGAAGCTTTTAAATATGTCGCAGCTTCAAACAGGCGGATACGAAATGAACATAGAAAAATTTGACGTTGCCGAACTTGTAAAAGAAATATTAACCAATTATGAAGAAGAGGCAAAACTGAACGATGTTGAAATTACACTTGAATTTAAGACAGATGAATTTACAGTAACAAAAGATAAATACGCTATACACCAAATCTTATCTAACATTATTGATAATGCAGTTAAGTATACCAAGAAGGGAACGATCAGCATACAATTAGATCGCAATGAGAATGACAATTTGTTTATATATGTTAAGGACAGTGGAATCGGAATGACGGATGATTTTATCGCTAATCTGTTCGTACCATTTTCGCAGGAAGTGATGGGATACAATCGTCCTTATGACGGTACCGGGTTAGGATTAGCCTTAAGTAAAAAATATGCCGATCTGAATAACATCGACTTAAAAATAGAAAGCGAAAAGAATTTAGGTACAGCCGTAACAATTTTATTTAAATAGGAGGGATGAAATGGAAACGAACGAGCGACAAAATAAACCAAAGCTGTTGATTACCGAAGATGATATTGAAAATCAAAAATTTCTTCAAATGTTTCTAAAAAGAAAATTTGATGTGCGAATTTGCGACTCGGGAAAATCATTCTATGAAAAAATCAACGAAGAAAAAATAGATATCATATTAATGGACATTTCATTAAAGGGAAATAAGAACGGACTTGAATTGACTAAGGAGATTAGAAAAATTTCCGGCTATGAAAACATCCCTATTGTTTGTTTATCTGCTCACGCCTTTAAGAAAGACAGGGATAATGCGTTGGAAGCCGGAGTGGATATATTTTTAACTAAACCCGTTGAAAACAGCATATTGATGAATTCGTTATTAGAATCATTGGAGAATAGGAAACAGGGGAATGAGCCAAAGGATAACACGCAATAAAAACCTTTAGATTCTTACTAAAGATTAGCTCATAATTTGCATTAAGAGTATTTTTGTTTCAGTTGGTCGAGTTGAAACTCGACCAACAATGTTATCTTAAAAACTTTGGCTCTTCTAAGGTTAGAATTAATGAAATTCTGTGAGTATCGGGAAGTCTGTCCAATTCGGACATATTAAACCGTGCAAATGAATAGTCAATGTTGAGCTTCGGCAGCTTAACTCCGGCTCCTAATGTAAATTGCTTCACATCGTTATAACCTGCGCGAACTGCGAATATATTTTTAAAGTTGTATTCAAATCCGGCATGCATATCAAAACTGACCGGACCGATATTGAAGTTGGAAGCGAATCTTCTGTTTTCAAAGCGGATATCGAAATCCAAAGCCGGTGTAACCGTTCCGCCAAGGATATCGACCTGATATGCCGCACCGATTTTAGCTGTCGGAGATACGAGTTCATTTCTACCCGTATTCCATGCTACCAAAGTTGTTGTTATGTCCTGAAGATTAGCGCCTAAATAAAAATTATCGAAAGGAGAATATAAAGCTCCTATGTCGAAGCCGATTCCGGTTGCGCTGTATTCGCCGATAATTCTTCGGATTATTTTTGCATTAGCACCCAACGAAAAATTCTCGGCATATCTTTTTGCGAAAGTAAGATAAA
Organism: Ignavibacteriales bacterium; assembly: GCA_020061465.1. Taxonomy (GTDB): domain Bacteria; phylum Bacteroidota; class Ignavibacteria; order Ignavibacteriales; family Ignavibacteriaceae; genus JAGUYG01. The sequence continues at coordinate 6,333 of JAGUYG010000116.1, forward strand.
ACGCCCAATCCTGATTACTGAAATAAGAGATTTTATCATAATCGAGCCTGTCGTCCCTTATATCTAAAATACCGTCGTTATTTGCGTCGATAAGAGCATTGCGGGTATCGGGTATTCCGTCAATTCCTAATCTCATAATGCTGATACCAAAACTCATATCTTTGTCGAATGGAAGTCCGAACGAAGCGTAATCATAATTAACTAAATTTCCGTAACGTTCATCATGCATCAAAGCTAATTGTGGATAATTAAGTTGTGCTAATCCGGCGGGATTATAATAGCCTGCAGTGACGTCGTTAGCAATTGCCGCATAAGCTCCGCCCATCCCGAGCGGACGACCTCCAACCCCAATTGCCATAAACTCACCGGCATATTTACCAATTACCGTTTGAGTTAATACTGAAACATTTGTCAATAAAAACATTGCAATCAGCATTATTATTTTTTTAAACATCAATCAGCTCCAACTATTAGTAAGTAGTAATAAAACTTGCTGAAAAAATTGATAAAATGGTTCTGAAAGTCAAGTCTAATTTTATTGTTCACGATTATTAATCGAAAACGTGAGCGTGCTAATAGTGTTCCCCAATCGTTATAACCTGAATCGATATACTTTGCTTCGGATCTAAGCTGCGAATAAGTTAAATGATAGTTGGAATAAATTTTATCCCTAAGTAATTTAATATTGCAGCTAAAAAAAAATATCTATATTGAATTATGCTAATTAAATTATTCTGCTTCATATTTTTATTAATGGTTCCTTTGACTGCTCAAACAAAATCGGCACACGCTGAAAGAATATTGATTTCAAGCGCAGAAGAGCTTCAGAAAGTAACTTCAAATCCATTAGAAAATGTTGAGCTTCATTTACTTCCTGGAAATTATGATTTAATCCCCACAGAATTTATTGATAATACCTGCGGGAATTGTGAAAATCCGGATACCGCAATAGCAGCATCTTATGGGCTTCATCTTCAAGGAAAGAATATAAAAATAATTGGAACAGATTCAGGTGAAACAATTATTCATACAAATGCCGGATATGGAATCTATTTTGAAGACTGCCTGGATTGTGCTATCGAAGAAATTACTGTTACCGGCGGGAAAAGAGATACAAGCGGATTGGCTGCAGACGCGGCAATCGTTGTTAAGAATGGTACGGTATCGGTCAGTAATAATCGATTAGCAAATAATGTTGGGCAGCCTGAAGTAGTTAGGAAGACTATCGTCGGTATAATGGGAATTGCTGGACGTGAGGGTTCAATAATCAGTATTACTAATAATAAAATTACGGGTAATTCGTGGGATGGGATTGCATTATACCGTGGCGCAAAGGCAATTATCGAAAATAATTTTATTGACGGAGTAGATAAAGCAACGGGGGATAACATCGGCGGCGGAAGAGGTGTTGCTGTAGGAATTACATGGAACGCAGAAGCAGTAATAAGAAGTAATTTAATTAAACGCTATTGGAAAGGAATTGGAATTTTCGTAGATGCAAAAGCACAAGTTGAGTATAACATTATTGAAGATATAATCACCTGGGGTATTGCACTTTGGGATGCTGATAAAGGAATGCCGATCGGAAAAATTTCTAGAAATATAATTTACAATACAGGAGCCTGCGGCAGCTCAATTACCGTTAACTCAAATCCCCGTGAATCAGGTTGGTTTGAAAATAATATAATAGCTCGTACCGCACAAAATCCAAAGTACGATTCGCCTGATTATTATTGCTATCAATGTGCACTTGCCTTGCATGCTGTTCCCGATAATTTCAAAATTGAAGGTAATATATTTTTCGATAATCGACGTGCAACTGAAGATTTGCCCGATTACGATTTGAACAAAGCAGATTTTTTGAGCACCGTTTCTGATTTGTGCAGTAATAATTATGTCAATCCTTTCTTCAGCTTTTCTGACTTCTACCATAAGTTCTGTGCTAATCGCCAAAAGTAATATTGAGTATGGAGTATTCGATTAAATTTTTTAATAAAATTATATCAAACGTTGTTAAACTAACAAGGAGAGAATTCTATGAAGAAAAGTATGATAATATCTTTCAATATTCTTGCAGCTCTCATCTTCTTTAATTGTGCGGATAAAGAGAAAGAAGTTGATGAAATGGCAGCCTCCGGTATTCAAGAGAAAATGGCAAAATATATAACTGTTCCGTTAACTGCCGATTTAAGTGCACTATCGGAGAAAGAAAAGATGATGATTCCTCTGCTGATTGATGCGGCTAAAATAATGGATGACTTGTTTTGGCTGCAAGCATTTGGGGATAAAGACACATTTTTAAATTCACTTAAAAATCCGATGGAGAAAAAATTTGCTGAGATAAATTATGGACCATGGGACCGCTTGGACGGCAACCTGCCGTTTATCGAAGGCTACAATGAAAAACCATTAGGGGCAAATTTTTATCCTAAGGATATGAGCAAAGATGAGTTTGACTCATTCATCGGAGAAAATCCGGAATTGGCAGAAGACTTAAAGAGTCTTTACACTGTTATAAAACCATCCGATACCGACAAATTATTAGCAGCGCCTTATAGTGTGGAATATGCTGAAAAATTAAAACAAGCCTCCGATTTACTGCGCCGCGCATCAACTTTTGCAGATGATAAAGGTTTGCGTAAATATCTTGAACTCAGAGCCGATGCATTAATTACCGATAATTATTATGACAGCGATATTGCATGGATGGAAATGAAAAATAATTTAATTGATGTTGTCATTGGACCGATTGAATCTTATGAAGACCGTTTGTTCGGTTATAAAGCAGCATTCGAAGCATACATCCTGATCAAAGACAAGGAGTGGAGTGAAAGGCTTGCTCACTTTGTGGAACTGCTGCCACAGTTGCAAAAGGATTTGCCTGTCGATGAAAAATATAAACGCGAAAAACCGGGTTTGGAATCGGATTTAAATGCTTACGATGCAATTTATTATGCCGGCGATTGTAATGCGGGCAGTAAAACCATCGCCATAAATCTTCCTAATGATGAAAAGGTACAATTGAAAAAAGGAACGCGCAGGCTGCAGCTTAAAAATTCTATGAAAGCAAAGTTTGACAAAATTTTAACTCCGATCTCCGAGGTTCTTATTAAAGCAGAGCAGCTTAATAATATTAATTTTAATGCGTTCTTTAATAATGTAATGTTTCATGAAGTTGCCCATGGTCTTGGAATCAAAAACACGATAATCGGAAAAGGAACAGTAAGAGAAACATTAAAGGAACACTATTCAGCTATTGAAGAAGGTAAAGCCGACATTTTAGGGCTTTATATGATCACAAAGCTCAATGAGATGGGTGAATTGAAAGATATCGATCTGATGGACAACTACGTAACATTTCTTGCGGGGATTTTTAGGTCGATACGTTTCGGTGCGGCAAGCGCTCACGGCAGAGCTAATCTAATTTGTTTTAACTTCTTCAAAGAATTAAAAGCGTTTAACCGCGATCCAAACTCCGGAGTTTACAGCGTAGATTTTGAAAAGATGCAAACAGCGGTTGAAGAATTATCAAGAAAAATTCTCATACTGCAAGGCGATGGTAACTATGAAGGAACCAGTGAATTTTTCAGTAAATATTTAATCACCGATCCGGAATTGGAAAACGACTTGAAACGGTTAACAGTTAAAGGAATCCCCGTTGATATTGTATTTGAACAGGGATTGAATGTTCTTAGGGATCAGTTGCTTTTTTAATTATTTCCTTTGACGATAAAAATTTAATTTACTCGTTCCGATGTAGAGACGGGGCATGCCCCGTCTCCACAACCTCATGGTGCGTTGTAAAATAAACATTGAAGGTTTGACGCTAATAGCATGCCCCGTCTCTACATCCTCATGATGTGAACAACACTCAATGTAACAGAACAAACTTATAGATATTACCTTAAAATTTTATGAAAAACGTTTTAATTACCTCTAACTATCCTTTTAAGATTTTGAGATTTGCTTTTTGCGGTTACTTGGTTAATCACCCGCATAAAATTACCGCCAAGAATTTTGAATACATCTTCTGCCGAGTAACCGCGCTCCAACAACTTTTGTGTTAGGTAGGGAAACTTAGAGGCATCTTCCAAACCAAACGGCGTTGTTTCTATGCCGTCAAAATCAGAACCTATTCCTACATAATCAATACCAACAAGATTAACGATGTAATCTATATGTTGAATAACGGTGTTAATATTTACACTTGATGGATTCGTTGAAAGAAACGATGGATAGAATACTACTCCTATCACTCCTCCGGATTTGGCAATAGCTTTAATTTGATCATCGTAAAGATTTCTATAATGATTTCTTAGAGCACGTACACCCGAGTGTGATGCTATTATAGGATTCGTAGTAACTTCAAGAATGTCTTCAATTGTTTTAATTCCCGTATGAGAAATATCTATTATAATTCCGAGCGAATCCATTTTCCGGATTACTTCTCTGCCGAAGTCACTTAATCCGACCGTAGCCGAACGTGAGTCTTGTGCTGATACAGCCCAATCGGTGCTGTTATTCCACGTAATGGTCATATATCTTATTCCTTCATTATGCAGCGCGTAAAGATTGTTCAAATCATTTTCGATTGTATGACCTCCTTCTACGCAAAGCACTGCAGAAATTTTGCCGCTTTCAACCGTGCTAATTATTTCATCATAATTTTTCGATTGCCGTATGTCTTCATAATTTAACATCATTTCTTCGTGAAAAATATTTATCATCTCCATAGCTTGATTGAATGGATTATTCGGAAACTGACTTGGACTTACATATACAGCAAATAATTGAACATCAACCCCGCCCATCTTTAAACGAGGAATGTCAGTATGATGATAGCTATGAAGATCGGCAAGTCGATAATTTCTATCCGAAGCCATCACACTAAGAATGTCATTATGGAAATCTACCATAAGCGCTGCAAAGTGGACAAGTGTTAGCTCAGAATTAAAATGCTCTCCGCCGGTTATCTCGATTTTTATTGTATCGTCAACAAAACTGAACTTTGAAATAATTATATCGATATCGTATGCAGACGATTTTTTCGAGGATGATAGAGCAGATACGGAGCTTTTTCGAAATTCCGATAATCCTCCGGTTGTTCCCCCATCAAGTTGAATCATTTTTTTTGTGATAGATGAAGATTTACTTTTAACCGTAAATAGGTAAACCCCGGCACTTCCTTTTGCTTTCCATTCAATTGATTGGCTGCCGGCTTCCAAAAAACCTATTCTTTTCTCAATCAATTCACCGAGAATATTGTGTATTAAAATTTCAACTTCAGAATGTTCTGGAATAGTGAAGTTAATTATTGTAGAAGGATTGAATGGATTTGGATAATTCTGCCCTACATAAAAGTTAGCCGGGGGTGAACCGGCTTCTTCGATTGCCGTTGCGGGAAAAGTATAGTACCAATTTCCCGAAGCATCGGTAAATGTAGAATCTATCGTGCTTGAGGTATTGTTAAGAATTAAAACCCGCGCACCATTCACTGCGCTTTGTGTATGAACGCTTGTAACTGTTCCGTTGATAGTTTGTGCGGTTATGCTAAATGTTAAAATTAGACAGTGGAAAAGAGTTAGTAATATTTTCAAGATAATCCCGAAATTGATTTTAAAATATTTTATTGCTGATATATTTGTAAAAGTAATAACTAAGTTTAGGCACTGCTTAGAGATGACATCTTTTTAACTCGCAATTCCAACGTGGAAAGATGTCATCTCTCCTATGCTCAAATAATATTTAAAATGCCTCAAGTTGACCGATTCGCTCAGTAAACCGTTCCATAGGATCCTTCGGATAAAACGGTTAAAAACTTGAGCTTTATTAAAGTAACCCACGACTTAAGTCGTGGGCTTCTTTCAACTATATTTTTCTAGAAACCGTTTCAACGGTTTTTGAAATGTTAACACATAGAACGATCAACTTGAGAAAATGAATTCATATCCGATAATCTACTCCTGACTAAATCAGATTAAAGTAATTAACGAAGGATCGTAATCTTCAACTTTTTCATAGCCAAGAAGATTTAATATAGTTGCTGCTATATTTGAAAGTCCCTTGTCTTTTACGTCCGATATTTTATACTCATTCTTGAATAATGGATCGTAAATTATAAACGGAACCGGATTTAATGTATGAGATGTTTTAGGAGTTTTGATTCCATCTTTTTCCGTGTACATCTCGTCAGCATTACCGTGATCGGCAGTAACAATAGCTATCCCCTCCAATTCATCAATTACTTTTAAGAGTTTTCCGACACATTCATCGGTTGTTTCAACAGCAATGACGGCAGCATCAAAATTTCCTGAATGACCAACCATATCCCCGTTAGCAAAATTCACTCTGCCGAATTTATAATTACCCGAATTCAAAAGTTCGATTGTTTCTTCTGTTATTTCATAAGCTTTCATTTTCGGCGCTTTGTCAAATTCAATTTTGTCGGAAGGAATTTCGATATAAGTTTCAAGAGTTTTATCGATATAACCAGATCTGTTTCCGTTCCAGAAATATGTTACGTGCCCATATTTCTGAGTTTCGGAAATAGCAAATGATTTTACTTTTTCGGCACAGAGGTATTCGCTCACCGTTCTATCCAACTCCGGAGGAAAGACCAGATAATTTTTAGGAATCTTCAAATCGCCGTCATACTGCATCATACCTGCATAATAAACATCGGGATAAATCACTCTATCAAATTCCTTAAAATCTTTTTCTTCGAAAGCCCGTGAAAGTTCGATTGCTCTGTCGCCTCTGAAGTTAAAAAATACAACACTGTCACCGTCCTGTATTTTTCCAACCGGATTATTATCAGCATCAACAATTACAAAAGGATCAAGATATTGATCGATTATATTTTCATCTTCAGAATAAAAAGTTTCAACTGCTTCTTTAGCTGAGGAGAAGTATCTGCCGATTCCCCGAATGTGCGCATCCCAGCCGCGTTTTACAATGCTCCAATCGGCGTTATATCTATCCATTGTAACTTTCATTCTTCCGCCGCCGGAAGCTATTTTGTAATTGCAGTTGAACTCATTATTTAATTTGGCTAAATGCTGCTCAGTTTGTTCTAAATATATTAGTGCTGAGCGTCCGGGTACATCTCTGCCGTCTAATAAAGTGTGGATGCGAACATTCTTTACTCCTTCGATTGCGCACCTATCAAGAAGAGCAAAAAGATGTTTAGTATGCGAATGAACATTTCCGTCGGAGAGTAATCCAATGAAGTGAATTGTTTTTTCTTTGTTTCCAGGCTTGATCAAATTCTTCCATATTTCAGTTCTGAAAATATTTCCCGATTCAAGCGAGTTATTGACTAGTTTTGCTCCTTGAGCAAATATTCTACCGGCGCCGATAGCATTATGTCCAACCTCGCTGTTGCCCATATCATCTTCGCTCGGCAGACCCACTGCCGGACCATGTGCCTTTAGTTGTGTGTAAAGATGTGATTTAAAAAGTTTATCCAACGTTGGTGTTTTAGCAATATATACTGCGTTTCCGGGATATTCTTTACCTATTCCGATACCATCCATGATGATCAAAAATAAAGGTCCCTTACGACCGTGAAAGTTTTTCAATTTATTGAGTTTTAATGACATATTTTCCCTTTGTTGAACTTAAATTTAATAATGAAACAAAGTAAAGATACTCAGAGAGGAAATCCAAAGTCAAAAAAATAGGATGCGGAAGCGTTAGCACTTCCAGGCTAAAATGAACTCTTTCGAACAGAAATAATTACTTTTTCACTATTCATTAATTAGTTTTATCATTTGGAAAATCGAACGAACAAACATGTAATTCATTTTTCCTTAAAATAGATTTTTATAAATTTGCACTAAAATTTTACACTCCAACTACTTAACCGGATATTAATTTGAAGGGTAAAAAGATTCGAAATAATGTTAGTCATATATTCCTGCTGATGTTGTTTTGGTTAGTGTTAAGCGGATACTTTGATTTATTTTACCTTTCTCTCGGTTTAATCTCAATTGCAATTGTTGTATTGGTCAATTCCCGGCTTAGAAATTATAATTATTTTAACGAGCAGACTGACTCAGGTGAAAAAATAAGATTGTTTAGATTGATTTATTTTATTCTCTGGCTGTTATGGGAAATAGTAATTTCAAGCTTTAAAGTCGCTTATCTTATCATACATCCAAAAATGCCGATAAAAGCCGGAATAATAAAATTCAAAACAAATCTTCCTCACATGAATGCAAAAGTTATTTTGGGGAATTCGATTACATTAACTCCGGGTACTGTTACTATTGAAATTAATGATAACGATTTTTTAGTTCACTCTCTTACCAGTGAGAATATAGAAGATCATATCGATCATTCGCTTGCTGTTGAAGTTGCAAAATTATATCACGTAGAGCCCGGCAGAGTAGTTTGTGAAGAGCAGGTTATTACTTCTTCAAAGGAACTGTAATGGAAACATTTTTCATTTTTGTAACTATAGGCTTAACGATAATAATAGTAATTCCTTTTTACAGGGTGTTGCGCGGACCAACGGTTTTTGATCGATTGCTTGGAGCCGGAGCGATTGGAACGAAAACGTTGGTAATTATCTGTCTAATCGGATTTTTATTCGACAGGCTTGATATGTTTATTGATATTGCCCTTGTTTATGCAATATTAAGTTTTATTGGAACCATAATTACCGCAAAATATTTCGAAACGGAGAAGGCTAAAGAATGATTGATTTAAGAGATGCTTTAACAATTTTATTTGTTACAGCCGGTGTTTTTTTTATGCTTATCGGCAGTATCGGTGTAATTAGGCTACCCGATTTTTTTACACGCTCACATGCTACAAGTAAATCTGATACATTAGGAATAATGTTGATATTAAGTGGCTTCGCTTTTTATGAAGGTTTAACAACAACAGGTTTAAAATTAATTGTTATCATAATTTTTATCGCGCTGTCAAATCCGGTCGGTTCTCATGCTTTAGCACGCGCAGCCTATTTTTACGGAATTAAACCATGGTTCAAGGGCGAACCTAGAACTCATGAGGAGGTTGAGTAAGCTGCATACTGAAGTCGAAATAACGCTCTATATTTTTCTGTTGATCTCTGCAGCGGTCGCTCTGCATGTTAAAGATTTATTGACCGCAGTTGTTTCGATCAGTGTTTTCAGTTTTATCTGTGCACTTTTATTCGTCTCGATGGGTGCCGTCGATGTAGGATTTATGGAGGCTTCGGTTGGTGTTGGTGTTACCGGCGTACTTTTTATTGTAGCTGTCTATAAAACTTCGAGAAGGAGCAAAGATTGAAATATTTTAACTATTTGATAATTATAGCTTTCGGAGCGATGTTAATTTATGCCTCACTTGGTTTGCCGCAAAGAGGACCGGCTTCAGAAGTTGCTTCACAAGAAACAAGCATTGCGGGTACAGTTTTGCCTTCAGCTTACTATATAAAGAATGCTTACCGGGATGCAAACACACCTAATATGGTTACAGTCGTACTTGCCGATTATAGAAGTATTGATACCTTAGGAGAGGAAGTTGTAATATTTACAGCCGGCTTGATTTGTTACATGCTTTTGTGGAGGAAAAGAAAAAATGCAGCATAGAATTGCAAGTCCCATTATTTTATTAGTTAGCCGTTTTATAACACCTTATATAATGCTTTATGGATTTTACGTAATTTTTCATGGTCACTACGGCCCGGGCGGCGGTTTTCAGGGAGGTGCAATTTTAGCTGCCGCCGTGCTGCTTATCCGGATTGTAAACGATCCCGAAGTTTATGAAATACATTTTAAATCAAGTTTTGGAATTCCATTTGGCGCAGCCGGAGTACTGATCTTTTTCGGCATAGGATTCATTGCTATGGTTTTAGGAGGTAATTTTTTGGATTACAGCTACCTTCCCTTAGTTGGATTAACTCAAGCTGACGTAAGATCAACAGGAATTTTACTGATAGAAATTGGAGTTGCGTTCGCTGTAATGGCTATCTTAGTATCTCTTTACGATAACTTATTAGGTGAAGAAAATGTTTAGCGAATTATTTCTTGAATATTATGATTATTGGTTTATTATAATCCTAATGATTGTAGGTATGTACGGGATGATTATGAAAAAGAACCTGGTAAAAAAAATAATAGGTTTGACAATCTTTCAAATGGGTATTATTCTTTTTTATGTTGCTAGTGCCGTTAAATGGAAAGCAACCGTACCCATTTATACACCATCAGTACCTAATACCGAAATTGCTAATTATATCAATCCGCTTCCTCATACTCTTATGTTAACTGCAATTGTAGTAGGTGTTGCCACGCTCGGTGTTGCATTTGCATTGCTAATTATGATTTATAATCGTTACAAGACACTTCATGAACCGGAACTGCTTGAGCGAATGAAATGATCATAAGAAACCTCCCTGCGATTATTCCGCTTTTATTTCTTGCTGCAGCGCTGTTGATTCCCCTAATTAATTTATTGAAAAAGAACAGTGCTTTTTCGATCGCAGTATTTGTTTCGCTTTTAGCGTCGGTTGTATCAGGGTATGGATTGTATTATGTCGATACCAATGAAACAATTCGTTACTCCTTTGGCGGTTGGCAGCCGCCCATAGGTATTGAATATGTATATGATCGTTTAGCAGCATTCGTCGCGTTGGTAATAAACGTAATATCTTTAATAGTAATCACCCACTCATTAAAAGCCGTGAAGGAAGAATTGAGCGACAGGGAAATGCCCTACTATGCAATAACTATGCTTCTGCTTTGCGGATTGAACGGTATAGTTCTAACCGGAGACATATTTAATCTGTATGTGTTTGTTGAGATTTCCTCCTTAGCCGGCTATGCTTTAATTGCGGTAGGTGAAGAGCGTTCGCCTTTTGCAGCATTTCGATATCTACTAATCGGAACGATTGGCGCTTCACTATACTTATTGGGTGTAGGTTTTTTGTTCATAATGACCGGAACATTAAACATGATCAACCTTGCACAAATCTTACCTTCGATAAATGAAACTCCGACAGTAATTGTAGCAGTTACATTAATGGTAAGCGGAATCGGAATTAAAACCGCTATCTTTCCGATGCACGGCTGGCTGCCGGATTCATATACTTACGCTCCTTCTACTACTTCAGCATTAATTGCCCCTATAGGAACTAAAGTTGGAGCGTATGTTCTCTTCCGATTACTCTTTTTCATCTTTGGTATCGATTATTTCAGCAGAATACTTCCTGTAGGTGATTTGATTGCTTTCTTCGCCTCGGCAGGAATCATATTCGGTTCAATAATGGCAATAGCACAAAAGGAATTAAAAAGAATGTTAGCCTACAGCAGCGTTGCTCAAATCGGTTATATTGCGCTGGGTATCGGTTTGGCTAATCCTTTGGGATTTATTGGTGCGGTTCTTCATGTGCTCAATCATGCATTTATGAAGGCTTGCTTATTTTTAATTGCTGCAAACCTCCGCATAAATGAAGGTCATTCGGATATTTCAAAATTCGATATTAAGCTTGGCAAAAAATACCCATGGACTTTTGCTGCATTTACTATTGCCGCATTATCAATGATTGGGCTTCCGCCGATGGCTGGTTTTTTCAGCAAGTGGTATTTGGTATTGGCGACGATTGATAGTAAAGCATGGTTCTACTTAGGTGTGATTTTGTTAAGCAGTTTATTAAACGCAGTTTATTTTTTCCGAATCTTAGAAAGAATTTATATGAAAAAATATTCATCTGATGAAATAAAGGAAGAAGTTGTTTTTGCAGGCAACCCTAACAAATACGAAGGTGGTCTATCACTTCTAATACCTGTTGTTTTACTTGCCGCCGGAATAATTGTGTTAGGGCTTTTTAATGCGTCGATAGTAAGTTTGATTAACCGGATGATTTCCTGATTTTATGCACCATATAGAGACCTACATATCGGTAATTCCTTTATATGCAGTGCTTGTGTCGATAGCAGTTGTCCCGCTCATTTTAATGAGTGCTCGTAATGCCAACTTAAGAGAATTCTGGACAATCTTAGCCGGTGTAATTAAATTTGGATTGGTGCTCACTTTAGCCCCCGATGCGCTTCAAAACAAAGCTGCTGAATTTACCATTATCGAAATTGCGCCTTCTGTTGATTTGGTTTTGCGAGCCGATCCTTTCGGGATCTATTTTGCATTGATTGCATCCGGTTTATGGATTTTAACTTCTTTTTATTCAATCGGATATATGAGAGGGGCAGGGGAGAAGAAACAAACGCGATACTTTGCCAGTTTTGCGGTTTGTTTGTCTGCTACTATCGGTATAGCTTTTTCAGGAAACCTTCTAACATTCATCATCTTTTATGAAATTCTTACAATAGCAACTTATCCGCTCGTTATTCATAAAGAAACTAAGGTAGCCATTGCTGCGGGGAGAAAATATTTAATATACACTCTTACCGCAGGCTTATTTTTGATCGCAGCTTCTGCAATTACGTTTATTCTAACCGACACTATGGAATTTTCAGCCGGAGGAATTTTTGATAGCACCGTTATTCCAAAGAACACGATGATAATATTATTTATGTTGTTTTTATGCGGGGTCGGAGTAAAAGCCGGAATAATTCCGTTCCATAGCTGGCTGCCGGCTGCAATGGCGGCGCCAACTCCGGTTAGTGCATTGTTACATGCAGTTGCCGTAGTAAAGTCGGGTGTGTTTGGTGTAGTTCGTATTGTTGGCTTTATATTCGGTCCTGAAGTAATGTCATCTTACGGGCTGAATATCATTTTAATAGTTTTTTCGGGAAGCACTATTATTATCGGTTCTTTATTAGCACTGCGGCAGGATAATCTTAAAAGAAGATTAGCCTATTCAACTGTTAGTCATCTTTCATATATTGTTTTAGGCGCGGCACTTTTAACATCATCAGGTTTTACCGGAGGTATTTTTCATATTGCTACTCATGCAACAATGAAGATAACTTTATTTTTTTGCGCCGGCGCTATTTATGTAAATCTTCACAAAGAGAACGTAAGCGAACTTGACGGAATCGGAAAAGTTATGCCCTGGACTATGGCTTCATTCACAATCGGAGCTTTAGGATTAGCCGGTATTCCGCCGATAAACGGTTTCGTAAGCAAATGGTTTTTAGGTATCGGTGCGCTTGAAGCAAATCAAATAATTGTTTTAGTAATTTTTATTATAAGCGGGCTGCTGAACATTGGATATTTTTTCCCAATAATACAAAGAGCTTATTTTAAAGAAGGTTATGATATCACAAAAAATCGTGAAGCATCGATGTTTATGGTTGTGCCGCTCGTTATTACCGCATTACTCTCTTTATTGATGGGTTTTTATCCAGATCTACTATTAGATTTTTACAGCATTGCTTCCGGTATATCTTCCTCGCTTATTGGAGGGGCAGGCTTATGAAACGGATGTATTGGCTTGCTCTGGTGCTGCTCATAATTCTTTCATTTGCAGGGGAGCTGTTTGTAAAAGTTTCTGATTCGGATGGACATTGGTGGAGTAACATCCCGGCATTTTATGCAATATTCGGATTCATTGGCTGTGTTGTAATCATCATTGCTTCAAAAGCGTTAGGGAAAGCCCTCTTGCAGAAAAAGGAAGATTATTATGACTCCGAATAATTTTTTCATGCTTCCTCCTGCAATAATATTATTTATCGGTGCTTTCATATTACCACTGCTTCCCAGAAATTTAAGAGGTTACGCGTTTTTACTTTTTCCGATACTTTCGCTTTATACCATAGTTATATTTCCCGATCAATTTATCTTCACTATTAATTTTGCAGACTATCAACTCATCCTATTTAAACTTGATAAGTTAAGCAGACTGTTCGGTGCAATCTTTTCTATCATTACCATAATCGGCGGGATATATTCATTTCATAACAAAGATACGGGTGAAGCTTCCGCAGCGTTATTGTACGCTGCCGGTGCATTGGGAGTTACTTTTGCGGGAGATTATTTCACACTTTTCATTTTCTGGGAGATAATGGCGATAGCTTCAACTTATCTTGTTTGGGCAAGAAGAACTGGCGAAGCTAATAAAGCAGGTATGCGTTATTTGTTAGTTCATATCTTCGGCGGGGGACTGCTCCTCGCAGGCATCTTAATAAATTTTGTTAATACCGGCAGTAATGTAATAATCTCGCTTATACCTAACGATTCACTTTCATCATGGCTTATTTTATTGGGCGTTTCATTGAATGCAGCCATTCCGCCGCTTCATGCATGGTTATCGGATGCATATCCCAAAGCAACTGTTACAGGTGCAGTATTCTTAAGTGCTTTGACTACTAAGACAGCCGTTTATGTTTTATTACGAGTCTTCAGCGGCTGGGAAATCTTAATTTGGTTTGGTGTAATAATGGCATTGTACGGTGTTGTTTATGCAGTGCTTGCAAACGATATAAGAGAAATATTAGCCTATCATATTATAAGTCAGGTGGGTTACATGGTTGCAGGAGCCGGCATTGGTACAGAGATGGCGATTAACGGAGCCGCAGCGCATGCCTTCAGTCATATATTATACAAGGCACTGCTTTTCATGGGAGCTGGAGTTGTACTGCATACTACAGGTAAAAGCAAGCTTACTGAGTTAGGAGGTTTGGCAAAGGCAATGCCTTTAACATTATGGCTTTATATGATTGGCGCTTTTTCTATCTCAGGCTTTCCGCTTTTTAATGGTTTTATTAGTAAGTCGATGGTAGTTGCTGCTGCGGGTAAGTCGCACCTTGATGCCGCTATGCTTCTATTAATGTTAGCCTCGGTTGGAACTTTTTTACATACAGGGCTAAAGCTTCCATATTTTACCTGGTTCAGTAAACCGCTGAGCAATATTACACCTCAAAAACCTCCAATAAATATGATTGTGGGAATGGCTTTAGCTGCAATTTTATGTACTCTATTCGGAGTAGCGCCTTCTTTACTATATGTTCATCTTCCGTTTAGTGTTGATTATGAACCCTATACTCTTTATCACCTTGTTGAAACATCACAGATTTTGATTTTTACATTTATTGGTTTTTGGGTATTAAGAATTAAACTTGCAGGCGAGCCGCTCATAGCATTAGATACTGATTGGTTTTACCGTAAACCTGCTGCAATAGCCCGCAAAATTTTTGTTGATAATGTTGATTTAATCTTCGACTGGTTTGAGGAAAAAGCTTTATCTATAACTTATGCATTAATTAAATTCGGTAAGAATCCCGTGGAATTAATTCGACAGACGGGCGAAGAACACTTCGATCCAGATACGCACAGACCTTCAACTCAACTGCTGTTGATACTTATTCTGTTTAGCTTCGTTGTATTTGCAATTGTAAGTTTGATCCTGTAAGATCATTCTAAATAACGGCGTTACCAATAAAATCGTTCGCCATATACGGCAATTACGTTAAAACGACAACACCAATAATTTTAGCAGTGGTACTTATTATTCTTTACACGCACCGATTGATACAATGTTATTTAGAACGACTAACTTACAATGCAAACTTTATTAGCACGATAAACCCAAAAACATTTTACAAATCCCTAACAGAATAAAGTGGGAGGCTTGATGGGTTTGTTATGCTTGTTTATGATGACTGGTTGATTCGATTCTGTAATTGAGAATATTTGGATTTTTTTTAAGAAGTTCTAATAATACTTTTGTAGAACCAGTAGGTGTACGTTTTCCTTGTTCCCATTGTCTTACTGATGAAGAACTCACATTCAATACTTTTGCAAATACATTTTGACTTAGTTTTATTTTTTCGCGAATCTCTTGAATATCTTTTGCATTCACTTCTACTTCAGGTATTTCTATCCCAAGTTCTTTTAATTCTCTCTCAGTAAATGATGTTTTTATACCACTCATAATTAGATCTTGGACAGTACTCCCAATTGCTTTTTTTATTGATTCTCGCATAATTATTTCCCGATATTAATGAAATCGCCTATTTGTACCATTTTCTTATATTTTTGTCTATCAATCGATAATAAATCTTCAGCTAACTTTTTAAAATACTTCAGTTCGTCGCTAGATAAATTATCTTTTTCTTTTTTTGAAAAACCATAAATAAAAATTGCTATATCTGATTCTTTGTAAACAACAATGGTTCTATAACTACCGCTTTTACCTTGTCCACTTTTGGCTGTTCGAACTTTATATAGCCCAGCTCCTAAGTCTGCTGTTCCAAGATTGTTGGATAAATCTTGAATTGTTTTAAACAGTATTTTATTTGAAATAGAGTTCTTTTTAGCCCATTTATTGAACCATTTTGCTTTTAGTTTCAACATATGCCAATATATCACAATGTGATACAAAAAATCAAGTTGTTTTTAGGATAAAGTTAAAACTTATTCAAAAAGGTTTACTCAGTATCTTGCACCGTTGAATAATGCAATTTTAATCCGGGATTTGAAACCCGCGTCATATAAACGGAATTGGTTTCATCTTCTGTTATGAACAATGTTTTAAAATCCTCTCCGCCAAATTCAACGTTGCTTGGTTTTTTACCGGGCGTTTGGATTTTCGATATTATTTCACCGACCTTGTTCATCACAAAAATAGTTCCGCTGCCGAAATGTGCGGCATATAAATTTCCTTCAACATCAAAAGCTAATCCATCCGGATCGCCGCCTGGCAATTCAACAAAAACAAGCATCATTTCCAGCTTCCCGTCTTCTTCGACTTTGAATTTCAAAATTCTATTTTTTGCAGATTCAGCCACATATAAATATTCTCCGTCTGCTGAAAAGGCAATTCCATTTGGGAATGCTAAACTTTTTGCAGCAATGCTTACTTTGTTTGTTGCTCTGTCAATTCGGAAAATTCTGCCGTCTAATTTATCTGTACCGTATGATTTCGGATCGGTAAAATACAGATTACCATTTTTATCGAAAGCCAGATCGTTTGGTCTGTTAAATTTTTCACCTTCAAAACCTGCAGCATACATTTCAATTAATCCTGATGAGGAAATTTTAAGAATTGCACCTATGCCGTAATCGCAAGCATAGAGATAACCGTCGCTTCCGAAAGTTAATCCGTTAGTTTGTTTTAATGGTTTGTGGTTTATCGAATCGATAAATATGCCGTATCCATCCTCTGAAATTTTCGTTATATATCCTCCATAGCAGCTTGAAACGAAAAGGCTGCCTTTTCCGTCCCAAGCAGGTCCTTCGGGGAATTGTAATCCATCGGCTAATTTTATGAATTCATATTCTTGAGCGAAAATATTGAATGAAAGAAGTAATGTAAGAATCAGTTGGATTATCATTAAATGAAAAAACTTTCTGTACATTTAAAATCCCATGTTAGTTTTTTAGAATAAAAGTTTAATTATTTACGCTCCAATTTAGATAAAAATATTAAATAGTTAATGCGTTCGTCTTTACTTTCAGGATTAATTGATTTATGTTTCGCCGGAAAATAATTGACCTTTAATTCTATCCGGCGAGATGGAGAAGGATGAAAAACTTAAATATCACAATTAAAAAAAGGAACCTCTGCGGCTAATTGCCAAAGAGGATTTTTTGTATATGGACATAAAAGCAAAAATAATAGACGAAATCGGGATGCAGCGCATAATTACTCGTTTTGCGCATGAAATTTTAGAAAAGAATAAAGAATCTAAAGACCTCGTTCTGATGGGCATGCGAACGCGGGGAGAATTCCTTGCCAATAGAATTCATGCTCAAATTAGAGCTATCGAAGGTATCGAACTTCCGCTGGGAGTTATGGATGTTACACTATACCGTGATGACTTTAGAACACGTCTTAAGCAGCCTCAGGTTTCGGTAACTAATGTTACCTTCGACATCAATGATAAAGATATTATCCTCATTGATGATGTGCTTTACACGGGAAGAACCGTCCGTTCTGCCCTTGATGCAATAATGGATTTGGGAAGACCGAACACAATCCAATTGTGCATACTTGTAGACAGAGGACACCGTGAACTTCCAATTAAAGCCGATTATGTCGGAAAAAATATTCCAACATCAATCAATGAAGAAATTAAAGTTAAGATGAGTGAAATTGACGGCGAAGATGCTGTCTATTTAGTTGACACATCCGATAAATAATAAAGAGGAATTAAATTAGAATGCCTTTATTAAGCAGACATTTATTAGGACTTTATGGAGTGCCGAAAGAAGATATTCAGTTGATTTTGGATACGGCAATTACATTCAGGGAAGTATTGGACAGACCGATAAAGAAAGTGCCTACCCTGCAGGGGAAGACAGTTGTAAATCTTTTCTATGAAAATTCGACACGAACTCGTATCTCATTTGAACTTGCAGAAAAAAGACTCTCAGCCGATTCAATTAATTTTTCGGTATCTACAAGCAGCGTAAGCAAAGGCGAAACACTGAAGGATACTATTCGAAATATCGAAGCCATGAAGGTTGACATGGTTGTGGTTCGGCATTCGGCTGCAGGCACACCACAGTTTTTAACAAAAGTATGCAGCGCAAATATTATCAATGCTGGGGATGGAATCCATGAACACCCAACACAGGCGCTGCTCGATATGTATTCCATTCGCGAAAAGTTAGGTAAGCTTGAAGGACTTAAGGTTTGCATAGTTGGAGATGTTGCACACAGCCGAGTTGCACTATCAAATATTTACGGCTTGAAAACAATGGGAGCAAAAGTTTCTGTTTGCGGTCCTTCAACCATGATTCCTAAGTACATCGAGGATCTTGGAGTTGATGTAATTTATAACATCGATGAAGCTATTCAAGAAAATGATGTGCTCAATGTTCTTAGAATTCAACTTGAGAGAAAAGCAAGAGAATATTTCCCTTCTGTTCGGGAATATGCAAATTATTTCGGAATAACAAATGAAAGGCTTGAGAAAAGCGGTAAAGATATTTTAATACTTCATCCGGGTCCTATTAACCGTGGTGTGGAAATATCTTCAGATGTTGCCGACGGAATGAACCAGATAATCCTGCGTCAAGTAACTAACGGAGTTGCGGTAAGGATGGCTGTTCTTTATTTATTAGGAACTCTTAACTAAGGGAAATAAATGAAACTAATCTTAAAAAATGCTAACCTAATTAATCCGGTTCAAAATCTTGATCTGAAGGGCGTAGCCCTTCTTATAGAAGATGGTATAATAAAAAAAATCGGAGATATATCAGTAAAAGAATCAAACTCAGACAGGACTTTAGATTTAAGCGGTAAATATATCGTGCCGGGTTTTTTCGATATGCATGTTCATTTGAGAGAACCGGGACGGGAAGATGAGGAAACTATAATCAGCGGATGTGACAGCGCAGCCAATGGCGGATTTACCGGTATTGCCTGTATGCCCAATACTGAACCGGCAATCGATTCTGCCGAAGTGGTTCAATTTATAAAGAAAAAAGCTGCATCTCATTTAGTTGATGTTCATCCAATCGCTGCTGTCACAGTAGAAAGAAAAGGTGAGGTACTTTCTCCGATGGCAGAACTTGTTGAAGCAGGGGTTGCTGCTTTCTCCGATGATGGAACAGCCGTTAAAAGTGCAAGCATCCTTAGAAAAGCATTGGAATATCTGAAGATGTATAACTTGCCGATCATCGAGCACTGTGAAGATGAATCGCTTGCCGGCGGCGCTATGAACGAAAGCATCAATTCCACATTGCTTGGTTTACCGCCCATTCCTTCCGTTGCCGAAGATTTAATAGTGATGAGAGACATTTTGATGGCAGAATATACAGGAGGTAAAGTTCACATTGCGCATATCAGCACTAAACAGGCAGTTGAAATGGTTCGGGAAGCTAAGAAGAAAAAACTTAACATCACTGCAGAGGTAACACCGCATCATTTTTCTTTGACCGATGACGCAATTAAAACCTATGATACTAATTCTAAAATGAATCCTCCTCTTAGAACAAAAGACGACGTGGAAGCCATGATCGATGGATTAAAAGATGGTACAATAGATTGTATCGCCAGCGATCATGCACCTCATTCGCCGGAGGAAAAAGAAGTTGAATTTGAGTATGCGCCAAATGGCATTATCGGTCTTGAAACTCAAACGGGTTTAGTTCTCTCTGAATTATATCATAAAAAGATTCTTTCACTTGAACAGGTAATAGAAAAGCTGGCAATCAATCCGAGAAAAATTTTGAACCTATCTGTTCCGCTGTTTGAAATTGGAGAGAAACCAAATTTCTCAATAATAGATCTTGATGAAATTTGGACAGTGGATATAAATAAATTCAAGAGTAAGTCCCGAAATTCTCCTTTCCATAACAGACTACTTACAGGCAGGGCAATAGGTGTTATAAATAATGGCAAGATGTTTTATAATGGTGAATATTTGAATCTTTAATTGTTTAAAAAAGCAGCCGATCAAAAACTCTGTCCGAATAATTTGAACATTCTGTTTAGTATTAAGTACAATTAAATCCTGCAGCTATTTTCTTATCTTCAAAAACAAAAACTTTTTAATGGCACTCCGTTTGAGTCCTCTACGCAGACAGAAATTATAGAGGTGAGACAATGAAAAATTATATATACATAACCGCACTCGTTTTAATGCTGCAAATAAGTGCATGCGACATACATGATCCGTTTTATTATTATGACAACACTCCGCCTTCCGAACCAAAGGGTATCGTAGTGATCAATGGAGATAATAGAGTGGATTTAACCTGGATTCACAACCGGGAATCCGACTTAGCCGGTTATAATGTTTACTACGGCTACAGTTACAGCGGTAAGTATACTTTAATTGGATCAACAACTTCGAACTATTTTATCGATGATGGAGCTTCGAATGGTGTTACTTATTATTATGCTGTAACCGCTTACGATTATAACGGAAATGAAAGTGAGCTTAGCAGGGATGTTGTTTATGCCACTCCGCGTCCGGAAGGTTTTAATCAAACAATATTCGACTACCGAAGATTTCCACAAAATTCGGGTTACTGTTTTTCTGAATATAATGTAGTTCCTTATAATGATTTAAGAGCCGATTTCTTCTTCGAAAATTACCAGGGTACTTTTTACTTAAATGTTTGGGACGATACCGATATACTGGATGCCGGATTAACACAAAGCATATATGATATTTCATTCGCTCCCGATCATGGATGGTCTGAAACAAAGGATGCTTTAGTTAAAATCGGTCATACGTACATTATCTGGACGTGGAATAATCATTTTGCAAAAATCAGGATAAAAAATATAACTAATGAAAGAGTCGTCTTCGATTGGGCATATCAATTAGTTGAAGGTAATAAAATGCTCAAGCAAAAAACCAAGCTTGATGAAAGACAACCATTAAAAAGATCTAATTCAAGATAGATGTAACTTTATTTCAAAATCAAGAACTCATCTCCCGGAAATAGTAGGGGGGATGAGTTCCATTTTTTATTAATTCGAAAAGATTATTTGCCTTTATTGACCATTTAAAAAACCATGAGCATTAAAATTTATTTTTGAAGCACATTTCCGGTTTCAATAAATGATGATAAAGCATGTAAACTTTATAGATTTCAAGATTTTAATTGATTAAATTTATGCAGTAATGAAAAGGTATTTAAATATATTTTTAATCCTTGCGGTTGTTAGTTTTTTGTGCGAATCTGATTTCATTCTCGCACAGGAAACTAAACATTTAAATAAGATAATTACACGGACACAAAAAACCCCTGCTGCTGCTGTTTTCAGCGATATTGAATCCGCCATAGCACAAGGAAATGTTGCTCAACTTTCAAAATACTTCAGCCCCCACACTTATTTTTCATTATCTAACGGAGTGAGCGGGTATTATAGCTCTAACCAGGCTTATTATTTAATTGAGGATTTCTTCAGAATTTTTAGAGTAACTTCATTCCGTTTTCAAAATATTCAGGTGGATGATGAAAACCCTTATGCTACCGGAGTGTATTCATTCGAATTTAAGGGGAAAAAGGATGCATCTCAGGTATATATTTCTTTGAAGTATTCAAGCAAGAACTGGAAAATAACTCAGATAACTATTAATTAATGTTTCAAAAATTTCTTAATAGATTTAAAGACGATAGAAAATATTTTACTATCGTCTTTTTTATTATTGTATTGATTCTTCTCACGGGAATTATAACACCTATTTTGATTGATCAAACCGAAAAAAACTGGAATGTTAAATTATCGAACAAAATTATCGAGATTGAGAACGAAGTCGTAGCGAATTATAAGCAAAGGGAATCCCGATTGTTAAAATGTGCAGACAGACTGAAGACTTCGTTGCATGAAATTCTTAGTCCGCAAAATCCCTCTTACGGAAACCTTATAAAATTGATTAACTCCGATAATTATTCGGAATATTCAATTGAAATTGTTGCCCCTAACGGCAGAATAATAGCATGGAACAATAAGCTAATAATTCCGCAGGATAAAATTTTTCCGCTTAATGCACCTGCGGGCGAAGTATATTTTTATAACACCGATTTAATATCCTATTTATCATTAACCGACACTATTCAGCTTGAATCCGACCTTTTTTATTTTCTAATCAGCATTCCATTCGAGAAGCATTACACATTGCATAATGACTATTATACCGAAGTAAATTTTATAAAAGAAATCTCCGATAAATATTTAACTCAATTTGAAATTGCATATTCTCCATTTGCCGAAAAAACTAAAGATGGTCGAAAGTATTCTTTCGATCTTCTGAATAATAACAATAAAAAAATTGCGGTAGTTACATTCATTAAACCTGCACTAAGTACAAATATCAGGGAATTACATGAGGGTTCAGCAAACCTGCAATCGATATTAACTTTTTTAGCGTGTATATTCTTTGGTCTCGGCTTGAGGAAGGACTATAATTCACTAAAGTACAGATGGCAAAAGCTCCTGGTCGTTATTCTCTACTTTGCCGGCTTTAGAAGTTTACTTTTTTTAATTGGATTTCCCTCAACGTTTTTAACCGGCGCATTGGTTGATCCGGCTTATTTTTCATCTGCATTTGGCGGCGGGATTGTTAAATCCCCTGTAGAATTTCTTATAAGTGTTTTATTTGTAGCCGCAACAGCACTAACCGTATACAACTTAGCCATAGACTATCTGCGGACAAAAAGTATTAAAAAGAATTATTTTTATTTGGTACTAACATCTCTGCCGTTAACGATATTATTCCTTTTAACCGCCAGAAGTCTGTATGCCTCGGTAAAGAGTGTGATTTTTGATTCTACCTTAAAGTATTTTAAGGAACCTACGATACTGCCGAATTTTCCTTCTGTTATAATGAATATAAATGTATTGTTATTAGGTTTTGCAGTTTTACTTCTTTTGAGTGCATTTGTAATCGTAATAATATCATTGCTTCCGGAAGAGCGTATCAAACGCGGTAAGTTTTTGGCTGTATTTTTCATTTTTCAAATTTTTGGTCTGCTATTTTTTTATATTCAGAACCAGCCGCTTATTACTCTGCCGATTAGTGTTCTATTTATCACGCTTGTTTTTCTTTTTGTCTACAGGGTGTATTTTGTTAAAACTGCTTCAGTTTATAATTATGTTTATGCAATGCTCGGGTCTTCGATTGTTGTGATAACGCTGCTTATGCACTTCAATCTTGAACTTGAAAAAGAATCGTTAAAAACTACGGCGTTAGAAATTGATCGATCGAATGATAATTATATCGCATTCCTTATAAATGAAACTTTAACCGGTGCGGCAGACAATCAGAACATTACGGCTTCTTTGGTGAATAAAAACGTCAATTACAATGCGCTCGCATTTAATATTTGGAGTTCAAGTCCTTTGCAAAGAGAATCGGTTAATTCTGAAATAATTTTATTTAACCGTGCGAGAGAAATAATCGGGAAAATGAATCTGGGGCTTAATACAGAGTTCGATTATAGGCATCTGTTTGAAAAAGGGGCTTCCGATTCTCCGTTGTTATTGAATATCGAACCGAAATCAGGACCTATAAAAAAATTAATCGGTGGAATAATTACACTGAGAGATAGGAATAGAGTAACAGGTTATCTGGCAGCAATTGTTGGTCTTAATATGCATTTCATTAACGGCCATTTAATTCCCGATTTTCTTAAATCGCGCAAAAACGTTTTAAATCCTGTAATTGATGAATCTCAACTAAAAATATTTCAGTTTGAAAACGGAAACCTAATTAATGTATTTGGCGATATTTATCCTTCGATTGACCAAAATAAGCCAATATTGAATGCACATTTATCGGTTGACAATGATGCATGGCTTTATTTAGCGCTAAATGATGATAGCTATATCACTTATATTTTAAAAAGCTTCTGGGAAGGGAACGAAAGAGTAACCGCAGTATCTTTACGTGAAAAACATATATCATGGAATCTTTTTAATTTCTTTAAAATTTTCATTTTGCATGTTTTATTAATTTTATGTGTAGCATTTATACTTTTTCTAACCGGAATAAAATCTTTTAAATATACTTTTCGAACCCAACTGCTTACCGGTTTTTTAATAATTTCCATATTACCTGTTATACTTCTTTCGGTTTATAATCGTCAAATAGTTAAACAGAGAACCGAAGCTGCAATTTTTAACGAGCTAAATGAAAGAGTAACATATATTGAAAGTCACATCAAAACTCAATTAGCTAAATATGAAAACCGCAGTTTAATTGAAGCTTTAAAAAATGCCGAGGTCGAATTGGATATATTATTCTCGGTATATGACCAAACCGATCTCATATACGATTCTAAAGAAGATCTTATTAAATCCGGCTTATTTGATTCGCGGATAAATTCGGAAGTTTATTATCAGCTTTTTTATTTAAGCTATAGAGAACATTTAACTAAACATAAAATTGAAAATTTTGCATACGATGCTTTTTATAAGAAAATAAAAGTTAATGATAAGAATTTAGTTATCGCAGCTAATAATGCAGTTAATAAGATTAAACTTCCTTTATCGACAATAGACATAGATGTTTTTCTGTTCGGTGTTTATGCCTTTGCTACGCTTATTATTATCATCCTGAGCACGGTGTTGGCAAACAAATTTTCCTCGCCTATTAGACGCCTGACTAAAGCCACAGCTTCGATAGGGCACGGTGATTTAAGCGTTGAACTCGAAAATAAAGAACGGGGCGAACTAAAAGAACTAATCGACGGTTTTAACTCAATGACAAAAGAACTTCAAAAAAATCAGGTTGAATTAGCGCAAATGGAACGTGAGAGCGCTTGGAAGGAAATGGCAAAGCAAGTGGCACACGAAATAAAAAATCCGCTTACCCCTATGAAACTTTCTATTCAACAGCTAATGGCGGCTTACAGAGATAAAAACAAAGATTTCGATTCTTTATTTCAAAAATTATCTTCAACTGTACTAAGCCAAATTGATAACCTTAGCCAGATTGCGTCCGAGTTCTATAGGTTTGCCAAGATGCCGAGCCTTAAATTAGAGGAAGTGGATATACTCCAAACAATAAACGATACTGTTAATCTTTTTATGGATGAGAACATTAAAATTGAGGTTCATGCAAATGTCAATTCTTCATCAGCGGAAGCAGACCGTTCGCAATTAAGAAGAATGATGATTAATCTTATCCGAAATTCTATTCAAGCCGGCGCGAAGAAAATAATTATCAGTATAATAGACAATGACTCTTCAATTAAAATTGAAGTAAAAGATAACGGGAGCGGTATTGCGCAGCAGTTCATCGAAAAAATATTTGAACCGAATTTTACTACAAAGGAAAAAGGAATGGGTTTAGGATTAAACCTGGTTAAACGATTTTTAGACGGAATAAACGGAAGCATCTCTCTCGCGGAAACCTCTCAAGACGGCACAATTTTTCGGATTATTATTCCCAAAACAAAACCTAACCAAAGATATTTGAAATTTTAATTGTAAGTAAAAAACAAATAACGAAACCCAAATTACAAATAAGCACCAAATAACAAATTCAAAATCGTATCGAAACAATTCCGTCCCGAAAGCTTTCGGGATCCTTCGGAAATACATTCGTGAAAAGCTAGTCACGCTGCGGTTTGATTTATTGATATTTGAAGATTGAACATTATTTGTAATTTGTTTTTTGAGATTTGGAATTTTATATCTAAGAGATTTTCTCTTAATTTCTAAAGATTAAGAACCTAACAATAAACGATATCAAAGTGAATGGAAAGATTAACCGGTCATCAACAGGCAGCCTTAGATTACAGCCGCCATATTTCTTTAACTGCAAATGCAGGTTCGGGTAAAACTTTCGTGCTCTCACGCAGATATCTTGAAATAGCATTGAATGAAGATATCCCTCTGAGAAATATTGCCGCCATTACATTTACCGATAAAGCCGCAAGTGAGCTGTACAAAAAAATTGCCGATGTTGTAGATAAAAAATTGGCAGTTGAAACAGAGGGTGTTCCAATTAATAAGCTGCAGAGAATTCGGCGGCAGCTCGTTTCGGCAAACATCTCAACAATTCACTCTTTTTGTATAGATATTTTGAGGGAATTTCCCGTCGAAGCGGACCTCGATGCGAATTTTAATCCTATAGATGTAATTGTTTCCGATGAGCTGATTGAATTATCAATAGAAGAAGTTATCAAAAATGCGCTTAAAGGCGGCGGCATTTCCGAAACTGTAAAATATTTGATACGAGTTTTTTCCTCCAAACGTCTTTTAACGCGAGAGATTTTTAGAATGATTTCAGTTCACAGGAAAAATGTAATTGCCGTATCAAAACGAATTTACAATTCTTCAGAAGATGAAGTTGCTAAACATTTCAATTCGCTCTTTTGGAAATATGCCGCTGAAATTCTTTCACCCGCAGAAAAATTAATAATTCCGGCTGTGGAAAAAGTTAATGAGGCTGTTATCACACGCACGAATAATAATTCCTTAGCTCTCCAAATTGATGATATCCTAACTGAGCTTGAGTCTATAAAGATAGATACGCAAGCCTACCTTGCCGAATTGAAAAAACTTGGTGAGTTACTCCTAACCAGGTCGGAAGGCAAGGTAAAGAAAAAAGATTATTTAGGGGATAAGGATTCAAGAGCAAAATTATTCGAGGAGATTTTTCTTATTGAGAAATTTTTTCAAGAGATTAAGGAAATTGCTTATCCGGAAGATGCTGCAAAAGTTGAGCTTGAACTTGCTCATTTTGGAAAACAAATGCTGGCATTGTTTAACGAGGCTCTTGAATTGTACGAAGAAAAGAAACGAGAAAACAGTTATTTAGATTATGAAGATATTCTTCTTCATACTCAACTAATATTAGAGAACGAAAACGTTAGATCAGCGCTTAATGAAAAATATAAGTACATCATGATAGATGAGTATCAGGACACAAACGAGCTGCAGTACCGTATTTTTATTCCGATTGTTGATTATCTGAGGAAAAATAATCTCTTTGTTGTGGGCGATGAGAAGCAAAGCATCTATATGTTTCGTGATGCCGAGCTGGAAGTGTTTGATAAAACAAAAAACGATATAAAAGAAGCTTCTGGTCCCGGCAGTCTATTAATTTTACCGGATACTTTTAGGATGTCGCCTGAAATATGTCTTTTTACAAATGTTATCTTCAAGCGCTTATTTGCTAATCCCAATAAGCTTTACAATGAAGTTGAATATTCGGAGATAGTTTGTGCGAGAAGTGACAATAAACAAAGCCGGATTGAATTGTTGATAGCCGAAGAAGAAAACGGAAACTCAATCCATGCAGAAGCCGCACTTGTTTCAAAACGGATACTTAAATTACTTACCGAACATACAAACAAAGAAAGTTTAAGCTGGAGTGATATTGCCATACTATGCCGTAAGCGCAAAAATTTTTCTGAGCTTGAAAAAGCTTTCACTAAATTTAAAATACCTTATTCAATTTTAGGCGGTAAAGGATTTTATCAGCGTCAGTCAGTTTATGATATTTACAATTACTTTGCCTTTTTATTGGAACCTGCTAACGATTCAGCATTAGTTGGTATACTACGTTCACCGTTCTTCTCAATATCCGATTCTACATTGTTCGAGGTATCGTTGTCCGAAGGATTAAACTTTTGGGAAAAAGTTAAAAAGAATAGTAATTCTAATTTATATTCTGCCGTTTCATTCCTATCGGAAAATATAAAAATTGCAAATAATACCGAGATTCCGGTTTTAATGAGAAAAATACTATCGGAAACCGGCTTTCTCTCTGTTATCGCTTCTAAGCCAAACGGCGAACAGGAGCTTGCAAATATCTATAAGCTTGTTAAAGTTGCAATTCGTTTTGGTTCGCAGGGTTATAAAACTTTATACGACTTTGTTACTTATCTGCGTGAGTCAATTAAAGAAATAGAAGATGAAGCACAAGCAGCTATTGCGGACGAATCTAATTCAGTAAAAATTATGACTCTTCATCAAGCGAAGGGCCTGGAATACAAAGCCGTTTTTCTTTACAAATGCAGCGAAACATCTCCCCCAAACTCAATACGTTCAAAGCAAATTGCCATTGATAAGCAAATGGGTATTCTAACAAAAGTTCCTATTGAAGGGAATTATTTTTCCGATTACCATGACGCGCCGGTAAACAAACTCTATAATTTCATCCACAAGAAAAAAAACTTTGCCGAGCTTAAAAGATTATTTTATGTCGGCGTAACAAGAGCAATCGATTTTCTTTTTATTTCTACCGTTTGGCAAAAGGAAGGTAAGTTTAATAATAATTCGTTTATGGGTTTGCTTCAATCCGCTCAGCCATTCGACATATCTATGCCCTACATAGAAATAAATGCCGAACTCCGGTTTTTACGAAAGACGGACAGCGGTTTTGAAAATAGCACGGAAGAATTAAATCTAAGAGTTCCTATCGTCACTGAGATAGAAGAAAACTTACCAACCGGGCAAATAGAACATGGCGCACAATTCGGTAAATCGGTTAATATTGCCCCGGTTACCGACGAAGTGGAGGGGGAGATAATTTCTGCTACAAAAATTGCAGTTTTTAACCAGTGTGCGATCAAATATAAATTAACTTACGAGTTAGGAGCAGCCTCACTCATTTCAGGCAATGTTTTGAATTATGAGTTTAATCCTTCCGAATCGGAAAATGAAAGTCAAGATGAACTAATCGGTAAGAGAAATCTATTTTCTTCATCGGCACTCAAAGGCAAGGCAGTTCACAAAATTCTTCAAAAAGAATTGACTGCCGAACAAGCTGAAAAATTTTTATCAAACTATCTTAAAGAAGAAATATCGTTAACCGATTTTGATAAAAATTCAGTCGATGATTTAAAAGAAGAAATATTGTCCGATTTAAAAAAGTTTGTTGATTCTAAAGCTTACAAGGAACTTAAATCTTATTCTTCTTTTAAGAATGAGTATGAACTTTACGCCAAAGAAAAAAATTATTACTTATACGGCATAATCGATAAGCTAATCTTTGATGGGGAGAGATTAATAATTGTAGATTACAAAACAGATAACATTACGCCGGAAAAACTTGAGGAGCGAGCATTAAGTTATTTTATTCAATTAAAATTTTATTCATATATTGCAATACAAAAGTTTGAATCAGTTGAATCAATTGAGCTTAGATTGATTTTCATCAAACACCCCGAACATATTTATAGGGAGAACATACAAAAGGATCATATTGCGGAATTTGGCGATGAAATAACCCGCATCGTTTTGGCGATCAGAGAGAAAAATTATTCTAAGAATTTAAATCACTGTAAAAATTGTATATTTGCCGTTAACGATGGCAATTGTATAATTTCCTAATTCTATTAAAAACATATTTGATTATTTAGTAAGATTCATTCTATGCAAAGAAAAAGAATTCAAATAAGGGATATGCAAATTATCGATAAAGAGATGTCGACAAATCCTGTTGGTGTGCTGGCTTTTTCCGGTAACAATGAAAGTATTGTTCAATTGCCTACAACTTTTGTGTATCTGGATAAGAATGTCTATATTTTTTTTGACGAAAATAATGAAGCATTAGAAAAGATTCAATACGATGCTGACGTTCATTTTACTATAACCAGATATGAAAAAATCAAAAAAACTAAAAAAGGAGATTTTATTCCTGCTTATAAACTTACTTCGGTAATTATAACGGGACGGCTAAAAAGATTGGACGATTCTATGAACATCAACAGAATTCAAAATATATATATCGAAAAATATTCTCCGAAAACTATGAGTGAAGTTACAAGTTTAAACGCACTGCAAAAAATTTTTGTAATCGATTCTGAAGAATTACAGGCTTATGAAGAAATCGGCGGTTAAATTTAAAATTACATTCACTCTTACAGCGATCTTTTTAGCAGCCGGTTGTGCAGCAGGTCCTCCGATTTATTATGAACTGCCTGTCGAGTTTAGATTTCCAGAAAAGCAAAAAGAATTTATTGGGAATTATTCCGAATATCTTTTAGGGAAAAAGATTTTTATCGATCCCGGTCACGGCGGCGAAGATAGAAGAAGCGTGGGAGTAAACAAACTTGTAGTAGAAGCGGATATAAATCTTGCCGTTGCACTTGCATTGCGAGATTTTTTTAGGGAAGCCGGAGTCGAAGTGATTATGTCCCGCGACCGCGATATGACGGTTGACTTAAAAGAACGTTCTTATATGGCAAATAGAAGCGGTGCGGATCTCTTTATAAGCATACATCACAATGCACCCGGTCAGGCAGGCGGTCATTGGGTAAATTATACTTCAACCTATTATCATGCTAAAGAAACAGATTATGAGTACGAACCTTCCGAAAGAGATTTGGCAAGATATATCCAACGCGATCTTGCTTATGCAATGAGGAACTCCGGAGGCTTAGGTTCATTCGATGGAACTTATTCCGATTATAATATTTATCCTGGCGCTGGTTTTTCAGTACTTCGAGTAACCGAAATTCCTTCTGTCTTAGTTGAGTGCGGTTTCTTTACAAATCCTTTTGAAGAACAACGTTTAGCATTAGAAGAATTTAACAAAATTCAAGCATGGGGAATTTTTAGAGGCATTTGCCGTTACTTTGCAGCAGGCGTACCAGAAATAAGGTTACTTAACGATCCCGAAAAAATAATAGGCAGCAGCAATCTTAGTTTTTCAATTACTGATAAGTCCGGCATCAATCCCGCTTCAATAAAAGTTTATTTTGATTCCACCGCTTACAATAATTTTTCAATCGATGAAACTAATAGACTATTAACCGTAAGTTTAGATCAAATTGCCAGCGGTGAACATGTGATAAGGATTATTGCCGCAAATAAAAATAATAATTACGCATTTCCTTACCATCAAAAGATTTTAATCAAAAATTCAATTTAAAACGGAGCTGCTTAATGCTAAACTATGTCTGGCTCGGATTACTGGTACTTGGAATAGGTGCTGCTGTTTCAACAGACATTATACACAAAAGCCAAAACAAATTTAGAAACAACCAGCCTCTTCCGGTTCTAATCGAATTTTCTGCTCCCTTCGATAAGTCTGCTGATAAAACCTACGACGTAAAAATTCTAATCAAGCAAAGCAACTTCAATTCTTTTTACGCCGAAGATGTATCTGAAGATATTTTAATTGACGGCAAGCTGGCTTATAATCATAAGGAGCAAAAGACAAGTTTATTTTTTAAGACTAACTCAAACAGCCCGAAAATTTGGCAGAATATGGCTGCAGTAACCGGTGAAAAAGATGACCTTACAGGTACTGTTCGGTTTACCGAATTCATCTCGCCGTCTATTACATCCGGCTCAATAATTTTGGAAGAAGTATCGTTCATTAAACTTAAGCAAGTAACTAATTCAGCATTAGATTATGCTTCAATTGCAGTGAACATTGCTCTCGGCTTAATCGGCATAATGGCATTGTGGCTCGGAGTAATGAAAGTAGCCGAAGATGCAGGTTTAATTACCATCATAGCAAAAGCGTTAAAACCAATAACAACAAGATTATTTCCGGATGTACCGGCTGATCATCCTGCGATGGGTTCAATGATTATGAATATTTCTGCTAATATGTTAGGATTGGGGAATGCCGCTACTCCGTTCGGACTTAAGGCAATGGAAGAGCTTGATCAACTAAATCCAAAAAAAGGAACTGCTACAAACGCTATGTGTACTTTTCTTGCAATCAACACTGCGGGTATGACGTTGATCCCCGCTACGGCAATTGCTATCAGAGCATCTGCAGGCAGCTCCGATCCTGCTATAATTATCGGCACTTCATTATTCGGTGCTTTTTGCGCAACAGTAGCCGGTTTAACCGCGGTAAAAATTTTGGAGAAGTTTCCGATTCGTAAAGGTGAATTAGGTACACGATTCAGAAAATCATTGAAAGCCTTTACTATATTGTTGGCTCTTATCGCTTTAGCGGTATTGATTATTTTTTCGGGACTCGGCTCCCTTGTCGGTTCCGTATTCAGCTTTGTAACACCTGATTTGTTTAAACGCATTATTCAAATTTTTTCGACCGTTGCAATACCATTGCTTATAATTTTATTCATCGGTTACGGCGCCATTAAAAAAGTTAAAGTTTACGAGCAATTTGTTGAAGGTGCTAAAGAAGGATTTCAAATAGCCGTTCGCATAATTCCCTACTTGGTTGCAATGTTAATGGCAATAGGAATCTTTAGAGCCGGCGGTGCAATGGAATGGCTTATTTATATTTTGCGTCCGATGACAGATTTTATCGGAATGCCGGCAGAAGCACTTCCGATGGCTTTGATGCGTCCATTATCCGGTAGCGGCTCACTGGGAATTATGGCAGAAATAATGGCAGTTCATGGTCCGGATTCTTTTATTGGAATTCTTGTATCAACCTTTTTTGGCAGCACCGAAACTACATTCTATGTTCTCGCAGTTTATTTTGGTGCAGTGAATGTTAAAAATACAAGACATGCTTTACCGGCAGGATTAATCGCGGATGTGTCGGGAATTTTAGGAGCAGTGTTTATTGTTAAATTATTGTTCGGATAGAGGGAAATAAGACTAATGAGACCACTCCAAAAAAGTATTACTATGCTAAAATGTTATGATTATAATTCAAAATTGAAGCCGATAAAAATTAGAATTGGTATTTTTTGTTTAGAAATAATGATGATAAAATATTAAACTAAATCACCATGAAAGTATTCATAACAAGATCATTACCGGATGCTGCAACAAAGCTTCTGAAAGATAATGGAATTAAAGTTTCGGTGTATAAAAAAGATAATCCGATTCCGCGGAAGGTTCTTGAAAAAAACATACAAAATGTAGATGCACTCATATCACTGTTAACCGATAAAATTGACTCATCCCTCATTGATAAAATGGATAATTGCAAGATTATAGCTAATTATGCCGTCGGTTATAACAACATTGATGTTGAATATGCAAAGAAGAAAAATATCATTGTTACAAACACCCCAGATGTTCTAACCGATGCTGCTGCTGACCTCACAATGGCTCTGGTTCTTGCTTGCGCCCGGCAGATAATTGCCGCAGATAAATTTATGCGGAAGAAAAAATTTACTGGCTGGAAACCTAAACTTTTTTTAGGTGTTGAATTTAAAAATAAAACATTCGGTATACTCGGTTCAGGCAGAATAGGAAGTGCAGTGGCTGTTCGGGCTAATGCGTTCGGTGCAAAAATAATTTATTACTCGCTTGAACAAAATATCGAGATGGAAGAAAAAACCGGTGCCGTAAAAGTAGAATTAGATGAGTTACTAAAGCAGTCTGATATTGTTTCTTTACACTTGCCTCTTACCGATAAAACATATCATCTTCTTAATAAAGAAAAACTTGCTTTATTAAAAGAGACTGCAATATTGATAAACACTGCAAGGGGAGAAATAATCGATGAGAGAGAGATAATAAAATTATTGAAGAAGAAAAAAATATTTGCAGCCGGTTTAGATGTATATGAAAACGAATTTAAGGTAAATGAAAAGCTGCTTTCGCTTGATAACGTTGTGCTGCTGCCTCATATTGGCAGCGCTACCTTTGA
Source organism: Ignavibacteriales bacterium (assembly GCA_020061465.1). Lineage (GTDB taxonomy): Bacteria > Bacteroidota > Ignavibacteria > Ignavibacteriales > Ignavibacteriaceae > JAGUYG01. Next base: position 40,181 of record JAGUYG010000116.1, read on the forward strand.
TACGCGCACTAACATGGCTCTGCTTGCTGCAAAAAATGTAATAGCAGTTTTAAAGAGTGAAAAACCGATTACACCTGTGGGTTAAACTTTTGTTGTGTTGTAATCAATATTGTTATATTATTGACTTTAAATCTTTCTTGATGTTGAATAGATTTATCATCATTTAGGAGTAATAGAAATGAGAATTGGAATTCCCAAAGAAAATCTTCTAGAAGAAAAGAGAGTGGGATTAGCTCCGGCAGGAGTTGATTCGTTAGTTCGGGCAGGGCATACAGTTTATGTGGAAAGCGGTGCAGGTGAAGGGAGCCACTTCGCCGATGAGGATTTCAGCCGTACCGGAGCTACAATAGTTTTCAGCCCGGAAGAAGTTTACAAGAGGGCAGAGATGCTCGTAAAAGTTTCACCCCTTACAGTTGAGGAATCTGAAATGCTTCAAGAAGACCAGACACTGTTTGCCTTTCTACATCTTGCAGTAGGAAAAAGAACTGTTGTCGAGAATCTGCTTAAAAAAAATATAACGGCAATTGGTTACGAATTAATTGAAGACGAAACGGGTCTTCCCGTGCTTCATTCAATGAGTGAAATCGCCGGTCAGCTTGCTATTCAGGTTGCGGAGAGATATCTCGAAAGTTACAGCAAAGGAGGAAGAGGAATATTATTAGGCGGAATAACCGGAGTTGCACCGGCGGCAGTTGTAATATTAGGTGCTGGTGTAGTAGGCACAAGTGCAGCAAGGACAGCATTAGGCAGAGGAGCGCAGGTTATAGTGATTGATAAAGATCTTAACAGACTGAGAAGGATTGATCAAACTTTTGAGAAAAAAATTACTACAGTTATGGCAAATCCTTATACTATCTCGCGGGGAGTAAAATTTGCCGATGTTCTTATCGGGGCAGTATTAATTAAAGGCGAAAAGTCACCACATATCGTAACTGAAGATATGGTAAAGCAAATGAAAAAGGGAGCGGTTGTTGTTGACGTTTCAATTGATCAAGGTGGATGTATTGAGACAAGCCGGGTAACCACTTTGTCGGATCCGGTTTACATTTTGCATGATGTAATTCATTACTGCGTTCCTAATATGCCCGCGCTTGTTTCCAGAACAGCAAGCTATGGGCTTAACAACGCTGCACTTGATTATATTCAGAGCATTGCAGATAATGGATTATTAAAAGCACTTTCAGGGGACCCTCGTTTAGCCAGCGGTGTTTGTACTTTTAAGGGAAATTGCTCTAATGAATCTCTGGCAAACTTGTTTAATCTTGAATACAGGCGGCTAAGAGTTTTCCCCACTAATTAACCCGGTTCGATACAATCGAAGACTGGTTAATTTCACTTTTTACGTTTGTAATTTTTTAAGTATTTATTCCAAAGAAAAGCTCTCGATTCATTATGAAACCACCAAAAGATTTACCGTTGAATGTGCTTAATCTGTATAAGAAAAAAGTCGTATCAGCCGGCGAAGCAATGCAGCAAATTAAATCGGGCGATAAAATTTTAGTCCATTCAAATTGTGCTATTCCATTTACATTAATCAATGCCCTTGTAGAAAGAAAAGATGACCTTCGCGGAGTAGAAATTTACCATGCACTTGCCGTAGGTGAATTGCCATATCTCCAACCAGGGATGGAAGAAAGTTTCATTCACAAATCATTTTTTTTAGGAGCTAATTCGCGAAAAGCTGTTGAAGAAGGGAAAGCAGAATTCATTCCGATTTTTTTATCGGAAATCCCGAAGCTGTTTATAAGCGGTGAAATAAAGCTTGATGCCGCGCTTATTCATGTCTCTCCCCCGGATGAGCACGGGTTTTGCACTTACGGAGTAGAGGTTGGCTTAACTAAAACCGGAACAGAGCGTGCAAAGTTGGTAATAGCTCAGGTTAATCCGAACATGCCGCGTGCATTGGGAGATAGTTTTATTCATCTCAGCAAGATAGATCACCTCGTAGAAGTTGATGAACCGATAATTGAATTACCGCAGGTAGAATCGAACGTTAGTACCGAATTACTCCGGATTTATGATTCAATAGGTAAAAATGTTGCAGAATTGATTGAAGACGGTTCAACGCTTCAGCTTGGTATTGGTGTGCTGCCGGATAGTGTGCTAAAATTCTTGCATAACAGAGAACATCTCGGTGTTCACTCCGAATTATTCTCTGACGGTATTATCGATTTGATAGAAGAAGGAGTAATTACAAATGAAAAAAAATCTATCCACAATGGAAAAGTAATCGCTGGTTTTGTAATTGGGACAAAAAGAATTTATGATTTCATTGACAACAATCCCATATTCGAATTTCACCCAACGGAATATGTTAATGATCCGTTCATCATTTCGAAAAATAATAAAATGGTTGCTATAAATTCGGCTATAGAAATAGACCTTACCGGACAGGTGTGTGCCGATTCTATCGGGCATAAAATGTACAGTGGATTCGGTGGACAGCTTGATTTTATTAGAGGCGCTTCTCGATCGGAGGGAGGGAAACCAATTATAGCATTGCCCTCTGCCGCAAAAGATTCTAAATTATCACGTATCGTTCCCCATTTAAAAACCGGAGCAGGTGTGGTAACTACGCGGGGTGATGTGCGCTACGTTGTAACCGAATACGGCAGTGCAAATTTATTCGGTAAAACAGTGCGCGAAAGAGCAAAGGCGTTAATAGAAATTTCGCATCCGGATTTCAGAGATGAACTTTCAAAATACGCAAAGGAAAAAAATTTAATTTGATATGATTGCCGTTATAAGCGACATCCACGGATGTTATCATACTCTTTTGGAACTGATAAAAAAAATCAAAAAGAAATACGGTGACATCCCTCTTTACAGTGTCGGCGATTTGGTAGATAGGGGAAATTTTAGTTTTGAAGTTATAGAATTAATCAAATCCGAAAACATAAAATTTACCAAAGGCAACCACGATGTTATGTTTTATTATTTTATGAAGGAGCCTTTTAATCCCTTGGGACAGATTTGGTTATACAATGACTATGAGAAGACCGTCAAATCTTACCAAGAAAATGATAATCAATTTTCGGAGCATCTTGAAATAATTAAACAAGCGCCGCTTTTTTATAACACCGACGATTGCTTCATTTCTCATGCAGGTATTTCAAATAATTATAAGAATACAATAAATGAGGAAACAGTTGGCGATGCACAAAAACTCGAGTCCATTCTTCTTCCTGATTTAGGCACAGAGCATAGTATTATTTGGTGCCGGGGGGAACTAATAGACATAGGTAAGCTGCAAGTGGTGGGTCATACAGCAAAATTTGAAGTTAGAATTAATAAAAAAAATAATACTGCCTATATCGATACAGCAGTTTATATCGGAAACAAGCTGACTGCAATAATCGTCGAAGAAAACAAAATCCTTGATATACTTTCAGTGCGAACGAATATAAAAGATATCGAGTAGCTTACTAATATTGATAAGATGGATCTGCTTTTAAGACTGATGCGAGCTTTTTAATTTCTCAGGTGAAAACTTAGTCAATTTTATTGCACGTGCATTATGCCTGTTGAATGACGGCACAACCATAAGCGCTTCTTGAGGATTATCAGCTTCAATTATCACCCAGCCGCAGTGTTCATTATCCATACAGCCCCAATCAAAATGTGTAATGTATCCCGTAGCTTCAATCTGCTTTAAGACTTTTTGGCAGTCTCCAATAGAGTGAGGTGCAATAATTAGGTAGCGGTCCATAAAACTCTCCTTTAGTTTGTTTTCCCGGATAACCGGTTAAAAGCTACCATCTAATTCTTAAAATATCAAGCGGAGAGATTTGATGCAGAACATACTTGCACGATAATAAAACAACTAAGCCAAATAGCTTGTTTAAGTATTCTTTCTTAACCGTGCATATCAGCCAGAAATATTCTTACTTCATGGTTCACAGCCTGCCTATATCTTCATTCCACAATTCGGGATTTTTTATTATGAAATCGCTCATCAGTTTTATGCACTCGTCATTATTTAAGTCGATTACCTCCACACCATGAGATTTCATAAATTCAACCGCACCGGGAAAAGTTTTAGACTCACCGACAATTACCTTTTTAATTCCAAATTGAATGACAGCTCCCGCACACAAGTAGCACGGCATTAGGGTTGAGTATAAAACCGTATCTCCATAGCTTCCAATTCGTCCGGCATTCATTAAGCAGTCAATTTCAGCATGTATCATCGGATTATTTTCCTGTACACGTTTATTATGCCCGCTTGCAATAATTTTTTCGTCCTTCACCAATACTGAACCAATCGGAATTCCGCCTTCACTTAAACCTTTCTTTGCTTCTTTGATGGCTTCGTTTAAGAAATCAAGATGTTCATTTTTCATCAAACTGTAACCTCATTTGAATTATAATCAATAAGTTAATAGGGATAGAATATGAAGAACACAATTGAAAGCCCGGCAAGTATCCACATTCCCGTTGAAACTTCTTTAATTCTTCCTGATAAAGTTTTCATCAAAGTATAAACAATAAATCCGGCAGTCATGCCTATACCAATATTGTAAGTAAAACTCATAAGAATTATTAAACAGAATACCGGAATGACTTCCGTTAAATCATCGAAATTTAATTTTGCGATAGGGGAGATCATCAACATTCCTACAACAATTAATGCCGGTCCGTATGCAAAAGAAGGAACAGCCGAGAACAACGGTGCAAAGAATAAAGCAGTAAGAAACAGAAAGGCGGTTACGACTGCAGTAAAACCGGATTTGCCTCCGGCTTCAATACCGGTAGCCGATTCGATGTAAGCTCCTGCAGTAGTAGTTCCTACCAACGAGGCAAACACTGTTGCCAACGCATCCGCCAGCATTGGTTTTTCAATTTCAGGCAATTCACCTTTTTCATCTAACAATTTTGCTTTGTAAGAAAGACCGATAAGTGTTCCCATAGTATCCACAAAATCCATAACGAAGACTGTTAGAATTACAGCGAAGAATCCCCATGTTAGTGCACCAACAAGATCAAGCTGAAGAAATAATGAAGACAAATCCGGCGGCAAACTAATCCACCGTTCCGGCAATTCAACTATTTGAAAGAGAAATGAAATTAGGGTGACAGTGATTATTCCCAGTAATATTGCGCCGGTTATTTTTCTTATCATTAAAAATCCAATCAGAAGGAAACCGAAGATAGCCAATAATATTGAAGCATCATGAAAATTTCCTACATGAACGGGTGCACCGGGGACCCCAATCTTTACTATGCCTGTTTCGTTTAAACCGATGAATGTTAAGAACAAACCGATTCCCACGGCAAAACCGATTTTCATGCTTTCCGGAATTGAGTTGGCTAACCAGCTTCTTATTTTAAGCAGCGTAAGTATTGTGAATAAAACTCCTCCGATAAAAATAGCTCCTAATGCTGTCTGCCAGCTATAACCAAGGACCTTAACAACAGTGAAAGCGATGAAAGCATTTTCTCCCATATAAGGTGCAATTGCGAAAGGGCGTTTTGCATATACTCCCATTATCAATGTTCCGAAAAAAGCAGTGAGTATTGTTGCCGCCATTGAAGCTTCAAAAGGCATTCCTGCAGCTTCAAGAATTTTAGGGTTAACTATAATGATATAAGCCATGGTAAGAAAGGTTGTTACTCCGGCAAGTATTTCTATCTTATAGTTAGTCCCTAATTGTTCGAAGTTGAAAAATTTGCTTATCAATTTTCTCCCTTTTTGTTTTGATTGCTTAAGTATAATTAAAATATTTATTTGGAATTGTCAACATTAGCAATAAATAAATTATTGAGTAATCGTTTTTATCTATATGTTTTTTGAACCAAGCTTTTAATAATGTTAAAGACCGTACTAAACCTTTTATGATTTGTAAATCGATAACTTTTAAGTTACCTTTGCATCATGACTGGCGAAAGACAAATTTTATTTTACGAACATTACTTTCAAGACTTTTACCTGAAAGTGAGTGTTAATGTAAAAGAAAAAATTGGTTATGTTTTTCGTGTCATCAAAACAGTGGAAAAAGTACCTGAGAAGTTTTTGAAACATGTAGAGGGTACAGAAGGACTCTATGAAATCAGAGTCGATGCAGGCAGAAACAACTATCGAATATTTTGCTGCTTCGATAAAGAAAATGTTGTTATGTTATTTAACGCATTCCAGAAAAAATCGCAAAAGATACCCAAGCACGAGATTGAATTGGCAATAAAACTTAAAAAAAATTATTATTCTTTAAAAGGAAAATAAAATGAAAAAAGACAAAGCAATTAGAAATGCTAAATCATTTGATGAAATTCTAGATATCCAATATGGAAAAATCGGAACAAAAAAACGCGATGAGTTCGAAGCCAAAGCACAATATTTTGTAATAAGCGCAATGTTAAAGGAAGCCAGGCGCGAAGCAAACTTAACTCAAGAGCAGCTTGCAAAAAAAGTAGGAACTAAAAAGAGTTACATTTCACGGCTTGAAAATGGGAAATGCGACATTCAGCTTTCAACTCTTTACAGGATTTTTGAAGACGGATTGGGGAAGCGAATCAGCCTCCTTATTGCTTAACCTCTTTCTCCATTCTTCGTATAATTTTACCAAAGTAGTTCAGATTGGAAGAATTGATTCACCAAGACAATAAACTTAGATTTATTTATCCAAAGCTCAGTAACAAAGACTTATCTTTCCTTAAAGTAACCTTATTTACGTAGGTCAACTTGCCAAGTTGACCAGAAAGAAAAATTGAAAAAGTTAACCGCTTACCATGCGTTAATCATTCCTATCAATCATATCTGTCCAAAATAAATTTAACTCACTCTAATCTCTCTCTTAAAAAGAGAGAGACTTATTGTCAATAAAACCTTATATGACTATGTTCTGACAGAATATTTAACTCAAGTCATAAGTTTTAATAAGCCCTTCTCTTTTTCCTATGGATCCTTTGGATAAGAGAAGGGTTGGGATGAGTTCCATTGTAGTGTAAAAACAGTGTAATATTTTAATTATTCAC
>JAGUYG010000089.1 GCA_020061465.1 Ignavibacteriales bacterium
CCTTCTCTTTTTCCTATGGATCCTTTGGATAAGAGAAGGGTTGGGATGAGTTCCATTGTAGTGTAAAAACAATGTAATATTTTAATTATTCACAATAAAATTTCTTTAACAAAATTAATTTGGACAGTACTGACTTATAAATAAAAGAAGCCACTGCATAATTAAGGTGACTAATTAATGTTTTAATTTAATTTTTTTAAATTTACCTGCAACAAAAAAAAGGGAGAACACAAATGAACTTCAGAATTGAAACAGATAGTATGGGGGAATTAAAGGTTCCTTCGGATAAATATTTCGGTGCACAAACAGCCCGCTCATTGATGAATTTCAAAATAGGCGGGGAAAAATTTCCTGCCGAATTAATTAGAGCATTAGCTATCGTTAAGAAAGCGGCAGCGTTAACAAATAATGAGCTTGGTACCCTGCCGAAAGAAAAATTGGATTTAATAATCCAGGCGGCAGACGAAGTTATCGAGGGAAAGCTTAACGACCACTTTCCTCTGGTTGTGTGGCAAACCGGAAGCGGTACACAAACAAATATGAATGCAAACGAAGTTATTTCCAACCGCGCAATTGAAATTGCAGGTGGAACGATGGGAAGCAAAAAACCTATTCATCCGAATGACGATGTAAACAAAGCACAATCAACAAACGACGCTTTCCCAACTGCAATTCATATTGCTGCTGTGGAAGAGATTCACAGCCGTTTGATTCCAATGGTGACTAAGTTGAAAGATACATTAGCAAAAAAAACGGACGAGTTCAAAGGCATTATAAAAATTGGGCGCACTCACTTAATGGATGCTACTCCTTTAACATTAGGGCAGGAATTTTCAGGATATGCTCATCAATTAACAAACGGACTTGACCGGATAAACGATACGTTAAAACGACTCTATGAAATTCCTTTAGGCGGAACTGCGGTTGGTACAGGGCTTAACACCCACCCGGAATATGCAGTAAAAGCTGCAGAAAGAATTTCAAAGATTACAGGAAAGCAATTCAAAACTGCACCGAATAAATTCGAGGCAATGGCTGGAAAAGATGCGCTTGTAGAGATGAGCGGTGTATTAAAAACTTTAGCTGCATCATTAATGAAAATTGCGAACGATATTCGCTGGCTTGGTTCAGGTCCTCGTTGTGGAATTGGTGAAATTTCTTTGCCTGAAAATGAACCGGGAAGCTCAATTATGCCCGGAAAAGTAAATCCAACCCAATCAGAAGCAATGACGATGGTATGTGCACAAGTATTTGGAAATGACGTTACAATAAATTTTGCTGGGGCTAGCGGTAATTTCGAGTTGAATGTGTTTATGCCTGTCATAGCTTTTAATATACTTCAATCGATTCGGCTGATTTCAGATGCATGCGAAAGCTTTGCCGATAATTGCGTAGCCGGTATTACAGCAAACGAAGCCAACATAAAAAAACATCTCGAAAATTCGTTGATGCTGGTAACGGCTTTGAATCCGCATATCGGTTATGATAATGCAGCTAAGGTTGCTAAAAAAGCTCATAAAGAAAATAAAACATTAAAAGAGGCTGTAGTTGAACTTGGATTATTAACCGCAGAGAAATTCGATGAGGTTGTAAGACCGGAAAAGATGATTGGGCCTAAAAAATAATTTGTTATCAAAATTTCCGTAGCACCGATTATTAATCTGTGCTACAATTCTGGGTTGTAACTATGAAAAAATATCTCATCGCCATTTTTTTAATTTCATCGGCAATACTATTTTCTTCATGCGAAGAATTATACAGCTCGGTTGGAACAGTAAAATACATTGGATTGGAAGGCGGCTTTTGGGGTATAATCGGAGATGACGGGAAAAAATACGATCCGATTAATCTACCGGATGAATTTAAGGCAGAGGATCTCAAAGTATATTTCGAATATAAAATTGCTGAGGATCAGATTAGCTTCCACATGTGGGGTCAATTAATAGAAATAACCAAAATCCGTAAGATCTGAGCAAAGACACACAACCCTGCGTTTATCTATAATGCGATAATGAAATACATATTTAATTGCTCAAATAGATTTAGCTTGATTTGAACCTTAACGGAACCATATCGCTTCTTATTGCTTGCGTTGAAATCGCATTACTGCTTAACGTCCTTTTTCGCGCTGAACGAAATAGAATTAATATTAAAGCCATTATCTTAATTGCGCTTCTAACAGGTTATCAAACTATTGAATTCCTGATTTGTGGTGCCGGGTTAAGCTATTCATGGATGGCTTATCTTGCATTTGTAGTTATCTCATTCCTACCTCCTTTAAATCTTTTATTTATTCTTTCGTTTTTGGGCTATCGAAACAAAAAATTAGTTTGGCTTTTTTTACCTGCACTTGCCTTTGTAATATACTACACATTTGTTATAAATGAATTTGCCGTTGTTAGCTGTACCGTACTGTATGCCTCATACAACTACCCCTTAGGAAATATATATGGTTTTTTCTATTACACTCCTATAGTTGTTGCGCTTTACTTTCTTACTACCTCAAGCAAAAACTTAAATGAAAGAGACAAAAAACTTGGAAGAATTTTAATTACCGGAATGGTCATCATTTCATTTCCGGTAATAATTACGTTCGCTTTATATTTTGGAAATTATCAAGCGCAGCTTAGCGTAATTGAAAGTATTATGTGTAAATTTGCATTAGCCTATGCTCTATCGCTAACATATTTTACTCTTAATTATAAAACGAAAATGAATAGTGAATGAAATAATATTAAATATTTATCTAATTATTAACGACGGCAAAGTTGTTGAATTCCGTGCCATTGCTTATGAGTATGAAGGCGGCGACGATAACAAAATAAAATATCTTAAAAGCAGAGTTGAAGAGGACTATCACAAGGCATACCGCTTCGACGCTCCTAGAGATAAGCACGGAAACTTTATGCCGTATCGTAAATTTGCAAGACTTGAAGAACGGGGCAGACAGTTTGAATTGTTCGAAGAGATTTTCTCGAGATTTGATGTGCCTCAAAATCCGCTTATTTGCGTAACTCCTGTCGTAGATGGAAAGATATTGTATTCGGGTTAATTATTATTTTGAGAATCGATTAGGCTTATTTATTTTTTAGCTCTTAATTATGAAGTGAAACCTTAATCAGGCAAGAAAATCAAATGAAATATTTCGTAACACTCATTTTTTTAATAGGACTATTAACCGTTTTCACCAACAAGTTAAAGGGTATTAATTTGTTCATTTCAGACAGATCAAAAGAAAAACTTTCGCAAAAAGAAGCTGAATTCTTAAAGAGGCAGGCAGATCTCGATAAATATTTTTCCAATAAAAGATTAGGCTCGTTTGTTGACGGGGGAAAAACCTTTTTTCGGTTGTTTACCCCGTCTGCCGATAACGTAACTCTTGTTACCTTTAATCAGCCTGAAGAAAGCAGCGGCATCGAGTATAACATGATTCGTGATAACGACGGTGTTTGGGAGATATCACTTGACGGAGAATTATTTGGATTGTTTTACGGCTACAAAGTAAAAAACAAAAAGCAAAAATTAAGCGGCGATGTTATTTGTGTTGATCCTTACGCTGAAGCGGTTACAACATTTAATACCTACCTCAATCCACGCAGGGCAATCGTGGTAAAAGAAGATGACTACGATTGGGAAGGCGATGAGTGGATTCAAAGAGATTGGCGCGATTTAATTATATACGAAATGCACATCAGAGATATGACGGCTCATAAATCTGCCGGTGCATCTAATCCCGGTACGTATCAAGCGTTAACGGAAAAAGGTATTACAGGCGGAATAGATTACGTTAAAAGCCTCGGTGTAAATACGGTTGAACTATTACCCGCTCAGGAATTTGCCAACATCGAAATTCCATTTAAGGATTCGATTAGCGGTAAATTTAATTCCTGGAATCCTTATGAAAGAAATCATTGGGGTTACATGACGGCGGCATTTTTCGCACCCGAAGATTATTACAGCGAAGGCGGCGAAGAAATAAAATGGAACGTTTGGAGCGATAAGTCTGCTAAACAAATAAAAGACTTTAAAGACATGGTAAAAGCTTTTCACCGCGAAGGCATAGCTGTGATGATGGATGTAGTTTACAATCATCTATCCGAATATGAAATTGGCAATCTTAAGGAAATTGATAAGGAATATTATTTCAGGCTTGATGCAAAAGGAAATTTTATTGCAGAGAGTTACTGCGGAAACGATCTTAAAACTGAGCGTCCTATGATGCGAAGATTAATTTTAGAGAGCGTTCTTTATTGGATGAAAGAATATCATATTGACGGATTCAGATTTGACCTGGGTAAGCTTATCGATTGGGAAACGATAGAAGAAATAATTCGAGAAGCACATAAAATTAATCCGCACGCTGTTTTTGTATGCGAAGCATGGGGCGGCGGTTATGATCCTATGGGCTTCTCACTAAGGGGTTGGGGTGCATGGAACGATCAAATAAGAAACGGCATAAAGGGTGAAAATCCGATTAACGGACACGGTTGGATATTCGGTAAGTGGTACGGAAATAATAATCCCGACAGAATAAAAAGCTATGTTAACGGAACGCTCGTGAAGGATAAACATGGTCTGTTTCAAAAGAAGGAACACTCTGTTAATTACCTCGAATCGCACGACGGCTATACGCTCGGAGATTTTATTCGAATCGGAACAAAAGAAGTAAAACCAGAAAAAATTATTAAAGATATTGACGCACATATAAAGCTTACTCCGCTTCAACTGAAATTGAATAAGTTAGCTGCTTTATTCTTGTTCACTTCACAAGGAATAACGATGATTCATGCGGGGCAGGAGTTTGCAAGAAGCAAAGTAATACCGCACAATATCGATATTAAAGATCCACATAAGGGAAGAATAGACCATAACAGCTATGATAAGGACAATGAAACGAACTACATCAATTACAAGCATACTTTGATTAATGAAGATCTGTTAAACTATTATAAAGGTTTGATCGCACTTCGAACTAAATATTCGGCATTCAGAAGAGTAACTTATGATGAGGTGAAGTTTTTCGAGATTACCGCCAATCCTTTTGCCATCGGTTATTCATTAAAACATGAAGATCAGCATTTTATTGTTTTGATGAATGCTAATACAAAAAAAATCGAGCAGTTTACTCTGCCGGAAGGTGAATGGAAAATTTTAGTTAACGAGAAAGCAGCAGGGATTGAGCCGTTAGGAAAAATTTCGAGCAAGATAAGTGTTAATCCTTCGAGCGGTGTTGTACTAATGAAATAAAAAAATTGCCGTAGTCTAAATAAAAGTTACATTCCGCTTGCTTATGTGCTTGAATCTTTAACTTCAACAAAAATAAATACTCTTTATCTCCGCTGAGTATTTTTTTCTCGCATTGAACACATTATGAAAATGATTCGGGAAAAATATTTTTCAATAAACATTCCGGGAGCTAATTATGAAAAATAATTTAATCAAGATTTTACCCTTAATTGTAATCGGTTTTATTTCTTTTTCTGTTGGAGCCTTTTTTTTTCAGACTGATAAAGAAAATCCCATCACCAAAGACATAATTGCTAACGCAGAGAAGCTGATTGGTTTGGAGTTCACTGATGCGGAAAGAGACTCAATGCTAGACGGATTGAAGGAACAGCTTGGCAATTATGAAAAAATAAGAGAGTATAATCTCGCAAACAGCGTCTCACCTTCAATTAATTTTAATCCCATACCTTTAGGATTTACATTTGAAACAAAAGTACACGGATTCATTACGGCTGATTACTCTTATACACGAATACCGGAAAATATAGAAGACCTGGCTTATTATTCCATCGGTGAGCTTGCGTATCTAATCAAGAACAAAAAAATTACTTCTACAGCGTTAACAAAAATGTATTTGGAAAGACTTAAGAAATTCGGTCCAAAATTAGAATGTGTTATAACTTTAACTGAAGACTTAGCGCTGAAGCAAGCTAAAAATGCAGATGAAGAAATTGCTGCGGGAAATTATAAAGGTTTGCTGCATGGAATTCCTTACGGTGCAAAAGATCTTTTAGCAGTAAAAAATTATAAAACCACCTGGGGAGCCATGCCTTACAAAGATCAAGTAATTGATGAAGATGCCACAGTAATTAAGAAGCTTGAAGCTGCCGGGGCAGTTCTAATTGCAAAACTCTCAATGGGTGCGCTGGCATGGGGCGATGTTTGGTTCGGCGGTAAGACAAGAAATCCATGGGATACTACGCAAGGCTCAAGCGGCTCATCAGCCGGTTCGGCTGCGGCTGTATCTGCAGGTTTAATTCCCTTTGCCATTGGAACAGAAACTTACGGCTCTATTGTTTCTCCTTCCACTGTTTGCGGTGTTACGGGCTTGCGTCCAACTTACGGACGAGTTTCAAGAACCGGTGCTATGGCATTGAGCTGGTCTATGGATAAAATCGGTCCCCTTGCCAGAAATGCCGAAGACTGCACTATAGTTTTGAACGCCATTCAAGGACAGGATGGAATTGATCAAACTTTGTATGATGTTCCTTTAAATTATAACTCAAATGCCGGTATAAAAAAATTACGTGTAGGTTATTTAAAGGATGATTTCGATAGAGATTACTCATTCAAAAGAAATGATTCGTTAGCTCTTGAAATATTCAGAAAATTGGGCATAGAATTAATTCCTATTAAACTTCCGCAATATCCAATAAATGATATTTCGATTATGCTTTCGGCAGAATCTGCTGCGGCTTTTGATGAACTTACGAGAAGTAATAGAGACGATCTTTTAGTAAGACAAATAAAAAGAGCATGGCCTAATTCATTCCGAATGTCACGCTTTATTCCTGCTGTGGAATATATAAATGCATCACGAATTCGGTACTTACTAATTCAGGATATGGCAAAGCTAATGAACGAAGTGGATATAATTATTGCCCCTTCCTGGGAAGGCGATAATCTGCTGCTTACTAATCTAACCGGTCATCCCTGTCTTGTTTTACCGAATGGTTTTTCAGATAAAGGAACACCTACGAGCATCAGCATTATCGGGAACTTATTCGGTGAAGCTGAAATAATTTTATTAGGTAAAGCATTTCAAAGTGCTTCAGATTTTCACTTGAAGCATTCACCGCTTTGGAAGAATTGATACAATACATTATGTAGAAAATTTTAGAGAGTGGCTGATTTGTTGGTTGATTGATTGACTAAACAACAATAACTCATTAAGTCTATCACTCTTTCCGGCTAACCTTCTTTGGTAAACATGCTTTACGGCACAAATCGTGGGAATACGATTACTCCATTTGTAATCATCTTCTGCTAAAAATCCTAAAATTATTTTCAACTCCTAGAGATGACATCTTTTGGATTGCTTTCCCGCTGAGAAAGATGTCATCTCTACGTATCACTAAAGCTGCTCAACTTTTACATTTTATTAACGCATCAAAACCATTTTTTGGGTATCAACAAAATTCCCGGTCTGTAACCTGTAAACGTAAATTCCGCTTGTTAAATTGTCCGCCGCAAATTCAACTTCATAAGTGCCGGGAGATTTTTTTTCATTAACAAGTGTTGCAATTTCATGTCCGAGCATGTCGTAAACTTTTAAAGTTACTAACATACCCCTCGCCTCTCTCATGAAGGGATGTTCCTCTGTTGGAATGGAAAATTTTATTTTTGTAGACGGATTAAACGGATTAGGATAGTTCTGGTACAGATTAAAAGAAAGCGGTAAGGATTCATCCTCAATACTTGTTGGCATCACTACATTAATTACTTTACTTTGTGCAAAGTTCCATTGGTCGCCGGTTTCTTGTCCGTTAAAGTTTACGCTGTTTCCGTTTGCAAATATAGTTTGTTGTCCTTCTGCAGCAGGAGCAGTGTAATTAAATTCGAATGAAACAGAGCCGCCAACCGGTTCTTTGGGAGCTATATGGGTTAGCTCGCCGCTCTCCCGGCGTAAATCACCGGAGATTGGATTTAAAGTCCCTGATGAAACCGCAATATTAGTCCCTCCTCTTACCAACGGTCCGCCGGAAATAGTTAATGTATATACGGCAGTTCCATTGGTTTTCAATTCATCGGGTCCTGAAATAACCACAGAAACATTTGCAAATGGAGAAGGAGCGTGACAGTCGCATCCTATACCGTTCTTTAAAGTTTTGCCTGTTATTCCGTCCTGATAAGAATAGAAAACTACCGATGAAGCTGCAATAAGTAAGAGCCCTAATTTAAGTCTCGCATTTTGCTTGGTACTGTTATGCATGATGACCTCTTTTTATTTTAATTCTTAATCGATCTGTAATAATCAAAAAAAAGATTGTTAAGTTGATCCGTATAAATAAAATTGGTTGAAAGTAAATGACGTAATCAATTATACGCGCACCGGTTTTTCTAATTAAATTTTAGGATTAGAACAACGTTTTCATTTTTTTTATCGTTAAAAAAGTAGTTTAGCCTTGCGCCTGCATAAGGATGTTTGATCTAATTCTTTACTTAATCTCCAATAAACATCAGGAATCAGGTGTTTCCATAGAAAGCAAACACTCTAAACACCAAGTTAACTGCAGCGAAAATATAACAATTACTAAAAGGCATTCAATGATAAAAACTTTATTCCCTAAATTGATACCAACTCCGTCACATGTTATTTTAGTAACATCGAGCCGCAAGAATCGGCGAGCATTTTTTATAGAGTATGAACAAGTGAGACAAAATTATCAATAAAAAATTATGAGTATAGAATTCATAATTACTACCAATTAACACACCTTACGTAAAACTTAGAGATGACATCTTTAGGTTGAAAATATCAATCATCAATATCTGGGTGAAATCGATATTCTGATCTAAATTCTTTTAAAAACAAAAGATGTCATCTCTATACTCCAAACCTTGCTTATGACAAGCATTTAAAAAATGTGCGTCACTATTTTACTGACTTCTGATCTCTGACCTCTAACTTTAACTCTTCTGCCGCTATAAAAGCAAAATAATTGCTGTAGCATCAATGATGATGCCCGCCGTGCCCATGCACATGTCCGTGCGCCAACTCTTCGGCGGTAGCATCTCTCACATCCACCAATTCTAGATCAAAATTTAGCGTTTCACCGGCAAGCGGATGATTGAAATCAACCGTAATAGTTTCGGTTTCAATAGATTTTATTACGAACGGCACTTTGCTTCCGTCGGGTGCATTTGCTACGAAATTCATTCCCTCTTCCAGCTTGATATCATCCGGGAATTCTTTTTTATCCAGCATCTGAACGGCGCTTTCATCATATTCACCATAAGCATCCGGGGGAGCCAGAACAATATTTTTCTTACTTCCAATCAGCATTTCCCCGGCGGTCTCTTCAATCTTTGGTAGAATTTGGTTGTGTCCGCTGATAAAAGCGAGCGGTGTATGATCTTTCGTACTTTCCAGAATTTCGCCTTCACTATTTTTCAAAGTGAAATTAATTGTTACTACCTGGTTTGGTTTAACTAACATGATGTTTCCTTTTTTATGATTGGATTAATTAAACAAATAAAAATTACAAAAAATAAATTACTTAGCTTTCTAAATCATTGTACTCGATATCTTTTTTATGAGGTTCCCAATCAAGCCCATTGCAAGGAAGAAAATTTTGCGTAGGATGTTTATCGTACTTCATGCAAAGCACTGCCGACTCATCAAAGTGACGGCAGGTAGAACAAAGGGTTGAATGAATTATGTCCTTATTTTTTTCTTCGAACAATCGGTATTGAACGATTGCCGGATGAATTATAACTACATAGATGGCAAAAATTGAAATTAGCCACCAAAGTTGAAAATCGAGGTAATCTTTTGAAATCCAGAGGAGAGGAAGAAGAAAAACTATTCTAACGATTGTCCAAAATACTATTCCACCCACTAACTGCGCCCGATTAATTTATTTAACTTTATTTTAAATATAATAATCTATGCAACAAACTTATACACATTTGTCGGCGGAAAAGAAAAATTTTATACATTTTCCACAATACTTTTGAGTTTTAATCTCACCTCATTAGCGATTGAGGCTAATGATTTATTCTGTATTGCCTGCATCGAGGCTATCGGATCTACCGCGGCTACCTCAACCTCGCCTTCATAATGTTCGATAACAATAACATTACAGGGAAGCATCGTACCGATTTTATCTTCGGCCTGAAGCGCTTTATAAGCATACGACGGGTTGCACGCACCTAATATTCTATATTTCTTAAAATCGACGTTGAGTTTTTCTTTTAATGTTTTCGTTACATCAATTTCTGTTAATATGCCGAATCCTTCGTCCTTAAGCAGATTCGTTACTCTATCTACCGTTGAATCAAAGTTCTCATTCACTATTTTACTGAAGTAATAGCTCATGTTCTACTCTTAAAAATTTTTTTGCGTTTATTAGCTTTTTCAGAACGTATGATGATATCAATTGAAAAAAGATTCTTTTGGAAATACACATATGAATAAAATTACTTTAGCTTATCGTTAAAACTTAAGATGTCAAGAGTGAAGTATCAAAATGTAGAGACGGGGCATGCCCCGTCTTTACGATTCATTCGTGACAGTTAATTTTTATTTAAACGGCATTTTTTTAATGTGTAATTCTGTTGAAACTTGTATTAAGCTTATAACCCTGTATCATAACTCAAATTAGTATGAAGCCACCTTTCAATTTCCTCCAAGCTCATTCCTTTTCTTCTATGATAATCAAGCACTTGATCTTTTCCTATTTTGCCAACATTAAAATACTTTGATGCGGGATGAGAGAAATAAAGTCCGCAAATCGATGCGGCGGGATACATCGCAAGGCTTTCGGTTAAAGTTATTCCCGTATTTTTTTCAACTTCAAGTATATCGAAGATTATTAGCTTTTCCGTATGATCGGGTTGTGCAGGGTAGCCCGGTGCGGGACGAATACCGATATATTTCTCTTTAATTAATTCTTCGTTAGTCAGACTTTCATTATCGACATACTTCCAATATATTTTTCTTACTTGCTTGTGCAAATGCTCGGCAAATGCTTCAGCTAATCTATCGGCAAGAGCTTTAACCATTATGCTGTTATAGTCGTCATGTTTTTTTTCATAATGCTCAATAAGAGTTTCGATACCTATTCCTGTTGTAACGGCAAAAGCACCGATATAATCTTCAACTCCGGTTTCTTTCGGTGCTATATAGTCTGCTAAAGCAAGATTAGGTGTTCCGTCGGTTTTGGGAGCTTGCGATCTTAAAGAATGAAGTACTCGTTTTACGCCTTTTCTGGTTTCGTCTGTATAAATTTCAATATCATCACCTATGCTGTTTGCTGCAAACAACCCCAAAACACCGTTAGCTTTGATCAGCTTATTCGAAATTATTTCATCAAGCAATTTGTTTGCCTCATCAAATAATCGTTTAGCTTCCGAACCATATTTTTCGTTTTGAAATATTGCCGGATGTTTCCCTTTTAATTCCCACGTGTGGAAGAAAGGAGACCAATCGATACAATTGCGTAAGCTACTTAATGGATAATCTTTTAGGACTGTAACTCCTATCTCAGCAGGTTTCGTTATTTTTAATTTAGACCAATCCGTTTTAAGCCGGTTTTCTCTTGCTTCGGAGATACTGATGAACTTACGTGCTGCGCGTTTCTTGTTATGTTCATCTCTCAATTTCTGATATGTTTTTTTAACATCAGATTCAAAAGAGGATTTAATCTTCTCATCTGCATTGAGGAGGTTGTTTACAACAGGAACACTTCGGGATGCATCCAGAACATGCACAGTTAAGCTGCTGTAAACCGGCTCAATTTTTACCGCAGTATGAATTTTTGATGTAGTAGCACCACCAATCAGCAAAGGCAGCTTCAATCCTATACGTTCCATTTCGGATGCAACGTGAACCATTTCATCCAGCGAGGGAGTAATTAAGCCGCTGAGACCGATGATATCAACTTTCTCATCAATTGCGGTTTGAATTATTTTATCGGCAGAGACCATTACTCCTAAATCGATAACATGATAATTGTTACAGCCAAGCACTACCCCTACAATATTTTTCCCGATGTCATGCACATCGCCCTTTACGGTTGCAAGCAGCACTTTATCTGTTTTACGTATTTCATTTGATTCATTTTTTTCCCGTTCGATAAACGGGATCAAATAGGCAACAGATTTTTTCATAACGCGGGCGCTTTTCACAACCTGCGGCAGGAACATTTTTCCGGCTCCAAACAGATCGCCGACTATATTCATTCCATCCATTAAAGGACCTTCAATTACCTGCAGCGGTTTTTCATACTGCCTTCGTGCTTCTTCTGTATCCTCCTCGATGTAATCCACAATACCTTTTACTAATGCATGTTTTAATCTTTCCTGAACCGGTGCATTTCTCCATTCATCTTTTTTAATAAAGCCCTTATCTTTTTGTTTTACATGTTCGGCAAATTCAATTAATCTTTCTGTAGCATCTGCTCTTCGATTGAGGATAACGTCTTCAACCAATTCTTTTAAATCCGAAGGTATTTCTTCGTAAACTTCAAGCTGTCCGGCGTTGACGATTCCCATATCCAAACCGGCTTTAATTGCATGATATAGAAAGGCTGAGTGCATTGCTTCTCTAACTAAATCATTTCCTCTAAACGAAAATGAAATGTTGCTAATGCCTCCGCTTACGTTAGCATGAGGAAGGTTTTGCTTTATCCAGCGGGCTGCTTCAATAAAATCTACAGCATAGTTGTTATGTTCTTCGATACCGGTTGCAATAGTTAATACGTTCGGATCGAAAACAATATCCTGCGGCGGAAAACCAACTTTTTCCACAAGCTGCTTATAAGCACGAGCACAGACTTCAATTTTTCTTTCAAAGCTATCAGCTTGTCCTTTTTCATCAAATGCCATTACAACAACCGCAGCCCCGTACTGCATAATCTTTTTTGCATGTGCGATGAATACTTCTTCACCTTCTTTCAAGCTAATTGAATTTACGATTCCTTTACCCTGTAAGCATTTTAATCCTGCTTCAATAACCGACCATTTGGATGAATCGATCATGATAGGAAGCTTGGCAATATCGGGTTCGGCTTGCAGCAAATTCAAAAACTTTTTCATTGCTTCTTCCGAATCGAGAAGAGCTTCATCCATGTTTACATCTAATATTTGTGCGCCGCCTTCCACTTGATTACGTGCAATGGCAACGGCTTCTTCAAATTCACCGGATAAAATTAATCTTGCAAATTTTTTTGAACCGGCAACGTTAGTGCGCTCACCGATATTCACAAAGTTTGTTTCCGGTCTGATAATTAAAGGCTCAAGTCCGCTTAAATGAAGATAATCACTTCTTTCGGGAATTTTTCTTGGCGGATAATTTTTTACGAAATTTGTTATAGCTTTAATATGTTCGGGTGTAGTTCCGCAGCATCCTCCCACTATGTTATAAAAACCATTTTGAGCAAACTCTTCAAGCAGTAAAGCCATTTCACTTGCTGTTTGATCATATTCGCCCATCTCATTTGGAAGACCCGCATTGGGGTAAACACTTACAAAGCAATTTGCGATTCTTGAAAGATCGGCAACGAAGGGTCTCATTTGTTTTGCACCAAGGGCACAATTAAGTCCCACGCTTAAAAGATTTTTTGTATGCGATACCGATATCCAAAAAGCTTCGGTAGTTTGACCGGATAAGGTTCTCCCGCTTAGGTCTACTATGGTTCCCGAAATCATTACGGGAACTTCTTTATTGTACTGGCTGCAATATTCTTCAATTGCATAAATGGCGGCTTTGCAATTAAGAGTATCAAACACCGTTTCGATTAGGAAAATATCAACGCAGGCATCCATCAATCCTTTAACTTGAACATAATAAGCCTCAGCTAATTGATCGAATGAAACGGCACGAAAACCAGGATCATTTACGTTAGGAGATATTGAAGCGGTTTTATTAGTGGGACCCAAAGCTCCGGCTACAAACCGGGGCTTGCCGGGTGTCAGTTTTGTATACTCTTCAGCGGCTTCTCTTGCGATTTTACCGCTCGCAAAATTCATTTCATAGGCAAGATGATCAGTCTTATAATCAGCCTGCGAAATGGGTGAAGCGCTGAATGTGTTTGTTTCGATAATATCCGAACCGGCTTCAAGATAAGTAAAGTGGATTTCTTTAATAACTTCAGGCTTTGTCAAGCTAAGCAGATCGTTGTTGCCCTTTAAGTCGAAGGGATGATCTTTTAATCTTTCTCCGCGAAAATCTTCTTCACTAAGTTTATAGCGCTGAATCATTGTTCCCATTGCGCCGTCAAGAACCAATATTCGATCGTTTAATATTTTTTTAAGAAGTTCTAGTTTGTTACCCATAAGAGGTTGATTAAAAATTATATCTCTTTAGCTTTTCACATCATCTTTGAAAGTTATTCAAATATAATTAAATTGAATCCCATTAAAAAACAATCAAAAAATTCATAGGTGTTTAAATGATAGTGGTTACAGGGGGCGCAGGTTTTATAGGAAGCGCAATAATCTGGCGGCTAAATACAAAGGGTATTAATGACATACTTGTTGTTGATGAACTTGGTTCTGACGAGAAATGGAAAAACCTGGTGCCTCTGAACTTTACTGATTTCATAAATAAACATAATTTTATAGAACAATTTGATAAGGGATATTATTCCGATATAGATGCTGTTATTCACATGGGTGCTAATTCATCAACTACTGAAAAAGATGCTGACCTACTATTAAGAAATAATTTTGAGTACACAAAGCGCTTAACCGACCACTGTCTTTTTAGCAATATTCGATTCATCTATGCCTCATCAGCAGCAACTTACGGCGATGGTTTATTAGGTTTTGATGATGATGAACAAAACTGTTTGAAGTTAAGACCGCTAAATATGTATGGATATTCCAAAAGCTTATTCGATATATGGGCTTACAAGCTTGGCTTGTTAGACAAAATTGTCGGACTAAAATATTTTAATGTGTACGGTCCTAACGAGTATCATAAAGGAGATATGCGCAGTGTAGTTCATAAAGCATTCGAGCAAATTAGAGATTCAGGTAAAGTAAAATTATTTAAATCCCGAAACGATGATTATAAAGACGGCGAACAAAAGCGGGATTTTCTTTATATAAAAGATGCAGTTGATATGACGCTGTTCTTTTTAGAGCATAAGGAAATAAACGGGATATATAATATCGGCAGCGGTAAAGCCCGAACATGGAATGATCTGGTAGCTGCTATTTTCAACTCGTTTGGAAAGGATGTAAATATTGAATACATCGATATGCCGGCACATTTAGCCCCTAAGTATCAGTACTTTACCGAAGCAAAACTTGATAAAATAAAAAAAGCCGGCTACTCTCAATCTATTTCATCGCTCGAAGAAGGAGTTGCCGACTATGTAAAGAATTATTTGTTAAAGAACGACTATCTGGGACTATAACTTAATTTATAGTTGTCTCATCATCTTCATCAAAAAGATCTTCGTCGTCATCATCGAAGTCGAAATCTTCTTCGTAGAAATCTTCTTCGTCGGGTTCGTCTGAAAAAATATCTTCGTCGTCAATGTCATCCTCATTTTCGTCATCGTCCTCATCATCAAAGTCGTCCATATCGTCTTCGTCATCAATATCGTCCTCATAATCGTCTTCGTCCTTATCTTTTTTACGCGGGCTTAGCTGAAATCCTTCTTTGACAAAGCCGTCAATATTCTGCCCAAACAATTCCCCTGTATTGTTTTCGATAAACTGTTCTTCATCAGAATGCGGGGTATCCTCTATCAACCTTTTCGTTGATCCATTCATTACTACATGTCTCCTATATTGTAAGTGTACTTTTTCTGCCAAGTTGAAATTAATTAAAACTACGACTGTAATATTTTTAATTTTTCCTTAAGAGCCAAATCAAATTAATGAAAAATTTTTTAAAAAAAAGAAAGGAATTATTTTTAATACCTCCGCCCTTAACATAAATTAGCGGAGTAAAATTGTCAACACTTATTTAAACAAAAATGGATAAAAAATGAAGCTTGCCACACTTTGTTATGTAATGGATAAAAAGAACAATAAAACTTTAATGATATACCGAAACAAAAAAAAGAACGATTATCACGAAGGAAAGTGGAACGGTTTAGGGGGAAAGTTTGAACCCGGGGAAAGCCCGGAAGAATGCGCTATAAGAGAGATAAAGGAAGAAGCCGGTTTAATAGTAAAAAATCCTCACCTGCATGGATTTATAACCTTTCCGATGTTCGATAAAGTTGAAGATTGGTACGTATTCATTTTTACTGCCGATGAATTCGAAGGTAAGCTGATAGATTCCAACGAAGGAAAGTTAGAATGGATTTCCAATGAAATGCTTACTTCATTAAATCTTTGGGACGGCGATAAAATTTTCATCGAGTGGCTGTTTCAAGATAAATTTTTCAGCGCAAAGTTTAATTATGAAAAAGGTGAATTCAAAGATTATGAAGTGCATTTTTATTAATCGGGAAAATGTATCCCAAACTTCCGAAACATAATAATGAATTTTGGTCAGAAAGCGGTTAAATATTTTTTAGAGCTAAATTTCAACCAGGCACTGCCCGGAAAAATAAAAATTATAAATCCTTACACCAACCCGGATGTTAAAAAGGCAGTTGCTGAATTTTTTAGCAAATATTATGATGATTCAAAAGGCAGAACTCTCATTTTCGGAATAAATCCGGGAAGGTTCGGCGGGGGATTAACAGGAATATCATTTACCGATCCGGTTGAACTATCGGAGTTTTGTAAAATTAAGAACAACCTGGGCAGCACACGGGAAATTTCTAGTCAATTCATTTATAAAGTTATTTCAGAATATGGAGGCGATAAAAAGTTCTTTCCCAAATTTTTCTTATCTGCATTGTTTCCTTTTGCTTTAATTAAGGACGGAAAAAATTATAATTATTATGATGACATTGTTCTTCAAGAATTATTAAAGCCGTTAATTATATCCAATCTTTACGCTCATATAGAATTTGGCTGCAGAAAAGATTTTGCCGTTTGTCTGGGGAAAAAGAATTTCTCCTTTTTCAACAAACTTAATGAAGAACATAAATTTTTCGATGAGGTAGAAGTTCTTGAACATCCAAGATACATAATGCAATATAGAAGAAGGCATCTGAATACTTATTTAAAATCATATAGTCGATCATTTAAGTTGATGGAGCCATAATTATGCTCCATTACTCTTGTAATTTCTTCAAAAAACTTTTACTAAAACCAGATATTTTTTTGACAAATATGATTACAAATATGTTTATATATCCCCCGGGAAATAAATCTTAATAATCCGGCATACTAAGTATCAGCAGCCGTTTAAAACTGAAAAGATCATTTATACAAAGGGAGAATAAAATGTATCGCATAATAACTCTCATCAGCTTTAGTATTTTATTTCTGTTTAATCATTCATTGGAAGTTTATGCACAAGAAGAAATTCCTTTGAAAGAATTAAATATATTTATTTTAAAAGACGGACTTGAGGTAGTAGGCTATATTGAAAAAGAAGACTCAGTAACAATTCAAGTGCGAACGCCATCCGATATTGTTATGCAAATCCCGCTTGAAGCAGTAGAAGAAATACGTGCATTCACCGGCGAACCTTACCTTCATCAAAGTAAATTTCGGGATCCTAACAGCACAAGATTATTATTTGCCCCCACTGCTCGTTCGCTTAAATCCGGCAATGGATACTTTTCTGCTTACGAATTATTCTTCCCTTTTTTTGCTGTAGGAGTAGCCGATTTTCTAACTTTTGCAGGCGGCATATCCTTAATTCCTGGTGCACAAAACCAGGCGATTTATTTAGCTCCAAAAGTAACTCCTTTGCAGAGTGAAATGTACGGTGTTTCCGTCGGTGCACTTTACATCAATGCCTTAAGCAGCAGGTCTGAAGGTCTCGGTATAGTATATGGTGTGGGAACTTATGGCGAAAGCGATAAGGCAGTGACACTTGGTCTTGGCTGGGGTTTTTCAGGTGAGGATTTTTCAAATAAACCAATAATAATGATCGGAGGCGAGCTGCAAGTTTCAAACAGCATTAAACTGATAACAGAAAACTGGATACCTCCGGATTCCGATATTGCAATAATTGGCTTTGGCATCCGCTTCTTCGGTCAAAAGCTTGCAGCAGATATAGGATTGCTTTATCCTGCCGGAGGAAATATGAAAGGATTTCCTTTTATACCTTGGTTGGGATTTGCGTACAATTTTTAACAAAGTCTTAATTGTTAAATTGCTGCATTGTCAAATTGCTGAATCTCATTTACTGCAGTATAATAATTTCATTTCTCTTTCTCTTCCTTTCTGCCACCAATCATTAGGAATTACTTCCCAATTATTGAATTGTGTTGGAACTACAATTCCGGTTTTTTCAATCCATTTCATCAAAAAATATCTCAAGTCTCTTTCTGTTGAAGCAACAATTCTATCCGGCAATTCATTATGAGCGATGCCTGCACCTTTTGTTAAATGCCCTCCTCCGCCGTTGCCTCTGTAAGAATTAATTGCAGCTTTGTATGTTTTATCCAAATGGAAGTTCGAGCCATCGGACATTGATAAAATAGTTACTCTCTGCCCAACAGGTTTACTCACGTCAACGGTGTAATTTATCCCTGCGGCTGATGAGAAATTATAAAACTGATATTTTAACTGCGGCGAATTGTTTGAGAAAGTTATATTTCCTTCATCATCAGTTTTATAATTAAGCAGATAATCATCCGCACTTGTCATTGTATTAAACCATAATCCGTATGAATATTCTAAATAGTCTTTAATTTCTTTGCCAGTTAAGCTCATAGTATAAAGCAAATTTTCATAGCGGTACAGCTTGAACATATCTCTCACAAAAACATCCCCTTCATTTATAACAGCATTGAATGAAAGTGGTGCGGCGAACGAAACATCTGCTTCAGTAAGTTCAAGCTGAATAGTATGAATGAGATCGATAAATTTCGAATTGCCGAACATCGATTCTTTTGTTGAAACTGCCTCTTCAAACAAACCTATTTTTTTCGAAACGAAGTTTTTTACTTCATTCATTCCCGAAGCGAATGTTCTCATAAATTCTTCGTCAGGGTTAAAGTCTTGGATTTCGATTAGTTCACCGGAAATATTTTTCTTCAATCCTTTATCCGTCCTTTCAAGAAGAACAGTTGCAGCAGCCACGTTTTTAGCATCGTTTCTCGTCCCTAAAATTAATACCTCATCCCCTTCTGAATTGATTAAAGTAAAGTTCCAGGAACGATGATCATGACCTACAAATATTAGATCGAATCCAGGAATCTTTTCTGCTATCAATTTTGAAGCATTTTCGTTTCGCGGTGTTTCAGCAGTTTCATTATTGTAAGTGTAATCAACGCCGGAATGAAATAAGCCAATCATCAAATCCGGCTTTTCTTTTTCGATTATTTTTTTAACCCACTTCTCAGCAGTAACAATCATATCTTCAAACTCAATTCCTTCCCATATTTTTTTAGGCAGCCAATTCGGAATGCCGGGAGTAATCAAACCTAATACTGCGATCCTAAATCCTTCTTTTTCAATTATTGTATAAGGTTCAAAATAAGGCTCGCCGGTTTGGATATCTATGGCATTTGCGGCGAGCCAAGGAAAATTAAGTTCACTTCTAAATTTATCGTAAACGGGATGACCGGTTTCGATATCGTGATTGCCAACTGTTGCCGCATCGTAGCGCATGTAGTTCATAACATCGGCATATAAATGAGTTGTGTCTGTTCGAACAAAATTATAATAATACACCACCGGCTGCCCTTGAAGAATATCGCCGTTATCTAAGAGAATTACTTGCTGATCCGATGTGTTTCTCTCCTGTTGAACGAAAGTATGAACCTGCGCAAGAGACGTTGGTGAATCTTTATCATTGATGAAGTCATAAGGAAAAACTGTTCCATGAACATCGCTTGTCTCAATTATTTTTAACTTTAACGATTGGGGAATTAATACGGAAGTTGAACAAACAAGAACAGTAAAGATGGTAATGAAGGTTAAATAAGTTTTTTTAATCAAGTAATTTTTCATGAATAAATTCCTTTATAACTTCAGTATTCATTTTGGATTTGAACAAAAGGAGATTCTTTTGTTTCAAGTATATTTAATTCGTCGCCCACTTCCACTTTTCCGGTTGATTCGTGGACTAAATTTTGTCCGAACAATACTTTATTATTTATTTGTCTGTATGACGATAAAATAGCAAGCGGTTCTTTGCTTCTTTCCGATGTCTCCTGATTTACTGTTGTAACGGCGCATCTTGAACAAGGTTTTACTGCATAAAAAACCAAATCTCCTATTTTGAATTTCTTCCATGTATCTTCGATAAACGGATAACCACCGCTGAAAACAAAATTGGGTCTAAAACGATTCATCGGAAGCTTTTCTGTTAAACGGCTGTTCAAATCGTTTAAGGATTCCTCGCCGATAATTAAAAAGGGATACGCATCGGCAAAGCTTACTATGTTATTCCCAATATCAAAACGTGGATCAACTTTTCTTTCTGCATCATCAGACATATAAACAAGCGAGCATTTTACCCTTAAGTTTTCACTAAACCACTCATTAATTTCTTCATTTGCTGTATTAGCTTCACATAAATTATCCCAGATAGGAACTTCAATTTTTTTTGCATTTGTAATTTCGAAAGGAATTGATATCGGTTCGACGTTTTCTATTTTATGGTTAATTATTAATCCGTCAGCATGAAAGTCAACTTGAAGTAATGCCATTTGAGGATATTCTCTTTGCGTCATGAACATTTTTTTATCATTAATGAGCATCCATCGTCTATCGTATTTTAATCCTCGTTTTTCTACAGCAGCAGATTGAAGACTGATGCCGCCTAATGATTTAATCGGATAAATGTTTATTTGTGTTAGACTAAGTTTCATTTGTCAGTGTTTTCTGTTATTACTATCAAAGTTACTTCCGGTGTTGAATTGTAACGGAGCGGTACTAAAGACATTCCCAATCCTCTTGTTACTATCATCAGCATATCGTCAAACCAAAAGTTACCGCGAACGTATGTAGTCTCAATCAATGTTGGTGATAAATTGTAAAAAGGAAATAAGAAAGTAATTTGTCCGCCGTGTGTATGCCCCGCAAGAAAAAGATCGTAATCATGCTTTACTGCTGCATCAATTAAGTACTTACGCGGCTGATGTGTTAAAAATATTTTTAAATCATAGTGCCCGGGTTTATCTGAAAGACTGTCGAGTACATCGGCATTTATTCTTTCTACGTAAGTATTTGTTATGAATGTAATTCCTACTTTAGCATCTTCGATGTTTAATACAAGTCTTTCATTATCGAGCATTAAAATATTTTGCTCGTTCAGAGCTTCTTTAATCTCGTAAATGCTGCGTTGGTTATCTCCGCGGTAAGCCCAGTTATCATGGTCTCCTACGCATGAATAAACTCCGTAGTTTGATTTTATTTTACCTAAGGCACTCGCACTTATGTCAATATAATCCGGTGATGAAGTAATAATATCTCCTGCTATTAGGACAAGATCAGGATTTGTTTTATTTACTTTTGAAACAAATCTTTGTAAGCGCCGCTCGCCCGTAAATCTATCTCCTTGAGTATCTGCAATAAATGCTATCCGAAAATTTTTTAGTACCTCAGGTAATTGATTTTTAGAATATTCTACAATTCTGATTGAGACGAAATTATGATCATGGATTGACCTTGCCGGTACGTATATCGAAAAAAAGACGACAAGCGCAAAAATTAATTTGGCATTTAAGATTGAGAGTCTATCTTTATATTTTTTATATAATGGATACAAAATAATTTTTATAATGTCGATTATTAAAAGGAATAGTATGGTTTGAACCAACACAATAATAGCTAACCAGAAAGGGTATAAAATCAGATAATCAAAAAAGAAATTCTCCGGCAGAATGATTCTTGTTCCCGGAATAATTAGCGAATAGATATATAAACAAATGAGAATCAACGGATAAATATTCAGGTAAAACAATACTGCATTCCGGATTAGCTTTGCTTTTTTTATTGAAAACTTCGGATATAAAACTATTATTGAATTAAAAACTTTTTTGAAAAAATAGAATTCCAAAACAACAATTATTAATACGGCAATTATTACTCGCAGAAAAAACGGCATTTAGTTTACAGAAAAATTAGTTTTTCGATTGTTGAGCTCAAATTTAACATTTTTAATAAAGAAGTAATATTCATAAGCTCTTCAATTCGCCTGTTTTTATTTTATCGACAAGCTTCTGCATTCTCTCATAATGACTTCCCCTCCAATATATTTTTTTGCAGGATATGCAGCGATAAAATTCATTATGATAGTTTTTTACTTTGGGGGGAATTTTGTCAATAATGTTTTCCTTTTTTTCTTCGATCAGAACATTGTTGCAATCAAGGCAGCGCGAAAATTCCTTGGTTAGCTTTTTTAGATCGAACCTATTAATAACTTCGATAGTTTGTCTCTCCGGCTTGTCGTTCCTTACCCAATAACCGTGCGTTACCATTTTGTTTTTAAGGATACTTCTGTCTTTAGTAAGGATTGTTCGCTTCTCCTTTAATGATATGTCGATAATCTCGAAATTGTTATAAGCATTTTTATAAATGCAATCGAATCCCAGCATCCGTAAATATCGGGCAAGTTTACCGAGATGAACATCGACCACAAATTTTGGACTGCGTAATGGCTTGCTGCGCAAGTGCTGCAAATTTGAAATATCAAGCGATTCAAATTCGGGATAAATGCTAATGATGTCGTTATCATTCACTATGTAATCAAAGCCGACAGATGTTTCGTTCACCAAGATAAGATCTATTTCAGTATGAGGAACGCCTAAAGACTCAATCATATCTTTTACAGAAACTCTTCCCGTAAAGAAATGTTCGAACCTTACTTTTTTTTTCTCTTCGGGAAGAAAATCGTTCAACTCTTCATAAAATCTAAGATGTACCTTTTTCATATATTTTAATTAAAAGCTGCATTTAAAAATCTTCTTAATGAGAATCTTAATCAACATATTTACAACTCTCTCTGTCTCCATTCATTATTTGGGGTTGAAGAGCCTGAAAAATTAATATGATCTTAATAACTTACCTTACGCAAAAGAGTGGAAAACCTCCGAGGTTTTTTAATTAGAGCATTCTTAAAGTTATCTTTAGGCACATTATCGAAAAAATTTTCATAAAATTATTCATTGAAACCTCGGAGGTTTGTCTTTTGCGTAACATGAGTTAATAATTTAGAAATAACATCTCAGATATTTAAGTTTGCATCACTTATTTATATTGTAAAAACTTACTTTTGATCTACGGGTAAAATAATCGGGAGTTCACAATGAACAAAACAATAACCGTATTCGGCAGCTCTAAACCTGTTAAGGGTGATGAACAATATCAACTTGCTTACATGTTGGGATCTGAATTAGCCAAAAATAATTTTTCCGTTTGCACCGGCGGTTACGGAGGAATAATGGAAGCTGTATCGAAAGGTGCTGTTGAAAACGGAGGAAAGGCTATCGGGATTACTCTAAATTATGCGAGTGCCAAAGGCAATAAATATTTAACGGAAAATATTAGCTGTAACAGTCTTTTTGAACGAGTATCGAAGCTGCTCGAATTAGGTGATGGATACGTGATTTTACAAGGCGGTACCGGAACAATGCTGGAATTAGCTGCATTGTGGGAGTTTATGAATAAAGGATTGCTTAAAATTAAACCGGCAGTCTGTCATTCAAACATGTGGAAAGAAATAATTGCAATTATGGAAAAACAACTAACAGCAGAAAACAGAAGAGCAGATCTTATTAAGCATTGCGAAACTGTCGATGAAATCGTAAAATATTTAGCGGATAAATTGACTAATGAATAATAAATATAAATTCTAAGTTTTAGTTTTTTATTGGGTATTGTCCCCTCTTGAGAGGGGTGAGGGGTGTGTATTTATGTTGATTCCAATTACTTTAAATGGAACCTGCTTTTATAGATACTACATAACTCTGAGGTTTTTACACATCCCTTCTTCCCTTCTTTCAAAGAATCCTTCGGACAAGAAGGGAACGACGTGTCTTCTTATATAAATTTTTACTTCTATTTAAAAAGATTAAAACG
>JAGUYG010000094.1 GCA_020061465.1 Ignavibacteriales bacterium
AAAGTTAGCACTGATAATAAGTCTCTCTCTTTTTAAGAGAGAGATTATCCCAAAGGGATGCCTTTGGCAGAGAGAGTTTAAGTACCGGGAAAATTATCAAATTGATCCTTTGGAAGAGCAACAAAAGTGTTTGCTTTAAAAACAAACTTTTTTAACGTAGTAGCACAGGGTGCTAAACCTTGGAGGTTTTACACTAACTTGAGTACGGTGAATTAATAACGCATTTTATGCACGTTAAGAGATGACATCTTTTTAATGTTCATGGCAATCCTCTTCACTATATTATAAACGTTATTTTGAGAAAATTTCAATAAAACGTAAAGATGTCATCTCTCCACATCAATCTCTTTGTGTAAGGTGAGTTAATAAATTATAGTTACCGTATCATTTAGTAACATAAAATATTTTTAGGGATAATGTGCTATAATAAATTAAGAAATAACTCTTCGTGAAAATTGCTGCTGGCTAAAAGGGCGGAAATTAAGCCTCGAAGGGGATCTTTGAATTCCATTTAACTCATAATATTCTTAAGTTTAGCACACTTAAGGATTTAACAACTGATGACGAAACTGTTTCTTTTAGTAATACTGTTTTTAAACGTAATTTTTCTATTTACGCCTCCGGTTAAAGCGCAGGCATTTGGTTTTGGGTGTCTTGGGTTCGTAGGAGGTTACGGCGGCTACAGTTATCAAATTTATCAACCTGCCGAATTCAATAATTACATCGATGCTTTCAATCTATTAAGAAAAGATTCCCTCTCTTCACCAATGACGCATTTCGGAAAAGCAAAAGGTTATAGGGTCGGTGTAAATCTTTTTCGCGCTGATTTTTCAGGTTTCATCCTAACTGCCAAAGGCTTTTATCAAAAGTTAACAGAACAGAAAGATGCCCTCACCAGCACTTCTATCGGGTCTACTAACACAACATTCGAAGTTGACTTGAAAAATTGGGGTGTGGGAATAGACCTTGGCACTACACTTACCGGAGCTTTAAGCTGGAAAGTAATTGATGCCGCAATTCTTTTTAATACCGCTACGCTTACAACTACAGTGAATGCCCCCGGCGCAACCACAGAGGTGCACAAATTCAACAGCGAAAAGGCATCGCTTGGTTATACCGTTGGAACGGGATTTATTTTTGCTATCATTAAAGAATATATAACACTGGAGGGTGTAGCAGGCTATACTGTCTTCAGCATTGAAAAAATGAAATATGATGAAGGAGTATATCTTACTGTGACAGAAAAATCAGATATCATTATGCAAAAATTTATCGAGACCGGCGGATTCAATGCAGTCATTCAACTTAATATCGGATTTCCTCTTTAATCAAATCATATCAACGGGTTAATTATGCCGCTTACAAAACTTGATACTGCCTGCATAACAGCTATTCAAACTTGCATGGCAGTTAAAAAGAAAGAAAAAATTTTAATAATCACCGACGAATTAAAAAATGAAATAGGTTATGCTTTATATACCAACGCAATTAGATTAGGCTACGAGGCTTTATATGTTGAAATGAAATCAGGCAAGCAGCATGGTGAAGAACCACCTGAGGCAGTCGGGGAGTTAATAAGTAAATTCGATGTGGTATTTTGCCCGACCGAAAAATCTTTAACTCATACAAATGCGAGAAGAGCGGCATCTGCATCGGGTGTAAGAGTGGCTACTTTTCCCGGAATAACGAAAGATGTAATGATTAGAGGAATGAATGCTGATTATGTTAAAATTGCCAACCTCACGAATAAGCTCAAACGAATTCTTGAAGCAGGTAATCATATTCGCGTAACTGCACCAGCGGGAACTGATATTTCATTCTCGATTACGGGAAGAAGGGTAATTGCCAGCAAAGGATTATTTCATAAAAAAGGAGAAAGCGGAAATCTTCCCACAGGCGAAGCGTTTTTAGCACCTATTGAAGGAACGGCTGAAGGTGTATTTGTAGTTGACGGCTCGATGGCAGGTTTGGGACTTATAAAAAATGCCAACATTACCATTGAAGTAAAGAAAGGCTTTGCCAAAAAAATAAGCGGCGGCAAACAAGCCGAAAAGCTATCGTTGATTTTAAATAAACATGGTAAGTCCGCCCGTAACATTGCCGAGTTTGGAATTGGTACGAATGACAATGCTAAATTAAGCGGTATCCTCTTAGAAGATGAAAAAGTAATGGGAACGGTTCATATAGCTCTTGGAAATAATATTTCGATGGGAGGCAGCGTAAATGTTCCGATTCATCTTGATGGAGTGATAAAAAAGCCAACAGTGATTATGGATGGTAAGTTACTAATGGTGGATGGGAAGTTGTTGGTGCGTTGATTTACACACCCCTCCGTCTTGGCTCGGCTAAGCCGAGACAGGTCGCCCCTCTTTCGAAGAATCCTTTGGACAAGAGGGGACAACCCGTCTTTTTTTAAAGGTGTGTCGTCCCTTCTTGAGAAGGGAAGAAGGGATGTGTTAAGAAGCTTTAAACTACTGATAGAATTTATAAAAGCAGATTTAGGTGCAATGATAAAAAAGAACACACCCCTCGCCCCTCTCGAGAGGGGACAATCCGTCTTTTTTTAAAGGTGTGTCGTCCCTTCTTGCTAGCCCGTCCGAAATGAAGTGAGGGCGGGAGAAGGGAGGAAAGGATGTGTTAAAGATTTTGGATTATCATGAAAAGAAAAATAATTCCTTACAATTCCAAGCTTAAAGAAATTGCCCGTCAATTACGCAACAACAGTACCTATACTGAAATAATGTTATGGAATTGCCTGAAGAACAAACAAATGAAGGGATACGATTTCCACCGTCAAAAACCTTTATATGATTCTGTAGTGGATTTTTTTTGCCATGAACTTATGCTTGCAATAGAAGTTGATGGAGAAAGTCATTACGGAAATGAAGAACGGGACAATCGGAGACAAAAGAAATTAGAAGAGCGTGGAATAATCTTTTTAAGGTTTGATGATTTGGAAGTAAGACATAATCTTGACATAGTAGTTAAAAGAATTGAGGAGTGGATTGAGGAATATGAAAAAAAGATGCTATAAATTATTAAGACACCCCTCCGTCTTGGCTCTGCCAAGCCGAGACATGTCGCCCCTCTGGAGAGGGGACGCTCCGCTCCATTTTTAAAGAATGAGTTGTCTCTTCTTGCTTGCCCGTCCGAAACGAAGTAAAGGCGGGAGAAGGGAAGTCAAATTGATCCTTTGGAAAGGGATGTGTAAAAAACTTTGAATTACAAGCAACGTTTATAAAAGCCAGTTTCATTCGAAATAAAAGATTGTAGGGACACACCCCTCGCCCCTCTAAGTATACTTCAGCTTCTAAAACAAACCTTATCAATTCTTACCGGCAGTTAATACCAGCTTTTCGACTGCAGACACAAGCATCAATTCAGCCTGTCCGTACGGCTTTTTGGCTTCCTCAATTAAGTCTAAATTTTGCTCAACCCAATACTGAGGTGTTGGACGGTTATTGTTGATGTATTCTATCGCTTCAAGTGCTAAAGATGCAATTTTTGAAAGATTGTGTGAAAGCGGTTCGATCTCCTTTAAAATTGGTGACAGCTTTATCGTTTCCATTAGCTTAGAATGATTATCTACCCATCTTAATAAAGAGGGGATAAGGTTACTACTATTTAACATCGGATCGGCAAGGTATCTATCAACCTCATTTCTGAATTTTCTTGCAGCATCGGCATCGGGTCGTGCTGCATCAACAACACGGGTATAGGGAGAAAATGAAGTGTACTTTACACCTTGCCTATGCCGGGTATAAATCTTAACCGGTTCTATCAAGTCCACCAATGTTTTCAGGTAAGTAATATCATTATTGTTTGTTAATCTTCTAAGCATCATTTCATAATTCTTGATATGAAGTAATCCGTGTTCTTCAAGCAGAAAACTGATTCTTTCAATCCGCTTGTACATAGTATCAACATCATTTATATTTTGAGGCGACCACAGCCTTTCTGCGATTGCTGCTGTTCTTGGCCAAATTCTTGAATCAACATTTTCATGTGTTACTAATTCGCTCCACATTGTTGCTTCTCCGCCAAGGATATTTTTCTTTTCTTTTTCCGATAGTGGAGAATCTGCCGGGATAGGATCATTCAAATAATGAAAATCAGTTGGCTGTATTAAATCGATATAATATCCGTTGGATAAAATGCTTCGATAACCTTTCTGAGCGGCTTCCATTAATGCTTTAGTACCACGCCATGAATGAATGACGATATTCTGCGGCATTCCTGGTTGGAATATTTCATCCCATCCGATCATCTTTTTGCCGTGTTTAGTTAATATTTTCAAAATCCTTTGATTGAAATAAGTTTGAAGAGCGTGATTATCCGGAATATTATTCTCGTTCATAAATTTTTGAATCGACTCGTTGGCATCCCATTGCTTTCCATTTACTTCATCACCGCCGATGTGAAAATATTCATCAGGGAAAAGTGCAGCCATTTCTCCGAAAAAATTATTTAGGAAGGTGTAAGTTTCTTCATTTGTCGGATCGAAAGTTGGATCGAAAATTCCCCAATTTCTTTCGATGGTGTAAGGACCCGGAGCGCTGGCAAATTCGGGATATGCTGCAAACCAGCTTGTTGCATGTCCGGGTACATCAAACTCTGGGTAAACTCTTATACCTCTGGCAGCAGCATATTCAATAACATCTTTAATTTGTGCATGTGAATAATAAAGACCATCGGACCCAAGCTGATGCAGTTTTGGATAAACTTTACTTTCAACTCTGAATCCTTGGTCTTCACTTAGATGCCAGTGAAGCACATTCATTTTTACGGCAGCCATTGCATCTAAATTTCGTTTGACCATATTAATCGGCATGAAGTGCCTACATGCGTCAATCATCAGCCCGCGCCAGGGAAATCTCGGTTGGTCTTCAATTTCAACTGCCGGTAAATAGTAACCATTTTCATCGGCACTTAATAATTGCAGTAAAGTTTCGAAACCATGCATAGCGCCTAAATCTGTTTCCGCCATTAACTGAATCTTATTGTCGTAAATGAAAAGTTGATATGACTCATCTTCATTCAAAATTACTTTGCCCGGTCTTTTTACGGAAATTACCATTGGCGGCGACTCGGTTTTTGTTGTGGAAGTGATGACATCTTGAGGAAAAAACAATCCTGTTCTGTCGGAAAGACGCCTCAGCATTCTTGTTGCAGCGGGATAAATTCGTTCATTCGGATTACCTTCAACAAAAAGTGTAAACTCTTTGTCCAATCTAAAGTTGGTATTTAGTTGTTTAACACTTTTGGGATAGGGCATCAACGGTAAGTTTTGTGCCGGGGTTAAAGAAATTGAAAATGCCATTATTAAAACCACTAATAAAAATTTTATCTTTTTCATTTCACTTTCGATAAAAGTTAAAAAGAAATTAATTTAAATGTGCAGTGCAATTTATTAAAAGCGGAAATAAAGGTGAAGCAGAATCGGAGGGTGAAAATATATTTCAAAAAACTCAAATCAGTTTATGGTGTCTAGAATTCTTTCGGAAATTAAAGAATTATTTGAGGCTGACCCAAAAATAACTTCAAGTTTTTTAATTGTATTTATTTTTATGGTCATTTCTGTTTTTTGTCTTAAAATATTCTTTAATAAAAATCTATCACCCTTGCTCAGTTAATTGCAAGTGCGAGTTTCTTCAAGTTATGTGATATACTTACCAATCCCATCTCCACTTTTACTTTTTCTTTACCTCGCAGCCTAAATCTTCTATATCCTTGATTCCATTTGATGTCTCCAAAGACCGACTCTACATCTACATTCATCTGTTTTCTTATCTCTATCCCTTTTTCTGATGTGAGATTTCCACATGGATTGCAGAGCATTCTTTTCATCACTTAGATGCACCTATTTTAAGAGTCGGAGGATTGGATACACCCGTACCTTTCGCAAAAAATTTAGAAGATAATTTTTTACCGAAGAAAAGGTTGAGAGAGAGGTTTGAGTATTTGGTGAATTATTAGCCCCACCATTCTTTTACAGCAGTTTTTTCTACTTTGTAATACTCCGCGATTCAGAAGTTTTGGCTTTCATTAACAAAATTAGGTGAGGCTTAATTTTAATTAAATAGTCCTTGCATTTGCTGGGATACCTAATTAGGTTGATAAAAAAGAAAATTAATTTTATGCACTTATATTCAAATTATAGCTACTAAAATACTTTTAGAGATTAATATTATGAAAAGAAACAACATCTTTATTAAAATTACTTTTTTAACCATCCTAATGTGTTGTGTTTTTAATACAAAAATGAATGGTCAATTGATTGATACGATTTTTTACACATCCGGATGGATAACATCAATTGAATTAATAGAAAATAATCATGGTGAAATTCTTGTAGGAAATGCTGGAACGAGTATTTCTAAATCTACAGATATGGTAAAACTTGGGTAACAGCACAGTTCGATATTCCGATTGGGGTATGCTATGATATCTCATTTGACCAAAAAAATCCTCATGTGGGTTTTTCAGGAGGATATACTGGTCTATATAAAACAACAGACGGAGGTTATAATTGGTTTTATACAAATCAACTTGACTTGATATATCTGGTTGATGTAAATCCTCGTTTTCCTAATATAATTTTTACTCAAAAATCATTGGATTTGTTTAATGGTCCATTTTACCTTTATCGAAGTACAGATTTTGGTGCAACTTGGAAGGATTCATCGATTAATAGAATAATTTTTAATCCCCAATTTCACCCATCGAATCAAAACATTGCTTATGGATTTAATAGTAAAAGCATATTACGAACAACAGATTTTGGTGGTACGTGGGGAGCAATATTAAGCACTGATAACCCAGAATTTCCATTTACTGCACTCTATGTAAATAAATATAATCCAGGGATACTCTATGCAAGTAAAATTAGCTTTCTCTATAAATCAAATGATGATGGTAATAGCTGGACAGAGATAGGTTCAAAATTAAGGATGTTGATTCCTTTATTCAGAATAAATGGAATCCTTTTGGATGAAGCTGTTCCAGGACGAATTTATGTAGGATTAAACCAGGGATTATTTTTAACGGAAGATGATGGACTTCACTGGAAACAAATCCACAACAAAGATATCAAGTTAATTACTGCAGACAGTGAAGTCCCACGAAATATTTATTTTACAACAAATTATGAACGTACTTTAATAAGGATGGTTGATACTTTTACCGTAACTGAAGTTAACGATGTTAAGAATTTACCGCCAGAAAGTTTTTATTTTTTTCAGAACTATCCCAATCCTTTCAATCCATCAACTAATATAAGTTATCAGTTAAGTGAGGCTTGTTTTATAACCCTTAAGGTTTACAATTTGCTTG
>JAGUYG010000111.1 GCA_020061465.1 Ignavibacteriales bacterium
CAACACAAGCGATAATCCGAACACATTAACAAGAACTGTAAGCTTTACGGTGAATGACGGAGACGCAAACAGCAACACGGTTACAAGACAGATAAATATAACTTCGGTAAATGATCCGCCTTTTCTGCAAACAAACGCAGGCATAATATTGGACGAAGGCGGAAACGTAACGATTGCAAATAACCGCTTGTTAGCTGCAGATGCCGATAACACAGCAGCAGAGATAACTTATACAATTACAGCTTTACCCATTAACGGAATTTTATACTTAAACGGAAATCCAATCTTATTACCTGGAAATTTTACTCAAGAAGATATTAATAACAATCTTATTACATATACACACAATGGCAGTGAAACAACAAACGATTCATTTTTATTCGATGTTACCGATCCATCGGGCGCCGGGCTTACTGAAGAGATATTTAATATTACAATCAATCCGGTGAATGACCCTCCGCAGTTATCGGAAATTGAGAACACAATTTTAAACTATACAGAAAATGACGATCCGGTTCAAATAACTAATACTATAAAAATAACAGATGTGGATAATATAAATATTGAAAGCGCAACGGTTCAGATAAGCGTTAATTACAAAGAAGGCGAGGATATATTAATCTACGATTCTTCCCAACCTTTGTCAGGATTTAACGTTGATAAACTTACCGGCTTGCCATCCCGATTGAAGACCAAAACAAATTTTATAAATCAGAATGGAATAATATCTGTCGGAACGATCCTTTGGAAATGGAATTCATCTGAGGGAAAGCTAACATTAAGCGGAACAGCATCTGTTGAAAATTATCAATCGGCGTTACGTTCTGTTAAATACTTTAATAGTTCAGATAACCCGTTAGCAGAGGAAAGAGTAATATCGTTCATCGTATACGATGGCGAGCAGAGCAGCAATACGGTTTCACGTTCCTTGAGCGTTACTCCAATAAACGATCCTCCGATAATCTCCCCGATTGCCGATATTCTAAAAAGAAAATTAGGAATAGCTTCTATAGAAGTTAACATCAATGATCCGGAGAATAACGCAATTACGGTTAATGTATCGAGCAGCGATGAAAACCTGATAGTTAAATTTGAAAATAATCATCTGTTGATCGATCATACGGAAAATTGGAGAGGGGAAGCAGTTGTTAGTATTTCCGCAAATGATGGTTTCGATGAAACTAACCTTGATATTCCGGTATTTGTAAATATACCGCAGATTACAACAACTGTTGAAGGTAACGGCTCAATCATACCCGGCGGATTTTTCAGCGTAAGCTATGGTGATGATCTTATAATTAAAATTATTGCCGACAGCGGGCACTCGGTCTCGGAAGTTTATGTCGATAATATCTTTGTTGGGGCAGTAACGCAATACGCCATTACTAACATAACTTCGGACCGCACTATTAAGGCAAAGTTCATTCCGAACAAACATAAAATTTTTTCCAGCTCTAATGATTACGGTAATATTTTTCCAAACGGGATCATCGAAGTTCTATTCGGCACATCGCAGTATTTTAATATTACACCCGCTAATGGTTTTTTCATTACAGATGTGCTTATTGACGGTAAGTCGATTGGACCGGTGAATAGTTACACTTTTAAAAACATAAATTCAGATCGAACAATAGAAGCAATATTTGGCGGATTAAAAATATCATTCCCTAACGGCGGAGAAACTTTTGAAGTAAATGATACATTAAAAATAAGCTGGGAAAATTTTGAGCTAAATAAAATAGACATACAATTTTCAACCGACGATGGAATAAGCTGGGAGACAATCATAACAAATCACGATGCTTCAACGCTTTCTTTTGCCTGGTTAATTCCCCGAATAGAAAATAAAAACACAAAAATTAAAATTATTGATTCACAGAATCCCCAAATATTTTCTGTTAGCGGCAAATTTACCTTATCCGCTTTACGGATTGTCTCTCCGAACGGCGGTGAAGTTTTTCACGCAGAAGCTAATCATAATCTACATTGGATAAGCGGAAAAAACCGGTATGTTCGGATTGAGTTTTCAGCAGATGCCGGCAAGAATTGGAAACCGATTGCAACAGTTTACACATACTTATCGGCACAAAGGGGATGGCAAATACCTTTTGAGATTTCCGATTCTTGCTTAATTCGCATATCGGACCCTCTCAACATCGGCATATTTGATGTAAGCGATGATTTCTTTTCTATTCGCTTTCCGCTGCCGCATAAAACCGCGCTTTTATCGCCTTTAAATAACAGCAGTGAATTAACTCTTCCTGTCATTTTTAATTGGAGTGAGACAAAGTATGCCGATAATTATAACTTTCAATTATCAGAAAGTGAAGATTTTAGTTCTATACTAATTGATAAAACGGTAAACGAAAATAATCTTATCGTAAATGATCTCGAATTCAACACCGTCTATTATTGGAGAGTTCGAGGTTCAAATAGCGGCGGAAAAGGTGTGTGGTCCGATATTTTTAATTTCAGGACTGTGAAAACCTTACAGCTTGCCGGTTACTTTCAATATGACGGAAGTGAAGGGCTTTTTCCCTTAAGCAATTTTATCGTCAGCTTAAATTCAAACGCCGGTCAATATAATATAGAATCACTAACGGATGAAAACGGATATTATGAATTTAACAGCATTCTTTCCGGCACTTATGAAATAAATGTATCACCTCCCCCGATATGGTCGGCAGTAACGGCATCGGATATCTTACTTATTGTTAAGTATCTTTATGGTTTTGCCGACCTCGATACGCTGCAGCTTCTGGCAGCCGATGCAGATAATAACGGAATGATAACCGGCAACGATCTGCAGCTAATACTACAAAGGTATGTTTTTTTGATCGACGGTTTTCCGAACGGGAAATCAGATTGGGTATTCCTTAATTACAAACCATCCGAAAGTGACAGTACATTTATTGGCAGTAAAATAAAGATCGAACAAGATGAACAACTGAATATTGCCTCATTGATAACAGGCGATATAAATAAATCGTATCGTCCGGATGCGGCGGCAAAATCAAATTACTTCGTAAATTCTTCCGGAGAACTTAAGATAAATAAATTTGACGAATTTGAACTGCCGCTAATAATTACAGCAGGCAGCAGTATCGCAGCGGCATCAATCATCATTGATTACCAGCCGATGTTTGCTGAATTTGTCGATCTTAAAACCGATAATAAATTTATCGGTACTTTCAACCTCTTAGAAGATGGAAAAATAGCCGGCGCCTGGATTAATGATTTGCTTTATAAAGACGATACCGGTTCTAATGAGTTGACGATTAAATTAATATTTAAAGCAAAGGAAGAGTTCGATAAAAACAAAATATTTCAATTATATATTTCAAGTCTGTCGGAAGTAGTAGATATATTTGGTAAAGAGCCGGCAAATATTTCAATTAAATTTCCCGTAGTTAAGATTGATATTCCGGATGATTACATCATCGAACAAAATTATCCCAATCCTTTCAACCCGGTTACAACAATAAAATTTGGTTTGCCTTTAAAGAGTAAAGCTTTAATAAGCATTTATAATATGCTTGGAGAAAAAGTTGAAACTTTACTCGACCGGATTGAAGAAGAAGGGTACCATGAAATAAAGTGGAATGCAAAAGGATGTTCTTCGGGCATTTATTTTTTAGTTGTCGATGCAGAATCGGTTGACGGACAAAAAAAGATTAAAGCCGTAAAGAAAATGATTCTGCTGCGTTAAGCAATAGCGAACCGGGCGTTCGGAATGACAAATAAAAAAATTATTCCGAAACGATTTCCAACCTATATCAAACCACCAACCTTTCCAAAGAATCGTTCCGACGGGATTCCGATTTTATTTTGGATGGATTTATTATAATCATGTCATC
Organism: Ignavibacteriales bacterium; assembly: GCA_020061465.1. GTDB lineage: Bacteria > Bacteroidota > Ignavibacteria > Ignavibacteriales > Ignavibacteriaceae > JAGUYG01. Next base: position 3,858 of record JAGUYG010000111.1, read on the forward strand.
CCTTCGGGATTCGGATTTTATTTTGGATGGATTTACTATAATCATGTCATCCCTTCGGGATTCTGATTTTATTTTGGATGGATTTACTATAATCATGTCATCCCTTCGGGATTCTGATTTTATTTTGGATGGATTTACTATAATCATATCATCCCTTCGGGATTTTGGATTTTATTTTGGATGGATTTACTATAATCATATCATCCCTTCGGGATTCTGATTTTATTTTGGATGGGTTTACTATAATCATATTATCCCCGAAAGCATTCGGGGATTTATAATACGAAATATTTTAGTTTATTATAATTCTGCCATCCCTTGGGATTTTCATTTATATCAGTTAAAAATGTTTTATTCAAAAACCCGAAGGGTTGAAATGATTATAGAAAGACCAAAGAAAAAGAGAATCAACTCCGAAGGAGTGGCATTGAATAATTTACCGAAGGTACGGCAAAAATAGGTTAAGAATCCTGTCATCCCTTCGGAATTGTGTTTAAAATTATTAGTTGATTATACTGTGTTAAAGAAATCCAAAGGCTTTCGGGAACCATATTAAATCATTCAATCCATTTAAATAAATATTTTTCATTGTATTCAATCTCAAATTTTTTTAATAATTCTAGATATTCTTCCCGGAATGATTTTTTTTTATGATGCGCTTCCTGGTTCTTAATATAATTATAAACAGAATTGAGGTGAGAGTGCGAATAGGAAAAGGCACCATATCCTTCTTGCCAAGAAAATTTTCCTTTTACGAATTTTTTATCATTAATAAAATTTGTTGAATTGTTTTTGATGTCTCTAACCAAATCGGAAATTGCCATTGAAGGACGTAATCCGACAAAGGCATGAATATGATCAGGCATCCCATTAACTATGATAGATTTTTGATTTTTACCTTTGATGATTCCAGCGATGTATTTGTGCAGGTCGTCTTTCCATTGGTTAGATATTAGGTTATGACGGCCTTCAACCGCAAAAATAATTTGTATATAAATTTGTGAAAATGTACCGCCCATAAAACTAGCTCCTATCTTTATTAGTTAAATGTGATTTGATTTTAATGCCCATTCGGAATTTAAGAATTTATTTTTTTTGTGTGAAATCGGGTCATTAAATTAGAATTTTTTAGGGGAATATTTTAATTGCTATAATCATGTCATCCCTTCGGGATTTTTGTTTTTATTTTGGTTGATTTATTATAATCATGTCATCCCTTCGGGATTGTGGATTTTATTTTGGATGGATTTATTATAATCATGTCATCCCTTCGGGATTGTGGATTTTATTTTGGATGGATTTACTATAATCATGTCATCCCCGACCGTAGGTTCTCCAAAGATCCTTCGGACTTTGGAAATGTTTTCGGGGATTGTGGATTTTATTTTGGTTGATTTATTATAATCATGTCATCCCCGACCGTAGGTTCTCCAAAGATCCTTAGGACTTTGGAAAAGCATTCGGGGATTTAGGTATGTATATGATTGGTTAAAAATGTTTTATTCAAGAAACCCGAAGGGTTGTAAGTATTATAGAAGAACGAGAGAAGAAGAATAATTAACTCCGAAGGAGTGACATTATTAAAATAAAATCCGGGTGACGATATA
>JAGUYG010000003.1 GCA_020061465.1 Ignavibacteriales bacterium
AAACAGCAATGGAATACCTCATTTATATCCCTCTTATCAACTTTTTAACTATTTATCCCCACTGCCATAAGAAGAGCGGTTGTAACTTAATTAATTTTTTTTATTACTTCCATATCTTTTTGTAAGAAATAACTTTCTTAGTTCTTAAATATTAACCCATGAATTAATGCCAACAAACGATAGACAATTTACCACAAACAAAAAAGGGAGCCGGAAGGCTCCCTTGATTACCCGAAAAACTTAGAGTAAAAAGCCGGTTACTTTGTTACCTTAACTGTTTTGGGTGAAACGGTAACAATGCCTGTGAACATGCCGATAATGATATCGATAAACGAATGCTGGGTTTGGATGGTATAATCGGTTGCATCGCCAGCCATGGCATTTGTATCGACGCTATTCAATGGAACAAGTCCCCACAGAACATACCATTGTTTTTCTTCAACAGACACACCGGACTTAGCGCCGCTGCCTACGACGTGAGAGTGTGTGTAGCAGCCCACGTTATAGAAGATAATTCCGGTTAACATCATAATTGCGACTGCCTTTTTGAACATATATCCTCCTTGGTTTATTGATGATTGGTTAGTATTATCGATCCGATTGAGGATTCGATAGATTTTAATTCTCCGCTGTAAGCGCTCTTTTGAGTTACGTAATCGAACTCAACGAACTTTCCTTTTCCGTTTTCAAAGAGCAGCTTAAATATCACTTGCTCGGGAACTTGAATCAAATATTGTGTAACGGCAATGTTATCTTTTACGAACTCTCCTTTCCGAATCTGCGATGAATCGTATTTTTCGTAGAGCAAGCCTTCGTAGAAAATAATGTTTGAATTAAAGTCGCTTGCTTCGCCGGGTGCTTCGAAAGAACCCACGCTTAACAACGATTTTGTAGTTGAGTCAAAATGAAAATTTATTGGATCAAAAAAAATCTTTTGCTCATCGGATGAAATTGAAGCATCAACTGTGCTCATTGCGTCCCTAAAGCTGCCGCTGATTAATTCCCAATTTTTAGGAGGATGGTATTCAACTCCGATTTTATCAAGCCTAATTTTATCTCCCAATGTAGTTGTGTCGATGTTAAAACTTATTTCACCGGTTGATTTAGGAGAATCTTGCTGCTGCTCGGAACAAGAATATGAATATAGTGCGGCTGCAATTATCAGCGTTATAAAAAGAAATTTTGGAATTTTTAAGTGAAAAGACTTGCAAGAAATAATCATCTTTTAATCAGGTTCAATAGTAAGAGAAAACTTAAGGTTAATTTTGTGTAAAATTTAGTCTTCTAACAACGGATAGTCAATAGTAATTTAAGATTTATTTTGAATTTCACACCGGATCGATATGAACATAGACTTTACTTATGTCGGGCAAACTTAAGATTTTATTTCTAACCATTACTCCTATGTCGTGCGAATCTTTTGTCGTTGTATTTTTATCAACGTCAATATGAATTTCGATATGAAACTTGTGACCGACGTAATGAGATTTCAATTCATTTATTCCTTTCACTCCTTCAGTCTTAAGCGCTCTGTTGGCAATCTCCAATATTAATTCGTCGCCGGCAGATTTGCCCATTAGGTAGTCAATATTTTCTTTAGCAATTTCATAACCGGATTTGAATATAAACATAGCAATTAATATCCCGGCTATGCCGTCCACGTACGGAAACCCCAGTTCAACACATAAGATAGCAAATAAAGAAATAGTTGAAGCTAATACATCGTTTAAGCTGTCGATAGCACTCGCTTTCAATCCCGGGCTTTCAAATACCTTACCAATTCGCGATTGATAACGCGACATTATCATTTTAATTACTATAGTAGCAGCAAGAACAAGATATACCGCCAAACTAACGTTTACCGGCTGAGGTGAAATTATTCTTTGAATCGATTCTTTGATAATCTCAATGCCAACGATGCCTGCGAATAAAGCTATTATAAACACGGCAATTGGCTGTGCGGCATGATGTCCGAATTGATGGTCGGCATCAGGCTTTTTTAAGGATACTTTTACGCTGTAAGTAATAGCAGCCGAAGATACAATATCTGTAAGCGAGTTTATTGCATCGGAAATTACGGCTATGGAATTAGAAATTAATCCAACTGCTGCCTTTATAAGAAATAGAAATATGTTTGCTAAAAGAGAAAGATTAGCTGCTCTATTTAAAATTTGTGCCATGCCGAAAGTTAAAAATACTCTTTGAAGAAATAAAATTGGGGTCATCTCATGCCGATACAGGTTCACTTTCAATGTGATACGGAAATAAAAATTATCCTGTCCCAAATTGAAAGAGTTAGATTTATTTTAAGAAGGTATATTTTCCTACTTTTCACTATCATTCCAAGGATAAAATTTAAATTTGTTCCACTCCAAAGGCGGTCTCTTTTTAAGAAATAACATTTGATTTAGTCCATAAATCATTATATTTTCAACGGTTAAGAAATAAAAGAATGCTTAATCCCCAAAATATATTAGAGATAATATTCGAAGCCTCAGAAGAATTCATCTTCATTTTAGATGAAAAAGGGTTATTTCTGCGTATAAACGAAAATGGTGCAAGAGCATTGGGCTACTCGCAGGGCGAATTATTAGGTAAACATTTCTTTCACTTTGTAGCAGAAAGAGACAAAAAAAAAATTGCCGAATATTTTAATAACATAATGAAATCTAATTACCTTTCCGGTTTTGAGGCTGCACTTGTGGCAAAAAACGGCAAGGAGATAATCTTTAATTTCAATTGCAGATCCGATATCGATAATGGAATTGTTTTGGGAATGTTAGGTGTAGGGAAAAATATTACGGCAATTATAGAATCTAAAGAAAAGCTGAAGAAAATGAACACTTTGATAACGGAGGCAAATCGGATAATTGAAATAGAAAGAAGCCGTTCGGATAGGCAAAAATCTATCTTGCATGAATTAAATAGAATGAAGAGCGAATTTATTTCTAACATCTCGCATGAATTCAGAACTCCGCTTGCATCAATAATCGGTTTTTCGGAAACGATTGCTGCCGATAAAAATTTGCCCGAAGATATGAAATTCGAGTTTAATAATATCATTCTGAATGAGGGCAAACGATTAGCCCGGCTGATTAATGATGTGTTGGATTTATCAAAAATTGAAGAAGGCAAGATTAGATTAAACAAATCTGAATTTGATCTTGTAAAGCTGTTCGATGATATCATCAAAAACTTTAATGAAGAAATTCAAAAGAAGAACATTCATTTAAGCCTGAATTTTCCTCCGGAGAATATCCCCCTTTATGCCGATAAGGAACGAATTCTCCAGGTGTTTAACGGACTGTTAAGCAATGCAATTAAATTCACTCCTGAAAACGGGAGGATTTCGATTTATATTCAATCCTTGTATAAAGAGTGTGAGGTTATGGTTACAGATACAGGTATGGGTATTGCTCCAAAAGACCTTCCTCATATATTCAGCAAATTCTACAGAGCCTCCGGCGTTCCGGTTGATAAACCAGGTGCCGGGATAGGATTGGTTTTTGTAAAACAAATTGTAGATTTGCATAAGGGATTTATTAATATTCAAAGCGATGTTAACAAAGGAACCACTGTTATTGTTAAACTCCCAAGAAACTTTAAAAAATAAATTTTATAAGGTATGAACGTGAACAAAAAAGTTTTTATTGTTGATGATGAACTGGCAATCACTAAGCTTCTCACTTATTGGCTGAGAGACAAGTGGCAATATGAAGTCGAAACCTTTACAAACGGCGAAGATGTTCTGAAAAAAATCCATTTCAAGCCAAACCTTATCCTGCTTGACATAATGCTGCCCGGCTTGGACGGCATAGAAACGTTAAAGCGCATAAAACATTTTGACGAAAATCTGCCCGTAATTATGTTATCTGCACAGGGCAGTATTGAGGTTGCCGTAGATTCACTTCGATACGGTGGTTATGATTACTTCCCTAAACCGATTGATTACCAGCGTTTGGAACCTGCGATTAAGAATGCCATAAAGAATTATGATTTAATACGCGAGTTAGAAAATCTAAAGGAAAATGTAAAACGCGAGTATAGCTTTGATAATATAGTATCGGCTGATGGGAAAATGCAGGACGTCTTTAAGATGGTTACTAAAGTATTAAATAACGACATCACCGTATTGATTTATGGAGAGAGCGGTACCGGAAAAGAGTTAATTGCCCGTGCAATCCACTATAACGGTAAAAGAAAGGATAAACCTTTTATCGTAGTAAACTGTGCTTCCATTCCGCGGGAACTTTTGGAGAGCGAACTATTCGGACATGAAAAAGGATCATTTACCGGTGCGCATCAAAGAAAACTTGGCAAATTTGAGCTTGCAAACGAAGGGACAATATTCCTTGATGAAGTCGGTGAACTCGAAATGCTGCTGCAGGCTAAATTGCTTAGAGTAATACAGGAAAAGGAATTTGAGAGAGTTGGCGGTATCGAATTAATTAAAACCGATGTAAGAATAATCTCAGCAACGAATAGAGATTTGAAAGCAGCGGTTGAGCAAAAGGAATTTCGCGAAGATCTTTTTTATCGTCTTAATTCTTTTCCCATTCATATTCCTCCTCTCAGGCAAAGAAGAGGAGACATCCTCTCGCTTGCCAATTATTTCCTTGAAACTTTTAATAAAAAGTTAGGGAAAAACATTAAAGGATATTCAAAAAAAGTGCTTAAACTTTTTTATGATTATAATTGGCCCGGTAATGTTCGCGAAATGGAAAATACTATTGAACGATGCTTAATCCTCTCCGAAAAAGATTCTATTGACATTGATGATCTTCCTTCGCACATCAAGACAAGCGCATCGGTTTCAGTTTCCGATATTTCAGGCGGTCTTTTCGATCAGAATACAATTCTGCCGTTTGAAAGTATCAAAGAACAAGCTATCCGGCATGCGCTTAAAGTAACTAAAGGTAATATAGTTGAAGCTGCAAAAAAGCTTCAATTGGGAAGAGCAACTATCTACCGGCTAATGGATAGATATAAAATTGAGAACCGCGCTTATCAATAAGCAGAACTATCGAACAAACATTAAAGGTTTTACATGGATTTCAATAGGGAAGTACACGGCGATGTAGTTATCGAAATCGTCAACTTAACCAGAGCAACACTAAAAGAAGCTGAAGAGTTTAAATTCACACTCAGCGAGGATATTGAATCTGGCTGGCGAAAGATAGTTGTCGATTTATCCGATTGTGAATTTATCGACTCAACCTTTTTAGGCTCGCTGGTAGTTTCATTAAAAAAAGTAACAAGTTTTGGCGGTGACTTAAGGCTTGTCGGTTTTCAACCCGCCGTTCATTCTATGTTTGAGCTTACAAGAATGTATCGTGTGTTTGAATCGTTCAATAACAAAGAAGAAGCGATAAAAAGTTTTAAATAATATAATTCAAATCAATGAGTGATGAAAAAAGAACAATATTAATTATAGATGATGATATAACGGTTAGGAAACTGATTAGTCACCATTTAAGAGCTAATGATTTTAACATACTTGAAGCAAAAGATGCGCGGGAAGGATTGGGCTGGCTTAATGACAAAGCAGTAGACCTGGTACTTTGCGATATAAGCATGAACGAAATGGACGGTTTTACTTTTTGTAAAATGGTTCGTGAACAAGATAAATTTAAACTGTTACCGTTCGTTTTTGTTACGGCTAAAACCAGTATCGAAGATAAATCCCAAGCCCTTGAAGCAGGCGGCGACGATCTAATTACTAAGCCCTTTAATATTGAGGAATTAATATTAAAAGTAAAAGGGCTCCTAAGGCGTTCCGATATTCTTAAAGAATACGGTACAAAGAAACCTATCGAACAATCGTTTTCCGAAGAAACACTGAGAGTGGTGTTGGTAGATGACGATCTTTCCTTAGCAAGACTTTTCCAGTATAACCTGAGCAAATCAGGTTTTGAATGTGAGGTTGCCTCCGGCGCCGAAGAGGGAATGGCAATTATAAAAAAATCTCCACCCGATATTATCATCTCGGATATCATGATGCCCGAAATTGACGGCTTCACATTTAGGCGAATGCTGCTCAGTGAACAGGCGCTTAGGCAAATACCTTTCGTGTTCTTAACTGCCAAAGGAGATGAAGCCGATATCCTTGACGGATACGACCTTGGAATTACCGATTATGTAATTAAAACAGCCGGACCAAGAGTAGTAGTTGCTAAAGTAAGCGCCATTCTAAAAAGTCTTGGGAAAGAACGACAAAGAGCAGTAACCGAACTTCATGAAGCTGCCGATTCATTACGTGTAAAAGTTGTTCCGGATAGAAGCCCAAAATTTGAAGGATTTAAAATCGAACAATGGCACATGCCTTTTAAGGGAATTCCCGGAGGAGATTTTATTGACTATTTCGAGCTTGACGATGAAAACCTCGCAGTGATTCTTGGCGATGTGATGGGGAAAAAGTGGGGTGCATGGTACTTTGCATTTGCCTATGCAGGTTATATTAGAAGCGCCATCCGGGTAGTGCTTCAAAATTCAAAAGAATATTCACCCAGCGAAATACTTCAGCAGGTAAATAAATCCGTTTATAAAGATGCAAAAGTTAGTGAAGTGTTCACCACTCTTTCGATTGTTGTTATTAACAGAGTAACTAAATCGGTAAAATATTCCGGTGCCGGCGATTTACCTATTATTTATAGAAGTGAAAAAAAATCCGAAGTTTCCAAAATAAGTTCTACGGGCATGCTGCTTGGTTTCATGGAAGAGGGGAGTTATAAAGACGAATCCTTCACGATGAATGAGGGCGATTTTATTATGATGGTTACAGACGGTATAATGGAATCAAGAAATAAAGATGGCGAACAGTTTGGTGCACATTCACTTGAGGCAGTCTTAAAAGAATTATCTTTAAAAGAAAATCCCTTCGAAAAAATTAAAAGTGAATTTGTAAAATTTACAGGCAACAAATTTGAAGATGATATCAGCATCATCTTCATTCAATCGGTTTAATATTTTTTATTACCCCTTTGATTGCGAACCCATTCTATTTCTAAATGCGAAGAGATGACATCTTCAGCCATGGAAAAACGGTGCAAAAGATGTCATCTCTATTTTAAAAAATAATCTTATTTCAAACGAATGCCTGCGGCATAATCTTGCAATCTTGTAATCTTGCAATTACAATTAATATTCCGCGCTTGCTTGCAGCTTTTCGGTTCTATCTGCGATCTTAATTTGTTCAATCAGTTCAGAAAGTTCACCTTCCATAATGTTTGTTAAATTATAAAGCGTCAAACCGATCCGGTGGTCGGTTATTCTGTTTTGTGGAAAATTATAAGTTCTGATTTTATCGCTTCTATCGCCTTTGCCTACCATGCTTTTGCGCTGTGCGGAAATTTCATCGTTATGTTTTTTTAGCTTTTCGTCGTATAGACGGGCACGTAAAACTTTCATAGCTTTTTGTCTGTTCTTAAGCTGCGATCTTTCATCTTGACATTGAACAACAATGCCTGTGGGTAAGTGAGTAATACGCACCGCGGTTTCAACTTTGTTAACATTTTGTCCGCCGGCACCGCCTGACCGATAAATATCGATTCTTAAATCATTGGGATTGATATCGATTTGTACATCTTCCGCTTCCGGCAATACAGCCACCGATGCAGCCGACGTATGCACACGTCCGCTTGCTTCGGTAGCAGGTACTCTTTGCACACGATGCACACCGCTCTCGTATTTTAGTTCACCAAATACATCCTCTCCGGAAACGGAAAACACAACCTCTTTTATGCCGCCTAAACCGGTATCATTTATATCTATTAGTTCAACTTTCCATCCCTTCATTTCGGCATAGCGTGTATACATTCTGAACAAATCGCCTGCAAAGAGAGCAGCTTCTTCACCGCCGGTACCGGCACGAATTTCCATAATAACATCTTTATCATCGTTCGGGTCTTTAGGCAGTAAAATAAATTTTATTTCTTCTTCCAGCTTTTCTTTTTTTTCTTCAAGCTCTTCCAATTCAGCTCCGGCAAGTTCAACCAGTTCTTTATCCGTTACGCTGTTGATAATCTCTCTGTTGCCTTCTATATTTTTTAAAGTGGCGGAGTAATTTTCGTATGCAGCAATTATATCGGTTAAGTCGCTTCTTTCCCTGCTAAGTGAAATAATCTTTTCGCGGTCATTCATTAAGGACGGATCGGCTAACTGCTGATTAATTTGCTCGAATCTATCTTTAATTTTTTTTAGTCGCTCTATCAGTTCCATATCCTATTTCCAATTTTGGCATGCAAATATAAAAAAGTTGACGTGAAAAAATAAGGTTATTTATGGGGTTCGGATCATTTCTGTCCAAAATAAATTTAACTCTCTCTAATCTCTCTCTTAAAAAGAGAGAGACTTATCCGTAGGATCTTTAGATTGTCAATAAAACCTTATATGACTGACCTTCCCCCCGTAGAGTACCAACAGTTAAGCTAGTATATTAATACTAGAAAAAAAACGGAGGAAGTAATGGAACCAAGAAAAGGCAGAAAAAGCTA
>JAGUYG010000044.1 GCA_020061465.1 Ignavibacteriales bacterium
AAGGCTTCTATCACAATCACACGGATTAGGATAATAACATCTATATTCATAAATGTATTTTCTTTCAAATCGTCGTAAATAATAATTTGCCCAAGCATTGTAGCAAAAACTTAAAATATTATTTAATAAAATCAAGCACGTGTAATATTTGATGTATTATTTTTGAAAAACATATACGTCATCTTCGCCTATGATCAATCCCACTATTCCGCCGACTAACCCACCGATGGCTGCTGAAAAAACAGTTATTGCGAATCCCATTCCATCCGGGTTTTTATTTAATATAGCCGCTGCTATACCGGAAACTCCAGCTCCAAACAAGAAGCCTTTTAACGCACCATGAAATCTATTTGTGCAGCGAATATACTTAATCGAATCAATCGGAACATTAAAATCCACTATTTCTTTTGAGGAGTAGAAGATAGAACCAGTTGTAAATTTTATGTTGTAAGCTTCAACAGTCTTTCCGTCTTTTTATTCAATTACCGCAGAAAGGTTATCTGCAGCATACTTTTGATAATTAATGCCTTTAACATCCGAGACAGGAATTTTTTTCTCATCAGAAAAAGAAGGATACTTCAAAATAATTTCGTCTTCATTTTGTGAAAACTCATCGGCTATGAATGTTGAATCGTTTAGGAGAGTTACTTTGATTTCCTTCCCACTCAAGTTCGATTTTATATCGTTGAGAAATTTTTTAGGAGATGTACTTTCGTGTCTTACATATTGCGTATTGCAGCTAACCGTGAGCATTAAAAAAAGCGGTAAACTCAACAGTATTAACGGTAATTTCTTATTAATCATTCTTAATTCTGAAATGGAGTTTAATTAATTTAACATGTTGCCATAAATTTCTTGTTAGAATGAAAAACTCATCCCCTGATCCCAAAACGAACGATACTTATTAGAAAGCTATTTCACAACCTTACGATTAACAAATTCCAGTTTATCTTCCAGTTCCTCTTTTTGCTGTTGATTTAATGAAAGCTTTTGAATTGAGTAATATTCTTCTAATGCTTCTTCATAAAGATTTTTTTCTATTAACAAATTTGCAAAATAAAGTCTGAACGGAACTAGTCCTTTTGTATGGGGGTACTTTCTGAACGTTTCCCGTGCAGTTATAATAGCCGATTCCTTAAATCCGCTTTCGGTTAATCTAACGGCACCGTTAAGCCGCTTTATACCAAAATCATTTGATCTTACAAATAGATCCTGCTTACCAGTTTCTCTTGTTCCGTAAACTACGGTGCTTTTCGATTTTACATCTTCTTTTTTCTTCGGCGCGCTTAGAATTTCTTCCATCGCAAGAGCTAACAGAAGCTCGTCGAGTGATAACTTTTTGAGACTTGAAAGATTTACTGCCGATACTTCGTACATCGTAAATTCAACATCGCCTTTTTTAAGTTTGATGGTTGAGTTCTCTTCCGTAGCAATTACAGTGTTTGGTTTAAATGTTTGTCCTTCAATTACATTTATCCACTGCTCGCTTGAGCCTATTTGTGCTTTTGCCGTTCCCTTTAAATATTCAACCTTAAATTCCTGCGGAAATACCATTGCAGGTAAAAGCATCATAAGTAACAATAACTTTTTCATAACTTAATTCCTTTCATTTAATCATAACTTTTTATTTAATAAACATCTATTATTTCTACTTTGCCGTTCGATAAGCCCATGTTGATGAGCGCTTCGTTGTTAAACTTTTGAGAACCAATTTCCCAGGCAGTGTTAAAATCCGTTAAAGATGTTGTTTCGATTGCAATCCACACTTCATCTTTTTGGAATTCATTTTTTCTTAAGGAGTATTTTGTGTCGTTGTTCGTTAGAAAGCCCGCATATTCAGGTGCGAGTCCGGTATTTACGAGGAGATTTACATGTCTTGGTTCGCCATCTGCTTTGTAATCTACTAAGGCAGTTTGGATTCCGGCTGATTCGAGGATTGCGCTAAGTGCTACGCTTAAGTCATCGCAATCGCCCCCCTTTAGTTTTACGGTTTCTTCAGGGAACTGAACATACTCAGCAGAAGCGCGGGGGTCGGCAGTGTAGACTAATTCTTTTACAAAATGATCAAAAAGAATATTTGTCTTTACAAATGGCAGCAGCAAATTTTTTGTAGTATCCAAAACACTTTTGTGCATGCTTAAAATATTTTTTGAGTAGCCGATAGAAAATTCAAATCCTTTCTTTATAAAAAATTTGAGATTTGACACTTTGCCATCCCACGCATTGCTGCTGTTTACGAGAACAGCTTTTTGAATACGGTCGTCCGGTTCATCATTTATGGAGTAAATAAAAAAATCAGCATAAGAAATTTCGGTTTTTGTTCCTTTGTAGTTTTCAGGTATTAATGTATAAAAGGCTATTCTTACTGTATCGCCGGGATTTGCCGATACATAAGGTGATGTAATTTCACTTTCATTCAATCCTTCTATTTTGCTGAAAGGTTTTACTGTTACTTGTTTATTGCCGATGTTTACAACTTTACCAACTGCAAATGGCTTATTGAAATAGCTTTCTGACAGGGTAGGAAAAATTTCTTCGATAATTTCAACATCAATAAATTCTAAATACTTTTCTCTTTGTGTATTTAAAGCAAAAGTAAAATTCATAACTGCTTTATCAAGACTGTATCTGTTATTTATTATGTTGTTAATCCCTTCACGATCAAAAAATGAATATGAACCTGAGGTGTTTCTATTCGAAAAATATTTCACTCCTAAAATTTTTATTCCGAAATTATTTATTGAAAAAGAAATTGACGGAATTATGCCGGCTATAAATGGTTCTTGATATTTGTCGTGAAAAACAGTAGCCGAAAAATTCAGATTTCCGCCTAAAAAGCTAAATCCTGTACTTAGCCCTGTTTGAAATGAACCGCTGCTTTCATAGTAAGCAGATAAATTCAAATGGGATGCTGGAAAGTAATTCAATCCCAAAAGTACATTCTTTTCTGTCTTCAATTTATACTTTTCAAATTCGGATTCGGAGACGCTGCTGCCAAAATTTAACAGGTTAACAGATGCGAGAGAGATGAGTAAATCTTTAAACAAAAAATAATCTATCCCTAAATCTGTCTTCCAGAATGAAATATTTTCATTCACATTTTCGCGTAATAGATAAACACTATCAGAGAAGACCGGAGTTAAAGTTTCCTTATTGAATTCTTGTGTAAAATAACGCATAGTAAAACCCGCACTTAATTCTTCGGTTAGGTCAATTGAATAACCCAGTCCGAACAGTTCGCGGTAATTAAATGAGGCTTGAAGAGAGTTCGAAGTGCTGTCGTTAATTATAATCGATTCACCCGAATTGAAAAAAAATTCTTTTTGATATCCAGGAGTATATCGCAGCGTAAAATTATGAGGTGACAATCTTTTGGATAATGCAATAGTATACAAGCTTGAATTAAAATAGTCGCTGAACTCACCGCCGGTAATGAGTGAAAATGCCCAATCTTTTGTAACTGAATAATTTGAAGGAGTAGTTTCGAAACTGCCTATGGTATTAAAGGATTTCCCCGAAATATCATTGCTGCCGCTGAACGAAAACGAACTTTGCGCCAATATGTTTCCTGCCTGAAGCATAACAATGGAAAATATAATTTTGATTCCGTTTCTCAAGGAATATCGACAAAGATAGTGTGTAAACTCTGTGACAGAATATGATACTCAACATTTCCGCCGGTTCTATTGAACTCAAACTTTCTTATGAAGGTAAAAATAAGCCGGCTAAATTTGTCTTTCGGAATTTCTGCTAACAATCTAAACGGCACTATAAGCTCACCGTCATCTCGTGTTCTAATTCTATATAGCGGAAGGGAAGCATTTTTTCTTTTATCAAGTACACCAATTATTATTTCAATGCCGGCAGTATCGGCTTTATTCCAATTCAACCTGGCTCTCAAATTTTTATTTTCTCTTGAACCGGATAATGTTACGCTGCCCGTAATTTCCTGTGGAGTGGGAATTTGAAATTCAACTGCAGTTCCGATTAAGGGTTCTAATTTAAAATTAACGCTTGAACCGTATTCAAACTCGAACTGGTTGTGCGGATTCCCGTTTCTGAAGGATAACACATAACGCATTCCGAGTGTTGTGTCTCTTACCATACCGTGATCTCTGAATGAGATAACATAAGGAACTCGCTGAGCCTGATGGTTATTAAAACGCACAACACCGGGGGTTCTTGTTACGAATCCAAGCAAACGACCGCCGGGAGTATGAATAGGATTGCTTTTATCGAAGAAAATGGCAGTGGCGATTGATGCATGTATCGGCTGTAGAAGACCTGAAGTTTTAACTCCGCTCGCAGTTATAAAATTTGAATAAGCTGTAGGATTATGCGCAATGCCTGTAGTATCAAATCCGTTGTGATAAAGTTCGTCTTCGGTATCTTGTGCTATTAACTCGATTTCAAGCTCATCTGATATGCCGTTATCAACTGAGACAAGTTCTGTTGGAAGCGGTTTATCGCAGCCGCTAATAAATGCGAGAGCGAACAACATCAACATTATGTTCTTAATTACCTGTTTCATGGCTGTTAAATTAAAGTTGCATTTCGTTATATTCAATCTAAAATTAAATAATTAAACTAAGCAAAGGGTATGTGAATTCATCTCATCGTTTCTTATTTAACTGATTTCATATAATCAAACTATAAACATCGCAGTCAAATTCACATACCCTTTAGCTTTGGGAGAGGCTGTAAAGCAGCAGAGGGAAACTGCTTTACCGCGAAAAAGTCCCGCATTATATAAAGAACATTGCTTATTGAACTATGTAAGGAACGCCCCACATATCGTTTTCAACCGGTGCTGTATCTGTATAGACTGTGTTATTAGAATAAGCATTAACTACAGCGTGAAAATGTCCCGGAAAACGGTTAGCTATAAAAGATTGAGAATAAACTTTAAGGTATCCCGATTCCGTCAGCTCTGTAGAAACAAGTTCAAATAGTTTCTTTACTCTGTTCATTCCGTGCACATTGCCTCCAAAAGTAAGCGTAACGTAATCTACATCTTCAGTATTGCTTATTAATTCTAATTGAATATCTACTTGTGTGCTGCTGTTGAATGATAATATGTGCTGCCATCTCACTATACCTCTGGCAACGAAATAATCATTCGGCGAATCAATCACGATAACCTCGCCGTTTTGAAGCGTGAGTGTCATTATCTTGATTTGAATTCCGGAATTAACGGTGCCGCCTGCCGGTAAAGAAATAGCCGCAACCCTCCATCCCCTGAACGGTCTATGCTCAAAATCTACTTGAACATCGCCATCAAACCGTACTCTATTAAAGATAATTTTTCTAGTAACTATTGTAGTGAAAGGTTTTTGAATTACCGTATCGGGAAAGATTGCGTCAGGTGCGGATGTAGCTGCAATGAATAAGACTCCCTCGAAGGTTACTGTAATCGTCCCTTCAGCAGTCGTGTCATCTATTTGGACAGCGGTAAATACTTTGTTTACTACCCGCATTTTTTGTGCAACTCTTAGCGGATAAATCTCTCCATCGGCTTTGCTTAAAAATGTACCGGCATCATCTTCATTATAATTAGGTTCGAACGAAGCAATTGTTTCATCTTGTTCTGCTAATTGCTTCATTGCTTCGTAGTCAGAGGAAGAGGGACTCGTAACGGCATCAACGGGCGATTCACTGCACCCGACAAAAAAGATTAAAACCGCGGCTAATAATATCACTGCCGGTTTCAGATTAAAAGCGCTTTGTAGTTTCATCGTTGTACTCCTTAATGTTTAGTTGTTAGTTTAATATTTTATTCATGGAACTTCAGACGCTTAAAAGTAAATATCGTGCCGGATAACGAAGGGTCGATTTTACACTGAAATATCGGATTTTCATCAAAATTGAATTTACAAGGCTGCCTGAATTGTTGAAGGCTTTGCCTGGAGTAGAAATCTCAGGTGGATAGAATTGCTTTAGTTTAAGGCAGAGGGAATTATTTTTAATTCAAAGTAATAAACTTAAATTTCCGGTGTAAATAACTAACCTCGAAAGGGAATCATCATGTGGAAAGAGTTCAAAGAATTCGCAATGCGCGGCAATGTAATCGACATGGCAGTCGGTATTACTGTTGGTGCCGCATTCGGTACAATTGCAAAATCGTTAGTGGCTGATATAATAATGCCGCCTATAGGTTTACTGTTAGGTAACGTGGACTTCTCGAATTTATTCATCGTAATAAAAGAGGGGACTTCCGTTGCAGTACCTTATGCAACGCTTTCAGACGCTCAATCTGCCGGTGCGGTAGTAATGAGCTACGGAGTATTTATCACTAACCTTGTAAGCTTTTTAATTATTGCTTTCGCTATTTTCCTGGTGGTTAAAGGTATCAACCGGTTGCAAAGACAACCTGAACCTGTACCGGCTGCTCCTACCACAAAGGAATGCCCGTACTGTAAATCGAAGATAGCAATAAGTGCAATTCGTTGTCCGCATTGCACATCAGAACTTGAAAGAGTTTAGGAATGCAGTAAGAATATTTCTAATTCTTTGCTGTAAAAATTCGAGGGTGAAAAAAATTGAATAATAGAATGTAATAAATCGAACCATTCTATTTTTTCATTTCCATAAGCCATTAATTTCAATTTCATTTAATTCGCGAATCCTGCCGGGTGGTAAATCTCCCAGCAGGATATTTTTTATTCTTATCCTGATTAATCTTAAAGTTGGGCAGCCAATTTTTGCGGTCATCTTTCGAACCTGGCGATTTCTACCCTCGATTATTGTTATACTCAACCACGAAGTTGGGATTGATTTTCTTTCCCTTATTGGCGGATTACGGGGATGAATGTTTACCTCATCCAATAAACAAACTTTGGCTGGAAGTGTTTTCTTTTTTTCGATCACTATGCCATCTCTTAATTTGTCTAAATCATTTTCATTCGGGATACCATCAACCTGAACGAGATATTCTCTTTCATGAAAATATTTGGGATTGAGGAGATAATCCGTAAGCAGTTTATCATTAGTAAGAATTAGTAAACCTTCGCTGTCGTAATCTAACCGTCCAACCGGATATACGTCGACAGGTAAATTGCAATAATCGGCTAAAGTTTTTCTTCCTTGCTTATCAGTAAACTGCGAAAGCACACCATAAGGCTTGTTAATACAATAATATTTTAGTTTTTTCATTTTAACTTGCCGGAACAAATTAGTTTAAGGAGCGTCTTAAAAAACCGGACAAAGCTTATTTTTAATCTTATCAAGTTTATTTATTTTGACATACGAAATTATAAGACTCATAGCAAGATCCAAAAATTTTGCAGAAGGGAAAATGGCATTCAGGGAACAGAAAAAATATCTTGAGGCTCTGAAAGGATTTGAACGAAAGTTTGACCGAAAGGAATCTGAAGAATTTAAAATGTTTCTTAAACGCGACAAGGATGACGAGGATTTCGATACAGTATCAATACGCAGATTGAAAGAGCTTTACGATAAATATTATGTACCTCCGGACAGAAGCAAGCTCGATGCTTTGTTCAAGAAACCGAACGGAGAGTAATTCAAGCAATAATCCGGAGAATATTATTGCTTTTCCATTGTTTAATTTCAGTTACCTAACTAACTTTTGCACCTTATTTCACTTGAGGTATTAATGAATTTTAAGTTAATTCACAGAATATTTGCTGCCGTAGTTTTTTTTATTTCATTTTTTGTTTCTTTATCAACCGTTCAACCCTCGGTTTCTTTTTGGGACTGCGGCGAATTCATAGCGGCAAGCTACTATTTGCAAGTACCACACCCGCCCGGGACACCATTCTTTCTCTTATTGGGTAGAATTTTTTCAATGATTCCCTTTGCAGAAAATATAGCATTCAGGGTAAATTTTATTTCAGTTCTTTCCAGTGCTTTCGCAGTTTTATTTCTTTACTTGATTGCAGTTAAACTGATTCGAAACTTTAAAGGACAGACGCCTAAGTCCATGTTCGATGCCATTATTACTTATTTAGCCGCTGCAATCGGTGCACTGTCGTTATCCTTTAGCGATACATTTTGGTTTAACGGAGTTGAAGCAGAAGTTTATGCCTTTAGTACGTTTTTATTTGCGTTTGTAGTTTGGCTGATGATGCGCTGGCATGAACGAGCAGACCATAAGGATAATGAAAAATATTTGTTGATGATTGCATACCTTATCGGGTTATCAACCGGTGTACACCTTATGAGCGTGCTTGCAATTGTACCTGTTGTTATGGTAATTCTATTCAGAAAATATGTTACCGATGAGGAAGCCACTAAAAAAACCGCATACATATTTGTTGCACATGCCGCCGCTATTTTGATTATTGCGGTTGCAATGTGGTCCGCTCAAAAATCCACTACGCCGCCCTCTCCTGAAGAATATCAAGCTTATGATTCAAAATTCAAATGGATTATTGCAGGCGTTAGTGTTTTGATTATGGGGGCTTTCTGGAAAAAATTGTTTAACCGGAATTCTTTTTATATGCCGCTTATTATCGGCGGAATTGCGTTGTTCTTTACTTATCCCGGTATTGTCAAATTCTTACCCGAGATTATGACTAAGATAGCAGGAAACAATATTACGACAGAAATTTTTCTGCTTGTAATAATGTTCGGCGGATTAGGTTACCTTATCTATTATGCAGTTAAAAATCAAAAGCCTACATTGCATCTTATTGTCATGTCAATATTTTTCATACTGATAGGTTTTACTACTTTTTCTATGGTAATTATACGCGCCAATCAAAATCCTCCAATGAACGAAAATGAGCCTGATACTTTTACCGAGCTTGTATCTTACCTGAATAGAGAGCAATACGGCGACTTTCCAACATTCAAAAGAAGATTTGCTACCGAGCCTCATCAAATGGGAGTTTATACAAACTATTCAAGCGATCTTCATTTCTTCTGGTCTTATCAGATGCACCACATGATGACCCGCTATCAGTTATGGAATTATGCGGGCAGAGAAGGCTGGGATCAAGATGCGGGACCAAATGTAGCACCATTTAATTCCATTGGCAACTTTTTCGGTAAAGCCTTTGGAATCAGGTTTAACGGCGAAGTAAAAGACTCGCTGTTCGGCATTCCTTTTCTTTTAGGAATACTCGGTATTTATTATCATTTCCGCCGCGATTGGAAGATGGCTTCTGTATTTATGATTATGTTCATTCTGATGGGTTACCTTACCGCGTTTTATCAAAACCAGCAGCAGCCGCAGCCAAGAGAACGCGATTACTTTTACGTCGGTGCTTTCTTTGTTTATTCTATCTGGATAGCAATTGCAGTGCGTGGAATTGTCGATTACTTACAGCAAAAAATAAAGAATAAAACATACCAAACCGCAGCAGTAACCGGAGCGCTTGCTCTTTGTATTGTTTTTGTACCCGTAAAAATGGTTCAGGCTAATTACTTTACTCATAATCGCTCTAATAATTGGGTGCCATGGGATTATTCATATAATCTTCTACAAAGTTGTGCACCAAATGCCGTGCTTTTTACTAACGGAGATAACGATACTTTCCCGCTTTGGTATCTGCAAGATGTTGAGGGAGTAAGGCGGGATGTAAAAATCGCTAACTTAAGTCTGCTTAATACCCCATGGTATATAAAGCAGCTAAAGAATAACGATCCTTATAATGTAGGCACGGTAAAAATGCGTATAACCAATGCTCAAATTGAACAGATTAGACCGATTCAATGGGAGCCGCGGGATGTAACAATTAATCTTCCGAAAGATTTTCAACAGCAGTTAGGAAGCGACTTATTTCAGCTAATAAATCTTACCGATTCGACCGTGCTCAATGAAGGCGCAATTAAATTCAGAATGGAAAACACGCTCACTTACGGCAATGTTAAAGCAATCCGTGTTCAGGATATAATGGTTAAAGAAATTGTCGAAAACAATCTTTGGGAAAGACCGGTGTATTTTGCAGTAACCTGCGCGGATGACAGCAAAATTGGTTTGAACGATTATCTTAAAATGGAAGGAATGGCTTTGCGTGTCGTACCCGAAAAGCGAAAACCCGGTATGGAATTCATTAATGAACCGGTGCTTAAAAAGCAGTTGTTTGAAGAAAATCCTTTATACAGCAAAGATTATCAGCCCGGCTTTAAATTCAGAGGATTGAACGATCTTAATATTTTCTTCGATGAAAATCATAAACGAATGGCTCAAAATTATAGAAACGGATTTTTGAGACTGGCAATTCACTATATTACAACCGACAGAAACGACGAGGGAATTACTGCATTGGATCTTATGGAAGAAAGGATGCCGCGTAACCTGCTTACTGTTGAGCTTGGTTTGTTATATGAAATAGGTAACATTTATTATAACGCCGGTGCGATGGATAAGTTTAAAGAAATCGCTGATGAAGTTGAAGAGACCGCATGGAAAAAAATTGAAGAAAACCCTAACGATACGCGTTCATATTACAATCCGTATAGAGTGCTGATGTTTACCTATGAAAACTTAGGTGCTTACGATAAGCTTGCCGACTTATGGAGCAGAATCGGTGAGTTATACCCGGATGATCCAAACGTAAAGGCGAATATTCAAAAGTATAAAGACATGATTAAATCCGGCATGCATGAGTTCGATTCCTTGAAGCCCGCACCAACTGATTCAAATTGAAAAATCGTAAGTTTAATTCTTATTAAGCGGCTATTATGCCGCTTATTTTTTAAATCGCTTTATGAAAATTTTAGTTTTAGCACTATCCGGTATCGGTGATGCCTTGATGTTTACCCCTTCAATCAAATTGATGAAGGATAAACTGCCCGATGCGCAGATAGATGCGTTAGTGATGTATGGCGGTGTTAAAGATATTTATGAGAGACTTCCGTATCTAAACAAGGTTATTTTTTTCGATTTTCTTAAAGAAGGGGTTTTTGCATCGCTAAAATTTGTTCTCTCCCTCAGGAAAAAATATGATGTTTCAATTAACGTTTATCCTTCCAACAGAAAAGAATATAACATAATTAATTTTCTTGTTGGTGCACGCCAAAGAGCAGGCATAAAGTATTTACGAAAAGATTTTCAAAATTTAGGCTGGTTGAATAACATAAGATTGCTTGAAAACGATTCACTTCATAACGTTCAGGAAAACATTAACCTTTGCGCCAAATTATTCAGAACCAATTTTGGTGATGATCCAGAGCTGGAATTTCCTTTGACTCAAAGCGATTTGGAATTTGCACGGATGCTTATCGAAAAATTACAAATTAATGAAGATGAAGTTGTAATCGGTTTTCATCCGGGTTCGGCAGTACTAAAAAATCATATAAACAGAAGATGGGAGCCCGAAAAATTTGCAGAGTTAGCTTCGATGTTAATTGAACAAAAGAATGCAAGGATATTAATTTTTGGCGGACCGGATGAGAGAGAACTAAAAGATAGAATAAAGAGATTAATAAATAACGTAAGTGCCGATTCTATTGAAACAGAGGACCTTGCTCAAACTGCAGCAGTAATGAAACGATGCAATGTTTTCGTATCGAACGATTCAAGTTTAATGCACGTTGCCTCTGCGCTTAAATTAAAAGTAATTGCCGTAATTGGACCTACAAATCCGAATTACATTCACCCCTGGAAAACAGTGCACAAAATAATTCGTTTAGATTTAGACTGTTCGCCATGCTTCTATTATTCGCCACGTCCGTTAACATGCATCCGTTCGGATGTTAAATATAAGTGTATAAAAGAATTGAGCGTTGAAATGGTACTGCAGGCAGTTGAGGAGTTATTAGCAAAAGTAAATTAAAGTTCAAAGCGTGACGCTCCCTTCTGGCTTGCCCGTCCGAAACGAAGCGAAGGGGGAGAAGAAATGTGTAAAAACCTTTGAGTTGAAAAGCAAAATTTTAGAAATATAGGTATCTATTGAAGACAGTGATATTTAAAGATGGACACACCCCTCGCCCCTCTCGAGAGGGGACAACGCCCTTTTTAGGCTTAGAAATGATTTCATTTCTTACGCAGATAAAATATAAGAAGAGCAGCTATCCCTTCTTGTCCGAAGGATTCTTTGAAAGAAGGGAAGAAGGGATGTGTTAAAACCTCAGAGTTGTGTAGTATCTATAAAAGCAGGTTCCATTTAAAGTAATTGGAATCAACATAAATACACACCCCTCACCCCTCTCAAGAGGGGACACCCCGCTTTTTTTTAAGAATGATAGCGTTATCATAACTTTTCAACATAACGTTTTAATCTTTTTAAATAGAAGTAAAAAT
>JAGUYG010000065.1 GCA_020061465.1 Ignavibacteriales bacterium
TCGATGATTTTGTATTGGAACAGAGTGATCCGAATTCGTCAATTCGATTTATATGAAATATTTGAAATTACGAGCGTAGAGACGGGGCATGCCCCGTCTTTACAGCCGTATAACATGACAAATCTCATAGCTAGGAAACAGACTTAAACTATTTTTTTCAAAATTCTGTGTAATGTGAGTTACTAACTCAAGTTAAGCAACTAAACCTTTCCGAGGATCGTTTGACGAGGTCGCTGATTAAGTTCCGGTATAATCGGAATACTAAATTGCGCATCCCGAGTCGACTCGGGACTGAAACCAGTGACCTTTCCCGAAAACATTTCTATAGGAACCTTCGGTCGGGATCTTTATGACAAGGTTTTATAAATTTTTTGCGTAAGGTGATTTACTAAGATAATTTTTAAGTCCAACATAAATAGGTTCATAAATTCTCCACGGTTATTTTTAACACTGCTTTAGAAATTATTGTGTAATTACCCTTACTTCGTATAGTTATAAAATTTCAAGTGTTGGGATTATTACCTTCCGCTTTCATAATCCGTTTTACCACCAACCATTCTTATTTATTATCTTTGTGCATATAATATTCGAGTGTAGTTTGAAAAACAAGTTAGAATATTTTTTCTTCATTTGTTTTAGCAAAATTTTCGGTTTAATCGGATTAAGTGCCGCAAGGAAATTTGCATCTCTGCTGACTTTTATTACTTTTTACTTTATCCCAATTCGGAAGAGTACCGTTATAGAAAATTTAAAGCTGGCTTTTCCGAATTTTACTAAAAAAGAAATTCGAAGGATTGCTTACGGCAGCTATAAAAGTTTTGCCATAACGCTGATCGAAATTCTATACATGCCTTATTTATCAAGAGAGCAGCTTGAAGAGATGATTAAATGCGAAAACATCGGGCTTATCTTACAAAAGAAAGAAATGCAAAAGGGAGTAATTCTACTTTCAGGACATTTCGGTAACTGGGAATACAATGCCGCTTCCGTTAGTGCACAATTAAAAACCTCCTTTTCTATTGTAGTAAAAAATCAGCGAAATCCTTTTGTCTCCGAATGGATGAATAAAATGCGAACACGCTGGGAAAATAAAATCGTACCGTTAGGAGTTTCCATAAGGCAGATATTTAAAGAGCTAAAAGAGAAAAACGTAGTTGCAATGATTGCCGATCAAAGAGGACCTGCTGAAGGAATAAGAGTTGACTTCTTTGGCAGGAAGGCGGCTGTTTATACAGGTCCGGCAGTGCTTGCATTAAAAACCGGCGCTCCGATTTTAATAGGAATTTCGGTTCGGCTTCCCGATTATTCATACTACACAAAAATTGAAGAGATTCGGCTTGATAACCTTCCTGAAAAAGAAGAAGATAAAATAATTGAAATAAGTCAGCGGCATACTACCTTCCTTGAGAATGTCATTCGTAAGCACCCCGAGCAGTGGCTTTGGATGCATAAGCGGTGGAAGTATTAAAATGCCGGCAGAAAAAATATTGGTGATACAGACCGCCTTTTTAGGTGATGCAATACTTACGCTTCCAATGATTCAAAAGTTAAAAGAGTTTGAACCTAATTCTACTGTTGATGTTGTTACAATACCTTCAACCGCAGAAATTTTCCATGCATCTCCGTTTGTTAACAATGTAATTATCTTTGATAAAAAAGGTAAACAAAAATCTGTTTTATCGTTGGTTCGATTTATTAAAGAACTTAGGAGATACCAATACACTAAAATATTTTGTCCGCACAGGTCACTTAGATCGGCATTCATTGTTTTTTTTTCCGGTGTTAAAGCCACTTATGGATATTCGACGAGCGGTTTTAAAAAGGCATATAAAGTTTTAATTCCGTACAGAACAGATGAACATGAAGTGCAAAGAAATTTTGATTTGATAGGATTTACTTATGATAACCAAAACTGGAGGGTATTGCCTGAAGTGACAATTTCATCGCAGAATATCGAAAAGATTGAAAAATTTCTTAATACTAATCATGTTGCGAATCCATTTGCTGCAATTGCACCCGGTTCTGTATGGAATACAAAAATCTATCCGAAAGAGTACTATGTAGAAATAATTAGATATTTAATCTTAAATTCATTCAGCGTAATTTTGATTGGCGGCAATGCTGATGTAAATTTGTGCAGAGAAATTGCCGCAGAGTTTGATCGGGATATAATTAATGCAGCGGGAAAATTTACGGTTGTTGAATCTATAACATTATTGAAAAAAGCAGAAATTTTGATTTCGAACGACAGCGCACCGGCACACATGGGAATGTGCGCTAACATTCCGGTTTTAACTTTATATTGTTCAACCGTTCCAAATTTCGGATTTTTCCCCTACAGTGATAAAAGTTCATATCTAAGCTATGATGATTTAGATTGCAAACCCTGCGGTATTCACGGTTTAAAAAAATGCCCGATCGAAACTTTCGACTGCGGATACAAATTGTTTCCTAATCGGGTTATAGAAAAAATAAAGGATTTAGTATATGATAAAAACCTTAAAAGCTGAAATAATAAATATTGATGAAAATATCACGGCTGCTGTGCTTTATGCTAAAAAATTGTACCTCGAGGGAAAAGTATTTGTATATCCTACCGACACTATCTTTGGTTTCGGCGCCAATCCGTTTAATGAGGAAGCTGTAAATAGAATTAACCACATCAAGGGAAGAGACGAACATAAAAGATATATTTATCTAATCGGAAATCTTGAGACGCTGTTTCAGTATGTTGACTTAAGATCAGAAAAGCATTTTGATTTTTTATTGGCAATATGGCCAAATCCGGTTTCGGTGATTCTGCCGCTGAATACAAAAACAAAAAATATTCTTAAAAAAGAAACTGCAGCCTTCCGCATACCCAATCACCGGTTCTGTCTTAAACTTCTGGCAGAATTAAAAATGCCTTTGATTTCTACCTCAGTAAACCGAAGCGGTAAAGAACCTTTTCTTGAACAAAGTTTAATTGTTGATGAATTCTCCTCAGAAGTTGATGCTATTTTTTATTCGGATAAAAAATCGTTTAACGACGCTTCAACGCTTATTGATCTATGTAATTCTACACCTACTCTTATTAGGGAGGGTAAAATTAAGTTTAGTGATTTGTTAGAAAAATTCAAATGAAAATAAATTTATAACTTAAAATGCGCAGTAAACTTGATAAGCTGAAAAGAATTTCTCATATAAAAATTTTATTTATTCCCGAATCGTCAGGATTTGAATTCAGGACATTCACGTTAACCATTCAAAAAATTTTACTCGTTGCCATATCGTACTCAATATTAGCTGCATTCTTCGGGTTTTTGATTATAGGTGCATCACCAATCGGTGATTCATTATTCTATAAAGTATCCAGCTTAACTCACGATGAAAAACAACAAATTAAAGAGTTGAATGAAAAGATTATATTCTTAACCAAAGAGCTAGAGGGATTAAAATCTACTAATGAACGGTTAAGATACGCCATAATATTAGGAGACTCATCGCTAAAGGATTCGCTCGGTTTCCACAAGGATAGTGCCTATACGAAACAAAAAAATAAGATTGAAGGAAATCTGCTTGCGGTATTCCGAAAACTATTTTTCAGTAATGAATCCACACAGTCAAGCAGTTATTATTTTATCAAGCCGGTTAACGGATTTATCAGCAGGGATTTTAATCCAGCAAAAGGTCATAACGGAATCGATTATGTAGTTAAAACCGGCAGTCCTGTCTTTGCAGCAGCCAGCGGCTATGTAACCTTCTCGGGCTATTCGAATAAAGATGGTTATATGATCATGATAGCACATGCAGATAATTTTATGTCTATCTATAAGCATTGCTCTGTGATTCTAAAAAAAGAAAGAGATGCCGTTCTGCAAGGTGAACTCATAGCTCTAAGCGGCAACACCGGAGAAATTACAACCGGTCCGCACCTTCACTTTGAAATATGGAAAAACGGAAAACCGATTGATCCCAAATTATTAATTATCAACTTTTAGAGGAGATAAGAATTGAAAACTAAAATTAACAACAATATCGGAAAGGACGAAGTTACCATCGTAAGCACCGGAGTAATTTTAGAGGGCAAATTGAATAGCAACGGTAATGTAAGAATAGACGGAACAGTAAACGGAGATATAAAAGCAATGGGGAATGTTACCGTAGGAGAAAGCGGTGAAATAAACGGGGAAATATCAGCCGAAAATATAATTATCGGTGGAAGAATTAACGGTACCGTTAATGCCCGGGAGAAGTTAACTATAGAATCAAAATCGGTTCTTACGGGCGATATTATAACGAAAATTTTAGAAATTGAAGCGGGTGCAAAGTTCGATGGAAAAAGCACTATGAATGCTCAAACCCCTTCATTCAGCCGGTCTCAGCCGGAAAATAATGGCTAAAGAAAACGATAAAAATGATAATAAAAAAATAATTCCCCGTGAGCTTGCCGCATATTTAGGTTTGGGAATACAATTAGCCGCTACGGTTACGATTTTCGTTTTTATCGGTATTTGGCTTGATAAGAAATTAGATTCATCTCCGTGGGCAACCATAATTTGTTCATTTATTGGGGTCATTACAGGTATGTATCATTTCATCAAAACCGTTATTCAATCAGGGAAATGATCGACGCTTCAAAATTCATTAAGTATACCATCGTAATTAGCATTACCGCTTTAATTGTACTTTTATTTATACACCAATTTACAAATCATACCCAGCAGTATGTTTTTCCGATTCTATGGGGCTTGTTATTAGCATTTTTGAACTTCATAGCCGGTTTAACCTCGATAAAATTAGGAATTAATAAATCTCCTAACTTATTCTTATTAAATACTTTAGGGGGAATGGTAGGGAGGATTTTCCTATTATTAGCGGCAGTATTTATTTCTGTTTCTTTTTTGGAAATCAGCCTTTTAACATTTATATTTTCAATCTTATTTTTTTACATTTTATACCTAATTGTTGAAATACTTTACCTAAATCTGAGAAAAAATTAAGCATTACGGATGACAACAGCGGCAGGTGCAGACAGCCTAACAGCAGCAGATTCGTTAAATCATGCTTCCGGTGGGGGAAGTGATTGGATCCTGCATCACATAATGGATGGAAATTACCTCGATTTTGAACCTTTCGGCAAAATTTATCTACCGCACCTTGAACTTTTTGGAATCGACATATCTATCACCCGTCATGTTGTGTTTTTGTGGTTTGTTGCACTAATTCTTATAGTTACTCTCTTTTCAGTTTCCAAGAGATACAAAAAATCGCTTGTTCCTACGGGATTTGTAAATTTTATTGAAATTATAATAGTTTTCGTAAAGGACGAAATTGTTAAACCAACCGTCGGCAAGGGTTACGAAAAATTTTTACCTTACTTACTAACCGTATTCTTTTTCATTTTGTTCAGTAATTTTATCGGGTTAGTACCGTTCTCAGCTACGGTTACAAGCAACATAGCTGTGACCGCCTCTTTAGCGGCATTGACATTTATTACAACACAAATAGGAGGTATCAGCACTCATGGTTTTGTGGGGTACTTTAAAGGATTGATTCCTCATGGAATGCCTGTTCCCTTATTGCCATTAATAATTGTAGTTGAAATTTTAGGCTTATTTACAAAACCTTTTGCTCTCTGTATACGTCTTTTTGCAAATATGATTGCGGGGCATGTAGTGATTCTTTCTTTAATCGGATTAATCTTTATTATGGAAACGGTAGTGATAGCTCCTGTATCGGTTGCATTCGCTTTATTTATTTACTTGCTTGAAATTTTAATAGCTCTTATTCAAGCATATATTTTTACGATGTTATCAGGGTTATTCATAGGAATGGCTGTTCATCAAGAGCATTAATCTTTTTTAATAAAATTTATTCAAAATAAAAAATTAGGAGAAAAAAATGGATTTAGCTTGGTTAGGCGCTGGTATAGGCGCTGCTATTTCAGTAATTGGCGCAGGGCTTGGAATCGGTAAGCTTGCAGCTTCGGCACTTGAAGCGATGGGCAGACAGCCGGAAGCTGCCGGACCGATCAGAACCTCGATGATTATTGCAGCGGCTCTCATTGAAGGTATCGCCTTTTTTGCACTCGTTATTTGTATCTTGTTAGCAATTAAGTCATAAATTTAATAACAGACAGTATCTGCAATAAACTGTCTTTTAAATTTTGGGAATCGGAAGTATGTTTTTAGCTTTTAATTTAGCAGTATTAGCCGTAGCCTCCGAAGGAGGGGGAAGCTTAATTGATGTAAATCCAGGACTGATATTTTGGACGGTAGTTACATTTCTCATTCTGTTTTTCATTCTGAAAAAAACTGCATGGAAACCTATTCTCTCTGCATTAGAAGAAAGAGAAGCTGCAATCAGAGAATCTTTGGAAAAAGCAGAGAAAGCAAAAGAAGAGGCAAATTTGATTTTGCAGCAGAACAAAGCAAATCTTGCCGCGGCAGGAGAAGAAGCAAAAAAAATTGTCGACCAAAGCAGAGCTTATGCAGATAAAGTTAAAGAGCAAATTATTCAGGAAAGCAAAGAGCAGGCGCAAAAAATTATTACCGATGCTTCGGCAGAAATCGAAAGGAAAAAAGAAGCAGCTTTTGATGAATTAAAAGTTCATGTTGCCGAGATTGCCGTGAATGCCGCAGAAAAAATTCTAAAGGAAACCTTGGATAAAGAATCCAATAAAAAACTGGTTAATACTTACATAAACGAGATTGCAAAGAACTGAAAATGGGCAACAATACTATTTCATTGAGGTATGCAAATTCCTTGTTTTTCACGGCAAAGGAGAAAAACCTCACTGATAAAATTGCTTTTGATGTTGAAAGGCTCTATAAGATATTGAATGAAAATCCCGAGCTTAGACGTGCTCTCGAAAGCCCGATTATTAAACCAGCTTTAAAACAATCTATTTTAGAGAAAATCTTTTTAGGTAAAATTCATGAAGAGCTTTACAAATTCCTCCGATTTATCGTTGAGAAAAAGAGAGAAAATTTATTAATAACGATACTGAAAAAATTTTTATGGCTGCGCGATGAACAGGTAGGTATTGTAAATATGAAAATTAAAACCGCATATGAGTTTTCCGAAGAACAAGCCAGTTTAATTAAATCTAAATTTGAAACTAAACTAAAGAAAAAAGTAAGATTGAATTTTGTTATTGATCCGGCGCTGATTGGTGGGTTCGTAGCACAAATTAACGACACCGTATACGATGCGTCTCTCAAACATCAATTGGAAATTCTTAAAAAAAAATTTTCTATCGGCGCCGCATTATCAAATTAGTAATAGAATTTAAAGGAAGAATAAAATGGCTGATATAAGACCGGATGAAATTTCGGCTATACTAAAAAAACAATTAACCGGATTTGAGAGTGAAGTAGACATTTATGATGTTGGAACAGTTTTACAGGTTGGCGATGGTATAGCGAGAGTATACGGCTTATCAAGAGTTATGGCAAGCGAATTAGTTGAATTCCCGAATAACGTCTTCGGCATGGTTTTAAATCTTGATGAAGACAGCGTTGGATGCGTATTATTTGGCGACTCAACCTTGGTTAAGGAAGGTGATGTTGTTAAACGTACTAACCGGGTAGCATCCACGCCCGTTGGTAAACAAATGCTTGGAAGGGTTATTACTCCCTTAGGCTTGCCGATTGACGGCAAAGGAGCAATTCATTCGGACAAGTATCTGCCTATTGAAAGAAAAGCCCTTGGCGTAATTCAAAGACAACCGGTAAAAGAGCCACTGCAAACAGGTATCACAGCAGTTGATGCAATGATTCCGATCGGTCGGGGGCAGAGAGAATTAATTATCGGCGACCGCCAAACAGGTAAAACGGCGCTTGCTGTTGATACAATCATCAATCAACGGTTAACCCATTCGGAAGAGGCAGCCAAGCTCGGAATAAAACCTGTTTATTGTATATATGTAGCTATCGGGCAAAAAAGTTCAACAATTGCTCAGGTAGTTGCAAAGCTGAATGAGCATGATGCAATGAGCTATACTACCGTAATTTCTGCTTCTGCATCCGAACCATCACCGCTGCAATTTATTGCACCCTATTCCGGGGCAACATTAGGCGAATATTTTAGAGATAACGGCAAACATGCCCTGGTAATTTATGACGATCTCTCAAAACAGGCTGCTGCTTATCGAGAGCTTTCCTTGCTCTTAAGAAGACCTCCCGGACGAGAGGCTTATCCCGGTGACGTTTTCTACCTTCATTCAAGATTATTAGAGCGTGCTTCAAAATTGAGTGACGATTTGGGCGGAGGCAGCTTAACTGCTCTGCCTATTATTGAAACCCAACAAGGTGATGTTTCTGCTTATATTCCCACTAATGTTATCTCGATTACCGACGGGCAAATTTATCTTGAATCAAATTTATTCAATGCCGGTGTAAGACCTGCTATTAATGTTGGTATTTCTGTATCGCGGGTTGGAGGCAATGCTCAAATAAAAGCAATGAAAAAAGTTGCCGGAACTCTTAAGCTCGACCTCGCTCAATATAGAGAGCTAGAAGCTTTCGCTAAATTTGGGTCCGACCTCGACAAAGCAACTAAGAAAACTCTTGCCAAAGGTGCAAGATTGGTTGAGCTTTTAAAGCAAGGGCAGTATTCTCCAATTCCGGTTGAAAAGCAGGTTGTATCGATTTATCTCGGAACTAATGGCTATCTTGACGATATTCCTGTAGCGGATGTAAAAAGATTTGAAAAAGAAGCACTTGAATTTTTCGAACTTAAATACAACGATGTATTGGAGACTATAAAAAAAGAAAAAGATTTATCTGAAAATACAATTTCCATAATTAAAAAAGCAGGAAACGAGTTCCTGGGCATATTCAAAAAAAGTGTCTGATTTCATTTTCAATATTAGTTAATGGCAACACTAAGAGACATAAAAAGAAGAATAAAAGGAGTTCAAAGCACACAGAAGATTACTAAAGCGATGAAAATGGTTGCCGCTGTAAAATTGCGACGCGCTCAGGGATCTGTTATAAATGCCAGACCGTATGCCCGGAATATAAACTTGATGTTTTCACGATTGGTCTCGGAAGAAGATAGACTTAGCCACAAGCTGATAGCCGAACGTGAAGAAAAAAATATTGCCGTAGTTGTTGTAACTGCAGATAGAGGTCTGTGCGGTTCGTTCAATACTAACATAATTAAAGAAGGTGTTAGATTTGTAGAAGAACTTAAACGCGATGGAATCAGTTCATCTATTTATTGTGTGGGTAAAAAAGGATTCGATTACTTTAGTAAACGAGGTTACAACCTGTTTGGTAAAACAACCGGATTATTTTCAGCATTACACTTCAATTATGCCGTAAACATTTATAACGAATTGACGCAACAATTTTTAAGCGGAAAATTCGACAAGATTGCAATCATTTATAATGAATTTAAATCTATCATTCAACAGAAAATTATAATTGAGCAGTATTTGCCTATTCCTGTATCCGGCGGTGATAACTCCGAATTCTTAATCGGTGCAAATTACATCTTTGAACCAAGTCAAAAATATATTTTTGAGTATTTGGTTCCTAAGCATTTAGAAGCACAAATGTGGCGGGTGCTGCTGGAATCTAATGCAGCCGAGCTTGGTGCTCGAATGACCGCAATGGATAACGCCACAACAAATGCAAAGGAATTGATTAGAACTCTTCAGTTGAAATATAATAAAGAAAGACAAGCTGCTATAACAAAAGAAATTCTTGAAATAGTATCGGGAGCTAATGCACTTAGTACAAAGTAATTTTTTCTTACTCAAAAAATTGAACCGGATTTGATAGCAAATGTTTGAAGATTTATCGATAAAGTTAGAATCGGCATTAAAGAAAATCCGCGGGCAGGGAAAACTTACTGAGAAAAATATTTCTGATAGTTTACGGGAGATAAGACGCATTCTTCTTGATGCCGACGTGAACTATAAGGTTGCAAAAGAGTTCATTGATAATGTGACAATTAAAGCCTTAGGCAAGGAAGTTATTGCATCAATAACACCCGGACAATTAATAACTAGAATCATTTTCGATGAATTGGTATCGCTGTTAGGCGGCAGTTTTACCGAATTAAAATTAAGCGGTTCAGGTCTTACCACAATTCTTGTGGTCGGGCTGCAGGGTTCGGGTAAAACTACATTTAGCGGCAAGCTTGCAAAAAAATTAAAAACCGGCGGACGGAAAGTTTTGCTTGTTGCAGCAGATGTTTACAGACCGGCAGCTATTGAGCAATTAAATGTATTAGGCAGTCAGATAGATGTTCATGTTTTCTCGCTTGAAGAAAAAGATGCAATAAAAACTGTTACCGGAGCGCTTTCTTTTGCCAAAAATAACGGGTATAATACCATCATAATTGATACGGCAGGCAGGCTTCATATTGATGAACTGATGATGAATGAAGTATCGCGTATCAAAGAAATTTCTTTGCCTACTGAAACTCTGTTTGTTGTTGATTCAATGACAGGACAGGATGCCGTAAATTCAGCAAAGGCATTTAACGAAGTAGTAAATTTTAACGGTATAGTACTTACTAAATTAGATGGAGACGCGAGAGGTGGTGCCGCACTCTCTATTCGCTCTGTTGTTGGTAAGCCTATAAAATTTATCTCAAACGGTGAGAAGCTCGATTCATTAGAACCCTTTTATCCGGATCGATTGGCTTCCAGAATTTTAGGCAAAGGCGATGTTGTATCGCTTGTTGAGAAGGCTCAGGCAAGCTTCGATGAGGCAGAAGCGGCAAGGTTGGAAGAAAAGTTACGAAAAAATAAATTTGATTTTGAAGATTTTCTTAAGCAAATTAAAGTCATTAAGAAAATGGGTTCTCTATCTTCCCTGCTCGGAATGATCCCCGGGCTTGGTTCTCAGCTAAAAAATGCTAATATTGACGATAGAGCACTCATAAAAGTTGAGGCTATTATTAACTCAATGACAATTCAAGAGCGTACTTCTCCCAAAATTTTGAATGGCGGAAGGCGAAAAAGAATTGCGAGAGGCAGCGGAACATCTGTTCAGGATGTTAATAGGCTCATAAAACAATTTGAAGAAATGAAAAGAATGATGTCAAAACTAAGCAATAAAAGTTTTGGCAATTCAGTTTTAAATAAAATAAATATTAATTAGCACAATAGAATAATATTCGGAGGTTCAAATAATTTGGCAGTTAAGTTAAGACTTAAAAGGATGGGAAAGAAAAAGCAGCCTATTTACAAGGTGGTTGCCGCGGATTCAAGGTCTCCTCGCGACGGAAAATTTTTAGAAGCGATTGGATTATATAATCCTTTAACAAATCCATCTACAATTGATATAAAAGAAGACAGAGCAGTGTACTGGCTAAATGTAGGTGCCCAACCGACAAACACAGTAAAAAGTTTGTTAAGCAAGAAGGGGATTCTGTTAAAACGGGATTTACAGAAGCGCGGATTACCTGAAGAAAAAATTCGTGAAGAATTAGAAAAATGGGAAAAGCTGAACGAAGGAAAAACTAAAAGCGCCGTTTCGAAGAAGAAAGCTGTTTCGCAGCCAACTGAAGAAACTGTGGATACCCTTGCAGTAGAAGAAGTTTCACAAGAAAAAGCCAGTGAAGAAATAGAAAATAAAGATGTAAGTACAACAGAAGTGAAGGGTGCTGCTTCTGATGAAAAACCTGCTGAAACCGAGTAGCTGATTAAGCATCTGTTCAACGGGCAATTCTTCTGTACCTAATTTCTAAAAGCTCCCGTGCTCTAATATAGGAGGCTTCTTTCTATGAAAGAATTCATTGAATATATCGCAAAGCATTTGGTAGACAATCCGGACAGCGTTGTGGTTGAGGAGAAAAATCCCGAAGAAAAAAAAGTAGTTCTCTCCTTAAAAGTGCAGGCTGACGACGTCGGGAAGGTGATTGGCAAACAGGGTAAAACTGCCCAGGCTATGCGTACTCTTTTAACGGCAATTGCTGCTAAAGAGGGTAAACGGGCTATTTTAGAAATTTTGGATTAACTACTGCTGACAACGCTTTACGTGAGTGACTTCTTTTTAATTGCTAAAATTGTTTCTGCTTACGGGAAAAAAGGTTTTCTTCGTATTACTTCATTTTCCGATTTTCCCGAACGATTTTTCAATCTTGAAAAAGTTTTTATCGATTTTTTTGATCAAAAGAAAAAATTTATAGTCGAGGAAATTAAAAAACACAAAAACTTCTTTACTATTAAATTCAAAAATTTTGATAGCGACAGTGATGTTAAAATACTAATTGACAAAGATATTTTTGTTTCCGCTGAAGACTCGGTTAAGATTCCTAATGGATATTTTTTTGTGCATGACTTAATTGGAAGCAAAGTAATCAGGAATGGATTATTAATCGGAAATATAAAGGATGTTTTATCTTTTCCTGCTAACGATGTATATGTAATTGTAGATTTAAAAGGAGATGAAATACTTCTGCCGGCTGTTAAGAGCTTAATTAAGTCGTTCGATCCTAGCGATAAAATTCTTGTTCTTAACTCTGGCGAAGCATTGTTCGAAGATGATGAGAATTGATATTATTACAGCGGTTCCGGAATTTTTTTCGAGTCCGCTCGGCTCAAGTATTTTAAAAAGAGCACAGGATAAAAAAAGAGTTGAGATATTTGTTCACAATTTGAGAGACTATGCTTTCAACAAGCATAGACAGATAGACGATAAGCCGTTCGCCGGTGGTGCAGGCATGGTTCTCAAACCCGAACCGTTCTTTGAGTGTATTGAAACGCTGTTGCAGCAAAGGAAGTACGAACATATAGTTTTTCTTACGCCAAAGGGAAAAATATTTAATCAGCAAATTGCAAACAGGCTTTCTCTGGCAAATAACATAATAATTATTGCAGGGCATTATAAAGATATTGATGACCGCGTAAGAGAAAAGTTTGCTACCGATGAATTATCAATCGGCAACTTTGTCCTTACCGGCGGAGAAATTCCTGCATTGATGATTGTAGATGCAATCGTTCGGCTTATACCGGGCGTACTTAATGACAGCGAATCAGCATTAGATGATTCATTCCAGGACGGGGAAAAAATTGAAGCCCCCTGTTATACAAGACCTGCAGAATACAGAGGAATGAAAGTTCCGGATGTTCTTTTATCGGGGAACGAAAAAGAAGTAAAAAAATGGAAAGAAGAACAATCAAAAATTTTAACCAAGAAATGGAGAAATTATAATAAAAGTGGAGAAAATGATGGTGAACATAAATAAAATATTACCCGAACAACTGAAAGAAGATATTCCCGCCTTTGCACCGGGTGATCATATCAGAGTTCATGTTAGAGTTATTGAAGGTGATAAGGAAAGAATACAGCCTTTTGAAGGTGACGTAATAAGTATTAGAGGCGCAGGTATTAACCGCACCTTTACAGTACGGAAAATTTCCAGCGGCGTTGGCGTTGAAAGAATCTTCCCGCTGCACTCACCTAAGATTGCAAAAATTGACCTCCTTAAGCAAGGAAACGTACGAAGAGCTAAACTGTATTATCTTCGTAAACTTTCCGGTAAAGCTGCAAGGATCAAATCGAAAGTATCTTCTTAGAGCTTCAAATAGAGGCGCATCATGTATGCGCCTTAATTTTTTCATTCTGAAATAAATTCTAATGGGCTTGGATATTATTTATTATCGAACCGTTGGGTTTTCTGTCAACTTTAAATTTTGTATACAAGGAATATAGATGGTTGTTATAGCATCCGATAATATTTTTATGCGCTTATTAAGAAGTACATTGGATGAAAACCCGAATTTTCAAATCCGCCATCGAGCTTCTGCGCTAATTACTAAGGACTTATTAGCCGATGAAAATGCAATAGGATTTATACCCACGATGGATTTAATTAACTATAATAAATTATTTGTATCAAAATCTATCGGACTCTCCTTTGAAGGGAGCTTGTGCAATTCATATATTTATTTTAAGGAGAAAGAAAAGCAGATAGACAGCATTCATCTTTTGGGAGATGTATCTTCTGTTGAGGTTATATTAACGAAGCTGCTTTTTAAAGAAAATTATTATACCGATGTTGAAGTGAATTTGTCGGCTTCGAAACAAACTTCGGATGATATTAATTTTATTCTTACGGGAGATGAAAATTTCAAAGACGATAAATTTTTAAATGGGATTAGTTTCTCAGAGGAGATGATCGAGTCATTAAATCTTCCGTTCGTAAATTATGTTTTAGCTTCGCGCAGCAGCGAAGCACTTAAAGAAGCAAATGAAAAATTGAAAAGCCAGAACGAAAAAATTTATGAGAAAATTGCTTCAGGTAACTTTGGCGATGAATTAACCATGAATGCAAAAAAGTATATCGCGGAAAACATTTCATCTTTAGTGCTGGAGTTTGAAGAGCAAGATGTGGAAGGAATAAAACAACTGCTATACTTACCTTATTACCACGGACTTATTAATGATATTGTTGAAATTAAATTAGTCTGATGAAGTCGCTGATTTTGACCGTGAAAGTGGTACGCAGGTAACTTAATAGTGTAACCTCCAACGTCCAAGGCAGCGACGTTGGAGGTTTATCGAAGGTCGAACAGATTTTATACTGCAACATGAGAAATACTTAACACATTTGGGTTTTCGCGCATCTTTTTCAACATTTCTGCTGTAGCTGCCGTTCTTAACTTCATTGTGCAGCATGCAACAACACCGCCTTCAAATATAATATTTTCTATCTCTTCTATGTTTATGTTTCCTTCTCTTATGATAGCTAAAATAGCTGCCAGCACACCAGGTCTATCGTAGTGCTTAACAACTAACTGGTAATGCGCATCGGAAATTTTTGCGCGGTTTACCCAATGCGCAATTATTCCGCTGGTAACATAATCGCGGATTATTCTAACAGTTTCTTCGGCAACCGCATTTTGCGCCTGCTCGGTAGATGCACCTATATGATGCGTAACGTAAACGTTCGGAATAGATTGAAGCGGCGATTTTACTTCACCGGCTTTTCCTTCAGGCTCATCTTTAAATACATCCAATGCTACTCTCAGGTTCTTTTCTTTAATAGCTTCAATCAGTGCATTCTCATCTATTATTTCGGTTCTTGCTGTATTGATGAGCAGGGCATTTGGTTTCATAAAGCCAAACATTTCTTTATTGAAAAGCCCCCGGGTTTGAGGGGTAAGAGGTAAGTGAATTGTTACTATATCGCATATTGGAAGAATTTGATCCATCTCTGAAAAGTCTTTAATTGCTACTCCTTCAATTCTTGAGATGTCCTTTCCGTAAACATTCATCTCAAAAGCTAAAGCTCGTTTAGCAACTTCTTTACCAATATTTCCTACACCAATTATGCCGAGGTTTTTTCCTTTTAATCCCTCAGCCTTCGAATATTCGGCTTTATTCCATTTACCGCTTCTGAAATCGATTACGGTATCGGGAATTCTTCTATCAAGGCTTACCATCAAACCGATTGCTAATTCGGCTACCGCTACCGAATTCATACCGGGACAATTTGCCACATAAACACCTTTTTGATTTGCTGCAGAAATATTTATGTTATTAACTCCGGCTCCTGCTCTAATTATTAAATTTAGGCTGCTGCTTGAATTAATTGTTTCTGCATTAACGATTGTAGATCTTACCACAAGTATATCGACTTCTTTTGCTGCTTCAGGCAGATCTTTTTCACCCAGCTTCGGGGAATAAATTACTTCCAGATCGAGATTCTTTAATTGCTCTATGTAAGCTTCAGGAAATTTATCGGCTATCAACACTTTTACTTTCATGATTTCACCCTTTTATTTTATTTAATCATCGGGATTTTAATTCCCGTTTTTTGTGCATTTAAAATCGCTTTTTCATATCCGGCATCGGCGTGGCGAATTATTCCCAGACCCGGATCGTAGGTTAAAACGCGTTCGATTCTTTTTTCGGCTTCAGGCGAACCGTCGGCAACTACAACCATACCGGCATGAATAGATTTTCCTATTCCAACGCCTCCTCCATGATGAACCGAAACCCAGCTTGCGCCACCAATCGCATTCAATAATGCATTCAGAATAGGCCAATCAGCCACGGCATCGCTGCCATCTTTCATGCCTTCGGTTTCACGATTCGGAGAAGCGACCGAGCCGCAATCTAAATGGTCCCTTCCGATAACAATCGGTGCACTAACTTTTCCGCTTGCAACCAGCTCATTAAATATTTTTCCCATCTTTGCACGTTCTCCATAACCAAGCCAGCAGATGCGCGCAGGCAAACCCTGGAAATGAACTTTCTTTTGAGCCATGTCTATCCAATTACATAATGCTTTATTATCCGGAAAAGTTTTTTTAACCGCTTCATCCGTTACAAAAATATCATTTTCATCTCCAGATAATGCAACCCATCTAAACGGACCCTTGCCATCGCAGAAAAGAGGTCTTATAAATTCTGGAACGAACCCGGGAATATCGAAGGCATTTGATACACCGTTGGCTTTTGCTTCACCGCGAATATTATTGCCGTAATCAAAAACAATCGAGCCTCTACGTTTAAATTCCAGCATTGCCTCAATATGCTTAACGATTGTTTGCTGAGCTAATTTAATATACTTATTTGGATCTGTTCTTCTTAGTATGAGTGCATCCTCGTAGCTTATTCCCATCGGTACGTAGCCATTAAGTGTATCATGAGCAGAAGTTTGATCGGTAATCACATCAGGCAGTATACCTCTTTTCAAAATTTCAGGAAGGATCTCTCCTGCATTACCCAGCAGCCCAACCGATAATGCCTGGTTTTCTTCTTTTGCTTTAAGAGCTATTCTTAATGCTTCATCAAGATCATCGGTCATTGTATCAAGATATCCGGTATCGAGCCTTCTTTGTATACGGCTTAAATCAACTTCAATACCTAAAAAGGCGGCACCATTCATGGTGGCTGCAAGCGGCTGCGCCCCGCCCATTCCGCCCAAACCGGCGGTGAGTAAAAATTTACCTCCAAGAGTTCCGTCAAAATACTTGCGGGCACATTCGGCAAAGGTTTCATAAGTACCTTGAAGAATTCCCTGTGTGCCGATGTAAATCCAACTGCCGGCTGTCATCTGTCCGTACATGGTTAACCCTAACTCTTCCAACCGGCGAAATTCATCCCATGTAGCCCAATCCGGTACGAGCATTGAATTGGATATGATAACACGCGGTGCATCCGTGTGAGTTTTAAATATTCCAACCGGTTTGCCCGATTGAATGAGAAGCGTCTCATCATTTTCTAAACTTTTTAGAGATGAAATAATCGCTTCGTAACAGGCCCAATTCCGTGCTGCTTTACCGCTGCCTCCGTAAACTATTAATTCATCAGGTTTTTCTGCTACCTCCGGATCCAGGTTATTCATTAACATACGCATGGCGGCTTCCTGTATCCAGCCTTTGCAGCTTATTGTTGTTCCTCTTGGGGCTGTTATTACTTTCGTTTTATTGTTCGTGTACATGTTATGAAAAATGTTTTGTTAAAATATTTTCATACTGTTTGAGCATAGAATTATAAAGCCATTTTTTTATAAATCCGCTTTTAGCAATTTCTTTTTTTAAGAACTGAACATTTTGCTGAATCTGGAATTTTAATTTAGTTAATTCATCTTTAGTGAATTTAATAGTGCTCTCCCCGTTATTAAGCTTATTGAGAATAGAATTAAATGCTTTTGTCTCCGAATAAAATTTAGAATCTCCTTCTATTTGCTTTAGTGTTTGTGTGCAAAATGTTTTTAACAGTTTTCTTTCATTTTTATCAAATTGAAAATTATAATTTGTAAACAATTTTTTCATGAGAATCCGTATATGGTTTGAATGATAATAGTTTTTCCCGCA
This sequence comes from Ignavibacteriales bacterium, assembly GCA_020061465.1. GTDB lineage: Bacteria > Bacteroidota > Ignavibacteria > Ignavibacteriales > Ignavibacteriaceae > JAGUYG01. The sequence continues at coordinate 17,774 of JAGUYG010000065.1, forward strand.
TTTCCTGGTAGCCGGGTTTAATTACTTCATAAATATAATACAATCTTTCTTTGTAGGGGATGAATGCAGACTTCATTGCGTTTATAGTAAGTTTTTCAATAGTATCTAAATTTAAGTCGAATATTTCGATGGCTGTAAGAAATTCCTTTGTTAATGTAGTATCGCTCATCAGCCTGTCGTCGGTGTTCAATGTAACTCTGAATTTTTCTTTAAAGAAAGTTCCGAACGGATGATTTTCTACTTTATCAACCGCACCGGTATGAACGTTGCTGAGCAGACAAATTTCAAGCGGAATTCTTTTATCTAATACATACTGAGCAAGGTCTCCAAAACCAACCACATTTCCTTCTCTATCAAAAGTAAAATCTTCTACAAGATGTGTTGCATGTCCGATTCTATGAGCACCACACCATTGAATTGCCTGCCAGATTGATTCTTTTCCGAATGCTTCGCCTGCATGGATTGTAATATTAAAATTTGCCTTCTGGATAAACTGAAAAGCATCGACGTGTTTTTTAGGTGGATAGCCGCCTTCTTCACCAGCCAGGTCAAACCCGACAACTCCTTGATTTCTGAAATTAACGGCAAGCTCTGCAATTTCGAGAGTATGCTTCATATTACGCATTCCGCATAAAATCAATCCGAATCCTACGCCAAAATCTCTTTTGCCTTTTTCGAGTCCGCTAAGCACGGCAGCTACAATATCTTCATGATACAATCCCTTAGCGGTATGAAAAACCGGGGCGAAACGGGTTTCGACATAACAGACTCCATCATCTTTCATATCTTCCATCATTTCGTAGGCTGCTCTTTCAAGCCCTTCGCGGGTTTGCATAACAGCCGTCGTGTGTTCAAAGCCTTGCAAATACTCAACCAGGTTGCCTTTGTTAGCTCCGCGATGAAACCATTCTGCCAGCTTATCTGCATCATAAGCGGGAAGTTTTTTATAATTCACATCTTTAGCTAATTCAATAATTGTTGCAGGGCGAAGTCCTCCGTCAAGATGGTCATGCAGAAGCACTTTCGGAACTGATTTTACAATTTCTTCAGTAGTCAAGAATACCTCAAATTTATGTTTAAAAATATCCTTTTAATTCTGTAAAATCAATTTTGAAAACCTTCGTGTAAATATTTAAGAATTAATTCAGCACACTCTAACTTGTGACTACATTTCAATTTGAACGTGCTGAATTTTTCGAATTTGAGCGGTTCAAGTTTGTTAATATTTACCATACTTCAGCAATTTTTTAACAAAATGATTTACATTTATAGGGTTTAACCGGATGCCAATTTCTTGACTATCGAAGCCCAAAGTTTTAACTTTGACCACAAAAAAAAGTATATAAATGGAGTACGAATGCAACAATCAAAAATATTAATTGTCCTATTTTTATTTATCGGGCTTGCCATATCGGGCTTTCAGTGTTCTTCAACTGAATTGACCAGTGCAAAACTTTACCTTCAGCAAAAAAATTACGACAAAGCTTTAGAATCTTTGTTGAAAGAAGTTGAAAAGAATCCGAGCAGCGATGAAGGTTATTATTATTTGGGAGTAGTTTATGGTGAAAAAGAGAATTATGATAAAATGTTAGAGGCTTACGACAAATCTCTTGAAATCTCAAAAAAATATGCTCAGAATATTTCCGATTCAAAAAAATATTATTGGGCAAATCTATTTAACAGAGGAGTCGCCTTTTATCAGCGCGGCATAAATGCCGATAACCAGGATAGCAACAAAGTTTATTTCGATAAATCGATTAATTCTTTTCATTATGCAATAAAAATTCAACCCGATTCATCCGACACATATAAAAATCTTGCTTTTGTTTACATGAGCGACGAAAATTATGATGAAGCAATCGGTCCGTTGAAAGAAATAATTAAAAGAGAGCATGAACTTGACGGTTATAGATTCTTAGGCGAAATTTATTATAACAAAGGTATGATAGCGCAAGCCGAGGATAGCATAAAAGCAGTGGGTTATTTCAATCAGGCAATTGAAGTTCTTGAAGAAGGAAGAAAATACCACCCTGGCGATTCCGAACTGCTCCTTGTTCTCTCAAACTCATATATCGGAGCTAACAAGATTGATATAGCCATTGATGCCTTCAAAGAGGGTGTTATACAGGAACCGGAAAATAAATATTACAGGTACAATTACGGCGTTCTTCTTTTAGGTTCGGAAGAATATGAAAAAGCAGAAGAACAATTTCTTAAAGCGATTGAAATCGATCCTGAGTATCAGAACGCAATTTATAACATTGCCGTAACTTATGTAAGATGGGGAACGCATATCAACAAAGAAGCTGAAGAAAGGGGAGAGATGAGTTCTGAATATAAAGAAAAATATAAAGCGGCTTTGCCGTATCTCCAGAAAGTGATAGAAGCAAAAGAAGATGATGCAGCTATGTGGGAGCTTCTGGGAAGAGTTTATACCGTTTTAGATATGCAAAAAGAAGCTACCGAAGCCTTTAATAAAGCCGACCAGTTAAGGTAATTTATTTAATTAGGAAAAAGATATTATGAATAATCCGAATCAACCTCCTCCGCAGCAGATAAACATAGAGCTTGGTGAAAAAGAAGCCGAAGGTATTTACTCAAACTTAGCAATTATCACTCATTCACCGGCTGAGTTCATTATAGATTTTACACGAATAGTTCCGGGAGTCCCGAAAGCTAGGGTACAGGCAAGAATTATTACAACACCGCAGCATGCGAAGATGTTCTTAAGGGCGCTTAAGGAAAATATAGAAAAGTATGAAGCGCGTTTTGGTGAGATCAGAACCGAACCGCCGCAAAATCAGCACTTCGGTTTTGTGCCGGTTAAAAAGGACGAAAAAGTAAACTGATTTTGGAATCAACTGTAGAGACGGGGCATGCCCCGTCTTTACAATTTATAATCGAGGTACCCTTCGAAAGATAATTCCTCTACTGCTTTACACGAATTAAATTAATAATTGCCGCCCCAAAAAAAATAAAATTAGCCATCCATGCGGTTAAAAAGGGATCGAGTGCACCGTTCTTTCCGAAGGCTTGACTGATCTTCATGAATACCAGATAGATAAATGTAACGAGGATATTTATTCCGATTTGTACGGCTAATCCTCCCCTGCGTCTTCCTGCGGCTATCGGAAGACCAAACAACACCACAACAAAACTTGCCGCAGCAAAGGAATACCGCGAATAATATTCTATCAACGTTGAAGTGGGATCGTTCCCTGCATTTCGTTGGGACTCTACAAGTTCTTTAAGCTCTTCAAGGTTCATCTCCTCCGGTTTCTGCTGTTTTTTAATTAGATTTTGAGGTGTAAAGCTCACATTCTTTATCGGAAGTTCTTTCTGATATTCAACGGTTTGATTGGTCTCATGAAAAATTCTCTTAATCGCATCGTAAGCTACCCAGCTATTACCGGTTGAATCATAAACTAATCTATTAGCATCGACTCTTGAAATCATTGCTGTCGGATCGCCTTCTTGAAATTCCTGAATGCTGACACGATTGGCAAAATTTTGACTTATGTCGAAATATGAAATATTTACGATGCGCGTTTTACTATCTTGAAAAAAAATATTGCTTCCGGCAAAATTGATTCCCTTTTTAAGATATGTTCTTTCAATATAAATTTTTGTTTCGTTTGCCATCGGCACTAAATAACCTCCGAAATAAATAGATAGCAAGCTGATAAAAAGTGCTGCAATTACAAACGGAGCCATAAATCTATATAGCCCCACTCCGCTTGCTTTTATTGCGGTCAACTCGCTGAGATTTGCTGCTTTACCGGCAGTAAATAACGCAGCAAATAATACTGCAACCGGCGTTATCAATCGTATTATTTCAGGAGTGAAGACGAAGTAGTAATGGAGGATTATATCGGCAGTTACGTTCATATCGATGAAGTCATCCAGATTTTCCATCATATCTATCACCACAAAAATCATCGTAAAGGCAACCAATCCAAAACCTATTGTAAGAAGGAATTGCTTTAATAAATATCTGTCTAATATTTTCATAAATCTTGATTTCTTGTTTCAGTTTCCTGACGCCATCGTTTGGGGATTATCCTACTTAGGAAGGAAAAATCCAGTGTTACTGTTTCGCGAACTGTTTTAATCGTGAGTATTACGCCTGCAAATCCAATCAGAATATTTGCTGCCCACATAACTAAGAGAGGGGGGAGAAAATTTCTATCGGCTAATTTTTCACCGCCGATCAAAAAAGCCCAATAAACGAGAAAGAAAAACAAACTAATGCTTGCCGCTACACCAAAGCCCCCTTTTTTTGTCATAGTACCTAAAGGTGCGCCAATTAAAACAAATATTAAACAAGCTGCAGGTAAGGCGTACTTTTTATGTATCTCTACCCAATATTTGTTCATCTCGTTCTGAATATACTCAACACGTTTATAATTAGAAACGATAACATTTTTTGCGGTTCTGATTTTATCCAAAGCTCGAACATATACTAATTCTTCATCCAAAATTTTTCTTCCCGAAGGAGCTTCGAGGCTAAAAGTTGTATCGATAAAAAAGTACTTCTTAGTTTCTTTATGGAGTGAAGAAGTATAATCGTTCTGAATCGCTTCAAGGCTGTCAACAATAGCCAACATGTCCTGCGTGCTTAACTCCCTATCTGATCTATAACCTCCCGGCGCAGTTTGCTGGAATAAAAACTGTTCGGCATCCATAGCAATCCGGTGTTTTTCAAATACAAGCTTGCGGTACAAATTTGTCTGTGCAATATCCGATTCATGAATCTCTCCTTCGGTAAGATCCATTATCAGCTTGGTTTGATCTTTCGAAAAAAACAACATTCCTTTTTTAGCAGTTACAACATTTATCTTGCGTGGATTGGTGTAATCATAAATGGTTACGTCATAAATTTCATTTTTATTTTTATCGGTACCCCGTACCAAAATGGCATAATTAGCAACCTCCTGCGAAAAAACCCCCGGCTCAAGTGAAAGGGTTGGTTTCGTCCGGGAAATGTCGTGCATAAGCAGCTTAACTTGATGATTGGCATCCGGCAGAACATCGTTATTAAAAAGTATGAGCAAATAACATAGCACGCCGGCTGCTAAAAACGGCGGCAGCATCATCTTATACAAACTTACGCCGGAAGATTTCATGATTGTAATTTCATTGTTCTGAGCCATTGCACCAAACGCCATTAATGAAGCTACCAACGTTGCCATCGGTATAACGAGCACAACCATCCAGGCAAGGCTGTAAACAATAAGCTGAACCACAACAAAGGTATCAAGTCCCTTTCCTACTAATCTATCTGCAAACTTCATTAAAAACTGAAGGAGGAAGATACAGAGCAGCGTTACGACCGAGAATAAAAAAGGAGCTGCGTGGTTCTTTAAAATGTATTTGAATAAAATCATGCAATAAATATATAAAAGCATGAAAATGATAACAAGGAACGTCGATTGACCATAGCTTTATAGGATTATTTACTATATTTACCACCGTTAAATTCAAACTTCTTGCGTAACAATGCTCAAAATAATTTCACTCATTCTATTCACCTTCATATTCGGCAGCTGTGGTGTACAACTCCTTGATGAAAAATTAGAGATAAAGATTGACATAAATTATCCAAGGTGGCTTAAAAGCGGAGATTATTTTACAGAGCAGACTTCCGGTATTACTTTTTTAGGCAGAGATGATATGGGGGCAGCCTTCTTTCTCTTAGCCGATGATGTAGGCAATATACATCAGCTTAAGATTGAATACGACACAATATTCTCATTTCAAAATGTAAACTTTTCTGAAGAAGTGCGGAATTTCTTAAACACCCTGCCAAAAAAAGATTTTGAAGAGATTGTTTACGATAGGCACACCGGAACCGTTTATTTATCCATCGAAGGAAATTATCCCGATGCCAAAAATTCAATTGGCATTTTCGAATTGATATTTAAAGACGGTAATATTTTCAGCAATGAACTAATTGAAATGAAGAAACTCGACATTAAACCGCTGAGTTTGTTTTTAGAACACATTGAAAATAATATCGGTTATGAAGGTTTGGCGGTAGATAGCAAATACTTATATCTTGGATTGGAAGGGATTCAGAATGAAGGAATATTTGCCGATAGCACCTTCATTTTAGTTGTGGATAAACAAAATCTTCAAATTATAAAAAAAATTAGTACAGCAGGTTTAGAGATTACAACTATCTGCGGATTATTCTCGGATAAAGAAAGAACGTTATACGGAGTTGACCGCAACAGCAAAAGATTATTCAATCTTACCTTCGATGAAAATCTGAATGTAACATCGAATAGGGTTACAAATTTTGAAACTCGAATACCCGGTTATCCAGCCTTCGATTATGTAAGCGCTCTTGAAGCGATAACGATGGATGACGAAAAGAACATTTATGTAGTTGACGATCCATGGAAAAAACATTTTGTGCCGAACAAGAAAATCCTTGAACAATTAGACCCGGGAACAATCGAAAATTATAAAGAATTTATTCCAATCATATTCAAGTATAAATTAAATTAAAAATAAGGAGTATCACATTGCAGGAAGTATTAAAATATATTGCTGAAAACAGAGACACATATATTGAAGAGCTTAAAGATTTTTTAAGAATTCCAAGTATCAGTACGCTTGAAGAGAATAAAAAGGATATACACCAATGCGCAGAATTTGTTGCTGATAAACTGAAAAGTGCCGGACTAAACCGTGTAGAAATTTTTCAAACCGAAGGACATCCTATTGTGTACGGTGAGTGGCTTGGTGCACCCGGTAAACCCACTGTATTAATTTACGGTCATTATGATGTTCAGCCGGTTGATCCGATTAATTTGTGGGATAACCCGCCGTTTGATCCAATTATTAAGGACAATAAAATTTATGCCCGCGGTGCCACCGATGATAAAGGACAATTGTATGTTCACATAAAAAGTGTTGAGGCTCTTATTAAAACATTTGGCAGCCTGCCAATTAATGTTAAATTTCTAATTGAAGGCGAAGAAGAAATTGGAAGCGATCATCTCGAGGATTTTATCAATAGTCATCTCGATCTGTTGAAATGCGATTCGGTTTTGGTTTCGGATACTTCTATGTATGACGAAGGAGTTCCGACAATTACCTACGGTCTAAGAGGATTGGCTTATATGGAAGTTGAAATAACCGGTCCTAACAAAGACCTTCACTCGGGGAGCTTCGGCGGAGCAGTTGCCAATCCTATTAATGTATTAGCAGGAATGATTGCAAAACTTCATGATAAAAATAACAGGGTAACTATTCCCGGATTCTATAACGATGTTCAAAAACTTACAAAGGAAGAGCGCGAAAATTTTAATAAGCTAAGATTTTCCGATAAGAAAATTTCTAAGAGTCTGAACGTTGCAGAGCTAAACGGCGAAAAAGGTTTCACTACCCTCGAGAAATTGTGGGCAAGACCGACATTAGACTGCAACGGAATTTGGGGAGGATTTATTGGCAAAGGAGCTAAAACAGTTATCCCTTCGATTGCAACGGCAAAGATTAGTATGCGTTTAGTTCCCAATCAAAACCCTGAAAAAATCGCAAAGCAGTTCACAAAGTATATTAAGCTGTTAGCACCTAAAAGCGTAAAAGTTAAAGTAAGCGATTTGCACGGAGGATGGCCCTACATTACGCCTCTAAATAATCCGGCAACGGTAGCCGCAGCTTCAGCACTTCAAAAATCATTCGGGAAGAAAACGGTTTTCATTAGAGAAGGCGGCTCCATTCCAATTGTAACAGTTTTCTCAAGAAAATTAAAAGCGCCGACCGTGCTGATGGGATTGGGTTTGAACTCCGAGAATGCTCATTCACCCAACGAACATTTTAATCTCGATCATTTCTCAACCGGAATTAAAGCATCGGCTTATTTTATGGAAGAGTATGTAAAGTGAATGTTTAATTTTGATAAGTTGATTTGACTAAAAGTGAAAATTTATCTCAAAATATTTCAAAAAGAAAAATTTAGTGCCTTACTTTTAGATTATATTTCATTATATTGGCGGCATGATACTTGTCTTATTCAAGTGATTAAATCTTAATAGAATTTATGTTTTTAAAACGGATAACTAAAATGAAAAAGTTTACTAAACACATTTTCATTGTAATATTTTCGTTGGTATTAATTTCTTGCGGTACAAAGGAAGAAGAAACGCAAGATACATTCCGTGTCGGTGACGACGTTGCTTACTCACCTTCAAAAGATGAAGAGATCCAAAGATATAATCTTGAAGTAAGAAAACAACAGACAGCATCCAGATATCCATGCGATACTATCGCTATTATGGAATACGTGCTGGATAACTATCCGCAAGGTACGTATTTAATTGAATTCGATAAAACTTATACATTTAATATTCCGCAGCCTGCCGTGCTTTACCATACAAGGGAAGGGAATCATGTATTCGGCGTAATTGCCAGGTCAAAGCCGGGCGAGAGATTAATCGAAACAAAAAATATTGTGGGCTACGACCAAAGCTTTATAGATTTAGACAGCACAAAACTCGGCACAGCCTTTCCTTATCTCGTTTTGTTTGAATGCACAGGCGGAAGCTTCAGAGTTATTTGGGAAGCTCCGATCCCTTCGCATGGAGGATTTAATAAGATTACTCTTGAAAGGTGGCCGCATAATAATACTTCTTATATTCGCGTAAACTTCCATTATGCCGAAGGAATAGGTCATATAGATTATAATTATTTTTTAGTTGACGGCTTAACTTCGCAGCCGCATTTGCTAATGACTTATGAAACCATAAATTCTAAAAGAACAATTGCTAATGTTAACAGTGATAAATTTCCCGATTATTACGAATATCTCTATTACGATTTAGGCGATCGGGTTTTTCCCTCAGATTCGGTTGCATTTATTTGGCAGCCTAAGGACAGCGTGTACGTTAATACAAGAAACAGCGCTCAAACTCGTCCGTATTAAAATTTTTTCTTATCTTTAACCAGTCTTTTTTATTCTTTTAAAATGAAGTAGCCTTTAAAGGTTACTTCATTTTATATTGAGGATGGCTCAGTTATAAAAAATAAATCACCTCTTATTTTAACAAGTTAGAAATCATCTGATAAAAATTGAGAGCGTTGGAGTAAACTAATGCAAGAAGTTCAGGAAAAAAATATTCCGTTGATTGAATACCTCGAATCCATAGGGTTCAAAGCGCATACAAACCACGGAAAAGTTTTCTATAAAAATTTTCATTCAGTCGAAAATGAAGTCAAGTGCCTCTACACGGGTGTAGGACTTAGATACATATCCGGTCATGCCGTAATCGAATTGAGGGGGGCTGATACGATCGATTTTCTCCATAGAATAACCACTAATTCCCTTAAAGATTTAAACAAAGAAGAAATAAGAACTGCACTCTTTACGACCGAAAAGGGAAGAATCATTGATAGAACAACTCTTTTAAATTTTGGAGATTACCAGCTATTGGTAGTAAGTCCTGAGAATAAGAAAAAAGTAGTAAGCTGGATAGATAAATACACTATAAACGATGACGTAAAAATTATTGATGATGCCGAAAAGTATACACTGCTCGAACTGATTGGTCCTCAAGCCGAATCTTTTTTGTCGATGATTTGCGGAAATGTAATAAACGAGATTGAACCAAATAAATTCAAAGTAATAAGCGCGGAAGATATGTTGTTTTTTACCGCAAGAATTGTAGATGAATTCGGTAATAAAAAATTTTGGCTGATTGCCGATATCCATAACGGACAACGTCTGGTTCAATTCATGATAGAAAATAAAGGTGTATTTGATTTTAGTTTAGTAGGGGAGGATGCTTATCAAATTTATCGTGTTGAAAAAGGAATTCCGGCGGCACCTTTCGAAATAAATGATAAATATAATCCCCATGAAGTAGGGCTGATGAAGCTTGTTAACCAAACTAAAGGATGTTACATTGGACAGGAAGTAATAGCCCGGCTGGAAACTTATGATAAAGTTCAAAGAATATTACGGGGGGTTACTCTAAGCGGCAGCCCTGCTGAAGGTGAAGAATATCAATTAATAGACGAAAAAGATTTGGATGCCGGAAATATTACTTCAATAGTTTATTCGCACAAATTAAAAAAGTATATCGGTTTGGCTTTGGTAAGAAGAGCTTATGCAGAAATCGGAACGGTACTAACGGCAAGATCCACCAATACTTCTCTTCAAGTAATTGTAGAAAATATTCCTTTAATAAATACATGAAAATTTATACCAAAACGGGAGATAAAGGGGAAACCGGATTGTTAGGAGGCGAAAGAGTTCCAAAAAACTCTTTAAGAATTAATGCCTACGGCACTGTGGATGAATTAAATTCTTTCATTGGCTTAGCGCTTAATGAAGTGAAGGAGGATTCGATAAAAGCTGTACTCTCAAAAATTCAGAATCAGCTATTTGTGCTCGGCACTGATCTTGCCGCACCGGAAACTGAAAAAAAAATTAAGATAGATAGAGTTCCCCGGGAATTTTCTGAGGAGATAGAAAAGGTCATTGATAAGTATGAATCGGAATTGGTACAATTAAAAAATTTTATACTTCCCGGCGGATCAAGAGGGGCTGCGATATTGCATGTTTGCAGAACAATCGCCCGTCGTGCCGAAAGAGAAGTTGTGGCATTAAATTTTACGGAGAAAATCGATCAGAATATTATTATTTTTCTCAACAGAATTTCAGATTTGTTCTTTGTATTAGCCCGTTTTGAAAATAAGGTCTCAAACATTCCCGATGCCCTTTGGGATAAATAAGTGATAATTATTCATTTTTAATTATTAATTATTTTGGGGGTGACTTTGGTTTCGACGGGGTTAAAGAGGCTTAGAACCGCACATCGTGTTCCCCGAGTACACGTTAAACAATTGGGATAAAACAATAACTGGCGAATATAATTACGCCCTCGCTGCTTAATTAAATAAGCAGCCGTTCTTCAAGTTCTCTCATACCGGGATTTGTCCGAAAGGACTCCTTTGGAGAAAGAACGTCGTTTAGGTATGATAGCTAATCCTATCGCCCTTATAGGTGAAGCGAAACTTTAATGGGCAAGCTTAAAGCGATCCTTGTCTGTCCCGTAGGGATGGCTTTTGCCATTTGGTAACTTTAAGCTAAACAAAAACAGACTAAGTGTGTAGAAGTTCTTCGAATCGTAACTTCGGACGCGGGTTCGACTCCCGCCACCTCCACTGGGCTTCGTTTTCGCTTCGCTCAACTTCGCCCCAGCAGGCTTTTTTAAGCGAAAACGAAGCCCACATCGGCGAAGTTCCTTCAGGAACGAAGCCGTGCTGCCAAATAAAATAGATTTTGCTCAAAACTACGCCCTGGCAGGCCGGAGAATAAAAAAAGAGCAAAGCGAAAAAGAAAAACCAATCATGACAAAAGAATTTCAATACGAAGAAATACTAATTACAAAAGGACCTGTCACGGCGAAACTGTTGATTCCGATTATCTATCCAGACAATTAATTTATTGCTGCTTTATTATTAACTAACCTAAGTGTACAACCTAACAAACAGGTATAAGAATGTATTACTATGTATATATTCTTCAAAGCATCGACCAACCCCAAAACCATTATACCGGATTCACTACAAACCTGAAAGAAAGATTAGTTAAACATAATAATGGAGAAGTACCACACACTTCAAAATTTAAACCCTGGAAAATCAATACAGCGATTGCATTTACTGATAAAGATAAAGCATTAGCTTTTGAGAAATATTTAAAAAGTCACTCAGGCAGAGCATTTGCTAAAAAGCATTTCTAACTAAACTTACTTCGTTTTGAGCGATACGAAAAATGAAGCCTGCAACGGCGCGCGGCTAAATAATCTGAAAACCACAGTAAGGCTTAGGTATAACCTCGATCCAGATTGTTAACAGTGCAAAGCCGGTCTGTCACTCCTCATAAATCCGAACTGATTTTTATCTCTCTCCCGCTTGATTTTAAAACAATAATTGAACAATTTTATAACGGCTTTTGTATTATAGACTTGCGGATAAGGGCAGGAAAAATCCTGAGTCACGAAAGCTGATTTTCCTACCAGGTTATTTATCGAGCAAAATTGAATAGGGTATAAGCGTGTTATTATAACTATACTTTCAATTATTTTATTTCAGTTAAACATTTACAAATAAATGGCTGTACCTAAAGAAACTATATGGGAAATTGACCCGCACACAAGTGCCAAGCATAAAATTCTTGAGGGCTATCTTAAAGCTTGGTTTCCAGTCATAAGTAGATTCAATCCTGTTATAAATTACATAGATGGATTTGCCGGTCCAGGAGTTTATTCAAAAGGAGAATTAGGTTCTCCTATTATTGCATTAAATGTTGCTAATCAACATACCTCCGACTTAAAGGGAAATATTAATTTTGTGTTTATAGATGAGAGAGAAGATAGAATAGCTAATTTGATTGAAGAACTTAAAAACATATCCTTAAAATCTAATTTTACTGCTCACCCAATACGAGGAAAGTTTCACGAAGTGCTGGATGAAGCATTGGGTAATCTGGAAAAAGAGGAGAAAGTTTTAGCTCCTACCTTTGTTTTTATAGATCCCTTTGGATTTTCTGGAATTCCCTCCACTATTATTCAGAAACTGTTAACCATTCCTAAAGTAGAGGTCTTTATAAATTTTTCTGTTGATTCTATTAATAGATTCATTGGAACAAAGGATGTTGAATTCCATATAGATGAATTATTTGGAGCCGAAAAAGTTTCAGAGTTATTTGCGGCTTCAAAAGACAGAGTAAGAGATCTCAGAGATTTATATCAAATAATGCTAAATTCACTTGCAAGGTTCGTTAGATATTTTGAAATGAGGGACGAAGATGACAGACCAATTTATTATTTATTTTTTGCTTCAAATCATGAATTGGGGCATTTGAAGATGAAAGAGGCTATGTGGAGAGTTAAAAAAGAAGGAGATTTCAAGTTTTCAGATGCTACTGATCCAAACCAGATAGTCCTTTTTGAAAAGGAAGATTTCGGCGAAGAAGTTTTTAATTTAATTAAGGAAAAATTTATCACTGGTAAATATGATGTTGAAATTCTGAAAATATTTGTGGAAAATGAAACAGCTTTTTTAGATAAACATGTAACACAAGCTCTTATCTTTGCCGAAACTAATGATTTGATTGAAGTTGACCCGCTGAAAACTGACGGCAGTAAAAGAAGAAAAGGTACACTTCCTAACGGAGTAATAGTAAATCTTAAATAATCTTATGGCAACTAAATCATCTATAGAATGGACAGAATCTACCTGGAACCCGATTACAGGATGTACGAAAGTTAGTCCGGGCTGCAAGTTTTGTTATGCTGAGAGAATGTCTAAGAGATTAAAAGCAATGGGTTCTGCTAATTATGAAAATGGATTTAAATTAACTCTCCACGAACACGTTTTAGAACTTCCTCTAACATGGAAAAAACCCCAGACAATCTTTGTAAATTCGATGAGCGATCTGTTTCATAAAAATGTCCCTCTGGAATTTATACAAAAAGTTTTTGATGTAATGAACAGAACTCCGTGGCACACTTACCAGGTATTAACTAAACGCTCCGATAGGTTGAAAGAATTAAGCAAAGAACTAGAATGGGGAAGAAATATCTGGATGGGAGTAAGCGTAGAAAACCAGGATTATACTTACCGCATTGATGATTTAAGAGACACAGGTGCCCAAGTAAAATTTTTATCTGTAGAACCATTAATAGGTCCCGTAAGAAAATTAAAACTGAAAAACATACACTGGGTAATTGTCGGCGGCGAATCGGGTCCTAAAGCAAGACCGATGAAATCGGAATGGGCGCTTGATATTAAAGACCAGTGCAAGGAAGCCGGTGTCCCATTTTTCTTTAAACAATGGGGCGGAATAAATAAAAAGAAAACGGGTCGCCTCCTTGAAGGAAGAACCTGGGATGAAGTGCCGGTTTTGAGAAAATCTGCATAAAACCATTTTTGGATTAGAACTTTATGAACAATACTCAAATCATTCCTGTTGAAGCAGTAGAAAATAAAATATTGCTAATTCGCGGGCAAAAGGTATTACTGGATAAAGACCTTACAAATCTTTATGGAGTAGAAACATTTAATTTGAATAAAGCGGTAAAGCGGAATCTTAACCGCTTCCCGGAAGATTTTATGTTCCGGTTAAGCAGGGAAGAATTTAAGAACTTGAAATTCCATTTTGGAATATCAAGTCTGTATGGTGGTAAAGGTTGGGGAGGAACACGCAAGTTACCTTATGTATTTACCGAACAGGGTGTTGCAATGCTATCTTCGGTGTTAAGAAGTGAAAGAGCGGTGCAGGTAAACATTTTAATAATGCGAACATTTGTGAAATTGCGTGAAATATTATCAA
>JAGUYG010000056.1 GCA_020061465.1 Ignavibacteriales bacterium
ACTTATTATCAGTGCTAACTTTGTATTTGTATTTCTGTCAGAACTGCGAATAAAAAGACATCACTATTAATCTAAAGATCCTACGGATAAGCCCTTCTCATCTTCCTATGGATCCTTTGGATAAGAGAAGGGTTGTCCAAAGGACTCATTTGAGGGATGAGTTCTACTTTTCCGAAGAATCGGTCTGATTGTTTGTAGCTTTTCCGAAGGATCAGTCTGACTGCTACGCTGTGTAACATGAGCTATTAAGTTAAAAGTTTCCTCAATATATCCTGACAGCTTATTTATGTTTAATTTTTACTCGCACTCGTTTTAGATGTTATCGTCTCAAGCCCGTGAGCGTTAGGACCGGTTTCAGTTTTCCAGAGCATAAATGAAAAGAACAATCCTAACGATGCAAGCGCTGTAAATATCCACATTCCCGGGGCATAACCTGACGGATTTTCAGGGCTAGCCATGAATGCATCATTTGTAAATCCGATCAGCCATGGTATTGCAGCCATTCCGATTTGCTGGCACAAAGTCATAAGAGAATATCCTGAGCCTAAGCGTTTTTGTTCAACAATATATGCAACAGAGGGCCACATTACAGCCGGGATCATTGAGAATGATATGCCAAGCAAAATCATTACAATAAATAATGTAAGCGGTATCTCACCGCTACCTATGAAAGGAATTTTAAGATATAGCAAAGGTCCGGCGGGCATATAAGTTACAATAAGGAAAAGCGGGAATAATATCACAGTGCCGACTATCATGAATAGAGATCTTTTTCCTACCTTATCAACCCATAAACCGAATAACGGAGTTGCAATCATTGCCGCCATCGGAAGTAAACTATTCAACATACCCGCTGCATCGCGTTCCAATCCGTGCGCCTGTTGAAAATAATAAATTGCAAAAGCTCTAAACGGAAATACAGTTGAGTAAAACACGACACAAAGCGCCACAATATACCAATACGATTTGCTGAACGAGTACAATCCTTTTAATTCAAATTTTTCAGCTTCGCCGGCATCACTTAGGCTATACTTTCTTTCTGCTTGATGTTCCATCCCCCAGTAAAGAATTGCACCTGCAACTGATACGCCAGCAATCGCAGTTGCAAGCCAGAGTGGGTCCTGCCAATTATCATAAAAAGATCGTGCCCAGCCGGGAGATAAATCGGCTGACCATGAACCCAGCCTCGCAATTGTTAAGTTGATGCCGAATGCAAGACTAAGAAGCCTTCCTTTAAACCATTTTGCAAGCGCGGTTGTAACCGCAACAATAAGAGGTTCTGCGCCTATGCCGAGTATAAATCGTCCTGTTATCATTACATAGAATTCCGGTGAAACAGCAGTAACAGCGGCTGCCACAAGACATATCAATGCAAAAACAAGAATAGACTTTTTTGTTCCGAACTTGTCTATTATGTAGCCGCCGATAAGTAATACAATAATTGCGGCTATGCTATAAACGGTGTACAGCAGTCCAAGCTGCTGATCGGTAAAGCCAAGCTGGGATGATAGCAAATCGAATATGGGAGCCATGCTGTCGTATACATAATAATTACCAAACATTGCGAGGCTTATGAATATGAGCACCATCCATCTATAAAACGGGGATGGTTCTCTTTTTTCGATATATGTCGGGGTATTATTTACCATAAGTTTAACTCTTATTTAAATTTTATCTTCTTTACTCATTGCAAATTTGTATAAGATTACTGCCAAGCCAAAAAATAAAATTACCGAAAGTATATCTCCGCCAGCTCCCAATGTTTCATGCAAGCCAGTGTTAAGTTTATCCATAACAGATATTTCTTTCCCCGATGCATCTGTTCCAATTGGTGTTCCGATTAATACGGCAATTAGTATTCCTGTTAAAGCACCGCCGGCTATTAATCCAGAACTAAATAATGCGCCGGGTCCAATTTCCGAATCAGCTGCTGAATTTCTTCTTTTATCGACAAACCATTTTACCAAACCACCGATAAAAATAGGAGAGGTAGTAGATAAAGGAAGATAAGCTCCTACGGCAAAGGGCAGCGAACGCACACCCGATAATTCCATAACTGCTGCTATCCCCATCCCCACTATCACCAAACCCCATGGCAGGTTTTGACTTAATAAACCTTTGATAACCGTTGCCATTAAAGTTGCCTGTGGTGCGGGTAATGGATTTGGATGTTCGGGGGTAATAGCTCCTATGCCAAGTGTGTTTTCTAAAAGCAGTAAAGTAAAACCAATAACTACAACAGAGACCACTACCCCGATGATTAATCCTATCTGCTGTTTGATAGGTGTAGCACCAACAATATAACCTGTCTTCAAATCTTGCGAAGTAGCGCCGGCATTAGCTGCTGCAATACAAACTATGGAACCGACAACTAATGCGATAGGCTGGTATACATCACCCGTCCAGCCTAATCCTACAAAAATCAATGACGTTGCCATCAGAGTAGCTATTGTCATACCGGAAATCGGATTTGAAGATGAACCTATTATGCCTACTATTCTTGAGGAAACAGTTACGAAGAAGAATCCGAATATTACAATCATCACGGCAGATAAAAAATTAGCCGGTATTGTAGGTATTACCGCCATGAATAAAACCAGCATTATGCTTCCTACTAAAACAAAAACTAAGGGAATATCTTTTTCGGTTCTAATTTTTACAACTTTGTTATTTCCGCGGCTTTCTTTTAAATCCGCAAAAGAATCCTTGAAAGCATTTATTATCGTTGGGAAAGATTTAATAAGAGTTATTATTCCTCCGAATGTTACGGCACCGGCACCGATATATCGAATGTAACTATTCCATATTTCGCGCGGGGACATTTCGGAAATTAATTTATTCCCCGGCAGGAAAATAGTTACAAGGTTATCGCCCATTAATGTAATTAGCGGAATCAGAACTATCCATGACAGCACTCCGCCTGCAACCATAATGCCTGCGATCTTCGGACCGATAATATAACCAACGCCCAATAACTCGGGAGTAATTTCACCGTTGATAGTTCCGTTGGGTAAAGCAGATTTTCTGTTGAAGATGTACTGCGGTACATCTTTCCATAAACCGAGAATCGACATAAAAAATTTATAAGCAAAGGCGATACCCAATCCATAATAAACTTTTCTGGCAAGATTACCACCCTTCTCGCCGGCAACCAGTACATCGGCGCAAGCAGTTCCTTCGGGATAAGGCAAAACATGATGTTCTTTAACAATCAGCGAGCGACGGAGGGGAATCATGAAAAGTACACCGAGAATTCCTCCTGCTAACGCAAGTACAAAAATTTGAAAATATTGAAAATAATCTCGCCCACCTGGCAGAAATAAAAGCGCAGGAATTGTGAAGACTACTCCTGCTGCAACCGACTCACCAGCAGAACCAATCGTTTGAACTATATTGTTCTCAAGGATGGTTGCTTTTCCTAATTTTTTAAAGATCGATATTGCCAGAACAGCAATAGGTATAGAAGCACTTACGGTTAATCCTACCTTCAATCCTAAATAAACTGTTGCAGCTCCGAATATAATTCCGAACATTGCGCCTAATAAAATTGCTTTCAGGGTAAATTCGGGGATGAGGTCTTTAGGTGAGATGTAAGGCTTGAAGCCGGAAGAAGCGGAATTGGTATCTGCCATAAATCACTCCTGGAATAATTGAAATAAGCGTTTAAAAAACTTTGGTGAAAATTGCAATAAAAAGGTAGAAATGCAAGAAGTTATTTTAATGAAGTTGACGCAGAATAGTAACCTAGGTAATATTTTTATCCGCAGAATGGGATGTCGCAAGCTCCATTTTTGGGGTTAAGATTAAAGATACGTTATAAGAAAAATTTAACACATCCCTTTCCGTCGGAGCGATCCTTGGGAAAGGATCAATTTGACTCAGGATGACTAAAAAGTAAAAGTTGTCATTTCGACCGAAGGGAGAAATCTTGTTCTCAGCATTTAGAGCAAAGATTTCTCGGTCGAAGACTCCCTCGAAATGACAAAATATAATGTTTTTGGTCACCCTCTTGACACACCTTGTTTAATTTTACACTGCACATAAAATAAAAAAATGATTAGGTTAAACAGTTCAATAAATTAAACACAAATTAAAGTGTGTAGTTGTTAGTTCCTTTGAAATTCAAAACTTCAATTTCCTCATTCCTATGTGGCAGATAGCAAAATCATATTTAACCGGATCTTCGGGATCGAACTTCTTAAGATTATCTGTTATCTCTTCCGCCATGCGCCATGAAACATTTTTTCTTCGAGTTAAACCCAGTTGTTTACAGATGTTTGCTACGTGAACATCTACCGGTATGATTAATTGCGATGGCTTTATTTCATTCCAAATTCCAAAGTCAAGTTGATCCTTACGAACCATCCAGCGTAAAAATAAATTCATTCTTTTACATGCACTCCCCTTTTGCGGATCGGGAAACATGAATTTTAATCCGGTTGTTCTTTTAGCGTTGTTAGTTCTACTATCCAAAAATTTATTTGCATGAATGGATAATAAAGTAATTGCATCTTTTAAGTTTTTTGCTTCGGAAGAGTATGATTCCAAAAATAATTGCTTCATTAAACCATAATTCGAATAAACATTATTGAGATATAAAAATAAAAGATGAATATCGTTGGGAGAATAGAAGCGATGATAAATTTCATTAAGCAGCCTTTTCGATTTAGAATTTTTGTAAGTGCAAATAAATTCATAGGGACGATACTGCATCATATTCAATAATATCGTTAATGTTTTAGTAATTTGAGTAACGTTTCCGTAAGCAAAAATAGATGCGATAAGCCCCATAACTTCAATATCCTTTTCATCGCTAAAAAGATGCAGAAACTGCAGGGGGTCGGGTGCTATTTTTGATTTATCGAATGCTTTATAATGATATTCTAATTTATGTCGCAGACTCATCATTATTTTTTTTGCGAATTTCTTAATAAGTGCGGGGGTTTATGATTAATAATAACTTCGCCTGTTATTTCACTTTCTTTTCAAAAACACTATCCGGAATACCTTTATTAATTTCATAATTACTGTAGGTAATATAAACCTTTCCGCTTGAGGGTAAATTCCTACGTCTTCTCTCGGGTTTAGCTTTTTCGTCAGGCTCATGCCGATCCTCGGATAACGCATCCTGATTTGCATTCAAAATGAATTCCATTTGGGATGGCAGCGGATATTTTAATTTATCGTCATACTCCAATTTAATTGCAAAATTCCCGCCGAATTTTGTTGTGGTTTCGGATTTCCGTATTGCATTTATAGATTGATCTATCCAAAGTGTAGTAAGAATGATATCGCTTTTATCGCCGAGCGGAATAATTTTTACAATCGAAACTTTGTGTCCGTTGAGCGCATCGTCTTTTTCATAAATCGCCGTGTAATCTTTTTTGAGAAATGAAAGCGGTGCAAATCCAAGTCCTTCACGCGGAATCATGGCAAAACCATCAGACTCAATGTGAATCTTATCCGGTTTCTTAAAATAAAAAATAGCTTTTGATTCAGGTGCTTTAAGATATTGAACGTCTAATTTTATTTTCATTTCTACTTTGTAATCCTGAATGCGTTCAAAATTACTCTTTAATTTTTCTAATATTTTATCGGGGTCTTTACTTTGTGCTGAAGTAATAACAGTAAAAAACAAAATGATGTTCAATATACTTTTCAATTTAAGCTCCAATTAGTTTAACATTCGTGCACTTTTCATTTTATTGTTAATCAACAGAAAGAAATATTATAAATCAAGTTAAAATATCCTTCCTCTTAAAAATGATTAGTGCGGCGGTAAAGAAAACTAAAATATGCCCTGTAAGTACTGCACACGATTTAAATATATCACTAAGCTCTATCGGATCTTCGAAAAATTCTCCCCAAACACTCATATAATTGGTAAACAGAAACGGTTTGATGGTTTCGAAAATATCTATCTGTATTGCTGAGATTATAACAAAAATAATGATAACCGTCATTGTAGTAATTATGGGACCGATTGCGTTCTCAACTAAAGAAGAGAATAGAAAAGCGAGAGATGCAACTACCATCATACTTAAAGCCGCCGTTCCATAAGCAAGTAAAAACCGCCATAAAATATCGTTCTTTGCGAAAATAATTATCCCTGAAGCTTTTATCACTATCAATTCCCCTGAGCCAAAGAGGGAATAGCCGAGACCGAGACTTATACAAGCTAACCATAAAATCAACAAAGCTGAATATATCATACCGGAAATGAATTTTGATAAAACTAAAGTAGTACGTGAAATTGGGCGTGAGATTAAAATCCTGTAAGTTCCGGCTGTTGCTTCGCCGGCAAGCAAATCGCCGGCAACAAGTGTTACAAGAAACGGGATATGAATCACAAGGCTGTTTAAAATAAGGTACGATATAAAATAGCCGTTGAGCAGATTACCGACAAAAATAAACGACTGCTGTATGTTTCGAGTCATCATGTCAAACGATCTTTCTCCTTCAAGCAGCATTGCAATTTGAATTAAAGGGACCAATACGGCAATGGCAATAAAACCAATGTAAGAGCGCCATTTTTTAAAAATCTTATAAAGCTCAATGTTAATTAGTGAGATCATCCCGTTCCTTTTTCGGTAATGCTTAGAAAATATTCTTCAAGTGACCGCGTTGGTATAATAGCATTGACTCCTATTCCGTTTTCAACAAAATGTTTATTCAGTTCAGAAATCTCTTCGGGCGCTATTGAAAAAATAATTTTATTGTCCACAGCCGAATTAACATGATTAACCCACCTCATATTGGCTATAGATTTTTTTGCTGCTTCTGAATCATCTACCTCAAAAGTTACTTTAAGGCTGTCTTTATTAAGCAGTTCCTTCACATCACCTTCGACCTGAGCAGATCCTTTATTTATAATGATCATTCTGTTTGCTACCAATTCAACTTCATGAAGAATATGAGACGATAAGAAAATAGTTTTCCCTTCTTCTCGGCTCAGAAATACTATTAAATCGCGGATTTCTTTCATTCCCTGCGGATCAAGCCCGGTGGTCGGTTCATCAAGAATAATCAATTCCGGGTTATGCAACAATGCCTGAGCAATGCCTAACCTTTGTTTCATTCCATGCGAATAAGTTTTTACTTTACTCTTGTATCGCTTTTCAAGCCCTACTAATTCGAGAATTGACATAATTTTTTTTCGCTCTATTTCTATTCCGGAAATCCTCCCAAGAATTTCGAGATTTTTATAAGCAGACAAATAGTTATAAAAATCGGGTTTTTCAATAATCGAACCTACTTTGCGAAGCAGATCAACACGTTTTTTCCGCAAGTCTTCGCCAAAAAGTTTAATCGAGCCGGAGGTAGGAGAAATTAAAGTAAGCAGCATTCTGATTGTTGTACTTTTCCCTGCGCCGTTAGGACCAAGAAACCCGAATACATCGCCTTTATAAACATTAAGGCTGAGATTTTCGACTGCTTTAACTTCTTTAAATACTTTCGATAGGTTTTTTGTTTCTATTACTATTTCGTTAGTCAATTTTTTTTATATCGGTTAAAAAGGTTCGGCAAAATTTTTTCAATATACACCTATATATAGTTATAAAACTAAGTAAACAGATAACATATTACATAGGCGATTATTTTTACAAGCAAAACTTAATTCTTAATTTTATCCGAACAAAGAGATTAGCTTATCATAAATTATTTCAAATTTAATTGTTCATTAGAATGTGTTAAAACACATTTTTTAAAAAGATTTTATCGAATCGAAAAATTTAATTTGGGTTTTAAAGAAAAATATTATAAACTTTGCACAAGATTTTAAAAAGAAAAATTTTTAATAATTCCTTTTATCTCCTATTTCCTTTTTGAAAAAAATTAATTAGTTTGAAGTTAATTCAAGACTAAAAATTCTTACAAAAAATTATTATGCAAACAGAGAACAACACTCAAATTACTCTTCCGATTATAAATTTTATTTTTTACATTCCTAAAAATACTAGGCAAGGGAGCGTTTAATGCAAATTAAGAGATTATTTACGGAAGCGGGGAAAGACCCTTTGCATTTGATCAAGTTTGTAAAGCGAACTTCGGAAATAAAAAATCCTAACGGTTCGCTTGTCTTTAAGATGGAGGATGTTTCCGTGCCGCCGCACTGGTCGCAGGTAGCAACCGATATAATTGCCCAAAAATATTTCCGAAAAGCCGGTGTACCTAAGCTGCTCAAAAAAAATAGCGAAGCCGATGTTCCCGGTTGGCTGCAATCTTCAACAGCCGACCTTGAACGGCTAAAAGAGTTGCCCGAAAAAGAAAGATATTCTTCAGAAACTGATTCGAGACAGGTTTTCCACAGGTTGGCTGGATGCTGGACATATTGGGGCTGGAAAGCCGATTATTTCGATAGTGAAGAAGACGCCCGAGCATTTTATGATGAATTGATGTTCATGCTCGCTAATCAAATGGCTGCACCTAACAGCCCGCAGTGGTTCAATACAGGCTTGCATTGGGCGTACGGAATTACGGGACCTTCTCAGGGTCACTATTATGTGGATTATAAAACCGGAGAACTTACCGCTTCTACCGATGCATATACACATCCACAGCCCCACGCTTGTTTTATTCAATCGATTAAAGATGACCTGGTTAATGAAGGCGGTATAATGGATTTATGGGTTAGAGAAGCCCGGCTGTTCAAATATGGCTCCGGAACCGGCTCAAATTTTTCAGATATTCGTGGAGCGAATGAGCCATTGAGCGGCGGCGGAAAATCATCAGGATTAATGTCCTTCCTTAAAATTGGTGACAGGTCTGCCGGTGCAATTAAATCCGGCGGAACCACACGCCGTGCTGCTAAAATGGTAACACTTGACATGGACCATCCGGATATCGAAGAGTACATAAATTGGAAGGTAGCTGAAGAGCAAAAAGTTGCATCGCTGGTTGCAGGCTCTAAGCTGTGTAATTATCATTTGAACGCAGTTATGAAAGCTTGCTATGACGAACATCCCGAGAATGATAGATTTAATAAAAAATTAAATAAGAAACTTAAACACGCTGTACTTGAAGCACGAAAGGCACAGATTCCAAATAATTATATAGAAAGAGTTATTCATCTGGCAAAACTGGGTTTTAAATCGATCGAGTTTCCTGTTTATGATGTTGACTGGAACTCGGAAGCATACGCTACTGTGTCCGGTCAAAACTCAAATAACTCGGTAAGAATTACGAACGATTTTATGAATGCTGTGCTTAACGACGGCGACTGGAATTTGTACTGGAGAATTGAAAAGAAAAAAGCTAAAGCAGAAAAACGACAGCCCAAGCCGTGCACTACTTTGAAGGCACGTCAACTTTGGGATGACATAGCCTACTCCGCATGGTCTTCAGCGGATCCCGGGACACAGTTTCATACCACTATTAACGAGTGGCATACTTGTCCGGCTGACGGTGAAATTCGGGCTTCTAATCCTTGCAGCGAATATATGTTCCTTGACGATACTGCATGCAACCTCGCTTCTCTAAATCTTGTAAAGTTTTATGATA
Organism: Ignavibacteriales bacterium; assembly: GCA_020061465.1. Classification (GTDB taxonomy): domain Bacteria; phylum Bacteroidota; class Ignavibacteria; order Ignavibacteriales; family Ignavibacteriaceae; genus JAGUYG01. The sequence goes on from JAGUYG010000056.1 coordinate 9,502, forward strand.
CACAAACCAAAAAATTTGATATTGATGCCTACCGGCATGCTTCACGGTTATGGACAATCGTACTTGAATTAAGCGTTTTAATGGCTCAGTTTCCAAGCAAAGAAATTGCCCGCTTAAGTTATGATTTTAGAACTTTAGGATTGGGATATGCAAATCTCGGTTCTTTATTAATGCTGCAAGGAATTCCTTACGATAGTAACGAAGCTTTTGCTATTTGCGGAGCCTTAACGGCAATAATGCACATGAACGCATACGCAGCTTCGGCTGAATTAGCAAAGCAGTTAGGTCAGTTTCCGCGTTACAATAAAAATAAAGAACACATGCTAAGAGTCATCCGAAACCATCGGCGTGCTGCTTACAACGTTCCAAGCGAAGAATACGAAGGTTTATCGATTTTTCCGATGGGAATAGATCCGAAACACTGTCCTTCCGATCTTCTAAAAGCCGCAAGAGAAGATTCTGATCGTGCATTAGAGCTTGGAACAAAATATGGATTTCGTAATGCTCAGGTAACCGTAATTGCACCTACAGGAACTATAGGGCTGGTGATGGACTGCGATACTACAGGTGTAGAACCTGACTATGCTTTAGTTAAATACAAGAAACTTGCCGGCGGAGGATATTTTAAGATCATCAATCAGTCAATCCCTCCGGCATTAGAAAGATTGGGGTATAACAAAGATCAAATTAACGAAATAGTTAAATATGCTAAGGGTTCAGGCACGCTTGAAGGATGTCCGTACATCAATAAAGAATCGTTAAAGTCAAAAGGATTTACAGATGAGATTACCACAAAGATTGAACGAATTCTTCCCGCAGTTTTCGACTTATCATTTGCATTTAACAAGTTTGAACTCGGTTCAGATTTCCTTATGAAGAAATTAGGTGTATCCGAAGAAAACTTGAACTCATTTGATTTTAATTTATTAACACATTTAGGATTTTCAAAGCAAGAGATAGCTTCTGCCAATGATTATATTTGCGGTACGATGACAATAGAAGGAGCTCCTTTCTTAAAGCATGAGCATTATCCGGTTTTCGATTGTGCAAACAAATGCGGCAAAAAAGGGACCCGGTTCATTCGTCCGCTCGCACATATTAAGATGATGGCAGCGTCGCAGCCTTTTATTTCGGGAGCTATCTCAAAAACAATAAATCTTCCTAATCAAGCTTCTATAGAAGATATAAAAGACGCTTACATGCAGTCATGGAAACTGGGTATTAAAGCAAATGCATTATACCGCGACGGCAGTAAGCTTTCGCAACCTTTAAACTCAATAAGCGAAGAAGAATTAGAAGCGTTAATTGAAGAAAAGGAGCATAACGATATTGTTAAAGTAGCCGAAAGAATTATTCATCGTTACATTGCAAAAAGAAGAAGATTACCAGACCGCAGACAGGGTTATACACAGAAAGCAAAAATTAATGGGCAATCTGTTTACATACGAACAGGTGAATATGATAACGGTGAATTAGGCGAAATTTTCATTGATATGCACAGAGAGGGTGCATCCTTTAGAAGCTTGCTAAACTGTTTCGCTATTTCCATATCGCTCGGTTTGCAGCACGGCGTTCCTCTGGAAGAGTTTGTTGATGCATTTGTCTTTACCCGATTTGAGCCAAGCGGTATTGTAGCCGGTAATGATAAAATAAAAATGGCTACTTCCGTAATAGATTATATTTTCAGAGAATTAGCCGTAACTTACTTAGGCAGAAACGATCTTGCACACGTTGAACCCGGAGAATATAAATCGAAAGCTTCGCCGGGCATAGTTAAAAAATTTGTTGAGCCTGAATTTATCAGTGAAGAGGTGGTAAGCGAAAGATTAGTTGAATTGGATAAAGATAACTTAAGCTCTTACAATTATTCACTTTCAAGCAATGAAACTAAAAGTAAAACATCAAAACCGGCTCCCGATGCAATCACAATCAAAGTAAAGCAGGCAATGGAACGGGGCTTTACAGGCGATATTTGCCCTGAATGCCAGAGCATGACTATGGTAAGAAACGGCACATGCTTGAAATGTATGACTTGCGGCTCTACTACAGGCTGCAGTTAAAACTATTATTCCCGATATTCAAGGCTGTCCTGTTTACAAAGCGGGATAGCCCTTTTTATTCGAATTTGAGCATCCTTGAAGCATTAAGTATTGCTAATATCGCAACTCCCATATCGGCGAAAACAGCCTCCCACATCGAAGCTGCGCCAAGACTGCCCATAATAATAAAAAATCCTTTGATGCCGAGAGCTAAAAATATGTTCTGCCAAACAACATGTCGAGTTTTCTGAGCAACTTCTATCGCAACAGCAACCTTAGATGGTTGATCTTCCATTATCACAATATCTGCTGCTTCAATTGCCGCATCAGAACCTAAACCGCCCATGGCTATTCCAACATCAGCTCTGGCTAATACTGGTGCATCGTTAATTCCATCTCCCACAAAAGCAACTTTTGAATTTTTGTTTTGAATTAGAATCTTTTCGAGATGAGCTACTTTATCTTCTGGCAGCAAGCCTGTGTAATAAGTTTCTATTCCTAATTTATCGGCTAATTCTTTTGTTGCAACCTCATTATCGCCTGTAAGAATAATTGTTTTTTCAACACCAAGTTTTTTTAGCGATAAAATTGCTGTTTCAGAATCGGTTTTTAATTCATCGGAAATTATTATGTATCCTGCATATTTTGCATTTACAGCAATGTGAATCACAGTGCCCTCAGCATTACATACATCATGGTCGATATTTTCTTCATGAAGAAGTGAATCATTTCCGGCAATTATGTTCTTATCGCCTATAGTGGCTTTTATTCCTCTTCCTGAAATTTCTTCATATCCGTTTGTTTCAATACCGGAAAGATCCTCGCCGTATGCTTCAAGAACGGCAGCCGCTATAGGATGATTTGAATGATATTCGGCGATAGCGGCGTAGTACAACAAGTCTTTTTCGGTAAAACCGTTTTTAGCAATTATACTTGTTACTTTGAATACACCCTGGGTAAGCGTTCCGGTTTTATCGAATACTACAGTCTTAACCCGTGTAAGGACATCAAGGAAATTCGAACCCTTTATCAGAATTCCTTTACGCGAAGCTCCTCCGATACCGCCGAAATAACCTAAAGGAATACTAATTACCAAAGCACATGGGCACGATATGACCAAGAGTACTAAAGCCCTATAAGTCCAATCGGAAAAATTTTCTGAATGATAAATAATCGGGGGAATAATTGCTATTATTAGTGCCATTGCAACCACAACCGGAGTATAATATCTTGCAAAACGAGTAATAAATTTTTCCGTTTGGGCTTTTTTCTGCCCGGCATTTTCTACTAACTCTAATATTTTTGAAATCGACGACTCCGAAAATTTCTTTGTTACCTTAACAGATAAAACGCCGGTTTTATTTATCATCCCTGCCAACACATTATCGCCGTGTTTTACACTTTTGGGTGTAGGCTCGCCGGTTAAAGGAAAAGTATCTACATAGGAATTCCCATTAAATATTTCGCCGTCCAAGGGAATTTTTTCACCGGGTTTAATTACAATCGAATTGCCGACACAAACGTCTTCAGGCGAAATTTTCAACAATTTATCGCCCGAAATTAGATTAGCATAATCAGGTCTAATTTCGAGAAGCGATTTAATCGATCTTCGTGAGCGGTTTATAGAAAGGTTCTGAATAAATTCACCAACATAATAAAAAAACATTACTGCTACGGCTTCCGGCAATTCGTCAATTAATATTGCGCCAAGAGTAGCGATTGTCATCAAAAAATTTTCGTCAAAAATTTTACCGCGGAATACGTTTTTTATCGCTTTCGATATGACACTCCAGCCGCTAAGCAGATAAGCGGTTATAAATAAAACATATTCAATCCAGAAAAGTGAGGAATCTTTTAATAGGTTAGAAAAGAGTAAGCCTGCCCCAAATAATATTAGAACAGCAATAATTATCAGCGGTTCTTTTTTAAGCTTAGATAATTTGTTGTTGTTAATATCGTTTTTTACTGACTCGCGAATAAAAGCCTTAGGCTCAACTTCGTGGATAACCCATTGCACTTTTTTTATATCGTCGGCATCAACATAAAGCATAGATGTTGCCGGATTAATGACCGCACTTCTTACCGTATCAAGTTTGTTTAGTGCGTCTTCAATCTTCGAAGCACAGACAGCACAGTCAATATTTTCTAATTTGTATTTTTTCATAAAGCAAAAGTGTTTCCAATCTTTTTATGAATTGGGTACAAATATAAATGAGTCCTATTAAAAATGTTTCAAATTCCATTTCTATAGAAAAATAAACGGTTCGTTTTTGGCATTTTTTTCTACTGAACTGAACGATTCAAGACAGAGTTTTATCTATCATCACAGAACGGTAATAATGAGAAATGAAATTGACGGGGTATGGTGTGTAACCGAAGAATTTTTTACCAGATTCTCTGAATGCCATAGCTGTTAAAAATTTTATCAGAGCTGACGATTGGAATGTTCTCATTTTTAGCCTGAGATACAAGTAATCGATCAAATGGGTCTTTGTGATGAAGGGGTAACTCAGCCACATCAGTTAAATGTTCAAGCTTTATTTCGAGTAAATCAAAGCCATTTGTTTTACACTCTTCTTTTATAAAGTCACGCAGATTTTCTTCGATATTAATTTTTTAAAGACTTAATTTTATAGCCATCTCCCAAACACTAGCAAGGCTTAAAAATTTTTGGTTTCAGGGCTCGGCAATTAACTCGAGGGTTTGTGGAGTGATGTTTTGAATGCCTTTTATAAACCAAAGAAGTGTATGAGTATCTAATAATACAATCATTGAATGTACTCTTCAAACCCCTCAGGTGTATCATTAAAATCATCTGCGATATAAGTTATTTTATCTTTCGCACTTCCGAACGTCGCTCTTGGTCTTTGTCTAAGCGGAGAAATTTTAAATAACTCAACTCCATCTTGTGTTACTATTACCTCTTCACCTTTTTTAATTTTTTCTATTAGAAAGGGAATTTTGCTGCTTAAATCTTGTGCTAATATTTGTTCCATTTTATAACTCCGTGATAATTCAAACTATTATTCCTCAAAAGTTATCGAATAAACATATTGTTGTCATTAAATAAAAACAGTTTTCATCTCGGAAACAATTTAGATAAAGCTCATAGTTTTGTCAAGATAGGAGCTAATAGTAGTTAAATAATCTCCGAAGAGAGAAAACTTGCTGAATAATTAAAAGACAAGTTCCAGCCTGCGGGCACCCATGTATCTCTTTGAATAATAATCGTGATCCATTGAGGAAATTATAACTCCTCGCTTTGAGCTTGCGTGTGCGAATAATCGATTGCCGATGTAAATTCCAACGTGACCGGGTCTTACGCGGCGCCTTGTATTAAAAAATACAAGATCGCCGAATTCAATATCGTCTCCGTTCTCAATAACCTGTCCTTGAGTAAATTGATCTCTTGCTGATCTTAATAAAGAAAAAGAACATGTATTTTTAAAGATTGTTTGCGTGAATGCCGAACAGTCAATGCCTTTGCTGGAATTTCCGCCGTATTTGTACGGAGTATTTAAGTACTTAATAATTTCCATTAACATTTTTTCTTGCGGATTGCTGCCATCGGAGTTTAAATCTGCAGTGGAACCTGAAGCATTAAGGTTATTCAAAATAGACGTTAAATCAATTGATTCATCTTCTTCGGGAATGTCATCGATATCGTCGGGATCTTCCTCACCATTTAAAAAGTAGATATTGTCCAACGAATCAAAATTAATATTTGTGTCAACTGCCGCTAATTCTTTTTGTGATTGTTCCGAACTGAACTTAATTGATGAGGAAGTATCTTCTTTGATTTCTGTTGTATTTTTATATCGGAGTGAGCTTGAAGTGGAGGAACAGCCGGTGAGTATTAAAAAACAGACCCACACAAAAGCTAAGATTTCTAGTAGTATTCCTTTTTTCTTCATGCAGCTTAGCCTAAATATGATCTTAAATTTTTACTTCGAGATGCATGCTTCAATCGCCGTAAGGCTTTTTCTTTTATTTGGCGGACTCGCTCACGCGTTAAATTAAACCTATCCCCTATTTCTTCGAGAGTAAGAGAGTTTTCCTTATTCAAGCCAAAGTAAAGCTTAATAACTTCAGCCTCCCTCTCAGAAAGAGTGGATAACACTCTTTCAATTTCTGCTTTAAGAGATTCGGTCATTAAATCATGATCTGGTGTTGGGTGCTGTTCATTTTGTATAATGTCCAACAGTCTGTTATCTTCGCCCTGAGCAAACGGTGCATCCATCGAAATATGCCTTCCGGAAACTCTCAATGTGTAGGCGATTTCGGCTATATCCATTTCCAATTCACTTGCAAGTTCCGTCGCACTTGGTTCTCTTTCAAATTCCTGCTCGAGATTGCTGTAAGCCTTGCCGATTTTATTCAACGCGCCTACTCGATTAAGCGGAAGCCGAACTATTCTTGCTTGTTCGGCAAGTGCCTGAAGAATAGATTGACGTATCCACCATACAGCGTATGAAATAAATTTAAAGCCGCGAGTTTCATCAAAACGTTTTGCAGCTTTGATTAAACCTAAATTTCCTTCATTGATAAGATCTCCCAACGAGAGACCCTGGTTTTGATATTGTTTGGCAACGCTGACTACAAATCTTAAGTTGGCTTTGGTAAGTATCTCTAGTGCCTGCTGGTCTCCATTTCTGATTCTTATTGCAAGTTCAATTTCTTGTTCAGGAGTTAGTAAATCGACTTTCCCGATTTCTTGAAGGTATTTATCGAGTGACTGGCTTTCACGGTTTGTAAATTGTTTAAAAATCTTCACGAAAAGTACCTTACCAATTAATTTGCAGGTTAATAGAATCAACTATACCGACAATTGAGGCATCAACCGGAGCGAAATCAACAGGCAACGGAATGACAGCTTCCGAAGCCGTAATATAAAAAATGATTTCTCCCGGTCCGGCACCGACTGTATCAACTGCTATTAACGGATCGCCGTTAACTTCCATTTTAGCATTTATTGGTTGAACGAACATCAACTTAAAACTATGCACTGCTTTGTATTTTTCGGTAGCCCAAACATTACCGATTACTTTTCCTAAAAACAATTTTTTTCCATTTTTTTGATAGCTACCCGAAACCGTATACAAAAATAATTCTGCTTAAATTAAAAAAAAAGAGTAATTGAGTTTACTTCCCTGTTTATGATTTTTCTTCCGGAGGGATATCGAGCTTATCAACAATAGCCATAATTACGGCATCAACGGGTTTGTTTTTAGTGAATTCGGTTTGCCTAGAAGAACTGCCGGTTGCAACTAACACTACCTCACCTTCGCCTGCACCCACACTGTCAACGGCAACAACAAAATTACTCTTCAGGCTTAAGTCGAGATCCAATTGACGAACTATTAAAAATTTGGCGCCGACAAGATTTTCATCTTTCTTCGTTGACCAAACAGTGCCGATTACTTTGCCTAAAAACAAGTTAGCCTCTCTGCTCTTTAGGATGAATTATTCTTAAACCGGTGCTAATATACTTAGCCTTGTTATAAGTTACAATCGGCAATTTGTTTATTTCTGCCGCCGCACAGAACAGAGCATCGCGGATATTCCCAACCTTACTTGAATATTTATCGATGTTCAAACAGTACCTCGAATGAATTCCCAATACGTTGAGTGTTGAAAGAAGCTGAATGATTTTTTCTTTTTCCTCAGACGAATCTACTTTAAGCAATAATTCGGCAGCATTTAATACTGTCGTAAAACATATTCCACTTTTCATGAAAGTTAAAAGAGCAGGTTCTTCTTCTTTTTCATTTTCATGCAAATATTCATTTAGAACATCCGTATCAATCAAGTATTCAGCAGACTTTTTCATTAACAGTTTTTTGTCTTTTAGTTAATTTATTATAAAGATTTGAATCTCTGACCGAAATAATTCTATTATTTCTTATTCCCGCAGTGATTTAGTTTTAATAATTCTTTTAGCATTTTTAAAAAATCAATTCATTAACACTACAGTGTCCTTTTCTCAGAACAAATTTTCCTATTGACAGTTAACATTAGATATATACTCGCAAATTTTATTCGGGCATTTCATCGCACCGCCGTTTTCATTCATTTAAAAAACTTTTACCGCAAAGAGAATTATCTATTCCAAAAAAATCTGCAGTGGTTTTTGCCGCATCGGAAAATGTACTTCTAACACCGAGCGGTTTACCTTCTTTACCTTTTCTGTAAAATAATACGGGAACGTATTCTCTGCTGTGGTCGGTGCTAGGCGTAACGGGGTCATTGCCGTGGTCGGCGGTAATTATTAACGCATCGGATTCATCAAGCTTATCTAAAAACTCCGGCAGGAAATCGTCAAAACTTTTCAATGCATCGGCAAAACCGAACGGATCATTCCTATGACCGAAGTAGACGTCGAAGTCAACCAAATTTGTAAAGATGAAAGAATTATTTATCTGAACTGAATTTTCAAGCAATCTTTTACATCCTTCTTCATTCGATTTTGTAATTTGTGAAATATCTATTCCTTTAAAATTAAACAAGTCATTCACTTTTCCTACGGCAACGGTGGTAATATTATTTTTTGAAAGTAAATTGAGAATTGTATCTGAAGGAGGATCTAAAGAAAAATCTTTCCGATTTGTCGTTCTGCTAAAATTTCCTGGCTTTCCGATAAAGGGTCGTGCAATAACCCTACCTACTAAAAAAGGAGGGGTCAAAACTTGTTCTCTGGTTATTTTGCAAATCTCGTAAAGCCGGTTCAATGGAATAACTTTCTCATGAGCAGCTATTTGGAATACAGAATCGGCGGAAGTATAAATGATTGGGTAACCCGTTTTAATATGATCTTTACCAAGCTCTTTGATTATTTCAGTACCGGAAGCGGTTTTATTGCCAAGAAAACCTTTGCATCCCGTAAGCTTAATAAATTTTTCAACAAGCTCATCCGGAAATCCTTCGGGGAAATAAGAAAAATCTGAGTCGACAAAAAGCCCTCCCAATTCCCAATGCCCGCTGGTTGAATCTTTTCCTTTTGAAATTTCTGCCATCTTTCCGAATGATGCCCCAGGATTTTGAACCGGTTGAATTCCTTCAATAGGATGAATGTTCCCCAATCCTAATTTTTGCAGTTCCGGCAAATTTAAACCTCCAACTGCTTTAGCCATATTAGCAAGGGTATTGCTTCCTTCATCTCCATATTTGGAAGCATCCGGTAATTCACCTATACCGACGCCGTCTAATACCACCAGGAAAAAATTTTTCATCTTTTAGAATAGATTATTTAAAATTGTTTGAAAAGTCTAACCAAAAATATTTGCTATTTTAATCGTAAGTAAAAAACAAATAGTCCGAAGGATCCTTTGGACAAAACCCAAATAACAAATGAACAACAAATAATCCAAAGGATCCATAGGACAAATTCAAAATCGTATCGAAACGATCCCGTCCCGAAAGTATTCGCATAGGCGTCAACTTAATTTTTGAATTAACTGATTATAATTCATTCTATCTTTCCTTTGCTCATAAGTGCAA
>JAGUYG010000114.1 GCA_020061465.1 Ignavibacteriales bacterium
CTTCATCTTACAGGTGAGGATATAATTACCTTCTTCATACCATCTCACAGTATCGGGAGAGGAGTGACCGGTAAACTCACCGTTAAGAAATATTCTTGCACCTTGCGGTTTTGAATCGACTAAGAGGATGCCGGTGTTAGCCGGTAAAGTTTTAGGCGGAGAAGTTGTAACATCCTGTTCGCAGGAAATAATTATCAGCGAAAAAATTGCAAAAGGGAATAATATGAATTTATGTATTTTCATTAACTCCCCGGCTTTACCCTTTGAAATCTAAAGTCGTCAGTAATGTAAGTTTTTGACATAATTATATCAAGTACTAAAAAAGTTCTGAACTGCATTGGTAAACTAAAGTATTCAATTTCAGTTTCAGCTAATCAAATAAAAAAATCAATAATGTACGATTATCAATTAATGACTAACGACTCACGATCCACGAGGGTTAATTGCCTTTGTATTTTATTAATCCCTCGCCAAAAGATGTAATCCACTTATGTCCCTGTCCGTCAATTGCAATTGAACGGAGTGCATTTGTTCTTAAACCTTTCGAAGAGTGTTTAAGAAACTCCCACGTACCTTCAAGATACTTTGCCATTCCCTCGGTGAAACTTATAAACCAAAAATTATTATTTGCATCTATTGTCATATCGCTGAGTGAGTTTAACGGGGATTTTAGAATTATTAATGAGTCGCTAACAGATCCATACTTACCTTCTGTGGGAAAAATATCACCGGCAGCAAACCAAATGGTCATATTTTTATCTTCTTCTATAGCCCTCACGGTGTATGCTGTAATCCATGATGTATCATATCTATCAATATTGAATTTTGACAAACGGGAGTCTAGAGATAATCCTAAAAATGAAGACCCGATCCATCTGTTTCCCGATTTATCTATATAAATTGTCTGTATGTAATTAGAGGGGAGATGTGAATTTGAAGTATCGTAAATCGTCCAGCTATTTCCACTAATCCTAACCAATCCTTTTCTGTGAGTACCAATCCATAGCTCATTATTCTTTATATCTTCATAAATTGCAGTCACATTATCGTCGGGCAGGGGGGAGTTATCTGTATTAAAAACTTCCCAATTTAAACCGTCAAAGGATGCAAATCCGCCAAGCGTTCCAATCCACTTTTTGTTTTTCGAATCAATAAAAATGCAGTTAACAAAATTATCCGGCAGTCCGGAATTATTTGTTGTATAGGTAATCCATTCATTATCGTCATACATAACTAAACCGGCATTATAAGTGCCGAACCATTTAATATATCCTTTTTCAATAGCAATATCGGTGAGATAGTCAAAAGGTATCTCCGCGTTTTTCGTGTTGAAGTGAACCCATATTGAAGTATCTACTAAGAAAACATCCGGGGCAGCATTTGTAATACCGCTGTAGATGTAAGCGGTAGTAAATCCATCGCGATGATTATATAATTTATATTGTAATTTATGCATACCTGGCATTAAATTTTCAAAAATCCAGGGCGTGGCTCGTCCGGTTACTGAATCATCAAGAATTATTGATGCACCCGGAGGAATGGTATAACAATCTAATTTCCCTCTCATAGCCGGATTTTGAGTAAAATCGAAAAAGTGGGTGGCTAACGTACCGGCTTCAATATTTATTGTGGTTATAGAATCTCTCCAAAACCTCCTTTTTAAAGTAAGCTTGTACATACCTTCAGGCCAATACTTAACGGTGTCGGGAGTAAAATATCCGGTTTGAATGTTATTAAAAAATATTTCAAAACTATCAGGTTTTGAATCGATGAAAAGCATACCGGTATTAGGCTTCAATATTTCAGGCGGACTTGTAGATATTTCCTGCTCACAACCGGCAGAAAAGAGGAATACGAATGCTGCTGCTACTATAATTACTTTCATTTTTCAATTTTGTTTAAAATCAATCTTTAAGGATTGCCAGCGATATATCCAAATTTCTCAACATACTCAGTTTGAACTCTTATTTGTTTGCTTTGCTTAAGATATGAACCGAAAATTCCATAACCTCCTTCTACGTTTGTATAGTCGCTTTCATCAACTCTGATAGTGTAATCGTCAAGATATCCTTTTGAAGTAGAAAAATATTTAGATAAGTGTTCATCAAAAATTAATAAGTCTAAGAATGCAGCATGAATTGTATAATTCTTTTTGTTGGGATCGCCCCTTGAAATATTTACCATTGCGGAATCAATGTTACGTTTTTTTACCGACAGCACAGGTGTTTTGATCGGATTAAATGGTTGTGGAATTGATGTATTATCTATGATAATAAAGTCTTTATATACTTCCTGAACTCTCCGTGTGCCTGGCTCGTCGTTAATATAGCTGTAAACGATGTAGAGTTTTGGCAGGAACCACGTCCCATAGATTGAATGAAACCAGGAATATTTCCAGAATTCTTTATTATCGTCTGCAATACTTAAATCGCTGTTATATGAATCCCACTTAACTGAATCCGGTAGCCATGTGTACGCCCAATATATTCTATAATCGTCTACAACAACTCTTAACATCATTTCATGTCCGCGCGAAGGTTTGAAATTATTTAAGTAGTAAAAGGGGATGGGTTCACTATATCTCGGGTTCGTATTATAGTTTAAAGAATCTTTAAAAACATAAACAATATTATTAGACCACAAACGAACATCTTTAACTTTCAAAAAAGGTGAAGTGTTATTTGTATATGGGTCATAGCCTTCAACGTTATAGGATCGGGAAACAGTCGCCGATTGAAAAGCCGTATCTCCACGGATAATACAGTTGATCACATATCTTTCTTTGAACTCTGTACGAGGGCTAAAATTTTCTTCGCAGGAAGAGAAGAGTAGCAAAAAGTTTGCGAGAGGGAATAATATGAATTTATGTATTTTCATTAACTCCCCGGCTTTACCTTAGAAATCTAAAGTCGTCAGTAATGTAATTTTTTAATATAATTATATCAAGTACTAAAAAAGTTCGGAATTACATCGGCATACTTAAGCTTTCAATTTCAGTTTCAGCTAATCGAAAAAAAGTCATTAAGGTACGAATATCAAATAATGAATAACGGTGCACGATCCACGAGGGTTAATTGCCTTTGTATTTTATTAGCCCGTCGCCGTATGAAGCTATCCATTTGTATCCTGATTTATCGATTGCTACACTAGTTAATTTATTACTGCTTAGAGGACTGTTTGAAGCACTTAATATTTTAATGATTCCGTCTTTATATTTTACAAGCCCGCCGCCGTCCGTGGCATACCATAAGTAATTCGCTTTATCAACAACAATAGATTTTACATTTCCAGGACCTCCTCCTAAGGATTTCCATGTAAATCCCTCCCATGATGTCAATCCCAAATTTGAACCGGCGAAAACTTTATTATTATAATCGACAGCTATCGAATAGTAATTATTCGTATTCATTCCATAGAAAGGTGAAATTACAGAGGATGAAAATTGTCTGTATAATATAATTTCTCTTGGTCCAACATATTTCATAATACCTCCGCCGTCGGTTGCAATCCATTTAATATTGTTTTTATCAACTGTTATATCGGTAATTTTATTTGATATCAACGGTGAGTTGGCAGTATTGAGTATCCGCCATATTCCGGAATCTCTTCGTAATGCAATGCCATCTGAAATTGTGCCTACCCAAAGAGCCCCGGTTTTTTCAAGGAGAACGGAAGTAATATCATCGCCGGGCAGCCCGGAATTATTTTTATTGAATGTTTTCCAACTTTGATCGTCGTATTCATATAAACCGCCTAGATGAGTTCCGATCCACTTATGATTTTCATCGTCCACATAAATGGTTGAAATATAATTTGATTCTAATGGTGAATTATCGGTATCGAATACATTCCAATTTTTCCCGTCGAACCTTGCCAGTCCTTTACCATGAGTGCCAATCCAGACTATATTGTTTTTATCAACAGCCACACTGTTTAGTAAATTAAATGGCAGTTGAGAATTCTCTTCTTTAAAAATTACCCAAACCGTTGAGTCAACTAATATTTGAGTAGGGATAAAATTAGTAACACTGCTTTGCACTAAACCAACTGCCCTTGCATCCCAATATCCGCTTTTTGTTAAGCGAACCTTATAATACCCCGGCGTTAAACCGGAAATTATATCGGGGGTGTATTTCCCTGTAGATGAGTCGCTTATAAAGATTAAAGCTCCTGTAGGATTAGAATCGCACAGCAAGCTGCCTAACATAGATGGATTTTTTGAGTAGTCTAAAAAGTATGACGATGTCTGATTATCTTTAACATTAATTTGTATGCTGGTATCTTTATAAAACCTGAGCTTTAAGGTAAGTGTGTAAACGCCTTCATCCATCCACTTAACCGTATCGGGAGAGGAGTGACCGGTAAACTCACCGTTAAGAAATATTCTTGCGCCTTGCGGTTTTGAATCGACGAAGAGAATTCCCGTATTGCTTGGCAAAGTTTTAGGCGGAGAAGTTGTAACATCCTGTTCGCAAGAAGAGAAGAATAACAATAAGAGCACGAGAGAAAACGATATGAAATTATTTAATTTCATTTACTCCAGGCATTGCTTATGAATTTAAACTCTTTATAATGTAAGTTTTTGAACTAATTATAGCAAGGAATAATTAAAGTCAGTTTGCTGCCTGATATCAGGCACTATAATTTTTTTGTTTTAACCTTATAAAAGCAAAGTATAATTCTTTAAAAATGATTAACATTTAACACTAAATACTTAACGCTGAATAAAGACCACAAACGACAAACAACTACCTACAAACAATTAAATCATCGCAGCAAAATCATCTTCTTTGTTTGAACAAAATCTGCTGAGTTCGATCTATCTGAATGAACTGTTAGACAATAGAAATAAACCCCGCTTGCTAGATTGCTTCCGTCTCCAAAGGATCCTACGGAAAATTCAACTTCGTAAGTGCCTGGAGATCTTTGCTCGTTAACTAATGTCGCAACCTCTCGTCCTAAGATGTCGAATACTTTTAATACCACATTTAATGTATTAGTTCCGTCATTTGACGTTTGACTCTTGACATTTGACGGAATTGAGAATTTTATTTTTGTTACCGGGTTAAATGGATTTGGATAGTTTTGATATAATTCGAAAGAGTTAGGAAGCTGCTCAGCAGTCGGTACGCTTGTTACTAAATCGGTATCATAAAATTTCTGAATGAAAGCAGCTTTTTCTTTTAATTGAGTAACGCTGTTTTTATGATCGCTTCCAAGAGCCATAAAAATTGCAATAACTATTTCTTGTGTATCGCCCGGCGCCATATTAAAAGTACCTGAGTTTAGCATGTATCGTCTGTCTCCTGCAAAAGGACCACCCGGCCAGCCATCGCCTTCGTACCAGCCGATGCCTGTTTCGGGATCGCCCGGTAAGCCGTAAACAGTCGGCTCGCCTGTAAGCGGATCTATTTGTGAATCGCCTTTGTTTTTCAATCCGTGCATTATATTATAAGCTTGAAGAGTTCCTTCATATATTCCTTGAGGAAAATCGTTTATTAGAGAGAAGATATGTTTGTGAATTGGTGCAAACGAAGTCATCCCCAAATTTTTGTATCCTTTAATCCAACCATTTTGATACCGTGCGCTGTCGGCTGCTTCACCTTTAACTATCGGACTTTGAACTATCATGTGCCCAACTGCAGGGGCAGGGGTTCCATACACTCCATCATTGTTTTTTGAATTCCATGTATAAGCTAAGTTTAATATGGTATCGCAGCCGACAAAATCATCGCCGGCATCTCCCATATCGTCATCCACCCAATAACTAAGAATCATATCTGTAATTTCATAGCCTGTTTTGTTTATTACTTTATATTTTTTAAACACAACATCTCTAAGCCAATCCTTAGCATCATATCCCCATACTATTGTATGAAATTCTAACTCCGAAGGAGGAGAACCGTAGGCATAGTTACACCTAATAGAATCAGCGCTGTTGTTTATATAGAACAGAACCTCATCGCCTATATAGTGAGGGTGGTCGATGCCGGGTGTATAAGTGCCGTCATTATTTGAATCAATGAACGGAGCGCCAATCTCTGCGGGCCAATTGTTATGGTCGTACTCATATCTTTCTCTGTCTAAACCGGGCGGAAGCAGCTCCCAATTTTTTCTTACTTTGAAAATTTTGTAAATAGTTTTCATAGGATCGTCGGGTTGTCCGTTAGGTAATATTGCTCCGGGCATAACTCCTTGCCTGTGAGTATTTCCATTCACTCTGATTTGACCGTTGAACTTTCCTCCGAAAAGAAGTCCATCTTGAAATACCGCAGCTTTGGTTGCATTAATCCCGCCGGGCCAATAAAAACCATTACCATCAGTTCTTGGATCGTGCGAACCGTCGCCGTTATTTCCCACCCACATCAAAACCTCATTGATTGCTATATAATCATACTCATGGTAGTAAATAATAGGGAAGGTTTGGAAAGAAAATCCGTATAAAGAATCATCGTTTGAATCTGAAATTATAATCAATGCGTTTTGAGTTGGTGTTTGAGGTACTCTCCAACTATAATAAAAGGTGTCTGCTGGAATATTCTTAGCGATGTTAATCCAGCTTGCCCCGCTGTTAGTTGAATAGTGAATATCGACCATGTCGATGTTCAGTGCCGTCCATCTTATTAGATATTCGTTAAATATATAGAGCGGATTGAAGGGAAAAGGAGTGTAGATATTTACGTCTTTACATATCCCGTCGGGACCTGTTTTGATTAAAGTTAATCCTTGATATGTACCGGTTAAAATGAACCCACCGTCTGAAGTCTTCTCAATATAATTGAAGGGGCATGGTAATCGGCGTGTCCAAATCAGATTACCGTCAGTATCATATTTAATCAAGTTGTGAATTTTTTTTGAATCCTGAGTTGCAGCATTTAAAAAGACAAATGAATATTCATCGTTTGGGATAATCCAAACACCTATGCCCGATGGAAAACTTTTTCTCCATATTTCGTTACCGTAGATATCGGCTTTTACTATAGCTGTTGAATGAAGCATGATAAAAGTACTGTCATCCCATCTAGTTAAAGAATATACCGAGTAGTTTCGCTGCCATAATAAATCGCCTGAAGTATTTATTCCAATAATAACGGTGCCGCCGGTAATTACAAGCATTGTATCATTAACTTGACTGAATTGGAATTTAGGTCTACTAAAAGAAAATGCAGCCTGGATTGTAAAATTCTTTTGAAATAAAACATTTCCCTGTGCATCAGTTTTAAAGAGGTAAGGAGAATTGCCCGGACTGATAACAGCTAATATCCAATAACTGCCGTCCTTGCTTTTAATGAATTGAAGAGCAGCACAGTCGAGGCTGTCTAATCCAAATGAATTTTGGGAGAGGATGTTACCGTTTGAGTCAAACTTAACAAGTGAAATTACTCGAAATCCATCAGTTATATCTGAAGACAATGCAGTGATTCCGTTGTCGTCATCTAAAATGAATGAATGCCACGACTGACCCTGTAAGTCTTCATATTGTTTAACCCATTCCACCGATCCGCGGTTATCAGTCTTTTGAATTACAAAATTTTTTCTATAGTCACTTTGGCTGATGGAAGTATTGTAACCGGCAGTGATGTAAGCGCCGGAGGGTAATTGTTTTGTTGTCATTCCGAAAGTCTGAGCACCAACATTTGCATAGGAACGGAAAAACATATTAGCCGGATCAGGTTCGGCGGCAGCTATTGAAGCAATGAATGTTAAGATAATTGAAATTAACTTCATTGTGGTCCTCCTTTCGTAAAAAAATTCGGGCTTTATTCATCCTTTACGAGGATGGTTTTTTTGTTCTTTATTTATTCTGCTAAAAGAAAAACATAGGTTTTCATTTGATAGCCCTAAAAAATAATTAAATGTTTAGTTTTTTATGGCTGCATTTGAATTGTCAACCTCCTTCTATTCAAATACACTTAAGGTTTAAAATATGTTAATTGAGTTAAACTGGAACCATCAATATTCATAAGCCATAGCTGCCCATTTCCTGTTGCTGCTGAACCAGGTGCCCATAA
>JAGUYG010000119.1 GCA_020061465.1 Ignavibacteriales bacterium
AGGCATCCCTTTGGGATAATCTCTCTCTTACCCGCCTGCAGCGGGCAGGCAAAGAGAGAGACTTATTACCAATTATGTCTTTACATTTATAATTCTGTCGGAATGTTAAAAGTTAAGTTATCTCTGCCAATCTAAAGATCCTACGGATAAGCCCTTCTCTTCTTAAGAGAAGGGTTGGGATGAGTTCTACTTTTTGTTTGTAGCTTTCTGCTACGCCGTGTCTTCTCGGTGTTTCTCTGTGTAATAAAAATCTTGCTTAAGCTGTAAACTTATTATAATGTTATATAGATGGTTGTATAATGGTAAAAATTTGTTAAATAGCAATACACAAATCCCAAAATCCATACAAGAATCAATAATCAAATCCGATATCTCAAACTTCTAAACCGACTTTATCAGGTTTGAAAAATTGACTTATGGTTATTGAGATTTATTTGTGATTTGGTTTTTGGATTTTATTTGTTATTTGTGATTTGGTTTTTGCTTTATTACTATCTCCTCTTCACCGCCATAATCGTTAGGTCATCCAGCTTGGCTGTTCCGGAGAGAAAATTCTTAAGAGATTCAATTATTAGTTCCACTGCTTCTTTAGCCGATTTATTAATCATTCGCCTTGCTAATTCAGTTAGTCTATCAATTCCAAATTCTTCTTCGTCTTTCCTTGCTTCATTCAAACCATCCGTATAAAGCAGCAGCATTTCACCGGGAAGCAAGGTTATTTCTTTCGAAAAATATTCGCCTTCATTGAATATCCCTATTGGCATTCCCGTAGCTTCAATTGAGTGAGAGGTTTCATGCCCAAGCACCATCGGGAAACAATGTCCGGCATTACAAATTTCAATTTTTCCATTAGGGTACAGCTTACTAACGGTTAAAGTTGCGTAATGAGTGAATGCCGTACTCTCACAAAATAACCGGTTAGCTCTTCGCACAAGTTCATTCACCGACAATTCTAAGTCAGTCATACTGTGAAAGAGTGCGTGCATGTGAGTCATAAGCATTGAAGCAGCTACACCTTTACCGGATACATCGCCGATAGTAACGATTAAATTATCATCTTGTTGATTGTTTGGTTTTATAATATCGCAATAATCGCCGCTGACCATACCTGCGGGTTCATAGTGAAAATAAATTTCCCACTCGTTCGAAACAAAATTATTATTTGGCAGCAATGCTCTTTGTATTTTGGAAGCCATATCTAAATCCTGCTCTAAAGCTCTCTGTTGATGTTTAGAAAGATGATCCAAACAAACCCGGATTAGAGGATCAACGATAAGTCTCTCACTTTCAATTGGGTCATGGCAAACTTCACATATTCCGAATGTGCCGTTATCAATCCTCTCCAAAGCTGAATCAACTTGATGAAGTAATTGCAGAAGATGCGGAGATTTATCAATATCGCTGATTACTCTGTCTAATCTCTCTTTTCGATCAAGCAATTGCATCCGGATACTGTTGTAATCAATATTAATCATATCATTGTACTCCTGATATTTCAATTATACTTTTTTAATATTGCAATTTGGCCTGCATGATAGAGACTATGCTGAATAACTCCGTGCAGTAAAAAGTATACGGAATAATCTCTTCCCGATACCTGCCGATTAAGAATATTATCATCGGCATTCTTTAAAACAGAGATTAAGTTTTGATACCGCGAGCGAAGCAAATTAAAGGTATCATTCCATTCCTCCTGGGACCCGGATTTAACCTCTGGCCAATCTTCAGCAGGATCAAGATTAATCGTTTCTCCTTGAATCATTTTAACAGCCGCACCAATCCACGCCGAAAGATGATTAGCAATTTCCCATATATTATGTGCATTTTCAATAGGTCTTTTTTGAGCTATGTCGGGAGTTAAATCTGATATTAATTCCAAAACAGCCGGTCCATGCCAGGCGTTTCCTTCTATTGATCTTTTAAGCTGGTCGATAATACGATTTAGCTCTTCCATTAGGCGCTCCTTTCTTTTGTTAATTTTAATTATTTGATATCTCCGCTAATGATTCGTAACAAGTAGATGCCGGATATGTCGAAATATTTTTTAGTTTTAATTTGAATTGAAATTAGTGTTGATTTGAAACTAAGGCATTATAATTTACAAATCCGGTAATTAGTTGTGTTGTTTGGTGAAAATTTAACTTCGAATGAAAAGCAATAAATAGTTCTAATTGCTTTACACATAAAACTCTGTACTGGGATTTAAAGATTTTAACAGAATTATTAATTGCGCACAGATTCCGATTCGCAAACGATGCGTCTTAATTTTCGTTACGAAATAATCATATTTGATTTTCCCAAAGGGATAGATTCCTTTTAACCTGTTTATTTCCGTCTTGTTTAACTCTGTAATTAGTTAACCATGATTGAAGGTAAAAGTGATTAGGATTAAAAGAATTGACTTAATTATTCACAGGACTTCTTTATTTTAGTCAATAGATAATTTGTTAATTAATATTTTCTTCACAACAACGATTTATTAACTGATGAGTAAAGAGAGCATCCTCAAGAATATTAAATTTATACTTTCTGATTTAGACGGTACCATCCTAAATAATAAAAGCGAGTTAGAGCCGGAGACCAAAAAAATTATTGCTGAATTGATAAGCAAAGGTGTTCAATTTTCGCTTGCTTCCGGCAGACTTCATTCTGCCATGGTTCTATTCGCAAAGGAATTAAACCTAGATTTACCGATAATCTCATTAGACGGATGTTATATTAAAGATTTAAACTCATCCGAGCCTTTGTACTGTGTACCCGTAAAAGAGAAACATGTACTTAAAGCAGTAACTATGGCAAATCAGTTGCTGGTAAACATTGCTCTTTGTCATGCGGAGGCGATTTATTTTACTGAGTCAAATTCACTCATTCCTCAACTGATGGATAAGTATGGTGCAGTATATCAGGAAGTCAGATCATATAATGGTTATTTAAGGAATACGCTCGAAATCGTTCTTGCCGGCGATGATAAAGAAAGTATTCTTAAGATTAAGAATCGGTTGGAAGAACCGTTCTCATTCGGTTTGACAACTTCCTATTTCTGCTCCCGGACGCATCAAGGAATTTATTATCTGGAAATCAGAAAGAGAAGTGCATCTAAAGGCAAGGGCTTTTTAAGATTAATTAAGGCACTCAAGATTAAAGAGAATGCATCCGCAGTTATCGGCGATTGGTATAATGACATTAGCCTCTTTGAAACAAATGCTTTCAAAGTTGCACTTGAAAATTCGGTTCCCGAGCTTAAGAGAAAAACAGATTTTGTCATACCCAAAACTAACGATGAGGACGGTGCAGCGGAATTTTTTGAAATGGTGCTAAGGGCAAAGACAAGCTAAAATCTGCTCTATAAAACCGTGAACATAATTATATAAACCATTCATACTTGATGGAAGCTATTTAAATTGGGAATTCAAGTACCCCTTTAAACTTTATGCAGCAACAAGGTCGAAATTATACATTGATGAATGGCACATAGGATTCATGGGACGTGAAATGTCCTTAGCCGGAAGTACATTTGATTTCCGGATTGATACCATGCCAAAAAGCGATATAAGACAGCCGCAGTATGTTTTTGAAATATTAGTACAAAAAATATTCGAAAGCTGGGGCTTTAGTGCTTTTGTCATTGGTCCTTCCGGTACTTTTTCAAGAACAGTAGACGGCAGTTGGGGATTTATCTCCTTATTTTTTAATATGCGGGCAAAGTTAGGGACTTCTCTATAAATCATTTCCTCAGTAAAACTAAATATTATTCACGTTCCCCTGCATATTCGAATATACTCTCAAAGCATTTGGTATAATCTTAGTGCTGCATGGAGTGGTTCCGAGTAATTCACCATCAGCCTCAACTAAAGTTTTTATAGAAGATTCGACATGAATCGATTTAGCCTTAATATAGCTAAAGTGTTTAGTATAAATGTGCTGACCGGAATAAATTTTTGAGAAATTGAGAAATCTTTGCAGCAGTTTCGTTTCATGGATCAACAAAACGTTGAATACTCCGTCATTCACTTTTGCGTTTGGAGCTAAATGCATACCGCCGCCCATGAATGCGCCGTTGGCAACAATTACTCCGAAAAATTTTTCTCCCGGCATTTTCTTATCATCTATAATTATGGATAAAGGTTGATCGGTATAACTAATGATACTCTGAATAGTTCGAAGCCCAAAAGATAGCCGCCCTCCCCATCTTTTACCTTTTCGCTCAACTCGTTCAACAACCTCACCGCCTATTCCAATTTGGAATTCATTTATAAAATATCTTTCAACTTCCTCGTCGAATTGATTTTTAAATTTGGAATATCCAATATCAACCATGTTCGTCCGACCGCTCTTAATTAATTCAAGCTGTTTCTCAAGACCAGCCGGCAGCCCAATACTTTGTGAGAATCCCTGTCCTGTTCCGCCATTTATAATGCCGAGCGTACATTCATTTCTAATTTCGAGGGGATGGCTGAATATACCGTTTATAATTTCATTTATGGTACCGTCACCGCCCGCGGCTATAATATTTCTTCCGTCTTCGGAAACTATCTGCCGGGCTATTTCAGCAGCATGCAGATGATATTCGGTCACGTGAAGGGTGTAATCTTGACCAAAAAATTTGGCTGCCGCATTTTTAATTTCACTAATGCGTTTTCCCGTTTTACCGTTTGAAGAAGCGGGATTCAGAATAATATAATATTGGTGATTGCCCATAT
>JAGUYG010000117.1 GCA_020061465.1 Ignavibacteriales bacterium
AAAAGACGAAATTAATGCCATCTGCAAATACTATGGTATTAAAGCTGCTGCTTAATTATCGTTAACATGTTATCAATAGTGATTCTCTAAGAGCCTAATTTTGCAATTTTTTGCTAAAGTTTTAAAGTAATGGACTAGTATTGAGAACCGAAACATTAATCCCACTTGAAAAAATAACCTCAATAATTTATCTAATCAGAAACGAAAAGGTTTTGCTTGATTCTGACTTAGCTATGTTATATGATGTTGAGACAAAAGTTTTAATTCAAGCCGTTAAAAGAAATAGCAACAGATTCCCGGAAGATTTTATGTTTCAACTTTCTAAAGAAGAGTTTAAAATCTTGAGGTCACAAATTGTGACCTCAAGTTGGGGAGGAAGAAGATATCCGCCTTATGCATTTACTGAGCAGGGTGTGGCTATGTTATCTAGTGTCTTGAATAGCGAAAAAGCTGTTCATGTAAACATTGCAATAATGAGAGCTTTTGTTCAACTAAGGAAGTTCCTTCTGAGCAGCGAATCTCTTTCAATCAAATTAAAAGAACTTGAAAAGGAAACGAATGAAAAATTTGAAGAACAACAGGAGCAAATAAACATAATTTTTGAAACCATAAAGCATGTTAATAAACGAAGAGATAAAGCCTAAAAAACAATTTGGCTTTATTGTAGAAAATCAACGGTAAGTTGAGTCACTAACTATGTTAATTTGAAACTATGAGTACAGCAGAAGAATTCAAAGTTTTTATTTCTCACCGCGAATCAATATGCGGTGAATGTAAAGAAGATCTTGGTAATCATGCGTGGATTTTTCTTACCCGCGAAAAAGGTGCTTTATGTCTCTCCTGTGCCGATCTCGATCATCTTGAATTTTTACCATCCGGCGATATGGCTTTAACTATCCGCGCAAAAAAATATTCAAGCTTGTATGCCGTAGTTCTTAAGTGGAGCCGGGCAAGAAAACGTTACGAGCGGCAGGGATTGTTGGTTCAAAAAGAAGCGATAGATAAAGCAGAAGATGAGTGCCTTAAAGATGCTGACATCCGTGAACGGCGGCGATTGCGCGAAGCTGAAAAGCGCGTTGAATTAGACCAGGAATTTATCCGTCAGTTTGCCGAGCGGATTCGTGAACTTTATAGTAACGTTCCCAAGGGGCGTGAGATTAAAATAGCCGAGCATGCCTGCCAAAAGTACAGCGGCAGAGTAGGCAGGAGTGCAGCGGCAAAAGCATTCGATGAATCGGCAGTAGATTTAGCCGTCATAGCCCACATCCGCCACACAATGACTGAATACGATGAGCTGCTTTCCAGAGGTTTTGACAGGTACGAAGCAAGAGATATGGTTGAAGAGAAGGTGTACGGAGTTTTGGAGGAATGGAGAAAAGAAAACTAAAGATTAAATTAAAGAGAATTAAGAACGAGTTTAATCTGTGTAATTTGCTTCGCCCAATTAGTTGAATAAGATTCTTCTTTCGCTTTTTCTTGCTTTATCAATACACCTAAGGTTTATAAGTTAATTGAGTTACACCTGAACCATCAATATTCATAATCCAGAGTTGCCCATTTCCTGTTGTTGAAGTATTAGGAACCCATAGAACAAATGCTATTTTTGAATCATTTGGGCTAAAATCAAATTCCAACGCCCAATCCGGCGATACACTTCTTAAACTTGTTCCGTCACTATTTATCAGTCTGATTTTACTTGGTCCTTTTAATGGGTGGGAGAGAAATCCAATTAATTCACCCGATTTTGAATATTTTGGATATTGATCATGCATTAGAGCATTTGTTAATCTAAACTGTGAAGCGCCTGATGAATCCATAATAAAAATTTCTGACCCTCCAACACCAACATATCTTTGATAGACTATTTTATTTTTATTTGGCGACCAATCCGGCATTCTCCATTCCCCGGTTCCTTTAATGCTGATGCATTGTTTATCACTTCCGTCAGAACGCATTTTCCATATTAAATTTGGACCCGGTGAATCTTGTCGCGAATCGTACACAATCCACTCTCCATCCGCACTGAACGATGGGAAATATCCACTTTCATACGTTAATTGTACAAAGCTTGCACTATCTACCTCTATTGGTTCAATGCTTGGAATATTAATAGAATAAATTTGACCTCCCATAACCATTGCAAGCTTATGACCATCTTTGCTCCAGGAAAAGCTACTGGGTTGATAATTAAGAAAAGGTTTTTTCTGTCCTGTCATAGCATTAATTAACCAGATACCCGAGAAAGATGATTCATTTATTCTATCATTATTTATATCAAAACTGTCGGAATGTAAAGCAGCTATCCAATTACTAGTTGGATGCCAGGCAGGATTACCGAAGTAAACCGGAGTTATGGGAAAGATAGTATTTCCTTTTCCGCTGTCGGTTATCTTATCAGTGCACGAAATAAATAGTGAGAATAATTGAACTTTAGGAAGATATATGAAATGAATATACCATCTGAGACCTTTTAAACATAAACGATTCATTGGTGGGGATTTACTGAAAAAAGATAATCCCCTTTGACAATTCTTTTTCATTAGCTAATAAAAATTATTTATTGTGCTTTTAATTAAATTTAATTAAAACGAGTAATAAGTTCTATACTATTTTTATTAGCAGCAAAATGCTCATAACACAGAGTTAAATCAGCTAGCTTATTTCACTTAATACTTTTCAAAATAAAACATTCGAAGTATATACCATCAAATCTAGATTTTACTTACTCAATATCATCTTCTTAACCTGGCTGAATGAATTTACCTGTCCGGGAAAACCTATTGATAACCTACAGAAATAAACTCCGCTGTTTAGCTTGTCGGCATTGAACTCAACTTCATACATTCCCGCAGGCTTTACTTCGTTTACAAGCACGGCAGTTTCCCTTCCTAAAACATCAAAAACTTTTAATGATACAAATTCACCGGAAGCTTTCGAGGCTACAGCATATCGAATTTTAGTTGTCGGATTAAACGGATTAGGATAGTTCTGGTATAAATAATATTCGCCTGGTAAAATTTCATTGGCAGCTAACTGAACGTCTGTTAGTCTTGCCGCAAATGAAGCTATTGTAACCAGGTTTAGCTGCGTTACTTTTTTTACCAATTCCATATTAAGAGTTCCGAATGAATCTGCGGAAGTATGGTAGTACGGATTAGCTGCGTAATAAGGTCCGTTTTCCCATGGCGGTCCATATTCAATAAATAGTATTGCCTGGTAGCCTTCATCCCAAAAGGATGCATGATCGCTGTACGTTCCGTACGTAAAGGGAGATTCGTTCATTAACAAATCAAGAAAAAATAAATCTTTTGCTTCAACAAATTTTTCGCCGAATGTTTTTGAATTATTATTTGACACTATTGCTGTAAAATCGTAATGCTCGTTGAAACCAATCATATCGATTGAAACAGCTCCTAAAATGTTTTCATTATTAGTGCGCGCATTCTTAGCAAAGTGCCTGCTTCCGTGATGACTTCCTTGATAACCCGGTCCCGATTCTTCTGCACCAAATGCAACAAGCTTTATTGTGTAATCATTTACCAAACCGAATGATGTATCCGCTAATAATCTTGCCATCTCGAGCAATGCGGCAACTCCTGTTGCATTATCGTCTGCACCGGGTGCTTTAATTGTCCGCCATTGCTGCTGCCAAATGCTGCTGCCCATTCTGCTTGCCGAACAATCCAAATGAGCGCCAACTACGTAAGAAGTTTTTGGATTACCTTTACCTTCAATAGTTGCAACAACGTTGAATACCGGTTTAGTATTGTATGGTGAAATTGCAGAGGAAATATAAAACGTATCTAATTCAACCGAAGTTAATCCTGGAACTTTTTCTAATTCACTTTTAATGTAAACTACAGCAGAGTCATTGCCCGGAGTAAAATTTACGCGGCTGTAATGTCCGCCGGCATATTCAAGCTCTTTGATGTGCCTAATTAAATTTTCCATCGAAACGGAATCAGACATATTTTTTATTTTATCGAAAAGTGTCTCTTGCGCTGAAACTTCAATAGATAAAATCAACACAGCAAATAATGTGAAAAAATATTGAAGGCGAAAATTGAAGCGGATTAGCTTTTGAAACGAAAAGTTCATTCGAGTATCCTATTCGGTAGTTGAGTTTAAGAGTTACTTATTTATATTCGAACATTACAATTACAAATTATTACAATTGAATAAAAGAGACAAATAATTATGCCGAAGGGACTTCTCTTAACTGTTGTTATATTTCTTCTGTTTATAATCTGCGGCTCCGTTAAAAAAGAATCGGAACCGAATTTAGAAAAAATTGAACTTTGTTTTGTTGAGAAGTATAAAATTAAAGTACCCGAACCTTCAGGCTTGTCTTTTACCCACAGCGGAAATGCGCTTTGGACAGTTAGCGATGAAACGGGTAAAGTTTATCAAATTACTTTTGAAGGTGAAATCATTAGTAGCTTTCAAATTGACGGTGAGGATTTAGAGGGAATAACTATTTATGGAGATAGTCTGCTTGCAGTAGTTCTTGAAAGAACAAGAGAGATTGTAATTGTTGATACCTCCGGCAATGAAATCAAACGTACAAAATTGAATTTAAAAGGCGAACCGAATGCGGGACCCGAGGGTATTACATTTAATTCCGATAATAATCGATTCTATGTAGTGAATGAGAAAAATCCCCGCCTTCTTATTGAACTTGATGAAGACCTGATTGAATTGAATCGAAAAGTTTTAAGATTTGCATCCGACTTTTCAGGCATCTTTTACGAATCAAATGAAAAGGTCCTTTGGATAATAAGCGACGAGAGCAAGCTGATTGCTAAATGCG
Organism: Ignavibacteriales bacterium; assembly: GCA_020061465.1. Lineage (GTDB taxonomy): Bacteria > Bacteroidota > Ignavibacteria > Ignavibacteriales > Ignavibacteriaceae > JAGUYG01. The sequence goes on from JAGUYG010000117.1 coordinate 4,811, forward strand.
ATTTAGAAGGAAATCTAAAAGCTAAAACCAATCTTAAGGTTCAGCAGGCTGAGGGCATCGCAGTAGATTACGATAATAAAAAATTGTATGTAGTTTCGGACCTGACCGAAGAACTATTTGTATTTGAGATTAAATAACTTCAGGTTAGTTTATAATTATTGCTTTAACAAAATTTAAACACAAATGATTATAACAAAAAATAAAGTACGAATCTTTGCTATGGCAGCTATTTTAACTTTATCCCTTTATAGCTGCAAACCAAAACTTCCTGTAGAGATGGATTTATCAAGGGAAGAATTTGTCTTAATTAACCAGGACAGTGTTGAAGTAACGATTCCCGAAATACTGAAAAATAAAATTTCGTTGGCGGGATATATTTTTACTCATTGCCCTGATATTTGCCCGATGACCACACACAACATGTACCGGGTTCAAAAGAAGTTAACTTCGGAGGAAGATATTTTGTTTGTAGTCATATCATTCGATCCCGACAGAGATACTCCTTCAGTACTAAAAAAGTATGCTGAGTTAAGAGATTATGATTTAAATTCCTGGCAGCTTCTAACAGGAAAAAAGGAAGAGATAAATAAACTTCTTGATAATGTGGGTGTAACCGCAATAGCAGCCGATTCATCTTTTACGGAAAGCGGTGAATTGAATTATTATTTTCTTCATACCGATAGAATTTCACTTGTCGATAAAGAAGCTAAGGTGCGTAAGAATTACAAAGGCAGCACAGCAGACATTAACGAAATTATTAATGACATAAAATCGTTGGAGTAAAACTATGTTCTCATTTATTTTATTCGTTTTATTGTTCACAGGTCAACAGGATCAAATTAAAATAAAAGATGCATGGATAAGACCCGGTGCTCAAGACATGAACACGGCAATGTACTTTACCATCAAAAACAATGGAAGCGTAACCGATACACTTTACGCAGTCAAATCTAAGTTAGCACAAAAAACTGAAGTGCACGAAACCTACAGCAAAGACGGCATGATGGGAATGCGTAAAGCCGAATTAGTAGTAATTAAACCAAAATCATCTTTTGAATTTAAACCCGGTGGACATCACATAATGCTCATAAAATTAAATAAAGATTTGAAATCCGGAAACGAAGGTGAGATTACTTTGTTCTTCAAAAAAACCGGTGAGGTTAAAGTAAAAGCAAAAGTAAAAAAGCCGGACATAAAAAAGGGAAGCTGAAGTCATCGTTTAAAAAATCCGAACAGTTCATTTCAACTTAATATTTTTTTATTCACTCTCCGCAGCACATATTAAGCAAGTCGAACTGCGCTCAGAAATCTGTGCTTTTTTATTAACCGATAATGTATAAATATTAGTCCCCCGTCAATTGCAGGGGAATGTGTTGTCTTTTCAAACGATGAAAAAGTATACATAACAAATTATGATTGCTAAACCACAAATAATTTTCTAATTTTGAACCAATTAAATTAAGGGACACAATGGGGATAAATAGTATAGTAATGGTAAAGCAAGTTCCGGATACCGCAAATATTTCGGGACAAGTAATGAAAGAAGATGGTACAGTTAACCGGGCAAAGCTGCCTGCCATTCTTAACCATGAAGATAAAACAGCACTCGAATTAGCTCTCCGCATTAAAGATCAGTACGGAGGAAAAGTAACTATTATTACAATGGGTCCGCCGCGTGCATCCGATGTATTACGGGAATGTTTATTTATGGGAGCGGACGAAGCATACCTAATAAGCGACCGCAAATTTGCCGGTGCCGATACATTAGCAACTTCTTATGTACTTTCCGAAACAATTAAAAAAATCGGCAGCTATGATTTCATCTTTGCAGGCAGACAGGCAATTGACGGAGATACCGCACAAGTAGGACCACAGACTGCCGAGAAATTAAACATCCCTCAAATAACTTACACCGAAGAAATTCTTGAAGTCGGCAAATCATCCGTAAAAGTAAGGAGAAAGATTGACGGCGGTTACGAAATACTCGAAAGTAAGCTGCCGGTGCTGCTCACAGTAATTAAAGACGCAGCATTTCCTCGTCCCTTCAAAGCTAAAAGAATAATGGCATATAAAAATGCAAAAACGCTCCTAGAATTAGAGAAGCTTACTGAAGGTAATTCGCTGCTTTATGTAGATCAACTGAAAGAAGAATACATTGCACGCGGTTTATATATAAAAACATTAACGATGGATGACCTGAAGCTCGATGAAACAAGGTGCGGCATACACGGTTCACCCACAAAAGTTTACAAGGTTGAATCGGTAGTTCTTGCCGGAGGGAATCATGAAAAAATAAATCCTACGCAGGAAGAGTTGAGCAGATTAATTGTTAAACTGATGGAAGATCATATACTCGGATAAAAGATGGACAAATTAAATCGTGATGTTTGGGTTTTTATCGAACAACGTAACGGTAAACCAGCCGACGTGAGTTTTGAATTATTAGCTAAAGGCAGACGCCTTGCCGAAAATCTTAAAAGCAGACTTATATCTATCGTAGCAGGATACAACGCTAAAGCCATTGCCGAACAAACATTCCATTACGGTGCAGTTGAATGTTTGTTGATCGATCATCCGGATTTAGAACATTATTCAACGCTTCCCTATAGTAGAACAATTATTAATTTAGTTGAAACATACAAACCGCGTGTTATGCTGTTCGGCGCTACGATAATCGGAAGGGATTTAGCCCCGCGTGTGGCTTCTCATACAAAAAGCGGATTAACAGCCGATTGTACGGATTTACAAATTGCAGGCATAAAATATTTGAAAAAAGATTATCAAGATTTGCTGCTTCAAATTCGTCCTGCTTTCGGCGGTAATATAATTGCAACGATAATTTCACCCGATGTTCATACACAAATGGCTACTGTGCGCGAAGGCGTAATGAGAATGGAACCTGTAGCCGGATCTGTCAATGGGAAAATCACTTCTGTTTCTTTTATTCCTGATGAATCAGATAAGATTATTCAGTTGATCGAGCAACACAGGCAGGAAAGCAAGGTAAATCTAAAAGGGGCTTCGGTAATTGTTGCAGGCGGTTACGGAATGGGAAGCAAAGAAAATTTTAGGATGATATACGAACTTGCACATACATTAGGCGGTGAAGTTGCAGGCTCAAGAGCGGCTGTTGATGCAGGATTTATACCTCATGAAAGACAAGTCGGGCAAACGGGTGTTACAGTTCGACCTAAACTTTACATTGCATGCGGTATTTCAGGTGCAATACAGCATCGGGCAGGAATGCAGGAATCAAATAAGATAATAGCAATAAATAACGATCCCGATGCTCCTATTTTTAGTGTAGCTCATTATGGAATTGTAGGCGATGTAATGGATGTAATTCCGAAGTTCATCAATGTATTTAAACAAAAATTGAGATAACTATGCCAAATTTCTTTACAGAGAATAAAGACCTCCTCTATCATTTCGAACGATTGGGTCTTGAAGAAGTGGTAAACTTTATTGAAGATAATTTTTCACAAAGCAAAAAATTTGATTACGCCCCCGTCAATTATGAAGATGCAAAAGAGAATTATAGGCGTGTGTTAGAAGTAATTGGTGATATAGCAGGTAATTATATTTATCCGCGTGCTGCTCAAATTGATAACGAAGGGGCAACTTTCAAAGACGGTAAAGTGCATTATGCAAAAGGGACAAAAGAAGCTCTCGATATGTTATCGAAAGCAGAGTTAATGGGAATGATTTTACCCCGCGAATACGGCGGGTTGAATTTTCCAACTACAATTTATATGATTGCTGTCGAAATGATCTCACGTGCCGAGGCTTCATTGATGAATATTTTCGGACTTCAGGATATCGGAAGAACAATTGCTCAGTTTGGCGATGCCGATCAAAAGGAAGCGTTTCTGCCCGGATTTTGTACAGGTAAATATACCGGTGCTATGGCTTTAACAGAACCTGATGCAGGTTCTGATTTGCAGGCAGTTAAACTTCATGCCTATCAAGATGAAAAAGGAAATTGGTTCTTGAGAGGAGTAAAACGGTTCATTACGAACGGGAACGGCGAGGTGCTGCTGGTTCTTGCAAGGACCGAACCCGGCTCTAAAGATGCAAGAGGACTAAGCATGTTCGTTTGTTATGGCGATGAAACAGTTGTTGTTCGGCGTATTGAACACAAGCTGGGTATTCACGGTTCACCTACTTGCGAGCTTCAATTTAACGATACACCGGCACAGCTTATTGGAGAGCGAAGATTCGGTCTGCTAAAATATGTTCTATATTTAATGAACAGAGCAAGAGTCGGTATCGGCGCTCAATCGCTTGGCATTACTCAGGAAGCATACGAACAGGCATTGCAATATGCAAAAGCACGCGAACAATTCGGCAAACCCATTTATAATTTGCCTGTTGTTTCAAATATTTTGATAAATATGCGCGTAACTCTTGAGGCTAACAGATCGTTATTTTACGCCGCCTCCGTTTGGCTTGATAAAAAAGAAATGTTAGAGAGTCATATCGATAAGCTTAAAGCTGAAAAGAAACCTTATTCAGAGTTTAATGAGAAATTTAAAGAAGCAAATAAAGTTGTAACTCTGCTTACCCCTTTAACAAAATACTTGCTGTCCGAATCGGTAAATAGGATTTGTTACGACTCGCTTCAGATACACGGCGGAACCGGCTACATGCATGAATTCGGAATCGAACGACTTTCGCGTGATGCAAGAATTACAAATATTTATGAAGGCACTTCGCAGATGCAGATAGTAGCCGCGGCAGGCAGTGTAATCAATAATGTTCTTGCTGAATACTTTGACGAATGGGAAAAAAGATCATATAAAGGAAGTTTAAATAAGCTGCTTGAAAAAATAATTGAGATCCGTGCACTCTTTAATGATGCTTTAAAATATGTTAAGGATAAAAAGGATACTTATTTCCAGGATGTGGCAGCTAAAGACTTAGTAGACCTCTACGGATTCATTTACATTAGTTTCTTACTGCTTAATGAATCGAACGAAGATCAAAGAAAAGTTTTTATCGCCCGTCGTTATATTGTAGATTCACTGGCAAAGGCGCGTGAAAAATATGAATCAATAAAAAACGAATTGTATGCGGATATACTTCATGCCGACACAATTCTTATTTAACTAACAATTTAGGGGATAGATATGAAAAAAGAATGTGTTATTTACAGGCTGTTTGATGACCGCGAAGAAAAACATTATGTAAAAAGTTCTCTCAGCCATCAGAAACTTGAAGAGCTTGTGGAAAAATATAAAAGCGAAAAAGACAAAGTCTACGCAAAAGAGTTTGTTGAATTTCTTCAAAAGTATGATTCTGATGTTGAAGAAGTAGTTGTTAAGGATTTTTATTTTTGATACTCCAGCTCGTGAATAATTACACTTAGCAATTCAGGCAATTCTGCATTTTAAGGCTAAATAATTTGTCCCGAAGTTTAGCTGCTGTTCCCATTCGGTATATTTATAATGTATCAATTGATTTACCGCTCTAAATAGTTAAATTTGCTATTGTAATTAAAAATTTTATGGAAATTTTTTTATTATGATAACAAGATTGCTGGAAAAGAACATTAAAGCAGACCTTTTTAAAGGGAAGACGATTATTCTTTATGGTGCCAGGCAAGCCGGAAAAACGACCCTGGTTCAAAAGATTTTAGGAGATTTTGGACATGAGGGGCGCTACTTAAATTGTGAAATTTTATCTGTTGAACAAAGCTTGAAAGAAGCAGAACCTGAAAAGCTTAAAGCATTTCTGGGTGATTACAAAGTCATCGTTCTTGATGAAGCCCAAAATATTCCTGAAACAGGTAGAATATTAAAAATTATTACGGATTCTCTGAAGGAGGTACAAATAATAGCTACAGGATCATCAAGTTTTGATCTTGCCTACAAAACATCCGAGCCAATGACCGGAAGAGTTATTCATCATATTCTTTACCCCCTATCAGTGATGGAAATAAAGGCTGATGCAGACTGGCTTAGCGTGGATGCAAAATTAGATAAACTGCTTCGTTTCGGATCCTATCCTGAGGTATATACTTCAAATGAGGATGATGCGATCAAGAAGCTGAATGAAATCTCCTTCAGCTATTTATTTAAGGACTTATTAAAATTTGAGGGAATAAAAAAATCTAGTTTGTTAAAAAACCTGGTTCTTTCATTGGCTCTCCAGTTAGGTAATGAAGTAACTTACAATGAATTAGCAGCTAAGCTTGGTGTTAGCAGTCTTACTATTCAGAAGTATATAGACCTTCTTGAGCAGAGTTTTGTATTGTTCAAACTGAACTCATTTTCTCGTAATATTCGAAAGGAGCTTTCAAAATCTTTCAAGATATACTTTTACGACAATGGAATACGTAATGCTCTAATAAATAATTTCAATCCTCTTTCATTGCGGAATGATGTTGGTGCCCTGTGGGAGAATTTTTGCATCGCCGAAAGAATAAAGTTGAATTCATACTCTAATAAAAAAGTTAACATCTATTTTTGGAGAACATATGATCAGAAAGAAGTTGATTACGTTGAGGAGGTTGGTGGAGTAATTAGTGGTTATGAATTGAAATATTCCGCAAAACAAAAAATAAAAATTCCCAAGTCATTTACAGAAGCATACAGTGCAAAAGTTTTTAAAGTGGATAGAAGCAACTATTGGGAATTTTTTGCATAGAAGTTTTATTATTCACTCACCTAACGCAGCGTGAAGAGATGACATCTTTTTAATGTTCATATCAATCCTCATTTCCATATTATAAACGCTATTTTGAGGTAATTTCTATTAGATGGTAAAGATGTCATCTCTCCTCATCAGCCTCTTTGCGTAACATGAGTTATTCATATAAAAGGGGGATTTATCAAAAGTCTCTCCACTGCGTCGGATTGTTATTTGCCGAAGGATAGAGACTGTGTGAAGAGAGTGGCACGAAACTCTGTTTCGTTTAAAATAATTGCAAATCGTTCAAGATGGCATCGGTGATTTAGAAAATCGCACTGCACTTTGGGTTTGTCCACACTCTCGATCTTTTAGACCAAAGGATCATCTGATCTACTCCGACCAAAGGTTCCTAAGGGAATACTTTTCCAAAGATCAAAGAATCCTCGCAGAACTTACAATCGTAAGAGATTCTTATTTTGAATTAAGATTGTAAAAAGATTCCCGGAAAGATTTCTCCTCTCTTAGTCGTCATAATAATAGTAATGATTCCGTCCATTTACGAAGCTTGATTAAGAGTTTACTCACCAATTCAAAATATCATTATATAACAGAAAGACAAATAAAAGAAGCAAAAGCACAAATCCCGCATTCTGAATTGCTATTTTAACTTTTACAGGAATTTCTTTCCTTAGAATCGCTTCAACTATAATGATAATTAAATGTCCACCGTCTAACACCGGGAAAGGCATTATGTTTATTATTGCCAAGCTTAGGCTAAGCAATGCGAGAAAGTATAAAAAGTTTGCCACACCCGTATCCGCAGATTTAGCCGCAAACTGTGCTATTTTGATAGGTCCCCCGAATGCCTTACCGAATTCAACAGTGCCGGAAAATACTTTTCCTAACATACTGAAGGTAAGATTAGTGAAATAAACTATGTCTTTCCCAGCCATATAAAACGATTCGAAGAAACCGTAAGTGATGAATTCAACCGGTACGGTAAACTCATTTGTAATGTATACTCCAATCTTGCCATCCGCTGAAGGAGTAATGGAAAGGATTAACGTATCGGTGCCTCTTAGAATTTCTAAAGGCATAGTTACATTCGGATTGCTTGAGATTAGTTGAGTTGCTGTCCTGCTTTCGGGCAGCATTTTGTTGTTCAGCTTCAAGAGGATATCGCCCTTCTTCAAACCTGCTTGATCAGCCGGAAGTCCGGCAAGAACAGAATCGATTAAAGGTCTAATCCCTGCCGGAATAAAGATGGGCAAATCGCTTTCTTCGGGAATCATTGATCGGGGAACATCGAGGGTGATAATGCTTCCGTTTCGTTCAACCCGGAAGATTAAATCTTCGCCAAGAGTGTTAATAAAAATTTGAGTTTCAAACTCTCTCCAATTGCTTACCGGTGAGCCGTTAACCGATAAAATTTTATCGTTATTCATAAAACCCATTTCATCGGTAATGCTGCCGGTTTCAACATAACCGATGGTTGTTGTTTTTGTAACTAATTTTCCCATGAAGAAATGAGATCCCCAAAAGATGAGAACAGCCAGCAGCAAATTCATTAAAACGCCGGCGCTGATAACAAATAATTTTTTCAAAGCAGGTTTCGATCTAAATTCATACGGCTGGGGTTCTTTTTCGGCAAATTTGGTGTCGAAGCTTTCATCAACCATACCGGCAATTTTAACATATCCGCCTAAAGGAAGCAGACAAACTCTGTAATCGGTATTTCCTTGTCCGTCAAAATCCTTCGGCAGCGGACCAAAGGTGAAACGGGTTAACTTATTCCAGCCGAATAATCTTTTGCCAAATCCTATTGCGAAAACATCGGCTCTCATCCCACTAAGCTTAGCAGCCGCAAAATGACCAAATTCATGTACGAATACTAATACCCCTATAGTAATTATAAAATAAATTATGTAATCCATTAGGTCAGTTTCTCCTATTTATACAACAATCAATTAAAATTTTGTTTTATGTCTTTAGATGATAAAATAAGGAAAAGTTTCAAGCAAGGCTCTTCACGAATTTCCGGGTTTCTTTATCACACTCGAAAATAGCATTCAAATCCGGGGAGATATGATTCTCCATTTTTTCCAATGCCATTGAAATATACTTAGGAATAGCCGAAAAGTTAATTTTCCCTTTAAGAAATTTCTCTACAGCAACTTCGTTAGCGGCATTCAGCACACAAGGAGCTGTACCGCCTTCGGTAAGAACTCTGTAAGCTAATCTTAAGCATTCGTATTTATCGAAATCGGGTTCGAAAAATGTGAGAGTTCCTATCTTAGTCAAACTTGTTGGTGGAAAATCAACCTGAATTCTTTCGGGATAAGTTAGTGCGTATTGTATAGGCAGCTTCATGTCGGGTAATCCTAATTGTGCTTTTATTGAGCCGTCAACAAATTCAACCATTGAATGAATTATCGACTGCGGGTGAATAATCACTTCAATATTTTCTTTTTCAATTCCGAAGAGCCAGTGAGCTTCAATTACTTCCAAGCCTTTGTTCATCATCGAGGCTGAATCTATTGTAATTTTGTTTCCCATTTTCCAGTTAGGATGATTAAGCGCTTCTTTAACGGTAACGCTTTTTAAGTCTTCCATGTTTTTGTTAAGAAACGGACCGCCGGATGCTGTAAGAATAATTTTTTTGATGCTGTTCTTGTTTTCACCTGTAAGGCATTGGAAAATTGCGCTGTGTTCCGAATCTACCGGTATAATTTCGGCGCCGTGTTTTTTAGTTAGATCAGTGATAAGCTGACCGGCAACCACAAGAGTTTCTTTGTTAGCAAGTGCAACTCTTTTACCGCGTTTAACCGCTTCGATAGTTGGAGCTAAGCCGGCAAAACCTACCATAGCGCCAACAAGAATATCATATTCGGTTTCGGCGGCAGCGTGCAATAATCCTTCTTCACCCGAAAGTATTTTGCAATTTCCAATCGATCTTTTTCTCAAATCACTTGCAGCCGATTCATCGTTAACAACTGCAAACTTGGGTTGGAATTCTTTGATTTGTTTTTCCAGAAGGTTTATTTGCGAGTTTACGGTTAAGGCAGTTACTTCAAATTGTTCAGGCAGTTTTCTTAATACATTAAGAGCATTTACACCAATAGAGCCGGAAGAGCCTAATATTAATACTTTTTTCATGCAACTAATTAAATTTGAGTTCAAAAGTAACTAAGAATGCTCTTCGAATCAATGTAAAATGTTTCAGCAATTTCGTGGTTAGTTAGATGAAACTCGGGCTGATATAAATTTGAACTGTCATGTGTTTTGTTAAAAGGGGGTTAAATCTATTTCTATTTACCACTAAGATCGACTTAAATAAATGAACCATATTCCTTTCATTCTCATTCCAGGAAAGTTCTTAATAATTAAAACCCTTTAGCTCTAAAAACGTTAAAAAGAGGTCCCTTCAATCACTCCGTTTCCGCAGGCTGATTTTTCATTTCGAGGGTGTTTCATTTTAAGAAGCTGCGTTTTTAGCGAAATTTTAACAAAAAACCAGGTAAATGTACTTGGTTTTTTTTTATTAAAATTTTTTATATTGGTTTTAGCTTTCAATAAAACATGAGAGGAATTTATTCATGAAATCAGGTCGTTTTTTTGCCGCAATTTTAATTGTATCAGCTTTGTTGATTTTACTAATTCAATTGTCATGCACAAACCCTACAGAACCACCATCTGAGCTCGAACCGGGAAGACGGGATTATATTTGGACTGTGGATACTATTCAAACTTCTAATAATGATTTGTATGCTCTTTGGGGTTCGTCTCCAACAGATTTATGGTTAGGCGGTGCTGGCGGTATAACTAATCATGACAATCTATGGCACTTCAGCGGTGATAAATGGAGACCTTTTTCACAGTATGTTGCGGTTTTCCCAAATACTATTTTTGGGTTTGCACAAGATGATGTTTGGATTGGGGGTGGTGATGGACTAATTTATCATTTCGACGGTATTAGATGGAGCGAGGCTTTCGTGTATAAACCGGTAGGTTACTATAATGTGCATATTGCTGACATTTATGGGCTTTCCCCGGATGATGTTTATGCAGTTGGAGTAATATTTTATGACCAGCAGGAAACACAAAGAGGATTTATACTGCATTATGACGGCAGCAAATGGAAAGAAATTTATCAATCCACTTCGTTTTCTCAGTTTCAAAGAATTCGTGTGGAAAAAGATCAAATATTTATTTTGGGTATTAGAGTTGACTACATTAACTCAGATCACGTGATTGTCTTTTATGAATATAAGGATAATGAACTGATAGAAATATTTTCGGAACACATTAGTTTTATCAAAGGTGGTGGTATAAGCATGATAGGAGCTGAAGTCTACTTTGTAATAAATAGAGAATTGAACAGATACATTAATGGAGAGTTTGTAAAAGTAATGTCTTTTAACGAACCAAATTTTGGCTACCAGCTTTATGGAAGAAATATGAAAGACATTTTTATAAGTATGAAGGATGGATTAGCTCACTACGATGGTAGGGATTTTGAATATCTTTATAAGTACAAAAATAATTTAACAAGCATAAGAAATGTCCCTCAAACTTTCGAAAAGGAGATTTTTTTTTCAATAAGAGATTTTATCAATAACGTTCACTTTGTATTACATGGAAAATTAAAGGAATAAAGGAGGATTAACGATAACTGAAATAAAATTTGGGAGACGATGCAGCAACACTATCTAAATCGAATTACATAAAAAATAAGGTTAACCTAATGAATACAAGAATAAAATTAATAATAGCGGTTGTAAGTATATGTTTATTATTTATATCCATAACATGCAGTAGCCCGACAGAACCGCCATCTGAACTTGAGCCTGGAAGGCGAGATTATGTTTGGACTGTGGATACCCTAAAAATACCATTTAACTTTTTAAGCAGAATCTCCGGCACAGGGACGGATGATGTTTGGGCTGTAGGAAGCGGCGGAAGCTTGAGCACAACTATATGGCATTATAATGGTACGTTTTGGTCAACCGATAATGTTTCTAGAGGTTTTGTACCACGTGTTATTTTTAGCTTTAATAAATATAATGTTTGGAGTGCAGGCACAGAGGGAAAAATATGGCATTATAACGGGATGTGGAACAAAAGTTTTGAATTTAAGAAAAATGGTTGGTATATCGGCTTTGAAGATATTTGGGGGGATGAGCCGACTAATTTGTACGCCGTTGGCTATACAGACAGCAGCGATACTCGTAAAGCTATAATTGTGCATTATGATGGGAAAAGTTGGAAAGAAAAAAAGATACCGGAATTTCCTTATGCTTTTATAAGAATAAAAAAAGACATAAAAGGAAATGGGAAATATTATTTATTAGGAAATAGCTTCACTGATAGTGGTTTCTTAACAAGTATATTTGAATATAATGGGGAGGATAATATTATTCAAATTTATGAAGCCCCTTTTGGTATACAAACAGGAGCAATTATTCAACTAATTAATAAAAAAATGCTATTTGTAATAGGTAATAAAATTAACAAATATGAAAATGGCCAGTTCAACCCCATTTTTCAAATAAATGAGCCAAACTTCAGAGGGCAAATATGGGGAAGAAATGAAAAAGATATTTTCCTTCTCATGCTTGACGGGATTGCACACTATAATGGAACCGATGTCGCATACATTTATAAGAATGATCATAATCCTTCAATTTCAGATGCAGTAGTTTTTGAGAAAGATGTTTTTTTTGTTGCGGCAGATTTTAACAATGACTTAAACTTAATGATTAGGGGAACCTTAAAATGACTATAAAAAATAAGGTTAAACAAATGAATACAAGAATAAAATTAATAATAGCGGTTGTAAGTATATGTTTATTATTTATATCCCTAACATGCAGCAGCCCA
>JAGUYG010000051.1 GCA_020061465.1 Ignavibacteriales bacterium
AAAAATAGAAACACACGACGAACATATAACAGCTATATTTGATGCAATTAACCGTTTGATAGCTCCGCCTCCGGTAACAAAAAGGAAGATTGGATTTCAGGTAAAAGAGAAAAAAGTTTTATACAAAAAAGTGTAATTGTTAGTATTTTTTGTAAGGTTAAATAAATGAATTTAAAAAATAGCCACTGGGTAATTGTCGGCGGTGAACCCTATCCTAAATCCGGACCGATGAAAAAGGAATGGGTGCTTGATATTTCGGAACGATCCCGACTTTTTGCGGGAAAAGACCAGTGTTTGGAAGCCGGAGTACCATTTTTCTTTTCCCGAAGGGATGGCAAGCCAAAACAGTGGGGCGGAATAAATAAAAAGAAAACAGGTCGCCTGCTTGAAGGAAGGACTTGGGATGAGTTACCGAAATTGAAGAGGACGGGATAAAGAAATGAAACTAGTAAAAGTTAAACTAACTAATTTTCGATGTTATAAAGAAGAAACTTCTTTAGATTTAAATGACATTACTGTTATAATTGGGAAAAATGATGTTGGTAAATCGGCTATTCTTAGTGCGTTAAATATTTTTTTTGAAGAGGGAAAAATTGACGCTGATGATGCACATATAAGCGGTGATAAAAGCAATGTAAGAATAAGTTGTGAGTTTGATAATTTTCCTGACGAATTGGTGATTGACTCAACTTTCCCAACTAATTTGACGGATGAATTTTTGTTGAATGAGAATAAAAGGTTAGAAATAATAAAGGTGTATAATTGTGAACTGAAAACACCTAAGATCAGTGGTGTTTATGTAAAGGCTGTTCATCCGAGTAAAGAAAAATATAATGACCTTTTACAATTAAAGAATCCAGAATTGAAAAAGCGAGCCAATGAGCTTGAGATTGAATTAACGGAAGTTGATTTAAGAACAAATACACAAATAAGAAGAAAAATCTGGTCATCTGTTAATGATTTGGAATCAAAACTGCAAGAAATTCACCTGGATAAAGAAACCGCAAAAGAAATTTGGTCACAACTTCAAAATTATTTACCTACCTATGCATTTTTCAAAAGTGATAGAGAAAGTACTGATCAGGATAGTGAAGCACAAGATCCTTTAAAGTCTGCGGTTGACGAAGCCATAAAAGAGCAGATGGAAGAACTGAATAAAATAACCGAGAAGGTTAAAACTGAAGTAACAAGAATTGCTGAAAAGACGGTGAAAAAAATAAAAGAAATGAATGAGGATTTAGCAAATGAATTGAAACCGTACTTTGAGGTTCCAAAATGGTCTAGTGTATTTAAAATAAAATTGACAGGTGATGAAGAAATTCCCATAAACAAAAGAGGCAGTGGTATAAGAAGATTAATATTATTGAATTTCTTTAGAGCTAAAGCCGAAGATAAAGCTAAAGAAAAGGATAGTCCGGGAATTATATATGCAATTGAAGAGCCGGAAACTAGTCAGCATCCAAACAATCAAAGAATGCTAATGAGGGCATTTGAAGAATTAATTTCAACCTATAATACACAGGTTATCTTAACTACTCACAATCCCACTTTTGCTAAACTTGCAGATTTAAAAAACCTTCGTTTCATAGAATATGATGAACAAGGCAATCGAAAAATATTGTCAAACGATGAAGCCGCATATAAAAAAATTTCCAAATCGCTTGGAGTTTTACCAGAAAATAATGTCAAGCTCTTTATTGGAGTAGAAGGTATTCATGATTGTAACTTTTTAATTAGCTATTCAAATATGTTGAGAAGTCATGGAGAGGATGTTCCGAATTTAGAATTAATGGAAAATAATGATGAGATAATTTTTTTCCCCATGGGAGGAGGAAACCTGATTTATTGGGCTTCTCGCTTAGAAGGATTGAATCGTCCCGAATTTTATATAACTGATAGAGATAATCCCCCACCTGCACAACCTAAATATCAGGAATTTATAAATGAAGTGAACGGAAAAGGTGATAACTGTAAGGCTATTTGTACTAATAAAAAGGAGATGGAAAATTACATTCATCCTTTGGCAATTAGGTCAGTTCGACCTAAAATTGACATCACATTTAATGATTTTGACGATGTACCTGAAATGGTTGCTAAAATAATTCATGAGAATAGCGAAAGGCCGAATCCATGGACAAATTTGAAAAAGGAAAAGAAAGGTGAAAAAATTTCAAATGTGAAAAGATGGTTGAATACGGAAGCCATTGAAAATATGACGCCTGAGTTGCTAACAGAGGTTGATCCTGATAATGAAGTTAGAGGATGGTTAAATAAAATTAAAGAGTATTGTAATACAAATTAAAGGATACATATAATGAAACTAAAAAATCTTTTGCTGTTTGGTTTACTATTTCTTCTTATAGCAAGTTGTGGGAAGAAGGAAGAGGAAATTATCAAAGTTGGAGCTGTTCTAAGCTTGACAGGTACAGGTGCTGAATATGGTAAAGATCAGCAAAAAGCTATCACATTAGTATTGGAACAACAATCAAGTAAGAACTATAAGTACAAATATGATGTTGTTTTTCAAGATAGCAAAAGTGATCCAAAAGAAGGTGTAAATGCTGTAAGATATCTTTTATCTAGTGAAAATTGTCAAGTATTTATGACAGTTTTAAGTAGTGTTTCTATGGCAATAAAGGATATTACTGAAAATAATAATAAACCCCTCTTCTGTGTTGCTGCTACACCTAAGTTGACTCCCAATACTAATTTAGTTTTTAGAAGTTTACCAACTTCAGAATATCAGGCTGAAGTTTTGGCTCAACGAATTTCCGAAATAAATCCAAACTGAATTACTCCAAAGCAAAACCAAACCGTTTCTCGGTCGTTGTTAAAGAATAAGTAATTCTTTACCCGATAGATGAGAACGTTGCTAAAGTTTTTCAAAATCCTGCCGAAGCTAATAAAGCTTTTCGTGCAATCATAAATGCAATTCCTAAAAAAGCCGCACTTAAGCGGTTATAAGCATTGAAGTATGAGCAGCCAGATTATTGTCAACATAATTATCTCCTTCAGCATATTTGCTTTAGTTGCCATCAGCTTCTCTCTCATCTATCAAACCACACGTTTCTTCCACTTTGCACACGCAGTAATCTTCACATCCGGTGCTTACTTTGCTTTTTTGTTTATACAAATGCTTGGCTGGTCTTACTACTCAGCTATTCCTGCTGCAATTGCTTTGGCTTTGTTGCTTGGCGGCTTAATAGAGTTTACTATTTACAGACCGTTAAGAAAAAAGAAGTCTTCTGCAATTGTTCTGCTTCTTGCTTCATTAGGTATTTATATTGTACTTCAAAACTTAATTTCTCTTTTCTTTGGTGATGACACAAAATCTATCCGCACCTGGGAGGTGAGGGAGGGGATTGAGATTGCGGGGGCGTACATTACGCCAGTACAGCTCGTAATAGTTGCTAGTTCCTTGTTGCTGGTAGGACTGGTTGCTGGATACTTGATGCTGGCAAAGACAGGGAAGGCAATGCGTGCGGTAGCAAGTGACAGTGAGCTTTCAAAGTTATCAGGAATTAAAAGCGACAGGATAATTTTAATTTCATTTGCAATTGGTTCTGCACTTGCAGGTATTGCAGGCATTCTCGTTGCATTGGATGTTGATATGACTCCCACTATGGGAATGAATATGCTGCTAATGGGAGTTGTTGCAATGATAATTGGAGGTGTAGGCAGTATATGGGGAATTGTACTCGGCTCGCTTCTTCTTGCATCGGCACAAAATCTTGCCGTCTGGTACATAAGCTCACAATGGATGGATGCGAGTGCGTTCCTTCTCTTATTAATATTTTTGTTGTTTAAGCCGGAAGGGTTTGCGGGGAAAAAGATTAGAAAGGCGGAGGTTTGAGGCGGGGTTGTTGGTAGCTGGCTGCCAACCTTCGGTTGATAAACTGGTCGCTGGCTTCTGGTAGCTGGTAATATTCTTTAGTAAATTGCAAACAAAAAAACTATAACCAGACACAAGATACCAGCAACCAGAAACAAGTAACCAGTAATCAAGGAGGCTGTTATGAGCTATAGGAATTTAGAGGTTTGGCAAATTGCTCGTGAACTTTCAATTTCTGTTCATAAAATGACTTTAAATGAACTGCCTAAGTTCGAGATGTTTGAGGAAGGAAGTCAAATCAGGAGGTCAAGTAAATCCGTCCGATCAAATATTGTAGAAGGTTATGGAAGAAGAAAATACACAATGGATTACATAAAACATCTTACTTACGCACAGGCATCGAATGATGAAACTATTGACCATCTCGAAACTCTTTATGAAACAGAATCACTAAAGAATGAAAAATTGTATTCAGATTTAAATCAAAGATTAAATACACTTGGAAAGAAACTAAATAAGTTTATCTCTGTTATTGAATCTTCAACAAGAAACAAGAAACCAGCAGCCAGAAACAAGCAACCAGTAACCGAAACAAGTAACCGGTAACCAGCATCCTGTATCTTGCGTGTTTATATCGAAAAGTATATGTTTATGTATAAAGGTATATGATAAAGTGCATATAGCTAAGCTTTAATAATTATTAAGCAGGCGTTATAAAAAGAAGGATTATTGCAATGAAACTTTTAGATTATACCGTAATATTTGAACCGTTGGAAGAGGGCGGCTATATGGTGGTAGTTCCTGCTCTGCCGGGAGTTGTAACTTATGGCGATTCTTTAGATGATGCACGTACAATGGCAGTTGATGCAATTAAATGTCATTTAGAGGGGCTTTTTAAAGATGGAGAAAAAATTCCGCAGGATATCAGCTTCAAAAAGCAGCCGGTTAAAGAAAAACTCTCAATACCTGTAAATATTTTATGAGCAATGGACTCCCTGTCTTAAAGGCAAAGGAAGTTATAAGAGTTTTAGAGAAAGCAGGTTTTTATATTCATCATCAATCGGGCAGCCTCGTTCAGTTAAAGCACAAAATTAAAACACATTTGCGTGTAACAGTTCCATTTCATAATAAAGACCTTCCAAAACTAAAGCAAGCAGAAATTTCACTACAGGAATTTAACAGGCTTCGTTAAAATGGAATACCTGCTTCACATATTAATCCTAATCTGCATCTATATAATACTTGCTGTATCTTTAAATCTGCTGGTTGGCTATACGGGAATTCTTTCTATTGCTCACGCTGCGTTTTATGGTGTGGGGGCTTATGTGGCAGCATTAATGGCTCTTCGTTTAGAGACTCCCTTTCTGCTAAATCTTGTTTTAGCTTTAATTGCTGCCGGTGCTTTTGGTGCAATTGTGGGAATTCCCTCGCTTCGTTTAAGAGATGATTATTTTATTATTGCAACATTCGCTTTCCAGATAATTATTTTCAGCATATTGAATAATCTTGTAAGCTTTACAGGTGGTCCTTTGGGTTTACCGGGAATTCCTCAGCTGGAAATATTTGGATTAACTATTTCAACTCATATAGAATTTTTAATTCTTGCCTGTGTGCTAGCCGCCCTTGTTTACCGGACGGCAAGCAGAATCGTTAAATCTCCTTTCGGCAGATTACTCAAAGCCATACGAGAAGATGAAGTTTTTACTCAGGCTGCCGGAAGAAATGTGGCATCAGCTAAAGTGAAAGTATTTATAATAAGCGCATCGCTTGCTTCGATTGCCGGAGTGATTTATGCGACCTACATTACTTACATTGACCCGACAAGCTTTACGCTGATGGAATCTATCTTTATCATTTCTATTGTCATTATCGGTGGAGCGGCAAATCTTAAAGGTTCAATATTAGGTGCGGCTTTCCTTGTTGCATTACCTGAGCTGTTAAGATTTATCGGACTGCCAAGCTCCGTTGCAGCAAATGTAAGACAAATTCTTTACGGTGCTATGCTGGTTATTATGATGATGTGGAGACCGCAGGGATTTTTAGGTGAGTATGCGTTTGGAAAAAATTCAGGAGACAGAAGTCAGAAAGCAGAAGTAAGAACCAATCGGGGAAATGATGCTTAAAGTTTCAAACTTAAATAAGAATTTTGATGGAGTGGTTGCTCTTAAGGATTTTTCTCTTGAGTTGAAGGAGAAAGAGATAATCGGGCTGATCGGTCCGAATGGCGCAGGGAAAACAACTTTCTTTAATGTGCTTTCAGGATTCGTAAAACCGGAAAGCGGAAAAATAATTTACCGGGGAAAAGATATTACAAATTCCGGTTCGCATAATATTGTTTTTGAAGGAATATCGAGAACATTTCAGGACCTCCGCTTAATAAGACAGATACTGGTTATTGAAAATATCCTGCTTTCATTCAATCATACTAATGGAGAGAATATTTATAACATCATGTTTAATCAGCGCTCATGGAAAAAAATTGAAGAGCAGGACAAGCAAAAGGCATTTGAACTTCTGGAATACGCAGGTATAAAAGATAAAGCTAACGATCTTGCAAATGATCTTTCTTATGGTCAACAAAAGTTGTTGAGCTTAATATGCTGTCTTGCTGCTGATGCAAAGCTGCTTTTGCTTGATGAACCGATAGCTGGAATCAATCCTGAAATGAGAGAGAAGATTCTGAATATAATTTCTGAGCTTCCTTTAAAAGGCAAATCTGCAATTATAATCGAGCACGATATGGATTTTATCGAAAGGATTTGCAGCAGGGTGATCTTTATGGATATGGGAGAAAAAATAAGTGAAGGAACTCCTTCAGAAGTGAGGAATGATCCAAAAGTGATCGAGGCATATCTTGAATGATACCGGATGTTGGTTCCGGGATACTTGCTGCTGGTCTCTGGTTACACATTTAAGTAAGTTGAACAAAAGCATAATCGCTAATAGAGTGATCGTCTATATATGCTTGACATATATAATTGCCCTTCGTAATTTTTATCCGTGATTAAATCGTTTAAAGACAAGGAAGCAGAAAATATTTTTAACCAGGTACTTTCAAGAAAAATACCTGTTGAAATTCAATACCGGGCATTAAAAAAACTAATACTTTTAAATAGTGCGGAAAGCGAAACTGACCTTCTGATTCCCAAATCCAATCGTTTCGAGCATCTCAATGGAAAAAGAAAATCAGAATGTTCGATCAGGATAGATGATCAATGGCGGATTTGTTTCAGGTTTGAAAACGGGAACGCTTATGATGTAAGCATTGAAGATTATCATAAATAGCAGGAGAAACAGAATGAATAAATCGAATAAAATACCAACACCGACTGTAGGAGAAATATTGCGTGAAGAATTTCTGGAGCCATTGGGAATAACCGCATACCGTTTATCCAAAGAGATAAATGTATCAACCACAACCATTCTTGATATTATAAATAATAATAGAAAAATCACCGTAGATACTGCTCTAAGGTTATCCCGTTATTTTGGTAATTCAGCACACTTCTGGCTTAATCTCCAAAACGATATTGATATCAGGAACCAGAGGGACAAGATTGCTTCAGATATAAAAAAAATAATTCCATTTAATCAAAGCTCAGGCGAAAGCAGCCACCCATCAGCCTGAACTAGCTGACATCTAAAAGTTAATGCTTGAAATAAAAAACTTAAATACAGGATATGATAAGAAGCAGGTTTTATTCGATGCTTCTATTAATGTAAAGCGTGGAGAGATAGTTTCGGTTATTGGTCCAAACGGCTCGGGAAAATCTACTTTGTTGAAAGCAGTATGCGGGTTGATTCCAATTTGGTCGGGTGAAATGCTGCTGAATGGAAAGAAGCTGAATGGAAATGAACCGCCTGATAATCTAAAGCTTGGAATGAGCTTTTGTCCGCAGGGTAACCGCGTATTTGATGAATTATCGGTGAAAGAAAACCTTGATGTCGGCGGATATATATTGAATAAAGCAAAACTATCGTTAAGAATTAATGAAGTACTTGAAATATTTCCAATGCTTAAAGAAAGATTAAATCAGGAAGCCGGCTCATTAAGCGGAGGTGAACAGCAGATGCTTGCAGTTGCAAGAGCATTAATTCCTGAGCCGGAAATATTACTTCTTGATGAGCCGTCATTAGGTTTGGCTCCTTATCTTGTTAAAGAATTATTTGATAAGCTTGTTGAGCTTAATAAACAATTAGGGATTACAATTCTTATAGTCGAGCAGAAAGTAAATGATGTATTGGAAATATCAAATCGTACTTATGGATTGAAGCTTGGTAGAATAGCTTACGAAGGAACATCGGAAGATTTGATAAATAATAAAAAAATTTTAAAGGAGTTATTTTTGTAATGAGTCTGCTAATAAAGGCTAACTAAAAATATTTGTCCTAAGGACTCATTTGAGAAATTTTAGTTATAGTTCTCAATTTATAGACGGGGCTATCTGAAGAATCCCTTTAGGAAAGCCGTTTCGATTGGTTATTCTATTACCGTTCACTTTAGTGAACGGATTAAACGAGTAAGAAATCAATGGCTTTAGCCACATTAAGAATGGAAATTGATAGATAAAATATAAGTGAGATAATTTCTTAATTCGGCGTTTTAAAGATTCTAAAATTAGATTGTATTATTTATCCACGAGCCTTTTTACAGAAACAACCGTGCAGGTTCCTTTAGATATTTAATTATGTATTATGGTTTATTATATATAATTCATTTTCAATGGAGCTTAATTTTTCTTCTATAAATTTAATCTGTCGGGAAATTAATCATATATTTTACTTCTACTCGACTTACAATACCGAACTTAATTCCTTCCTCGATTCCGGAATTAATTTATAATCAATCCCTAATTTCTTATTGAAATCCATAACCTATTCAGCTAAATTTCAGTCGTGTATGAAAAATCTTTCTTTTACTAAAATGAGCGGCGCCGGGAATGACTTTATTGTTATCGACAAAAATAAGTTTCCCGGATTTGCTGTGAATCCTTCTCTCATTCGTAAATTATGTGACAGACGTAACGGCATCGGTGCAGACGGCTTGATAACTATTGAAAAAAAACCTGAATTCGATTTCGAGATGGCTTATTACAATGCCGATGGTTCGACAGGCAGCCTTTGCGGCAACGGCGCAAGATGTGCTATTAAGTTTGCACTATTAAATGGATTAATAAACGGCTCGGTTACAGATTTTATTTGTGAGGGTGTTGAATATTCGGGCGCTGTGTTGAATGAAGATTTGATTCAATTTAATTTGAATAAACCTTCGAAAATAGATTTAAATGTTCTTATAAATGTTGATAACACAGAAATAAAATTGAGCAGCATAAATACCGGCTCGCCTCATGCGGTTATTTACATAAATGACTTCAGTCAAATACCTGAAGAATCGGAAAAACTTTTAACTAAATTGAATACATTTCCAGTCGTTGAGCTTGGAAGAAAGATTAGGAATCACGAACATTTCGCTCCTGCCGGGACAAATGTAAATTTTTTGATGATACACAATAATCAAATATATATAAGAACATACGAGCGTGGAGTTGAAGACGAAACATTAGCATGCGGTACCGGCTCTGTTGCTGCTGCTGTTATTAGTAATCTTAAATTTGGTTTGCAGCCGCCAATAAAATTAATTTCAAAAAGCGGTGAAGAGTTGTCTGTTAACTTTAATTATAGGGATAGCGAATTCACTGATATATCACTTACAGGACCGGCAAAAATTATTTTTACCGGTGAAATTGATCTGGAAAAGTTTACTTAATTATTTGGAGAAAAAATGGCAAGAGTTATCTTCTCAATACAGTATGAAATTAGTCCGCAAAGAAGAGATGAATACTTTAAAATCATTAAAGAATTAAAAAATTTGATGACTACCGAAGGACTGGAAAGTTATTCCGTTTACGAAGTGAAGGGGAAACCGAATCATTTTGAAGAGATGTACACATTTAACTCGATGGAAGCATACGAAGCTTTTGATGACGACCAGGATGAAAGAATAAACATACTTGTGAATAAGCTAAATGATTTAACGCTTAAAGAGTCGACAAAGTACAGTACTTTGATAGAAGTTGATTCTTCTATATTGAAATAAACTTTCAATAAAAGGGTTCCTGCTTTAATGCGGAAATCTCTGCACCGTTTGTACATTGTATTTTACGCTTTGCCAAGCGGTCAGCTAAGATATCTATATTCACTTACTCTTCGATACCTATGCTTAAGGTTTCCGGTTCAGTTACCATTAATTATTTAACCGGCAGTTTTGTTTAAGGGGTCATCTACTCGGTACAGTTCAATACATATTTGCTTGACGATTTAGTTTATCTCAACGCCGGTTACAGGGAATCGGTTTACAAGTACGGATCGAGTAATCCGAAAAATCGTCAGCAAAACATTATAAGCGATATATCTTTCCTGATTTCAAAAAAAATCTTTCTTCAATTAAATTACGAATGAAATTTCGAGAGGAACATCACACTTTCCAGATTCATTTTAGGCATTACAACCCGGTTCTAAGCAATTTTATTATATTTTCTTAGTAAAGATTTATATCTATCTTTCGCCTCAAAAATAAAATATATATCTATGTTTGAGTACGTCGGGGCAATACACATGCATTCAATCTACTCCGATGGTTCAGGTACAGTCGAAGAGATTGTTAAGTTCGCACAGGAAATCGGATTGGATTTTATTATTCTAACCGACCACAACACGTTGAGAGCTTTATCCGAAGGTTACGAAGGCTGGCACGGCAGCACTATGCTTTTAGTGGGATGTGAAATTAACGACAGAAAAAATAAAAACCATTACCTGGCTTTTAACATCGATAAAACGTACTCAACACGTCTTTCCGCAAAAGAATATATAAGAAGAATTAAGGAAGACGGCGGTATTGGCTTTCTTGCTCATCCTCATGAAAAAAGAACCCACATGAAGGAACATCCTCCATATCCCTGGACAGAGTGGGATACGAATGATTTTACGGGAATAGAAATATGGAATCACATGTCGGAGTGGATGGAAAATTTAACCGAGCAGAACAAGTATCAAGCTTTTCTTCATCCGTTGCGTACGATTGTCGCACCGCTGCCGGAGACCTTAAAAATTTGGGATGAACTCAATCTAAAAAGACGTATTACGGGTATAGGCGGTGTTGATGCACATGCCCATAAGCATAATCTGTTAGGCTTTTTTGAAGTAGAAGTTTTTCCTTATAAGGTCCTTTTTAAGTCAATCAAGACTCATATCTTATCCGAACAGGAAATTAAAAAAAGAAAAACTTCATTAGATGCCTCAAAAGAAATTATCTATGGCTGCCTTGAAAGAGGTTCGTGTTTTATTGCAAATGACTATCACGGGGATTCCAGAGGATTTAGATTTTTCGCTAAAGCAAGAAATAAAATCTATCAAATGGGTGAAACAATAAAGCATACCGGTAAGGTAAATCTTAAAGTAATGCTGCCGTCGGTAAAAGGCGAAATCAAACTAATTCACAACGGAAAGCAGATTGACTCTGTTGACGCAAATTCAAGTGAATTTATCGTTAAGCAAAAAGGAGTTTACCGTATCGAAGTTTATTTAAATAAAAAGGCATGGATTTTTTCGAATCATATTAGGATAGGAGTGTAGGTTTAATAATGTTTTGATAAATTTACATCAGTGGTTTACCGAATATTAACCGCTTTGAGTTTGAAACAGTATGGAAAATTTGTCATTATACATTATCCATTAATAATTATACATTAACCACGCGCCCGTAGTTCAATTTACCTGCCATAGGCAGGCGGATAGAACGTTGGATTCCGGTTCCAAAGGCTGAGGGTTCTGCTATAAGCATCCTTCGGAAAGTCCTTCCGGGCGCACTAATTTTTATTTAACTGCTAAGGAACTACACAACTAATTACAAGATTATAAGATTTTGCCAAAGGCTTTCCTTTGTCAAAATTATAAAATTACAAGATTTCGAGATTATAAGATTTCAAGATTCCATGATTGATTCGAAGGTATACCGTCGGGACGAGATTATTGATAGAATCAAATTCGTCTACGAATTCTTTCTGTAAGAGTCATGTAGTCGATTTCTATATCATTTGATTATAACGTATAATTATTTTACTGCTTAGCGCCAATCTTAAACGATAAAGGTTACTTTTAAGCACCATATTTTTTCTGTTGTTTGCCTCATAATCTTTCCAACTTTATGGAACATTACAGAATAATGTGCTAAATTTGACAGTAAATTATTGAACAAGGCTAACCTTTCTTTTAGCCGTTAAACAAATTTTTATTCACTTTAAGGAATTAATGGATGCTTACTAAAAAGAAAAAATTATCAAGAAAAGAGATTAAAGAAGACAAGCTCGTTTCCGCTTATTACAAAGCTTTCGGATTTTTTGAAGAGAACAAATCCCGAATTCTAATGTATGCTGGAGCTTTAGCGGTTGTTATTGCGGCGGTTTACTTCTACTCCAATTATCAAGGCGAGAATAACGAGAGAGCAGGATACTTATTATCTAAAGTGATGCCGTTATACGATGCAGGCTCCTACCTTGAAGCAATCGAAGGCAGACCCCAGGAAAATATTGACGGATTAAAAAAGATCGTTGACGAATACGGCAGCACCGAAAACGGCGAGACAGCAAAAATTCTTTTAGCAAATTCTTACAATATGTTAGGTAAATTTGATGAAGCTTTTAAATATTACAAAGATTTCGGCGGGAAGAATTATTTGTTGAAGGCTACTGCTCTTGCCGGACAGGCAGCTTACTTTGAAATGAATAAAGATTATTCAAAAGCGGCAAGTCTTTACAAAAAGGCTGCATATATATCCGAGAATAATATGCTTAACGGAGAGTATTTATTAAAAGCCGGAATAAATTATATGAAAGCCGGTGACAAAGATGAAGCAAAAAACCTTTTTGAGGTGATAAAGAAAGACCACACTACTTCGATGGCATACAGAGAAGTGGAAAAGTATTTACAGCAAATTAACTAAAACTTATTTCATCAAATAATAGGAGGCATCATGAGAAGAATATTACTTGCTTGTGCAGTTTTATTTGTCTGCACCGAAATCAGCTTTGCGCAACTTAGTAATGTTGCAAATTTTAACAGGTCGGATATAACTCCAGATCCAACCATGCCATATTACAAACCAGGCGCTGCAGGAAATATCGGAATCAGATCTGTATGGGTTACAAACGACCTTGACAATGACGGTAAACCGGAACTGATAGTTACGGACTATTCAAACAATGGTCGAGTCCATGTGTTAGAAGTTAATGGAGATGCCTTAGAAATCGTTTGGTCTTCTCCAATTATTACTACTCATTCTTCCGGGAGCGGTAGTACTCCAAGATGGGTACGTTCGGGTGATTTAGACGGGGATGGTAAGGGTGAGATTATTTTCCCCGTCAGCCAGGGATCTTTAGATTACGAAATCCAAGTTTGGGAATGGGACGGAATAAATGACGATAGTTACATACTTGCTACTGTTCTCGAGATGAATGCTTTTGCAGCTCAGGGAGTTGGTAATTTTAGAACAAATAGAGAAGTTGCAATGGTTTTTGATGTCGACGGAGATGGACTTGACGAATTCATAATGTCGAATAGAGACCATAGTGTGTATATACTCGGTATCTCCGGTGATGTGCCGGGATTTGGCGGCTGGCAGTTAGAGGGTGGTGACCCTGCAGAAGTGCCGGTAAACAGTAAAAGTTTTTCTACATCTCATTGGCACTCTATCCCTGCTGATATTAATGGCGACGGCAATTTAGAAATTGTAAATCACATGTGGAATTTCTGGGGGTTCTGGAGTATAAAACCTACCGGACCTAATACTTACCAATATCCGGATACTAATCAAGCCAATCATTACGTTGAATTTTTACGCTCCCAAAGTGTTGATGGAGTTTCATATATGGGTATTCAGCGAGTTGATGTAGATGGAGATGGTAAAGATGAAATTGCCGGAATAATTTACAGCGGAGTAAGTGACATAGAATATGCTTTAGCACTTGTAAGTATACCAAAGGATGCTGATCCGCTTTATTCTTGGGATCCATCAAATTATGTTATTCTAGCGGAAAAACAATGGGAATTGGCTGGTAAAACCGGCGGTTCATTTTGGGGTATTGGCGCTGCAGACTTAAATAATAACGGGCGTGAAGAAATCCTAATCGGCGGTTCAAACGATTATAATATCGTTGCTATCGAATATAATGGTTCAGGCGATATTCTAGATCCAGCTAATTATACTTCCGAAATTATTTTTTCGAACGGACACTATAATAGATTTTCTTCTGTTGATATTATTGATTCAGCCGGAGTAATTGATACGGTAGCAGCAGCAGACAACGAAAGTCCGTTTATTTCAAAAATGTATGCAGGCAGCGATATAAATGGAAATAATAAACAAGAAGTAATTGTTACTTACCAGAGTGTTGTTGACTCGGTTAAGTATACATACAAGAGGTGGGATGGTTCTGCATTCGTAACTGATTCGGTCGCAGTTAGATGGAATCCGGATCAAACTACCGTTTGGATGCTCGAATCACTTGTCACAGGTATTCGCACGGTTGAACTTCCAATTATTTCACCGGATGATTATAGGCTTGCTCAAAATTATCCTAATCCTTTTAATCCAACGACAAATATTCAATTTACTTTACCTGTTGATAAGAAAATTTCACTGCATATTTACGATATGTTAGGCAACGAAATTAAAACCCTCATTAGCAATGAAGAGGTTGCAAGGGGAGTATACGAAGTAACCTGGGACGGCACAAACAACAGCGGAAGTGCTGTTGCCAGCGGGCAGTACATCTATACTTTGAAGTACGGCAACTTCAGCAAGTCTATGAAAATGACCCTGCTGAAATAATACCATAGATGAAATAATTAGCATAAATACAAAGCCGTGGATTTTTATTCACGGCTTTTTTATTGAGTCCTGGAAAAAGTTTGAGTAATTGAGTACACTCACGAGATAACAGTGATAACTAATAGATCTTCACAAAACTCAAGAAACAGGATAGAAATTCTGTAGGGAGGATTTGAAATAATCTTTGAAATCAAAGAAAGTCAAAATAAAATAATACGGCAATAAGATTCAGTTCGACGGGGTTTGTTAGAGTTACTAAGGTTCAGGTGAAAAAGATAAAATTCCAACCAAAGATATTTGTCCGATGGACTCATTTGAGAAATTTTTTCTCAATTTATTTCCGTTCATAATTTATTAGCGGATTAGCGGCTGCTCGTCATCAAATAACTTTAACAGCGGCTTTTCACTCTCAATTGACAGCTGTTTTTTAGCGTCTCTCTGCTTCATAGCTCTTTTCACTAAATTTGTTTTACCCATTTGTTTATATATCATTATTGCTCTATCAAATTCTTCCAGCTTCAGTAACGTATCGGCAATTTTTATATTGTTCTTACCGTGTTTCATATACATGTTAAGAGCTTCAGAATACTTCTGAATTTTAAAATAAATATCTCCTGCTTTTAGATAATTGCCCAATTCTATGCATAACGAAACTGCTTTAGTATATTCTTTTGCCTCAATATACAGGTTCACTGCTCTCTTAAAATCAGATTTAGATTCATAGAACTGTGCTAACCTTAAATAATTTCTGTTTTCTCTTAAAAATAGAAGTATGGTTTCATCCTCACAATTTTTGAAGAGATATTCATAAGCTTTCTCCTTTACGGAATCTTTTTCTGAACTTTCTGCTCGTAGAAAGAGAAGGAAATTGTTTTCATTCAGTTCAAGTTTATTAATCATCGATTGATAATTGTTCCAGGAAATAAAATGCAGTGCTATGGCAGAATTCTCATTTACCTCAGTAAACTTCTGTTTATTCTCCTTAAAGTAATCATATACAATCGAATAAGAACGACGATGTTCATAACTTGATTTGAGTTCAACCAAAGATTTAAAGTAATCATTATACTTTTTGCTATTTTCAAAATAATTTAGAGCATCAATTATAAATTTGCCTTTAATATCCATAAGTATTAATCGTTGAGCCCACATTGATATCTCCAAACAACGAAATTCTTCGTCTTCATTCTGTTTACCTGTATCAGCAAAATAAATACCCATTGCCTTAACTACGTTTGAATCATTGTAAAGCTCGAGACTACCAAAACTGCTTTTAAATTTCCAGAGAGGGGAATCAAATATTAGCTTTGCAAATATATCAGCCCTTGATTCCTCCAGACAAAAACTTGCTACAATTTCAAGTTGATCAAATAAGAAGCATGTACCCCAGGATTTTAATGCGTCATCAATTTTATTTAATTTGTAATAGCATACTCCTGTGTTAATCATATCCATTATAATGTTACTGCATTGCAGCGCAAGATCAAATTCATCTCTTGAGTAAAACTGCTGTCCGTAATTTCTTATTTCTTTTGATGTAAGATATTTAGATACAAATTCAGTCTTATAGTAATTATCATTTTTATCTTCCTCAGATTTAATATAGGAAATGAATGCTTTATGATAATCTCTTAGTTTCTCATAAGATTTACCGGCAGAAAATAAATTACCAGCCAGTTCAAAATATTTAGCTGCCTCTTTGTAGTTACGATGCAAGAAGCTGCATTCCGCCGTTTTTTCGTTGTCTTCTATGGCAAGGTATCTTAGATATGCACCGAAATATTTTTTGGATTTGTACAGATTTTCTGCCTGTTCTTTTATTTCCTCTTGAGAATAATTTTTCTTCAAAACTTTTAATACGGAGCTTGCGTCTTTTTTCTTTTCGTAAACCTTGATAAGCTCGGTAAAATTGTTAGTTCTGTTATAAAGCTGAATTAGTTTTTGCTCATACTTCACGGAAGCCTTTCTGCTTATTTTTTTCAAGCAGAAAATTGCCCTCTCGAAATCACCGGAATTCTCAAATATCAGTGCTGCTTTCTCAAATTGTTTAAGCTTCATATAAATAACAACAGCTTTTTCTGATTTGCCTGCTGCTTCGTAATAGTAAGCAGCTTTCTCCTTATTCTTAAGCTTGCTTTCAAACACCTGAGCAGCGCTCTCGAAATTTTTGTCTTTAATAAAATAATCTGCCGCTTTCTGATATTGTTTCTGCTCTAAATAAATTTGAGCAAGATCGGAAAACCTGCCTTCCTGCTCATAGACCTTTAAGGTCAAGTTATAAATTTTTGATTTCTCATCCAGTTGATTCCACAACCTGAGAGCATCAGAAAAAGCGGATGACTTTTCATAATTGATCGCAGCTCGTTTAACATCTCCGTGTTTTTCAAAATATTTAGCAGCTTCAAGAAAGTTTTCGTGTTTTTCATTATAGAACGCGAGAACTTTTACAAGTTGTTCTTCCGCATTTGCATTTTTATAACATTCAATTGCAGCTTTGTAATATTCTCTTTCGAAAAAATAATCGCCCTGTTCAAGCCATTCTTCAGGAGTTGATATAACATTCCATATTTTATCAATATAATCGACATCATCCGATAGAAAAATCTTATCTGCCAAGTGCTGATTTTTCCAAATTACAGATGCCTGAGCACCATCATAAATTAAAAGATCTTTTTGTGCACGCGTAATTGCAACGTACAGCAAATTTATTTCGTGTTTGATTTTTGCTTGATGGTAGGAAATTTGCTCACTATTTAAAATATTTTTCCATAAGTCTTTTGAAAAATCATCGGCACAGAACTTCCACAAAAGCACAGTATCAAATTCCAATCCTTTTGCTTCGTAAATTGTAAAAATTAATTCTGTTTCAAGCAGCTTTTTAAGCTTTTTCTTTTCAGTTTCGGTTCTTACAAGAATAGTTTTTTTTGCGCCGGTTGTGGTAAGGCTTTCAATCATCTCCGGCTCTTTAATTCCGATAACAACCATCGGGGGTCTGCTTTTAAATTTCCAGTCTTCATGCAACTGGTCGCTGCTTACACCCAGCAGTCTGGTTTTTATCTCGAGCAAAGAATTAGAAAGTTCAACAATGCTGCCTGAACTCCTAAAATTAAGATTTAGAAAACGAACTTCAGGCACCTTTATATTTCTTGAATAAAAATGCTGTCTTAATTCCTCCCACCTAAAACCGCTTGGATTTATAATTTGTTTTGTATCCCCGGTAAGAACCAGATCGAGCGGATTATTTACCAAATAAAAAAGTAGTTCATGCTGAATATCTGTTAAATCCTGGACTTCATCGCAAACTACAAAATCATAAATAAATTTTGACTGCCCGCCATTTCCGTGCACTCTTTCATTAATAATATTTATTACTTCGCGGGTAAGGTCAAGTTCGTCCCACAATTTATTCTGTTCAAGTTTATCCTGATACCATTCAAAAATCTGATAAATTATTTTTCTGTCTATAACAAAGTTGGGAGCTTTTTTCTTTCCCAGCATTTCATATTCAAGGAAAGAAAGAAATTTCTTCTTTGTAAGCTCTTTTTGCTTGTAAAATAATTCGAGAATATTTTCTATTACAATCTGAAAACGTTCAATATTAATCGAAGAAAAATCGTTGAGATTTTTAATTAAAGCCGGAATATTCATCTTCATAAATCTATTAACAATGTGTTCAATTTTGCCAGCCGACTCCAGATTTTCGAAAATATTGAACTGCCTTTGAAGTGAATTTATCAAGCCGGTATCAATCTGATCCGCTTTGACTTTATGAAGAGCAAATTCAAAAAGCTTTACATTAAGCTGCGGCAATGCCCCTTTTATTATTGAGCGGATTTCTTCCCAAATTAATGGAATATCATACTTTGCTGTATTAACTGCCTGTCTGCCCGATGAACGAATTAGTGACATGAATTTTTCTAAATCCACTTCATTATCTATGTTGAAATATTTATTATTAGCTTCTGCAACGCTCAAACAAAATTCCTTGTAAGTGAAAAACTGCGGCGGGAGGAATTCAGAATATCTTTTATCGGAATTAATCAATCCGTTATATAATCTCTCGGCAGAATTTTTCAAAAACTTATTATAAGTAATGAACAACTTTTTGTATCTGCCCAATGAAGTTTTTAGGAGATAGTAAACGCCGATTGTTGTTTTTCCGCTTCCTGCGGTTCCGGAGAGCAAAATAGGAGGAACTGATTTCAACACCTGAATTTGCTGCGGTGTCATATAAAGGAATAGCTCAAAATCATCTTTTGTATACATTTCGATTCGCTGCCATTCTGCAGTGTCCAGCTTATGCCATTTTTGCGAGCCCGAATCATCGGAAACTTTTTTGGTTATAGCTTCCTGAGTAAAGCATGATTCACCTAAATCCTCGAATAAAGGATTGTCAAGTTCACTTTGAGAATAAGGAATAAAATTTAGGAAGGGAGCATTTTGGGGAAAAATGCTTTTGCTCTTTAATGATATATCATCGTGCGAAACTATTCCCCAGATATAAACAAAAATATTTTCGTCAAAAGAATTCTCGTTTTCAGCGCTGTTAAAATTATCAGCTTTACCGAGGGTGAATAAAATTCTTTTGCTTCTATCGAGCCGTGCTTCAAAAATAGTTTTATTCGAAGATGTGCCCTTAACCTTCTTCATATTTAAGCTGCCGTCCCAGCATCCGATTTCCAAAAACTCCAATTGTTTTTTTATTTTTTTTCTTTGCTGAAATGGCTCATTAATTAAATATTTTTTGAAAATATCATTTATTAAAACAACCGGCATTGTGTACTCTTTTGATAATCTTCGTAATTCGTGGAAATTATTTAAACAAATATATTAGCGGCGAATTTAAAATGTTTGGGAATTTCAGTATTCCGGCTAAATATAGGCCTGAAAAATCTGGAAAAGTTTAGTTATTTGCTCACCTTACGTAATACGAAGAGATGAGATCTTTTTAGAGTTCATGCCAATCTTCATTTCTAATGATAAACGCTATTTTTAGGTGATTTTTCTATTAGATAGTAAAGATGTCATTTCTCCTCACCCATCTCTTTGCGGAATATGAGTTTCTTAGAAGAAAATTATGGAGTCTTAAACTTGAATAATTTGAGGCGAGAATACAGACAAAAAATAAATGGCAGTTCAGACTATTTTTCTTGACAACTCAGTTACATATAGTTATTTTTTTGGCGCTTTATTTTCAACAAAATTTTTGAATGAGACTTCTATAGATGTTTAGATACACGTATCCCATTTCCCCCCTATTTTTTTGCTTTTTTTATCGGAGGTATAAATGATTAAAAGGTTACTAATAATTCTTTTTCCTTCACTTATTCTTACCATAACTCTCATCGCCGGAACGACAGGAAAGCTTGCCGGATATGTTAAAGATGCAGCTACCGGTGATGCACTGATTGGTGTTAACGTAATTCTTGAAGGAACAAATTACGGAGCTGCTACAGATGTTAACGGCTTTTATGTTATTAACAATCTTCCGCCCGGAGCTTATAAGGTAAATTTTTCTGCTATCGGCTACCAAAAGAAACAATTCGTTAATGTTAAAGTATCTGTCGACTTCACTACCAGCCTGGATGTTGAACTTAACACCGCGACCATTGAGCTTGAAACTATTGTGGTTGAAGCCCAGGCGCCGTTAGTTCGGAAAGATTTAACTTCCTCGCAAGTAACGATCGATGCAAATCATATTCAAACACTTCCGGTTGAATCAATAAGTCAGATATTAACTTTGCAGGCGGGTGTTACTCAAGGCGTAGGCGGCGAGCTTCATATCCGCGGCGGAAGATCTAATGAAATTCTTTATACCGTAAACGGAGTTTCGATATCAAATCCGTTTAATAACAGTGCAACAATTCAAATTGCTACCAATGCAATTCAAGAGCTTTCAGTTGTAAGCGGAACTTTTAATGCGGAGTACGGCAATGCATTAAGCGGAGTGGTAAACACTGTTACTAAAGAAGGTGGGAATCAGTATACGGGCAGGGTTTCGGCTTACACCGGTGATCATATCAGCTCCCGTTCAAATACATTTTTTAATGTTGACGATGCAAATCCTTTTAGCAATCATGTATATGAAATGACCTTCGGCGGACCGTTTCCATACAGCAATAATCAATTCAGCTTTTTCCTTTCCGGAAGATATGAATACGACGAAGGCTGGTTATACGGAGTTAGAGAACAAAACATTTACGATTCCGTTTATATCAATCCTGCCGATCCGAATGACGTAAGAGTAACTTCCACCGGAGAGAGAGCAATTGTTCCGATGAGCTGGTCGAGAGATTTCAGCGGAACGGCAAAGCTTACGTACAAACCTATTCCGACAATCAAAGTAAATTTTGATGCTCTTTATTCGCGTTCGAAATCTCAAGGTTACTCTCACAGTTTTAAATACAATCCCGATGCTAATACAACAGCTTATGACGAGGGTATCCTAACTACACTTGAGCTGCGGCATACTCTTAACTCAAAAACTTTTTATACCCTTAAGGGTTCCTACAACTTTCATGATTATAAGAATTACCTATTCCCTCTCCTCGAGAGTGAAGGAAAAGCGGTTGACTATTATCCCGGTTTAGGTACAGAAAATTATTATGCGGATCCACGCTATCAACCGGACCACAAGTTAACGCGTCCTTCTCCGTATACTTTTTATTTCGGCGGAACGCAAAACAGTCATAATTATGAACGCGCACAAACCTGGCTTGCTAAGTTTGATATTACAAGCCAGATTTCTGCAAATCATGAAATTAAATTTGGGCTTCAGGGCAGACTAAATCAATTAGATTATGAGAACTTTGTAATCAGAAGAGATTCAACCAGAAATTTGACTCCGACTATTCCGGGCATTGAAACAGCCGATCACGATCTCTATACACGCAAGCCGGTTGAGTTCTCAACTTATTTGCAGGACAAAATGGAATTTGATAAAATGATTTTGAATATTGGCATTCGTTATGATTATTTCCATCCGAAAGCTCAATACTCAACAAACATTTTTTATCCTTCACCTAAGGATCCGCTGCTTCCGGATTATGTTGATCCATCAACGCTGCTTGCCGATGCACCGGCGAAACATCAGATTAGTCCAAGGGTAGGAGTTTCGTTCCCCATTACCGATCGTGGAATAATTCACTTTTCGTACGGTCACTTCTTCCAGATGCCTCCGTTTCAATATCTTTACAGCAATGCTGATTTTAAATACAGCCTTGCCGTTGGCAGACAATTATTCGGTAATGCCCATTTGAATCCTGAAAAACAAGTAACATACGAACTTGGATTACAGCAGCAATTAACCGATGATATCGCTTTTAACGTTACAGGTTTTTATAAGGACGTAAGAGATTTGCTCGCTTTACAGGTTATCCGCGTAAGCGGCGATCGTACTTATTTGAAGTACGTAAACAAAGATTATGGAAACATTAAAGGCATAACTTTTTCTTTAACGAAGAGAAAAAATAAAGGCGATATTCTAGGTGTTACGTTAGATTATACTTTCCAGGTTATGGAAGGAAACGATACAAACGCAGATGCATTCTTCCTTGATTTATCTTCCGGCAGGCAGACTGAAAATATTCCGGTCTATTTAAGCTGGGATCAAACGCATAATTTAAACACTACCGTTTCCGTTGGTGAAGCGGGTGATTGGAATGTTACGCTTGTTGGACGAATCGGAACCGGGCTGCCTTATACACCGCAAATTCTCGAAAAACAAATTTGGGTTCAAACCAACAGCGGACGCCGCCCTTCAACTATGAGGGTGGACCTTCTTGCCGAAAAAAATCTTTCTTTATTCGGAGTTGATTTTATTATATTCTTAAAGGTATTCAATCTGTTCGATACTCTTAACGAAAGATTTGTTTACGATGATACAGGCAGAGCTTCCTATTCTTTATTCCAATCTACCGGCGGAGCTAAATCAGCCGACGACTTAGCTGCAAAAGTTCCGGGAGTCCATTCCTCTGAGGAATATTACCAAAGACCTAATTATTATTATCCGCCCAGAGAAGTGCGGCTGGGCTTATCATACGAGTTTTAATCCAGTTAGTCAGGAGAAAAGTTTAATGACAATTACAAAAAATATTAGCTCGCTTTTTACAGTCATCCTTCTGATTTTGTTTGCTACCTCCCCGATTTATTCTCAAACTGAAAGAGAATTGCAGAGAGAAAAAGAACGGCAGGCAGTTAAAGAATATATGAATAGCATACTTTCACAGAGGCAAAATACACAGCCCGAACAAAACGCAGAGACGAAAGATGACCTTGAAAAAAAATACAATAATAAACTTTCAAAAATAACCGGGGCAAAAGACCGCAAGCATTACTTCATGACCGGTAATAACATTGCGGTGGAAGTTTATAATTACGGCGGTATTGCCCCGGGATATGATCTTATCAGAAATGTTAATAACGGTGTATGGAGAGGTCTTTCGTACATCTTTCAATTTTGTCCGCTTGTAGCTGCCTCAGTGCCAAGCGGTTTAGATCCAAATCAGCAACTGCATATCATATCAGATGGTTTGTGGGATTACCCTGGATTAAGGGAATTCAATCCTGATGACCCAAATGAACTCTGGTCTTTCCAACCGCTTCCCGGTTATGCAGATCCTAATCAAGAATATATGGCATCAAACCCGGCTGAAGATAGAGACGGCGACGGTAAGCCGGATAGCTGGCCCCATAGCTGGTACAACCCTATTCTTGGTAAATATGTTTGGCCCGGCTTTTTAGCGCAAGATGCAACTAATGCCGATCTCGAAGTATTTTGGGCGATGGATGATAGGGATAATAAAGAGTTTCCATACTATCCTTTTCCTTCCGATTCTACCCGCAAAGGATTAGGAATTCAAATTGACGGAAGAGGATTTCAATGGAGTAATGCTCTTGCAGAGAATACTATATTCTTTGTTTATACTATTACAAATGTAAGCGAAAAAGACCTCGATACAGTGTACTTTGGAATTTACGGCGATCCCGACTTGGGCGGCGGCTCTCCTGAAAACACTGACGACCATGGTTTGTTTATTCCCCCGTACGATTATGACGGCAAACATGATGTAAGCAATATCCCGGTCTACGCACGAAGCATGGTTTACTTTTGGGATCCGGATATGAAAGGTAATTTAGGTCTTCCGCTCGGTTATATTGGCTGTAAGTTCCTCGAAAGTCCGGGCAATGCCGAAAACGGAATTGATGATGACGGCGATGGAATGATTGATGAACGACAGGACGATGGTATAGATAACGATGGCGATTGGAATCCTCTGACCGATGACGTTGGTATTGACGGAATACCAAACACAGGTGATGAAGGTGAAGGCGACGGTGTTCCCACCGCAGGAAGAAAGCTTCCCGACGGCTCACTTCATCCGTTATATCCGGGCGAACCTAACTTTGAATTAACTGACCTCGATGAATCGGACCAAATCGGTTTAACGAGCTTTAACAGTTGGTCATGGAATACTGATAAAGTTTCAAACGATGAATCAATGTGGAATCGTATTCAGGCGCATAACTTCAGCGATATTCAGCAGAATCAAGATATTGTGTTCATCTTTGGTTCGGGACCTATCTCACTGAAGAAGGGCGAAACAAAAAGAATTTCTATGGCTTTATTATTTGGTGAAGATTTAGACGATTTGCTAATAACGGCAGAGACTGTTCAAAGAATTTATAATGCTAATTACAGATTCTTTAAACCTCCTGCAAAGCCTAAGGTTACTGCAGTACCTGGAGATAAAAAAGTAACTCTATTCTGGGAT
Organism: Ignavibacteriales bacterium; assembly: GCA_020061465.1. GTDB lineage: Bacteria > Bacteroidota > Ignavibacteria > Ignavibacteriales > Ignavibacteriaceae > JAGUYG01. The sequence goes on from JAGUYG010000051.1 coordinate 24,491, forward strand.
ACTAAAGCTGAAGAAAGCGTTGACCCTATCACCGGAAAAGATTTTGAAGGTTATGTAATTTATCGCAGCACGGATCCTTCCTTCGGCGATATTCAAAACATCACTGACGGTAAAGGTTCAAAGTTTTTCCTCGAGCCACTTAAAGACCTCTATGGTAACGAAGCAAAGTGGGATATTGACTACCGCGATGAACCTTACATTGATGAAAACTTAAACGGAAGATACGACGAGGGCGAACCCTACACGGATATCAATCTTGACGGTAAGTGGACCGCAAAAATTAAAGACTGGTGGAAAGGTTATCATCCTGTTACTTATCAGGGCAGGGGTATTCAGTATTATTTAGGAAACAACACCGGCTTGGTTCATTCGTTCGTCGATTCCAATAACGTTATCAACGGACAAACTTATTATTACGCAGTTGTTGCTTACGATCATGGTGATTCCGTCGGAATTCCCCCTTCGGAAACCACACGAAAAATTACAGTTGATCCAATAACATCGCGGCTTCAGTTTGACGAAAACACTGTGATGGTTATACCGGGTCCAAGAGCAAGCGGCTACGTTGCTCCATCATCGGACATTTATGTGGAACAGACAAAGGGAATCGGAACCGGTAGAGTTAAAGTGGAAATTCTAAACGATCTTTCTACGCTTGAAAGCGGCGAATATAAAATTTTCTTTGCCGATAGTATTCAATATCATGGCAAAATGATCCCCCGATTAAATTATTCTGTTTTGAGAATGGAGAAAGTAAATGACAACTTCACGCTTTACGATACAAATTTCACAAAGCTCACCTATACTCATTTAGCGGACGATTTAGATATTGTTGTAAAAGACGGAAACGGTACGGTGTACACCCGTAATGTTGATTATGTAATTGACAGCGAGCGAGGCATCATAAGACGAACAAGTTCTGGCAGCATGACAACCGATAAAACTTATTCCATCTCATATAATTACTATCCGGTTTACTACAGCTCGTATTTAAATGACGATGACGGAAATCCTGTCTTTGATGGAGTATCTGTAAAAGTAAAGGGTGATCCGGTTCTTGAGCTTGATACTATCAAAACCGGATGGGTTGAAGGTAATTCGAATTATAGTTACGTAATCCAGAAAGGCTCAATAGGAGCCGGCAAACATTATGCAGCAGATTATCAAATACAATTCTCTTCTTCAAACATAGATTCTGCTCTTATTCAGGTGCCGGGTAAAGTAATTAAGGTACCTGTGAAATATTCTGTTAAAAAGATTACACAGAATGAATCCCAGCAGCCCATCTTAACATTTTTAAAAGAAAAACCGGCATCCTTCGATTCTGCCTGGACACAAGGCGAAGAAATCATTTTATTTGTGCCGAATGCGATTGGGCAGCCTACAGAAACTACCTGGGGTGTAATTATTTCGAAACCAACCGATACTCTGATTACGTCGATAGCTCCAACTGAGGGAGACGTTTTTGTGCTAGCTACTAAACGACCGTTTAACAAGGAGGATGAATTTGCATTTAAGACTACTGCTGCCAAGTATAATTCGGATTTGAGCAGATCACGCCTGGATAAAATTTACGTTGTGCCTAACCCTTACGTTGGTCATAACGAAATTGAACCTGTTACTAAACTCCCAGGGCAGACCCGCGGCGAAAGAAGAATTTACTTTGAAAATCTTCCGCCGAAATGCACTATAAGGATTTATACACTAAGCGGCGAGTTTGTACAAAGCCTTGAGCACGAAAGCACTCTTGAAAACGGCAGGGAGTATTGGAACCTGTTAAACAGGGACGGTTTTGGCGTTGCCTATGGAGTTTATTTTGCACACATCGATGCCCCGGGCATCGGTGAGAAATTAATCAAGTTTGCATTAATTAAATAGAGTATGAGGTAAAGATGAAAAAAAATTGCAGCTCATATTCATTCGTTAAAAAGGAGATTTCGATGAAATCTTTTAGTATAATTTTTATAGTTTTAATTTGTGTTGGTTTAACCATCAATCTGTACGGACAAATAGGAGCCCAAACAAATAAATCGGGCACTACAGCGGCACAATTCTTAAAGATTGGTGTTGGTCCCCGAGCAATCGGAATGGGCGGGGCTTTTACCGCAGTAGCCGATGATATCAATTCGTTGTATTGGAATCCTGCCGGGCTCTCAAGAATGTATTCCCGCGAAGCTTACTTTAATCATGTTGATTGGATTGCAGACGTTGGTTTAGATTATGCAGGTTTCGGAATTGACATAAGCGGTGTTGGAACACTTGGTGCATTTGTCTCCGTACTTTCTATGGAAGATATGCTGGTTAGAACACTTGAAAGACCTGAAGGAACAGGCGAGTATTTCTCTGCCGGTGCTTTGATGATCGGGATATCGTATGCCAGAAATTTAACAGAAGAATTCTCGATCGGTTTTAATGTTAAGTATATTAATGAATATATCTGGAACGAATCGGCTTCGGCAATTGCATTTGATATAGGAACATTGTACACAATTCCTTTCTTGAATAAGTTTAGTCTTGGTGCAAGTATTTCCAACTTTGGTCCAAAAATGCAGCTTGAGGGAAGAGACATCTTAGTAATAACTCATACAGGCTCCGGTGATGCCAATATAATTAATACTCTACTTCAACTGGAGAAATTTGAACTACCGCTGCTTTTTAGGTTTGGTTTTGCTGTCGATGTGTTTCAAACAGCAGACTACCGCTTAACTGCAGCCGTTGATGCAATTCATCCGAATGATAATAACGAATACGTAAACGCCGGTTTCGAATATACGTGGAATGATATTTTCTTCATCAGAGGCGGTTATAAATCCTTGTTTGAAAATGAAGGTGAGCAAGGCTTAACATTAGGTTTCGGATTGAATTATAGAATTATAGGTTCAGTTAAAGTTAAGGTTGATTATGCATACCAGGATTTCGGTAGATTGAAGAGTGTTCAGTACTTCTCAATAGGCGTTCGTTTCTAATCAAAATTGGGCAATATTTCAAGCCGTGGAATTTTCATTTTCACGGCATTTTTTGTTTAAAAACGTAACTTTTTTGAACGAAATGAACCTATTATTGTACAAATCGATGATTTCCATTTTCTTGACTTTCAGGGTGCATATCTATATCTTTTTGCCCTATTTATTCATAATTATTAGTGAGAATTCATGCCCGATACTTCCGATTTCAGAAACGGATTAATTATAAAATTTAGAAATGATTTGTATTCCATTGTTGAATTTCAACACGTTAAACCAGGTAAAGGGGGCGCCTTTGTTAGATCTACTCTCAAGAATCTAAAAACCGGAAAAGTTTTCGATAATACCTTCAGAGCAGGTGAAAGTATCGAAATAGTTCGTGTTGAACGTAAAAAATATCAATATCTTTACCGTGAAGGGGATTTTTTGGTCTGTATGGATAACGATACCTTCGAGCAGATTAATGTGCCGATTGCTTATTTTAGTGAAGGTTTTGCTTATCTTAAAGAAAGCGAGGAAGTTGAAATTTTGTTTAACGGTGATCAAATAATAAATGTCGAAATACCCATATTTGTTGCCCTAAAAGTAGTTGAAACCGAACCCGGCTTTAAAGGTGATACAGCCACGGGGGCTAATAAACCCGCCAAACTTGAAACAGGCGCAACGATAAATGTACCGCTTTTTATAAATGAAGACGATTATTTGAAAGTTGACACGCGAACCGGAGAATACGTCGAGAGGGTAAAATCTTAACAGCAGGTAAAAATAATGGATTTAAATCTTATCAAACGGCTCGTCAAAATTGTTAATTCAAGTGATATTACCGACCTTGAAGTTCAGGAAGACGGGCTTAAAGTAAAAATTTCAAAAAAGATCAGGGGAACACAAATTGTTACACACTCGCATCTTCAACCAGCGCCCGTTCAAGAAGCTGCTAAAGCTCAACCGGAAACTCTGCCTGCAGAAATTGAAAGCAAAACTGAAAACCAACATGAGATAAAGTCACCTATTGTAGGCACATTTTATAGAGCACCTGCGCCGGATGCCGATCCTTATGTGCAAATCGGCGACATTGTATCACCCGGTACAGTATTGTGTATTGTGGAAGCAATGAAGCTAATGAACGAAATAGAATCAGATGTTAGCGGCAAAATCATAAAAATACTGGTTGAAAACGGCAAGCCGGTTGAATATAGCCAGCCGCTGTTTTTAATTCAAACCGCTTGATATGTATTTCTAATTCTGAGGATAAATGTTTAAAAAAATATTGATTGCCAACCGGGGTGAGATTGCTCTTCGCATTATAAGAACCTGTAAAGAATTAGGAATAAAAACAGTAGCTGTTTATTCCGAAGCTGACCGCGATTCCCTGCATGTTACGTTTGCCGACGAAGCCGTCTGTATCGGTCCACCTCCGAGTAAAGATAGTTACCTAAAGATTCCATTAATAATATCCGCAGCGCAGGTTACCGGTGCTGAGGCTATTCATCCCGGCTACGGTTTCCTTGCGGAGAACGCAAATTTCTCTGAGATATGTGCCGAATCGGGTATTAAATTTATCGGTCCTTCTCCAGATATGATAAATGCAATGGGTGATAAATCCTTTGCTAAGGAAACCATGAAGAACAACGGTGTTCCGGTTATTCCGGGAAGCGATGGAATTATTACAGATAAGAAAGAAGGAAGAAATCTTTCGCACGAAATTGGATTTCCGGTAATAATTAAAGCATCAGCAGGCGGCGGTGGAAAAGGTATGCGTATAGTTTGGGAAGAAAAAGAATTTGACAAAGCCTTCCAGATGGCTCAAACAGAAGCCGAATCCGCTTTCGACAATCCGGCAGTGTACATCGAAAAGTTTATCGAAAATCCCCGTCACATAGAAATTCAAATTCTTGGCGACAGCTTCGGTAATGTTTATCATTACGGAGAACGAGATTGTTCTATTCAGCGTCGTCATCAAAAATTGATCGAAGAAGCTCCTTCTCCTATCATCGATGCAGATATCAGAAATAAAATGGGTGAAACTGCCGTCTTAGGTGCTAAAGCCGTAAACTATGAAGGTGCCGGCACCATAGAGTTTCTGATGGATAAGTACAAAAACTTTTACTTCATGGAGATGAATACCCGAATACAAGTTGAACATCCCGTTACCGAAATGGTTTATGATGTAGATCTGATTAGACAGCAGATTTTGGTAGCTGCGGGCGAAAAGATTGAAACCTTACCGCGGAAGCCAATTGGACATAGCATCGAGTTTAGAATAAACGCAGAAGACCCTAAACATAACTTTCGTCCATCGCCCGGTAGAATTGAATCGCTGCATTTCCCGGGCGGATTTGGGGTTAGGGTAGATTCACATATTTATCAATCCTATAGCATTCCTCCATATTATGATTCGCTAATAGCAAAGCTGATTGTTTGGGGCAAAAATAGAACACACGCAATTGCAAGAGCCAAAAGAGCATTAGAGGAATTTATTGTAGAAGGAATAAAAACGACTATTCCATTTCATCAAAAGGTTCTTGAAGATGAAAGATTTCTTAAAGGGAATTTCGATACCGGCTTTTTAGATTCTTTTGATTTTTAAAGCATTATAATTTTTTATTGGAACTTTAATCTTATATGTTTTAATCGTGTTGAGGAATAACCATTATAGGGGAACATCGAAATCAATTATAAATTGAAAAAACGCTTCAATTGATAGAAAGATATAACTTAAATTCGCTTGCTGCCCCGGCTAAATTGTTAAACAATTAAAATAACTTGAGGTATTTATGAACTTTCCGTCTAACTTAAAATACACAAAAGAACACGAATGGGTTTTAGTTGAAGAAAATATCGGTATAATGGGCATTACGGATTATGCGCAAGGCGAGCTTGGAGACGTAGTATTTGTTGATATTGACCCATCGCTCAGCGCAGTAACAAAAGGTGAATCATTCGGTTCTATCGAGGCAGTAAAAACTGTCAGTGATCTTTATGCACCATGCAGCGGAAAAATAATCGAAATTAATAAACTTCTCGCGGATAACCCTGAAGTTGTGAATTCAGATCCTTATGGACAGGGATGGATGGTGAAAATAGAAATAAGCGATTTGAACGAACTGAATGACTTATTGGACGCCGAAGAGTACAAAAAGCTTATTGGTCAGTAATCAAGCTAATTTTATGTTCTGTTCCTAACGTTTTTATCATTGAAAGACATTCCTTTTCTGCCGATAAATATGATTTAACCGTCAAATAATAAAATCCTCTTGCAGGATTTTATTATTTTAAACCGGTCGTTTTTCCAATTTAGTTTTTTGAGAAAGTATTTGAAGCACGAAGAAGTAATATTAATCTTAGATTTTGGTTCTCAGTATACGCAGCTAATAACGAGAAGAATTAGAGAAGCAAACGTCTACTCGGAAGTTTATCCTTATTCAATTAGCGCCGAAGCCGTAAAAAACATTTCTCCTGCAGGAATCATTCTTTCCGGCGGACCGATGAGTGTTTACGATGAATCGGCGCCTCAATTATCGAAAGATATATTGAGCTTGGGAATTCCAATACTCGGAATTTGTTATGGTCTGCAGCTTGTTTGTAAACTGTTAGGCGGTAAAGTTGAAAAAGCTTCCGATAGAGAATACGGCAAATCGCTGCTCAACATATTATGTTCAGATGGATTGTTCAGAAATATTCGTAACAACTCTGCCGTATGGATGAGCCATGGTGATTTATTAACAGAAGCTCCCGAAGGATTTTGCATAACTGCCAAATCAGTTCACTCTCCCATTTGTGCACTTGAAAATAAGGAGAAAAAAATATTTGGAGTTCAGTTTCATCCCGAAGTAATTCATACCGAAGAAGGTACAAAAATCATTAATAATTTTCTTTATAACATTTGCAAATGCAAAGGCGATTGGACCCCCCGAAATTTCATTGATAAAAGCATTAAAGAAATACAAGAGAAAGCAGGTTCATCAAAAGTAATTTGTGCTTTAAGTGGTGGAGTTGATTCCACAGTAGCGGCTGTTTTAGTTCGAAGAGCGATCGGTGAAAATTTAATATGCATTCATATCGATACGGGTTTGATGAGAAAAAACGAGAGTGCAGAAATTTCAAAGGTGTTTAAGGAGAATATAAAATTAAACTTAATTCATATTGATGCATCAAAAAGATTTCTTGAGAAATTAAGCGGAGTGTTTGATCCCGAAGAAAAGAGAAAAATTATAGGACGAACCTTCATAGAAGTATTTGAAGAAGAAGCAAAGAAAAACGGCAGCATTGAGTTTTTAGTACAGGGAACACTCTATCCTGATGTAATCGAATCGTCTTCGGCTGAAGGTGCTTCGGCAACAATTAAAACGCATCATAACGTAGGCGGATTGCCTGAAAGAATGAACCTGAAATTATTAGAACCGTTCAGAGACTTATTTAAAGATGAAGTTAGAAGAGTTGGTAAAGAATTAGACATTCTGGATGAACTGCTCGAAAGACATCCTTTCCCCGGTCCGGGTTTGGCAGTTAGGATAATAAGCGATATAACTGCCGAAAAACTTGACATTTTACGTGGGGCTGACGATATTTTTATCGGCGAGATAAAAAAGGCAGGTTTGTACAATGAAATATGGCAGGCATTTGCTGTACTTCTGCCGGTTCAGTCGGTTGGCGTAATGGGCGATGCTCGAACTTATGAAAATGTGCTTGCGCTGCGCGCCGTTACTTCGGTTGACGGGATGACTGCCGATTGGTTTCAGTTTGATAATGATTTTTTAGCAAATGTCTCGAATAAAATTATTAATAAAGTTCGAGGAATTAATAGGGTGGTTTATGACGTTAGTTCAAAACCTCCTTCTACTATAGAATGGGAATAACGATTTGACGACGAGTAAGGATATAGAACTAAAACTTGAATTAGCAGATGATTTTTACAAACACGGTAAGCACCTTCATGCGATACAAATTTATCGTTCTCTTTTAGATGAAAATCCGGATTTAATCGATGCGTATCTTGGACTTGCCAGCTCCTATGTTGAAATTCAAAATCCTGATGCTGCAATGAATATCATTGATTCATGCCTTGAACTGCACCCTGATGAACTAGATATCAGATTGTATTACATACCTTTTCTTCTTAAGCATTCCAAGTGGGAAAAGATTATAGATATTTTAAGTTATATTTCTCCTCAAGATGAGCCGCAGATTCTTTTTTATTTAGGATATGCAAATTATATGTTGGAGGAATATGAGATAGCTAAATTGAACTTTCTCGGTTTCATCTCTCTTCAAAATGACACAGCATTATTAAATGAAGCATATTTGTACCTTGTAAAAATTGATCTACAATTAGGTAACTTTAAATCTGCTTTAACTTTTTCTAGAAAAGCGGAGAAAATATATTCTAATTATTGGGAACTGAATTTTCTGAATGCGAAAATTTATTCTGCGTTAGGAATGGAAACACATGCCAAAACTTCTATAGAGAAAGCGATAAAGTTAAATCCAAGAGAACCGTTATTATTTGAGTTTGCCGGCAACATATACTTCAAGTTGTCCGATTATTTAAATGCCGAAAAATATTTCTCTAAGTATATTGAGCAAACCGACAATGCCTCTTCCGATGTTTATACAAACCTGGCTGAAGCGTGTTTAAGAATAGAAAAACTTAAAAAAGCATCTGAATATTTTGATGCGGCTATTAAACTCGATCCCGGTAATAGAAAGGCAATTGACAGAAGAAAGCATCTTGACACTGTAAAAAAGAAAGAAACTTCCGATGGCTAAAAACTTTTTTAAAATTCTGCTGATCATTTTTGTAACCTTTAATATCGCAGTGTTTGCACAAATCAAATCTGCCGACGAAAGTCTAGAGGTAGAATTTAAATTAGGATTGAATTTGTACAATTCTTATCAATATGATGAAGCATTAAATGTGTTTGAACGAATTACAGAGCACAGAGATTTAAATCGGAAAACCACCGCAGCGCTGCTAATGAAAGGTAAGTGCCTGTTGAATTTAAATGAGTATGATAAATCTGTTCAAACGTTAACCGCACTGATTGAAAATTATCCCGAAAGCAAATACATCGATGAAGCAAGAATAACTAAAGCTGCAGTTCTCTTGAGTAAAAAAAATGCAAGCAATGCCTTTGCAGAATTGATTGCCATCATCCAAAACTCGGTTGATGCAGATTATATATCGAAAGCCAAATCATTAGCTGAAAAAATTGCTCTTACTTATCTCAATGCTGAAGGATTGAATAAATTTTTATCGGGTTTTACCGGAATTAAAACTTCGCCGTTATTAATGCTGCTTCAAGCTAGACTGTATTTGAAACAAAATGATCAAAAGGCTGCGGAGGAAATTCTACTGAAAATCATTAAAGATTTTCCCAGTTCGGAAGAATACTTCACTGCTTTAACATTACATCAAGACTATCAAAATAAGTATGAAAAACCGGGTTCAGTGATAATAGGAGTGCTGCTTCCTTTAAGCGGTAACAAGCTAAGCAGTGAAGCCGCGTCTGCCGCATTTGATATCCTTGAGGGGATTAAATTTGCAGTATCGGAATACAACCGCGGTAGAAACGAAAAAATCGGATTACTGCTAAGGGATTCGAAACTCGAAAAAGAAGTGATTGCAAAAATTAAGTCCGAATTTGAAAACATATCATCAATAAAAGCAATTATCGGTCCTCTTTTCAGCAGCGAAGTAAGGGATGCAATAACCGAATTTAGAAACACTAATATTCCGATTATTTCTCCAACGGCAACAGATGACGACCTAACTTTTATTAACAATAATTTTTTCCAGGCTAATCCTTCCTTTTCATTTAGAGGTAAGATAATGGCACAGTACATCTACTTTGTTGAAAATAAAAGAAGTATGGGTATACTTAACGCAATTGAAGGATACTCTCCCATTTTAGCAGCAGCATTTGCAAATGAATTTGAAAGATTGGGGGGAGAGATCGTAATAAGGCAAACTTATCAAAGCAACACTTTCAATCTTAACGAACCTGTTTCCAGGATAGCTGCATTTGCCGGCAAATTAGATGGGCTTTACATTCCTCTTTCGGATAAATCAAACGTAACGGCAATACTTTCTCAATTAGTGCAGCACAATTTAGACTTACCACTTTATGGAAATCAGGATTGGTTCCTCGCCAAAGGCTATGAAACTTCTACGGCACTCAGCAATAAATTAACTTTTACATCGGATTATTTTATTCCATATTCAGATGAAAATTTCAGCGAATTCAATAAAACATTTTATGCACGAACAAAAAAAGACGCAAGTAGAAACGTACTTTACGGTTATGATGCTGCAAAGTATGTATTATCTATATTTGACGGCAAAACAATTGGACGCGAAGATGTTACCGCAATTATAGAATCCGGTTTTATTACAACCGGATTTCACAATAACATCGCAATTGATTCTGCAAGAATAAATAAATATCTGAATATTGTTCGTTACCGCGACGGAGTATTTGAATTAATCGACAGATTTAGATTGGGAAATTAGTTCAAGAAATTTACCCAAGCGCTTCTTATCCAAATCTTTTGGGAAAACAATTTTACCTATTTGGATTTTTATTGCATTAGTTTTTTTTCAAACCATTTTTAAGTAAACATTTTTAGTTAAAGTTAAAATGGAGGTGTGCCATTCTTACAGTTAAAGAATTACCGGTTGACGATAGACCAAGGGAGAAGTTGATAATGCGCGGCGCTCAGAGCTTAACGGATGCCGAGCTGATTGCTATTCTGTTAAGGACAGGCAAAAAAGGAAAAACAGTTCTTGAGTTGGCGCAGGAATTAATTAATCAACACGGTAATCTGGCTATCCTGGCTTCAAAGCCTTTATCGATTCTTACGAATTCAAAAGGGATAGGCAACGATAAAGCGGCAGCTCTAATGGCAGCTTTTGAACTAAGCAGAAGAGTTCTGTTTCAATCCAAATGGTTTTTGGATAAAAAAATTACCTCACCCGCTGAAATTGCGGAAGCTTTTATACCGCTTTTACGGGATAAGCTTAAAGAGGAATTTATATTAGTGTGTCTTAACACGGCTAACAAAATTATTAAACATGAAATAATTTCGGTGGGAAATTTAAATTCAAGCATAGTTCATCCGAGAGAAATATTTAAGACTGCAATAGAAAACTCTTCCGCGAGTGTAATACTTCTTCATAATCATCCCAGCGGAAATCCCGAACCAAGCATGGAAGACATAGCAATTACCAAAAAGTTAGTAGAAGCCGGAAAAATTCTGGAAATCCCGGTTTTTGATCATATCATCATAGCCGGTGAGTCGTATACAAGTTTTGTAGAAAAAAGATTGATTTAATCGAAAAAACCCAATTTTGATATCAGGGGGAAATTAATACTTGAATTTCAGGCTTGATTTTATTATATAGTAACAGTGTTTGAAGCGCTGATTTTTAAAGATAAATCTTTGTATATATACCATTTACGTACGGTTTATATTGAAACTGAAATCTAAATATGATATATTTTACCATCATTTTATAAACAAACATTAAGTGGAGGTTCAAATATGAAAGTCGTTAAATTGTTAAGAAGCACGTTCCTGATCGCTACGTTCGCCGTTACGGTAGCAGCGTTAAGCGGTTGCGGCGGCGTCAGTGAGGCTCAGTTGGCAGAACTAAGAAATTTAAGAGCTGAGGTCAACTCACTTGAAGCTGAAGCAAATGCGCTTAAAGAAGAAAGAGCCCGCCTTGAGAGAGATATTGCAGAGAAGAATGCAAAGCTTGAACAATGCGCTAAAGAAAAAGAAGAAGCTGAAGCAAATTTGGAGAAATTACCCAAGTAATTTCAATTTGAATTTTTTTAATAACTTGAAATTGGAGGAAGTTTTATGAAAGTAACAAAATATTTGGTAAGTGTTTTTTCGCTCCTACTCCTCTTCTCTGTAACAATAATTGCTCAAGATGCAGATATGACCGTAGAGCAATGGGAAGCCGAGATGAGCCGTCTTAAAGCAAAGCATCAAACCCTAACTCAGGAGATTCAAGCCCTTCAGGCTGATGTTAATAATTTGAAATCAATGGAACTGCAAAGCTACGAGGACTGCCTCGATGAGCTTTATGCTATGGTCGGCGCAACTAAAGCAGACGTTGATAATTTCAGAAAAGCTGTTGCCGAACTTGACGGCAAAATTAAAAGAAAAGAAGGTCCGAAAGCCGATAGACAAAAAGACCTGAATGCATTGAAGATGAATAAAATTAGTGCTCTCCCGGAATTTTTCGATAGAGTACACAATCAGATACAAAGAAACTTAGATGCATGGGTTGAAGAGCCTACAGAAATAGTTTATACCGTAGTTAAAGGGGATCACCTGTGGGGCATTGCAAAGAAACCACAGCACTACGGAAATCCTTTTGCTTGGCCAATCATCTATAAAGCTAATAGGGATCAAATTAAAAACCCGGATTTAATTTATCCAAATCAGAAGTTTAAAATTCCTGCTCTTACCGAAGAAGAAAAAGCCAAGTACGATAAGATCAGAAGAAATTACAAGCCGGCTCCGGTTCAATAATAGGAATTAAATTTTCTGAATGAATAATAATTTTGAATTGATTAACCCTTGTCGCCCATGGGTGATAAGGGTTTTTTTATTTAAATGAGAATTTAGAATGACAACGGTCGAGAAACGATTAACCTTAGACAATATCAACATGTTATCCCTGCTGGGAACAAATGATAGTAATCTTTCATTAATAGAAGACAGATTTAATGCCCAGATAATTGTAAGAGGAGATAATGTAATTCTAAAAGGGGTTGACGAAGAAGTTGATACAATAGAAAAAGTATTTAAGGAAATGGTTTATGTATTGAACACAAGCGGTAATCTAAAATCCTCGGACGTTGAAACCATATTAGACCTTACACTTCAAGGTAAAGAAATAATCAGCGATAAGGATTATGATGCCATTGTTCTTTATACGAAGAATGATGTTATTAAAGCAAAAAGCACCGGACAGCTAAACTATCTGCAAACAGCACTTAAAAATGACATCTGTTTTGTGATAGGTCCTGCGGGTACAGGAAAAACCTACCTTGCAGTAGCATTAGCAGTATCTGCATTAAAAAAGGGATTGGTAAACAAAATTGTGCTCGCCCGTCCCGCAGTTGAAGCCGGTGAAAGTTTAGGTTTCCTTCCGGGTGACTTTCGCGAAAAGATTGATCCATATCTGCGTCCTCTTTATGATGCATTAGACGATATGATGCCTTCAGAAAAGTTAAGAGCCTACATTGAGAAAAGAATTGTCGAAATAGTACCTTTAGCTTACATGAGGGGAAGAACATTGAATAATTCGTTCGTAATTTTAGATGAAGCGCAAAACTCGACTGCAGTTCAGATGAAAATGTTTTTAACCAGGCTTGGAGTTAATTCCAAATCGATTATAACAGGCGACATCACTCAAATTGACCTCCCGCCTAAAACGGTAAGCGGACTTGTGCAAGCTAAAGAAATTCTCAGCGATATTGAAGGCGTCGGTTTTGTTTATCTTGACAAAGCCGATGTTGTCCGCCATAAGTTAGTTAAAGATATAATTAATGCTTATGAGAAGTTTCATACATCTCAAAACGGAATGTGATTATATCTATTTACACAATGGGCTGGCTAATTGTACCGCGTAATTCCAATGGATTAAATTTTTTTCAATGCAGTTTTACTTTCGTTCCAATATTTATCCATCTCTTCAAGATTAGATTCATTTATGCTTTTTCCGTTATCGCGTAATTTTTGCTCAATATATTTAAATCGCTTGGTGAATTTTTTATTCGTTTTCCTTAAAGCATTTTCAGGATTTATCTCCAGGAATCTTGCATAATTAACCAAAGCAAAAAACACATCGCCTAATTCATCTTCCAGCTTTAGGTTATAAATTTTATCCGGTTCATCCAAGCGATCCTTTTTACTTTTTCCTTTTGACTTTTCACTTTTTTCTTTTTCCGCCTGATGCATTTCTTCTATTTCTTCAATTACTTTTTTCCAGACATCTTCTTTATTTTCCCAATCGAAGCCTACTTTTGCAGCTTTTTCCTGTAAACGATAAGCTTTTTGAAGGGCTGGTAATTTTTCGGGTACACCTTCTAAAACGGAATTTCGTCCTTCGCTTAGCTTAATTGATTCCCAATTTTTCTTTACCTGTTCAGGACCCGAAACCTCAACATCTCCAAAAACATGCGGATGCCGACGTATCAATTTTTCTTTAATGGAATCGATAACCATTTCAAGAGTGAATTTACTATCATCTTCTGCAATTACGCTATGGAATACAACGTGAAGCAGCAAGTCACCAAGCTCGTTCTTAAGCTCATCGAAATTGTTTTCATCGATTGCTTCTACAACTTCATGCGCTTCTTCCAAAGTGGCTGCTTTAATAGATTCATTTGTCTGTTCTCTGTCCCATGGACATTCTTTGCGAAGGCGTTTCACTATTTCCACAAATTCTTTAAATTTAACATCAATCATATTATATATTCTCTCTTAATAAATTTAGGGGTAGCTGTTTAGCTTGCCAAAATGCGAACAAAAATAAGAAAAAACATTAACCATAAAAAGGAGCAGTCATGATCGAAAAAAGAATCACCGAATTGGGGTATACTTTGCCCGAAGCGCCAAAACCGTTAGCTGCATATATTCCGGCTTTAAAGGTGGGCGATTTTATCTACACTGCCGGACAAATTCCATTAGAAAATGGTTCGTTGAAATATTCCGGAAAATTAGGCAGAGAGATTACCGAGGAAGAAGGGAAAAGAGCAGCCGAAATTTGTGCGTTAAATTGTCTTAGCGTAATTAAAAGCGTTATAGGAAGTCTCGATAAAATAGACAGGATTGTTAAGCTTACGGTATTCGTCAACAGTGCTGATGGATTTATTAGCCAGCCTCAGGTAGCAAATGGTGCATCGGAATTAATCGGTAAAATTTTCGGAGAGAAAGGAAAACATGTAAGAAGCGCTGTAGGGGTAAACGAACTACCGCTGAACGCACCTGTTGAAATTGAAATGATAGTTAAATTAAAATGAGTTTATAATGAATAGTTGTTAAAAAGCAAGCACGGGTTTGAAAAATGATTTGACTATCATGTAAATTATTTTTACGTTAATACCAAAATTAAGAGGCGCCTTGATGTTCCGGGGTAAACATAGAGCAGCTTCATTTGAGGGACCAAATTTTCACTCCTCCAGGAAAATTTGCACACGAGTTAATTCTTTTCTCGCCATGTTTTACCGCAGCGGAATAAACAACAGCTTTTTAACTTATGTCAGATTCAACTTATGTATTGTAAATAATGTCTTGATAAAATAAGAGTACGAATTATCCCGTATAATGAAAGTGTGATCTGAAATTGGTATACAGAAAAACATAGGGATTATATGAAAGCGGAAAATATATCTTTATTAGCAATATTCTTCGCTGTATCTATTTTATATTCAGCAAATGTACAGCTTAAGGCAGATGAAGTTGTAATCTATTCAAATTCATTCGAGTCATCGGATGATACTATTGGATGGCATGTAAACGCCGATATTCAATTCCATTTAGAAGCGCCTCCAAACGGCGGTGAACAATCACTTTACGTTTCCGGCGGATGTATTGTTCCTCATTTTTGGACAGAACTGGGTCCATTTGAAAAGGATATATTTTTGCTTCTCCGCTGCTGGGGAAAAAATCTTGGTATAGGAGGAGGAGTTTCAATTGAAGTGGAGGGTGATTATCCGCGGGCAGCTTCCCACATTTATATAAATCAAAAAGAGTGGACTTATTATGAAAGTAAAGACACATTATTCTGTCCGGCAGGAAAGGAAATCATTCTTTCGATGGTTTCGGGAGGATTTGTTTCAAGTGCAATGTTAGTCGATCTTGTTGAAATAATAAATGTTGATGTTCTAACTTCAGTCGGAGAACAACGAAATAATTTGATGCCTCAAACAATAAACTTACTTCAAAACTATCCCAATCCATTCAACCCTGTAACAAGAATAAAGTATATTATACCTTCAGATGTTAGGCGTGAGTCTTCAAATGTAACATTAAGAGTTTATGATGTACTCGGAAAGGAAATTGCTATTTTAGTCAATGAAGAACAATCCGCAGGCGAGTATGAAGTTGAGTTTAATGCTTCAAAATACAATTTAACAAGCGGTATCTATTTATATATTTTGAAAACAGAAGAAAAAACATTTGGTAATAAGATGTGTTTGATACAATAATTTGTGGCTTAACTTATCAAGTTGACCTACAATATTCAAACAAAAAATGTCTTTATGATGATGAAAAATAAAATTTAGGTAATATCATGAAAAAGAATAGTAAAGCTCATTTTGAATTCTATTACTTAGCTGAACTAACTCTTCAAAAAATCAAACTACTAAGCCGGTGGGAAGCAATGCTGGATAAAAAATCACTTATCTGGCTTAAGCGAAAGGGATTTCACCTCGACCTTATTCCGCGAAAGACCATGCTGGGAAAAACTGTGTATGAAACTGTCTTTAGTACCTCTTCGCGTTATGTGGATTTTTATAAACGCAAATTTTATAACTCTCAGTTAAAGAAGACGGAAGCAAGCCAAAGGCTGGAAGGTTTTTTATTTGGTTATCCATCATGTTGTGTTAATCAATTTATTATGCAGCCATACTCTCACAACAGTTTATCAAAGGATCGGCAGAAGCGATTGTTTTATTGGGCTTGCTTAAACTGCAGGGTTACACCTGAGTTGATTCCTTATTATGATTCTGTTTATAATGAAACCGAAGAATGGTTTAATTATCATTTTCCCGATGAACGAATTAATGCCGTAAATAAATATCGGAAAAAAATAATAACTGCTGCCGCTGCAATTCTATTTTCAGCAGGATTATCTTATGGGCAGAGTGAAAACGATACCACACATTACATTCCTTTACCGGATGATCTTAATCTTAATGGATTAACCTACGCAGAAGAAGTATATCTCGGTGCTTACGATTATAGCAAAATAAGAACCAGCCATCAGTTTGCACTTTTTTATAAATCGATTATCGATTCCCTTCCTAATACGGTGCAAACAAACAGAACTTACCGGGAAGATTACAAAATGGATGGTGTAGTTATGTGTCCCAAATGTGGTTTATATGTGAATATGGGATTTGTAAAAATAATTAATCCGCTGAGAAAACTTGAATTAGATATTCCCTACTTGGGTTTACATTTTATGGAATTCGGTCATTTTTCTTATGGCGATGACGATACTTTTAGCAGAACTAATATCGATACGCTTAAGAAAATTTTATTCCCCTTCGATCCTGAACATATTTTGCCGGTAATTGGTGATACGGACGGCGATGGATTGACAGACGAAGAAGAAGACAGCTTATCGACTTACTATATGATTAACAACAGTGATTCTGATAATAATGGTGTACCTGATGGAGCCCAGCTCGCTGAGGAACTTATACGTATGTTTCCCAAACTGAAAAATACGAGCGATAATATACATAGCTATATTGAATTATTACCGGTTTATGGTTTGGAAAACTGCAATGTTTGCGGTTCAGTTCATAATATGGGATATGTCGAGATTATAAATCCTGAAAATAAGAGAAAACTGCAGATACCGTTCATTGCTTTACATGCTCTCGCAAACGGAAGCTTTGGTTACAATGGATCTGTTCATCAAAATGAAAGAATTGATGCTGTTGAATTGACAAGAGCGATGAAAACACATACTATTTTTATTGATGATGATTCCGACAATGACGGCTTGAATAATACCGAAGAATTGCATTTTAACCTGGATACAAACAATACTGATTCTAATAATAATGGAATTACTGATGCAGGAGAATTAGCTTTAAAATTCGTGGACAGCATAAAAGCATTACCAATTGAACCAAAAACTGATGGACCTTACATTAAATACATTGAAATGAAAGGCATTCACATTTGTTCAATTTGCGGAGAAAAAGTTGTGATGGGAATAAGAAAAATTTATAATCCTCTCATTAACACAACAGAGCCTTTTGAAATCAGTAATTACGCTTTTCATTTTTTAGAAAACGGCAGCTTTGAACATGAAGGTTTCCCTTATTTGGAAGGAAATAACCGGATAGACCCAATTTTATTATCAATCTATTTAAATATTTCAATTACA
Organism: Ignavibacteriales bacterium; assembly: GCA_020061465.1. Classification (GTDB taxonomy): domain Bacteria; phylum Bacteroidota; class Ignavibacteria; order Ignavibacteriales; family Ignavibacteriaceae; genus JAGUYG01. Next base: position 42,602 of record JAGUYG010000051.1, read on the forward strand.
GGGATAGATGAAGACTTAACAAGAACTAACCCGCTGCAGTTCACGCTTTACCAAAACTATCCCAATCCATTCAACCCGGTAACAAAAATAAAATACTCAATCCCGCCAGGTAGTCCCCTCTTGAGAGGGGCGAGGGGTGTGTTAGTAACACTGAAAGTTTATGATGTGCTTGGAAATGAAGTTGAATGCTTAATCAATAAGGAACAACCCGCAGGCGAGTATGAAGTTGAGTTCGACGGCAGCAATTTTACCAGCGGAATTTATTTCTATCGATTGCAGGCAGATGGGTTTGCAGCAGCTAAGAAATTTGTTTTGTTGAAATAATCGGTGATACATATATAGCACAAAGAATATTTTTTTCGACTTTGTGCGACATTTCGTAATTCGTGAACATTCGTGCTCATTCGTGGCTTCCTGCTAATAGCAGAGCCTTTAATTTCCTAATCAATTCTAAAGTTTCATTGTATGAGCCGTTTTCGTTCATTAGAGATTTAATTACAGCGCTGCCGACAATCACACCATCGCAGTATGGTTTGTATGATTCAACGTCGTCGGGAGTTGATATGCCGAATCCAACCAGCATTTTATTTTTAGAAATGTGAGTTCGCACTCTTTCCACAAACTCAATATTTGATTTCGCTTCTTTTCTCATACCGGTCGTACCGCTTACGCTGACGCAGTAAACAAACCCGCGGCTCTTTTCATCTATCAATTTTATTCTTTCATTCGGTGTAGTTGGTGTTACGAGCAATATTACATCCAAGCCGGAAAAATGATTTTCGAAAAAATTATCGTACTCTTCTATCGGAACATCTGGAATGATAACCCCTGCAGCACCCGAAGCTTTTGCTCTTTTCGCGAATCTTTCCATTCCAAAATTGAGCACCGGATTAGCATAACCCATCATTATAACAGGTTTATCAGTTTGGTTTGAAATTTCTTTAACATAAATAAACACATCATCCAGCGTTACGCCATTTTCAATTGCGGCTTGCGACGATTGTTGAATTATTGGACCATCAGCTAAAGGATCGCTGAATGGAAATCCGATTTCCAATAAATCAGCTCCGGCGTTTAGAACATCGAGTGCAAGTTTTGTGAATGATTGTTTGTCGGGAAAACCAGCAGTAAGAAAAATAGAGAGAACTTTTTCTCCGTTCCCGTTTTTATTTTTGATGTAATCTGAAGTAAGAGACATAGTGGTTATATCTTGTCCTTGAGATTTAAAAATTGAGATATTTTGTCCAAGAATATTTTTAAATCAACCAAATTATTTTGAAGATAATCATAGAGAAGTTCTTCATTTATCTCCCAATAAATATGCACTAGCCTATTTCTAAATTTTGCCATAGAAATTAAGTTTTTTATAAAATCTTTATCGGACATTCCTTTTATATTAGAAAATGCTCCTTGTTCATGCAATACTTTGAACGTATCGCCAAAATTTTTGGGCATTCGGTAATTGTTTTTAGAAATTATGTGATTACAAATATCTATAGCTGATTCAATGGCAACTATAAAGTTGTATTTAGCACTATCAATTTTATCCAAATTCCCTAAAAAATCATCTCTTTTAATTGAGCGAAAAGAATTCAGGCGTTCAAACGCTTTCTTCATTTCAGAAATTAATGTTGCAATTTTGTCTTCATTATATCTTGGCATTTGAACTTTCCCTTAAATATTCATCTCTGATATAAACAAAATCAAAATATTTTTTAAGTACCAATCCTTCAAAATCAACTCTTAACAATTCATCTCTATCAATTATAACAATTCCATCTTTAATAACATTATACTGAAAGGGTATTGGGGCATAATTAATTATCCTTACATCAAAATCAAAACTGAGAATATTTTCCAGCTCATGTTCTAATTCAAACTCTAAAGATGATGCTTCCTCGAACATACTTTTTGAAATATAGATTGCAATATCAATGTCTTTAAAGGTAGTATTTGAAGGGGTCTCTTGTACTTTTTCTCTGCTCATTTTGCCTGAATAAGATGATGTAAATGAACCGAAGATATAAGCAAAAATAACATATTCTTTAGCTTCGATGATGTTAATAATGTTTTTAATGATACTATATTTATCTTTCATAATTCAATTACAATAATGTTCTCACTAAAAATATATTTATAGTTCATATAAACAAAACATTATAGTTCTAATTTTTCTCTTATCGTATTTAAATCCTTATCGCCTCTGCCGCTTACATTAACGATTACAATTTCATCCTTGCTCGTTCCGGGCAAAAGTTTTTCCAGATATGCAAAAGCATGTGCAGTCTCTAACGCAGGAATTATTCCTTCCGTTTGAGAAATTAATTTTGTAGCTTCGATAGCTTCATCATCTGTAACCGAAAAGTAGTTTACAAGATTTTTATCTTTTAAATAACTGTGTTCCGGACCGACACCGGGATAATCCAATCCGGCAGAAATGGAATGAACTTCGGATACCTGTCCATCATTCTTTTGCAGCAAATAAGTTTTCATTCCGTGAAAAATACCTTCACGTCCTAATGTCAAACTTGCACAATGCTTATCAGTATCGATGCCGAATCCCGCTGCTTCAATTCCAATCAATTTAACATCATCATTTATGAAAGGATAAAATATACCGATAGCATTGCCGCCGCCTACACATGCAACAATGTAGTTGGGCTTTCTGCCTTCTGCTTTTACGATCTGTTCTTTAGTTTCGATGCCAATGACAGATTGAAAATCCCTAACTATCATTGGATATGGATGAGGTCCGACAACCGATCCTATTATGTAATGAGTCGTTGAACAATTAGTAACCCAATCACGGATAGCTTCATTAGTTGCATCCTTCAGAGTTCTGCTTCCTGATTTAACGGGAATAACTTCCGCTCCTAATAATTGCATACGAAATACATTTAAGCTTTGCCGTCCCATATCAACCTCGCCCATATAAACAGCGCACTCCATTCCGAATTTTGCACATGCAGTTGCTGCTGCAACTCCATGCTGTCCTGCACCGGTTTCGGCAATTATCCTTTTCTTACCCAATTTTTGTGCGAGCAGTATTTGCCCTAACGCATTGTTTATTTTGTGTGCACCCGTGTGGCAAAGATCTTCGCGCTTCAAATATATTTTTGCCCTGTTAAAATATTTAGTAAGGTTTTCTGCAAACGTTAACGGTGTCGGTCGTCCGCTGTACTCGTGGTGAAGAGAATTCAACTCGGCAATAAAATCCGGATCGTCTCTCAACTTTAAATAAGTTGATTCAAGTTCCAGCAGAGGAGTAATCAAAGTTTCCGGTACATAGCGTCCGCCGTACTTGCCGTACTTGCCTCTTTCATCGGGTAAATTGTATTTAGTTTTGCTCGGCATAAAAATTAACCTTTTTATCAACGATAGGCGCAAGCTGTTCTACTTTATTCAGCAGTTGTTTGAAATTTTTTGGTGTCAGCGACTGAAAACCGTCTGATAACGCATTCTCCGGATGGTTGTGCACTTCGATAATTAATCCATCAGCGCCGCAGGCAATGGCTGCCATAGCCATTGGAGTTACTTTATCCCAAATTCCAATTCCGTGCGAAGGATCCACAAAGATTGGCAAATGAGAATGTTTCTTTATAACAGGAACAGCATTCAAGTCGAGCGTATTTCGCGTGTGTGTTTCGAATGTACGAATGCCTCTTTCGCACAATATCACGTTGTAATTTCCTTGCGAGAGAATGTATTCGGCACTCATCAATAAGTCTTCGATAGTTGCCGCTAATCCTCTTTTGAGTAGAACAGGATTCGGTAATTCTCCGACAGCTTCGAGCAGGGAAAAATTTTGCATATTGCGCGCGCCAACTTGAATAATATCGGCTATTTCCGAAATCATTGGGAGTGTTTGAGTATCCTTCGCCTCGGTAACAATGCTCATTCCCAATTCTTTCTTTACGTCAGCTAAGTATTCTAAGCCTTTCTCTTTCAAGCCTTGAAATGCGTACGGACTTGTTCTCGGTTTATAAGCGCCGGCTCTTAAAAATTTAATTCCCATTTCCTTCAACTCGCCGGCAATGTCAAATATTTGCTGGCGGCTTTCGACTGAACAAGGACCGGCAATAATAGCAATTTCATTTCCGCCAAACGTTGAACCGTTAAGATTAATAACAGTATCTTCCGTTTTCATCTCGCGGCTAACAAGCTTATATGGCTTGGAAACGCGGTATACATCTTCCACTGAACTCATTAATAAAAATTCACCTTCGGTAAGCTGGGTGGTTTGTCCTGTCACACCTATCGCCATCTTTTCTGAACCGATTATAGTGTGAGGCTTACATCCTTTTGAAAGAATTTTTTCTTTCACCTTTTGGATGTCTTCTTCGGGTGCATTTAACTTCATCATGATTACCATTTTTTACTCCTTATTGTTTTTATTTTGTTGAAAAATTCTTCTACTTTTTTTTTGTCTTTTTTGCCTGGTTCAATTTCAAGTGAAGATAAAATATCTATGGCTGTAGGATTTATCTCATTAAATATTTGCTCTATATTATCTGTCGAAATTCCGCCCGCGAGAATAATTTTATCTCTTAAGCTGATCGGAATCATTTCCCAATTAAATCTTTTTCCTGTGCCGCCGTATTCAATCTGTGAAAATGTATCAAGCAGATAACCGCAGTTTTTATAACGATTCAATGATTCAAAATTGAAATTATTTTTTATTCTAAAGGTTTTTATTCTGGCAGCATAAATCTTTTCCAAATATTCCGGTTCTTCATCGCCATGAAGCTGAGCCGTGTTCAAACTGACGTCGTGAATTATGCGGTTAACTGTGTCCGGATTTTCATTTACGAATACTCCTACCTTCATTGTGAAAGGAGAAAGCTTATGGATTATCTCCTTAGCAGCCGTAACATCGATACGCCTTTTACTCTCATCATAAAAGATGAAGCCCAAAGCATTCGCTCCTAATGACTCGCATATAAGCGCATCTTCCAAGTTCGTAATGCCGCAGATTTTCACTTTCATCTAATTAACCATTCTTTAATTTCTTTAACTGATTTTCTAACATCGTTTGATGACATGAAAAGCTCGCCGATTAGTACCGCGTTAGTCCTTGTTTTTTTAATTAAAACAAAATCCTCTTTGCTTTTAAATCCGCTTTCGGAAATGATAAGAACGTCGTCCGGTAAATGCTGAGCAAGAGAAACAGTTGTATCAAGACTTACAGTAAAATCATCAAGATTTCTGTTATTAATTCCTATAATTTTATTCAAAGAAAAATCTATCTTATCAAGCTGTTTTTCAGAGTGGAGTTCTAGAAGAACTTCCATTCCTATTTCTTTAGCCGCATGAGTGAGTTCACTTATCTGATTTTCAGATAGAACTTCGGAAATAAGCAAAATAATATCCGCGCCAAAAGCTTTTGATTCGAAAACCTGGAATTCATCGATAATAAAATCTTTTCGCAACAGCGGAACGGTTTTAATTTTTGCAGCATCTTGTAGATAATTTATATGTCCTTGAAAAAAATTTAAGTCAGTCAAAATTGAAATTACATCAACATTTTCATCAAGATAAATTTGTATAAGTTCAATATGATTGAAACTTTCACGAATTATTCCTTTCGAAGGACTTGCTTTTTTTACTTCAGCAATTAGGGATAAATCATGCTTTTTATTTGCAGTGGAGTAAAACTCCAAATGAGTATTTTCAAAGAACTCCATTTCTCGAAAAGAATTAAGGGCAAACTTGCCCTTCAGCTTTAAGATCTCAGATTTTTTAACCTCAATTATTTCACTTAAGATATTCATAATGCTTCTTTATTAAAAAATATTGTATTTATAACAACTTTTTTTGTTGCTCTAGACACTGTTCGCCTTGAACTCTCTCTAATCTCTCTCTTAGAAAGAGAGAGACTTATTAGAATTTATGCCTTTACAATTAAAGTTCTGACAGAATAATAAATGTAAAGTTAATCTTATCAATAAGCCCTTCTCTTTTTAAGAGAAGGGTTGGGATGAGTTCGTCTCAATTTAATTAAAAATCATGCCTTGTTTGTAACCCTAGACTACATTGTACTCCTTTATGCTTTCTTTCCGAATTCAATCAAGTCGTTTAATTTTTTAAGTGACGCACCGCTAAGTATCGATTCTTCTGCTGCTGCAAGACATTCTTCAAGATTATCTGAATAACCCGCACAGTACAACGCAACCGCAGAATTTGCAGTGATGGTATGAAAAGCTCCGTTTTTTTTCTTATTCGAAAAGACCTCGAGTATTATTTTTGCATTAACAGTTGGGTTATCGCCTTTAATTTGCTCAACCGGAATTTTAGGATAGTTAAATGAAGTATTGTCCAGTAAGTAAGTCTTTAATCCATTCTGTTTTTCATATTCATAAACAATTGAGGTATCGCTTAGTATTATCTCATCGTACCGGTCTTCAGTACATACAAAACATGCTTTCTCTATTTCTAAAAATTTTGCTGCGGCGGACATAATTTCTGCAGCTTTGTTGTTAAATGTTCCGATAAGCTGCCGCTTTACGTTGGCAGGATTGGTTAAGGGTCCTAACATATTGAAAACGGTTTTCATACCGAGTTCTTTCCTAACGGGGGCAGCATGTTTCATTGCGGGGTGGTACAAGGGAGCAAATAAAAATGTTATTCCGATTTTATTCAAAGCAGCTTCGGACTGTTCTCTAATAAGGTTTATGTTTACGCCTAACTCCTGCAAAACATCAGCACTGCCTGATTTGCTGGAGATAGATTTATTTCCGTGTTTGGCTACTTTTACACCGGCACCTGCGGCTGCAAAAGCAGCCGCTGTAGAGATGTTAAAGCTTCCCGAATTATCTCCGCCTGTACCGCATACGTCAATTACGTTTTCATCATCGGATTGGATTTTAATACACTTCTGCTTCATTGTATGAGCAAAACCGGCAACCTCTTCGGCTGTTTCGCCTTTTGCTTTTAGCGCGATAAGAAATCCCGCTAAGTGTGAGGGGTTAACATTTCCTTCCATTATTTCCGCCATTGCAGAAGATGACTCGGAGAAATTAAGATTTTCTCCGGCAATAACTTTTTCTAAATAGTATTGTATCATAGCTTTAACCAATTTTTTATTATGTTCTTGCCTTCTGCTGTTAAAATTGATTCCGGGTGAAATTGAATACCCTCAACGGGAAATTTCTTATGTCGTACTCCCATAATTATTCCATCTTTTGTTTCTGCACTTATCTCTAGAGTTTGCGGCAATGTTTCCTTCTCTACAATTAGCGAATGATATCGTGTTGCCTCAAACTCATTCGGAACATTTTTGAATATTGTCTTTCCGTCATGCATTATTATAGATTTTTTACCGTGCATTAATATCGGCGCTTTTGTGATTTTTCCGCCGTAAACAATTCCTATGGCTTGATGACCTAAACACACGCCAAGAATCGGTATCCTATCGCCAAAATTTTTTATTGCCGTAAGCGTTACGTTAGAATCTTCGGGCTTTCCGGGTCCGGGCGATATTAAAATTTTATCGGGATTCATTTCTTCAATATCGTTCCCGTCAATTTCATCGTTTCTTTTGATAATCAGATCGCTTTTATATTTACCCAATAATTGAACAAGGTTATATGTGAATGAATCGTAATTGTCAATTACTAATATCTTCATCTATTACCTCGGCATATTTTAAAGCATTAACTAATACAGCAGATTTATTTTTAATTTCTTTAGCCTCCAATTCCGGTTTGCTGTCAGCAACTATGCCCGCACCGGCTTGCCAGTAAACAACATTACCTTTAGCAAATAAAGTTCTTATAGCTATACACATATCAAGGTTGCCTGAAAAATCAAAGTAACCCACTGCACCTGCATATACATTTCTTTCTTCCGGTTCATATTCGTTGATAAGTTGAATTGCGCGAATCTTCGGAGCGCCTGTAACTGTTCCGGCAGGGAAGCATGACATCAATGCATCAATTGAATTTTTATTGTCTGCGAGTTCGCCTTCTACTTTGGAAACGATGTGCATTACGTGAGAGTACCGTTGAATTTTCATTTGTTCGGATACTACAACCGAGCCATACTTGCAAACTCTTCCTAAATCGTTTCTTCCTAAATCGACAAGCATTGTATGTTCGGCTAATTCTTTTGGATCGTTCAATAGGTTTTTTTCGAGTTCGATATCTTCTTCAATTGTTTTTCCCCTGCGGCGTGTTCCGGCAATCGGCAGAACCTGTGCCCGGCGATTTTTTACTTTTAACAGATCTTCGGGTGAAGTTCCGATGATGGTAAAATCCTTTTCGAATTCAAGATAATACATGTAGGGTGAAGGATTAATTATTCGCAGCGCACGGTAGATGTTAAGCAGGTCGCCTTTGTATTCGGAGGAGAATCTTTTTGACAGAACAATTTGAAAGATGTCCCCCTCAATTATGTTGTGTTTACTTTTATTCACCTGTTCGTAAAATTCTTCGGTATCGAAGTCACTAACTACCTTGCCGTTATTTTTAAAATCGCTGCTGTACTCAACTTGTTTTTTAAGAGATTTTTTTAAGTCCGCTATTTTTTCTTTAGCGAGATAGTAAGATTGTCTTAGGTCGGTTTTTCCGTCTATAATAGAATTTGAAATTAAAATGATTTGATGTTTATAATGGTCGAAAGCCAGGATGGTGTCATAAATTCCGAAGATTGAATCTGGATTGTCAAAAGAAGCAGTGCTGAACTTGATTACTTTTTCAATCAGAGCAACATTTTCATAACCTAAGTAACCTACAATTCCGCCGGTAAAATCCGGTAAGTTTTCCAATTTCGGCTGCTGGTATTTTTGAATCTCACTGCGAATATATTCAAATATTGACTTATTTATCACAGACTTACCTTCTTCAGTCTGTTCAGTTATTATACTGCCCTTATTGTAAAAGATTTTTCTTGGTCCCTTCCCGATAAAGGAATAACGCGCCATGCTCGCAGATCCCTCCACAGATTCCAGTAAGAAGCTTTGCGAGCCATTCTCCCGGATTTTTAGATAAGCTAAAACAGGCGTTAGTAAATCCGCCGTTATAACCTCGTAAACCGGAATGAGGTTAAACGATTCAGCCAATTCTTGATATTTATCGAAAGTCATTATTTTACCTTTAAACGAAAAAACCCTTCCCAGTTATCTGAGAAGGGTTTTTTAATAAAATATTTTCTCAAAATCACCGGGTCATACTATAAGGCACACTAAACCACCACCAGAAGTACTGGCTAAAAAATAAGTTTGTGTTATAATATGTTCCGGTAAACTTTTTCATATCGTGTGGTGCAAATATACATTTCTTTTTTTATTTGTCAAGCGGCAGGGAAAAATATTTTAATCAGAGGTTATTCAGTTCTGCTAAATTGAAAAAACAACCTATAAGCGGTCGAAATAAAAATTACCGCTATTCAATAAGCAGCATCTCCTCTTTACCTTGATAGTATAAACCTCTTGTAGCTATATTTCGAATGGGAAAAGAGATTGATACGAAACGTCAACTTTAAGGTTGTTCAAATCAATCATATACTCTTATGAATTATGTTATCATTGATTTTGTTTATTCTTTTGTTTAATATTCCACAAGACAAAGAGGTTGTAAGATGAAAAAATTAACTTTAATTATTTTAGTTTTATTTGTAAGTGTAAGTTATTCGCAATTTAAGGATCCGGGCTTTCCTACTTCTAATGTAAAAGAGGGCATTATTTCAAATTCATTCAGCCCTCTATTCGGATTTTTAAATTCCGATAATTTCCAGATGAAACATTCTTATTCTTTGTCTTATTCTTCATTTGCCGGACAGGGCTTAGCTTTAGGTGTATATACCAATAGTATGTTTTACAAATTCAGTGATAATTTGGATGTTCAGGTGGATGCTAGTTTAGTTCATTCGCCTTATTCTTCGTTTGGGAAAGATTTCCAAAATAGCTTGACCGGTTTTTATATCAATCGGGCAGCTCTAAATTATCGTCCGTGGGAGGATGTGTTTATTTCTGTTCAATACAGAAATTTACCTTCTGCTTATTACTATCCTTACGGCGGTTTTTTCGGAAACAGATATCTTAACAGAAATCCTTACGGTGGATGGTTTTTCGAGTAATAATGGGCTTAATCAACAACAAATTTTAAAATTGAGATGGAGTAAGTGAAGATTCAATCGTCGCTTCAAAAACAATCCAAAGTAAAAAATATAAAAACCTCCGCAGCCAATCATATTTTAAATTTCATTATTGCAATTCTTTCCCTTGCCATTATTTTTTTGGCTTATTCAATCGTAACAAAACTTCAAAGTGTTTCATTGGCTGAAGAAGAAACCGTTAAGAAAAATATTCCCGCCAACATAATTCAAGTAGAAGTATTAAACGGCTGCGGCAGAACGGGAGTTGCGGATAAGTTTACAAATTTTTTACGTGATAATAAATTCGATGTAGTGCACATGGGGAATTATATGTCGTTTGATATGGATAAAACTCTAATCATCGATAGAACAGGAAACAAAGCTAATGCTAAAAAAGCTGCCGAAACTCTTGGCGTTGAGGAAAGAAATATTATTCAACAAGTGAACGAAGATTATTTGTTAGATGTTTCAATCATCATCGGTAAAGATTATTACCGGCTTAATCCATATAAGTGAAAGGAGACGATTTGGATTCTAAATTGTTAACGGAAAAAATTTCAGATTTAATTTTTAGCAAGAAAGGCTCTAACGTAAGAATTCTTGACCTTCAAAAACTTACGACTATTGCAGATTACTTCGTTATTTGCAGCGCCGATTCGAATGTGCAGGTTAAAGCAATTTCCGATGCAGTTGACGACGGTTTGAACAGCGAAGGTATAAAGTATTGGCACAAAGAAGGCTACACTGCTTTAAATTGGGTTTTGATCGACTATGTAGATGTTGTCGTTCATATATTTAGAAATGAAGCGAGGAATTTTTACAACCTTGAAAAACTTTGGGGAGACGCTCCGACAATCGCTTTAGAGGATCCCGCACTCAAGGTGCAGCCTATGAAGAAAACCCGAACAGTGAAAAAATAAAATCCCGCATTTAACTATTTAAGAAAAACCCGGATTACATATTGAAAGAATATTTAATTAGCGCATTTAAATCTGCTGCTCAAAAACTCGATTATTTAAACTCAATTGAATTCGTTTTCGATATTCCCAAATTAGAAGCACACGGTGATCTTTCGAGCAACGCCGCAATGCTGCTAACAAAGAAATTAAGAAAAAGCCCCCGGACGACTGCCGAAGAAATTATTTCTGCTCTCCATTTAGACCCTGCCGTTGTTTACAAAGCTGAAATTGCCGGGCCTGGCTTCATGAACTTCTTCTTCACTCCTTCATACATCGCTGGAAAAATTAAAGATGTTTTGCAAGAAAGTGTGAATTACGGAAGATCAAATAAATATGCAGGTAAAAAAGCTAATGTGGAATTCGTTTCTGCAAATCCCACAGGACCATTAACTGTGGGACATGGAAGAAATGCCGTAGTCGGCGATACGATTGCTAATCTGTTGGAATGGATCGGTTACGAGGTTGACAGAGAATATTATTTTAACAATGCCGGCAGACAAATGCGTGTTCTCGGTGATTCTGTTAAATTAAGATACCTCGAGTTATTAGGACATGAAATTGAGTTTCCTTCCGATTACTATCAGGGTGAGTATATAAAGGAGATTGCTCAAACTCTAATTGATGAGTTCGGCGATAAGATTATTGATGATCCACCGGATGGAATATTTAAAGAACGTGCTGAAAAATTAATTTTTCAAGATATAGAAAAAACACTGTCCAGCCTGAATATAAAACACAAAATTTTTTATAATGAAAATACGTTGTATGAGGAAAAGAAAATTGATCTGCTGTTAGACATTTTCAAACAAAGAGAGCTTTCTTATGAAAAGGACGGAGCCGTTTGGTTAAAGCTGTCAATGTTAGGCAATCAACAGGATAAAGTTATAGTTAAATCAACGGGCGAACCGACGTACCGGCTTCCCGATATTGCATATCATATAACAAAATTCGATCGCGGATACGATCTGATGGTTGATTTATTCGGTTCGGATCATAATGCAACTTATCCCGATGTGCTTGCAGGACTAAAAGCATTAGGTTATGATGCGGTTAGAGTAAAAGTTTTAATTCATCAGTTTGTTACAATCATGGAAAACGGTGAAGCTGTTAAAATGTCAACACGCAAAGCAAACTATATCACGCTTGATCAGCTTATCTCCGAAGTTGGAAGCGATGTTGTAAGATATTTTTTCAATATGCGAAATATTGCTTCTCACATGAATTTCGATCTATCGCTGGCAAAAAAACATTCCGAAGAAAATCCGGTTTTTTATCTTCAATACGGTCATGCAAGAATTTGTTCAATCCTAAGAATGATTGAGGGAGAGAATCTAAAATTATCGGTAGATGACTTGCATCTTCTCACGTCAGATGAAGAACAGCAATTAATTAAGAAGATAATTCAATTCAAAGAAGAAGCGCTGTTCAGCGCCGAAGGTTTTGAGACGAATAGAATTTGTACTTATCTCGAAGAGTTAGCGGCAGCCTTTCATAGGTTTTATACTTTTTGCAGGATTATCGGAAGCGAAAAGAAGTTAGCTGAGGCTCGTATCGCTTTAGCAACGGCAGCTAAGATTGTTCTGAAAAACGGAATGAGCATACTTGGCGTTCACGCCCCCGAAAGAATGTAGGAATTAATAACTCGCACTTCGCAAATGCGAACGAAACCTCCGAGGTTTTGTTCATTAGTATATTTTATAATTTGTTTTTTAGTTCATAGTCACAAATATTTTCGTAAAACCATTCATTGAAACCTCGGAGGTGGGCTGTAAAATATATGGAAAAAACAAAATTTTTGAATTTCAATACTACTGATAGCCTATATTTGATCTGCAATAGCAACCGATGCAGCGTACACTTTTTTAGCACCGCTTTCAATCAATACTTTGCCGCATTCGGTAATAGTTGCTCCGGTTGTAATCACATCGTCGATTAGCAATATCGATTTGTTCTTAATCATACTTGTCGATTTCAAAGAAAAAGCGCCGGACATATTCATTTCTCTTTCATGCATATCCAGGGTAGTTTGCGATTCGGTGTAGCGGTTTCTCTTTATCACTTGTGAAGAGTATTTTATTTTTAATTCGCGGCTTAATCCTTTTGCAATATATGTAGCTTGATTAAATCCCCTTTCAGCCTTTTTTAACCTATGAAGCGGCACCGGTATAATTAAGTCTATTTGCCATCCGGTAAACAAATCATGAAAATTTTTTCCCAACTCACTTCCTAAAAATAATCCGATATTAAATCTGTTCTCGTATTTCAAAGAGTGAATGATGTGCTGCAATGCTTTTTCTTTTTCGAAGACGAACAACGAAATAAAATCTGTTATAATTTTTCTCTGCTGAAATTTTCTTGCATATTCTTCCCTTAGCCTTTCGGGCTCTGCTAATTTTATTTCAGAGAAACAATTCATGCAAACCACAGATTCGGATGGTCCTAATTTTAATTTACATGCCGCACAGAATCGCGGCAGAAAAAAATCAAAAAGTGAAACACAAAATTTTTTCATCAAAAGCTAATTTGTTAAATCAAGTGTATTTATTCTCAATACTATTTTTGTTTTAAGTCAAAAATTTCCGACCGCAAAATCCTGTTAAAAAAAAATTTCAGATGGGAGAATACTCTTAAAAGAAGCTAAAAAAATTAATACCGGCTAAATCAAAAATCTTCATTCGTTAATCCTTATTCTGAGATCAAAAAACCGATTGCTGCCGGCAGCATCTCACTAAGGATTGATTAAAGCATTCCTGCTCTTTTGCGTAAAAACCATTCGAATGAAAGTAGAAGTATTACTATTGCCATCAGCCACTCATTAGACCAAAGACTTATTTCGCTTACCGCAATTTTTTCTTTAGATGACTGTTCTAGTAATTGTTTTATATCTGAAAAATATTCAGCGTAATCAGAATAGTGAAAAAACTTTCCACCTGTTTGAATTGCCAGAAGGTTAAGGAATTCAATATTCATTGGGGGAGTAAGCATTTCAACGTCCACTTCTCCAATGTTAAATTTACCCGCATCGGTTCCGATGCTTTTACCGGCGAGCAGCGCTTCTCCCGAGTAGCTATAATCGCCCGGTTTATTAGTTAAATAAATTCCTTCATATAATCCGCTTCCCAATGAATTGAGGAAAACCTCGCCTGTTTGACTTCCATCCGATAAAGAAATTTTAACTTCGGCATCCGTAACGGGATTAAATGCTTCATCATAAACTTGAGCCGAAAACTCTATTTGCTCGCCAGGTGAATAAACTCGCTTGGAAGATTTTATCGTTACTTGTTTTTTATCTTCGGAAGTGTTTAGCCACTTGACACTGCTTAATATGAATCTGTCGAAAAGATCAAGATTACGCTGTGCTGTTTGCAGCTTCCATTTCCATAAATCAGAGGCAAGTAGGGCAATAGACCTTTTCCCGCCAAGTCTTCGTGTTAATATTAACGGTGAATTAAGCGGAACGTTATTAACCTTTACCCTTGCTGTTATGTAGCTTTCCGGTTTCGGTTTTAAATCTGCCGCAGGTTGATAAATCGGCGGTAAATTATTCCATGCGTTTATGGGATCTATCGCATTATTCTGAATCAATGGATTTCTTGATTCTGCGGATGAAACTGAAGGCTGTACTTCAATTATTTGATTATTAAAATTACCAATAGTAAAAGGAAGTTCCTGCTGGAAGATTCGTAAAGATGGGAAATGAATTCCCGAAGTTAGCGTACTAAAGAAAGGTTTATTTTTTTCGGTGATTGCTTTCTGAACTGCTTGGGTTAAATCGGCGGGTAAACCGGCGGAAGGGAATCCAATCATAAAAATAACATCAGCGCTGTCAATTAATTTCTGCTTATCGTTTTGTTCTAAGAATTTATTATTACCCAAATACGTTACTGACTTGATTTCTAAATTTTCATCGGATTTCAATGTGTTTCGAATAAAAGAGAGATCTGATGAGGGACTGCCTGCAAGCAGTAAAATTTTAAGCTTATTGCTTAGAACATTTATGTAAAATATCTTTTTATTATTCGCAGTTGAAAATTCACCTTCGAGATTAGAAACCACGACAGTTAATTTTTTTTCACCGCCTGTTTTAGGTGTATATGCAAAGTTTACATTTTGAATTCCGGCGTCACTAAGCGAAATATTTTTCTGCT
Source organism: Ignavibacteriales bacterium (assembly GCA_020061465.1). Taxonomy (GTDB): domain Bacteria; phylum Bacteroidota; class Ignavibacteria; order Ignavibacteriales; family Ignavibacteriaceae; genus JAGUYG01. The sequence goes on from JAGUYG010000051.1 coordinate 57,801, forward strand.
CGATCAATGTGTTATCTTCAAATAAAGAAACGCTCACAGATGCGCTAACAAATCCCCGGTTAGTAATTGACGAGGCAATAGTTGTCGGCGTTTCGGCATAAATATATTCATTGAATAAAACGCTTTTCACTTCAACATCATTTCTCTGTGTAGTATCGCCTAAACCTATAGTGAATACCGGTACTCCCAGCTTCTCTGCTGAATAAAGCGGATTGATGCCTTCCGTAATAACTCCGTCGGTTATTACTGAAATCGAAGCAATATTTTTTCTATCCTTTTGAATGCTGTTAAAAACTTTTTCAAAATTTGTCACACCCTCATCAAAGGCTAACTCTTGCGGATCGTCATTTTCAAGCGGTTTCGGTTCAATACCGAATGAATATAATGCAGATTTTTCGAGCAGGTTTTCATTCGATAACCTGCGAAGAAAATCTGTTATAACGCCGCGCCTGTTTGTTCCGTCATTAATCAAAATAGATCTTGAGTTATCAACAAAAACAAAATTGACCGGCTGCAATACAAGTTTCTTCGCTAAAGTAAGAATCGGTTCAAATACAATAAATAAAATCAGTATTAATGAAATTGTTCTTAGCGCGGTTAATATAAATTTTCTTGCCGGCGATATTAGTGGAACAGTATAACGGTACACGAAAAAAGCATATCCGCCCAGGAGCATGAGAAATAGGATGAACAGAAATGGATTAAAAGAAAAGGTAAGATTTATTTTTTCAATATTGAACATTAAAACGTCAGCACTCCCTTAAAAACGGTAACGGCATTACCGGATATGTATAATTTGTTTGAAAGCTTTGAGTAATTTACATCTACTCTGCCGCGTCTACCCAAAACATCTCCCTGTTCAAAAGTATAATTGAACTCATCTTTATCGTTTTTGATGAATCCGAGTTTAAGAAGCACCAGCAGCAGCGGTCCGTTTGTGGAACCTGTAACCGGATCTTCGTCAATGCCATGAGCAGGAACAAAGTAACGGCTGTGAGCAAAACTATCTTTATCAATTGTATCAAGTGTAAAAACAACAATACCTTCAAACTCTTTGCTTGAAATAGACAACTCAACCATTTTTTTGAAATCGGGTTTTATGCCGTGCAGCGTTGAAAGATCATTAACAAAAATGTAAAGGTTTTTATTCCCTAAAATAATCCACGGTACATTTTCATTTAACTTGTCGGATTTAATTCCGAGCACGCTGATAATTTCTTCTTTTAATCCGGAGAACTCATTCATCTGCATCAGCGGTACCTGCATAAAGTATTTGCCGTCTTTTACTTTACATTTAAGAATACCCGATAAAGTATCAAAGCGGATGTCAGAATTGTCGGATATTCTGTTTGTTTGTTTAAGGTAATGAAGCGTTGCTATGGTTGCATGTCCGCATAATTTAACTTCTGTAGCAGGCGTGAACCATTGCAATTTAAAATCAGCATTTTCGGAATTGGATATGAAAGCAGTTTCCGAAAGATTCATCTCTTTAGCAATTAACTGCATTTGTTCGGCAGTTAAACCCTCGCCGGTTGTAACCGCGGCGGGATTTCCCTCAAATGGATTTTGAGTGAAGGCATCTATTTGATAAATCTCAAGTGTTCTTTGCATCGAATAGTCTTTCAAGTTTCCATTCTTTCAGTTTCTCATACGTTTCATAATCTGTCAAATCAAAATGAATAGGAGTAACCGATACGTAGTTATTTTTGATAGCCGCTTGATCGGTCTGGATTTCCTTATCCACTTCAATCAGGTTGCCTGTTAACCAATAATAATTTCTTCCGTAAGGATCGATACGCTGCTCATAAATATCATCCCACTTCGATTTGCCCTGCTTTGTTACCAGGATTCCGGCAATCATCTCTTCGGGAACATCGGGAACGTTAACATTCAATAGAGTACCGTTTGGCACTTTCTTTTGATGCAGCTCGAGAGCTAAGATCTTGGCAACCTTGCCGGCAAATTCAAAATTCTTAACAGCATGATTTGTAACTGAAATTGCAATCGAAGGAACATCCATTATTGCGGCTTCCCTTGCTGCCGATACTGTGCCTGAATAAATGATATTTATTGCCGTATTCGAACCGTGGTTTATGCCTGAAACAACTAGGTCAGGAGGTTCTTTCATTAAATTTCGTATACCCATCTTAACGCAATCAGCCGGAGTGCCGTCTACTGCATATCCGAAAAAATCGCCGTTTTTAAAGTAATTAATCACTCGCAGCGGAATCTGCATCGTAATCGCATGACCCACCGCGCTCTGCTCTTTAAGCGGGGCGACCACTGTAACCTCACTTATTTCCTTCAAGTATTTTACAAGCACATGAAGTCCGTTTGAATCTATTCCGTCATCGTTAGAAACTAAAATTTTCAAAATTATACCTTGCTTTATTTGAAAAATTGCGGGCTAAATATAAGACATAGGTTGGTGAGTCTCAATTGAAGGGGGAGTGGGTTGTGGGTGGTTGGTTGTAAGTTGTAGGTTGTTGGTGGTGGGTAGTTTGTTGTTATTAATTTTATTTCAAGGTTGTTTCCGCTTAGTAATTGAGTCTTTTTAAATTTTATTTTTAGTAAATTTGCGCCTCATAAGTCTGTATATTTGCATTAATGATTATTCTTCAGTCAAGCCTTTTAAATCAGTTTCCTGAAATAATCTTTGGTTTTTCTACAAAAATTGGATTGAACAGAAAGCCGCCCTATTTTTTTAATGTTTCTATGTCGGTAGGAGATAACGAAGAGACAGTACACGAAAACAGAACAAAGTTTTTTAACGGGCTTGGTCTAACTGCCGGCTGCATGGCATATCAAAAACAAATTCATGGTGACGAAATAAATTATGCTGCAGTACCGGGTTATCAAGGCGAAAGCGATGCATTGATTACCGATCAAAAAGAAATAGCATTGGCAATTAGCTCAGCAGATTGTCCTGCGATCTTTTTATATGACCGGAAGAAAAAATTAATTGCCGCTGTACACTCCGGTTGGAGAAGCACCCACAAGAAAATTTTGATGAAGACATTGTTAAAGATGAGAAACGATTTTTTTTCAAATCCCTGCGATCTTGCTGTGTATATAGGTCCATCAATAAGCCAGAAAAACTATGAAGTTGGTTCTGAGATAGCTTCACTATTTGATAAAAAATACCTGCTTAAAAATGAATCAAAATACCTGCTTGATGTTGCAGGTATAAATTATGACATGCTTCTGCAATTCGGTGTGCCTGAACGTATGATTCAACGTTCACATTTGTGTACTTATGAAATGACGAACTTGCTTCATTCCTATAGAAGAGACGGACAAACATCGGGTCGTTCATTCGGAGTAATGGCAATAAGGAATAATAAATGAATAACGGAACAATTAAAGTAACCGCTGTATTCGTAATGATCTGTTTATTGTGGGGTTCTACCTGGCTGGCAATTCGTGTCGGGCTTGAATCTCTAACTCCTATGATTTCAGCCGGCATCCGATTTTTAATTGCGTCTCTGCTTATTCTTCTTATTATGAAATTCAGAAATATTAAACCTCAATCGGATAAAACAGCCTATCGATTATACTTCGTAATGGGAATATTCTCTTTTGTAATCCCTTTCGGGCTTGTTTATTGGGCAGAGCAGTTTGTTCCATCGGGTTTAGCTTCGGTTCTTTTTGCAGTTTACCCGTTCTTCGTTGCTATTTTTTCCTTCTTTGTTTTTAAGAATGATAAGATAGGATTAAATAAAATGATTGGAATTGTTGCGGGATTTACCGGAATTGTGATTATTTTTTCCGAAAGTTTTGACTGGAACTTTTCAGATTATTTTCTGGGGATGCTTGCGATTGTTTTAAGCGGCACAATGCAGGCAGCAATTGCTGTTTCGATAAAAAAATTTGGCGGACATTTACACCCCCTTTCAATGAATTTTGTACCGATGCTCCTTGCCGCAATTTTAATGCTGCTTATCGGTGTTTTGATTGAGGATAAATCAAGGTTAGTTTTTGATTTTAATGCAGCAGCCTCAGTATTGTATTTGGGAGTTTTTGGCAGTGTCTTCACATTTACGGGGTACTATTGGCTTCTGAAGAGAATAAACATTATTGTGCTGTCGCTTGTGGCTTTTATAACGCCTATCATAGCGCTGCTATTGGGGTGGATTTTTTATAATGAGCAATTAACATTTCGTCATTTGGTGGGAAGTATGCTGGTCTTATTCGGTTTGTTAAGTGCTAACATCGGCGGAAGAGAGCAGATTAAAAAATTATTGAATTTTAGAAATTACCGTTTTACAGGCGTTAGAAAAGAAAGTTAAGTCAGATGGTTAACATTATCAGAATAAAAAAAGCAACGTTTTATGCTTATCATGGAGTGCTGTCCGAAGAGCAGAGCGTAGGCGGAAAGTTTGAAGCCGACGTTGATATCTATACCGATTTTTCTGAGGCTGCGCGGAAAGACAGTCTAAAGCAAACAATCGATTATGACAAGGTATATAAATTCATGTATCAGCTTGTTCTTGAGCAAAAGTATTATCTTATTGAAGCGCTTGCAATGAAAGTAGCCGACGAATTATTAAAGAAATTTTCACAAGTAACTAAAGTTGCCGTTCGCGTTCGAAAAAATAATCCGCCCTTAGGCGGCGTGGTTGATTGTGTGGAAGTTGAAGTAATTAAAGAACGCTCTGATTTAACCGATTAAAAAATCCAAGGCAAATAAAATTAATAACACTGCATACATCGGCTTGGGATCAAATATCGGCGATCGAATTGGGTTTATTCGGAATGCCGTTGAGGAAATTCGAAAGGATGTTCATTGTAAGGTAAAGTTAGTTTCTGCAGTGTACGAAACTGCTCCATATGGTAATTCAAAGCAGCCAAATTTTTATAACGCAGTAATCATGATCTCAACAAACTATACTTTAGAAGAGCTGTTTTCCTTCCTTAAAGGAATCGAATTAAAATTGGGGCGGAAGGATTCTGTTAGGTGGGGACCACGCGAGATTGATCTTGATATTTTATTTTTCGATGAGATAATTTATTCCGAAAATAATTTAAAAGTACCTCATCCTGGTGTTCATTTGAGAGATTTTGTATTAGTACCGCTGGTTGAAATAGCGCCGAATCTGATTCACCCTGAATTAAAAGAAAAAATTATTGATATTTGTAAAAGAAATTCTGAAAAAAATGTAATTCAAAAGCTTTCTGAAAAAATTTAAAATAAATTGAGTAAAAGCTTGAAGGTAAATGCCGAAGTAAAATACATTGCAATAGAAGGGGTAATCGGAGTAGGAAAAACCACCTTGGCAAAAAAAATAAAAGATAGTCTTAACGCACAAATTATCCTCGAGCAATTCGAAGTAAATCCGTTCCTTGAAAATTTTTATGCAGATAGAAAAAGATATGCTTTTCAAACACAAATGTTTTTTTTGATAAACAGATACAAGCAGCAGCAAGAATTAAATCAGGAAAATCTATTTACAGAGTATATTGTGTCAGATTATATTTTTGAGAAAGACAGAATTTTTGCCTATCTGAATTTAAACGGCGAAGAGCTTAAGCTGTACGAGAGTCTCTTCCCGCTGCTGGCGCGTAATCTGCGAAAACCCGATTTAGTGCTTTACTTACAATCTTCTGTTGAAAGACTAATGTACAATATCCGGAAAAGAAGCCGTAAGATAGAGCGAAACCTGACGCGCAGTTATATTGAAGAATTAAGCGAGGCTTACAATCATTATTTTTTTAGATATAACTCAACCCCGCTATTAATTGTTAATTCCTCTGAAATTGATTTTGTGCACAGCGAGGATGATTTTGATGAGTTATTTAAACAAATATTCAGAGAAGACAGAGCCGTTACTGAATATTTCAAACCGGAATCCAAGAGGTTAGAATGAACATTTTAAGAATTATTTTATTCTTTATTCTTTTCTTTATAATATTTAAAGCAATTAGACTTATACTTCGAATGATACGGGGACATGGGGAAGTTGATAAATCTTTTCGCAAAAGTTCAAAAATCCGCAGCAAGTTCAAAAATGCCGAAGAAGTATCTTTTACGGAAATAAAAGACAAATCCGAAAGCGATAAGAAATAAATTTCCAGCTCATGGCAAAAAAAAACTTTTTATCGAATATTCTATACAAGATATTTCAAAAACTATTTGGCACCGTTGAAGATAAAGACCTGTCGCTATCCAACCCGCAAAAATTTTTAATTGTAAGACAGCATAATCAGCTTGGAGATTTATTAGCAGGCGTTTCCCTCTTTAGAGCAATTAAGGAAACATATCCTGCAAGCAGCATAACAATTATTTTAAGTCCCGATAACTATCATGGTTTGGTTAAGAACAGGTTCATTGATAAAATATTTATATTCGATAAAAAGAAACTCTTAAATCCGCTTTATGTAATCCGGCTTGTTACGCTTTTGCGATCCGGTTATGATTCCGCCATTGTTCCGGTAGTAGTTTCTATTTCATTTACAAGTAACTTTTTAGCCGGGCTGTCTAATTCGCGTGTAAAAATCGGTGCTGCCTCGTTGAATGGTATTGTAAATGAAAGCGCATTTTTTTTTAATCGGAGAATTAAACTTGATTGGAGAAAGCATCCCGACTCTAATGTATCGGAGCGAAGTTTAGACATAGTAAGACCTTTCGGAATAACTACAAGTGATTATAGAGTTGAAATCAATTTTACTGAAGAAGATATTGAAGTTGCTCGTTTGTTTAAGGAGCAAATTGGTTTAAGCGATAAGGAATACATAATTGGGTTTCATGTCGGTGCCGGCAAACCTTCTAATCGATGGTCGTTGGATAAGTATTTATTATTAATGCGAAGATTGAAGGAAATTTATTTAATCCAATTTTATTTAACCGGAAGTAATTCAGACCGCGAAGAGATTCAGTATTTGAAAAGCCGTGCTGAGTTCAAATTGTATGAGTTCTTAAATAAACCAATTCCTGAAGTAGCTGCTCTTATCTCTTTATCCGATTTATTTATTTCGAACGATACCGGTATAATGCATGTAGCTGGTTCAACGAGTACCCCGCAGATTTCAATTTTTGGTCCTACCAATCCTTTTAATTGGGCACCCATCGGAAATAATAAATATTTTATTCGAAAATCGGAATTGATTGATGATGTTTCAGTGCAGGATGTATTCGAATTGTGCAAAATGATTCTGCCTTTTAATAAAGAGGAGTATCATGTTCGTTAATAAATGTTTGGCTGCGGTGGACATGGGTACAAATTCCTTTCATCTAATTATTGTTAAGGCAAGCGATAACGGTTCGATTGAAATAATAGATAGAAAAAGAGAAGTACTAAGACTCAGCTCGGAGGAAGGAAGCAGCTTTAGTTTAATTTCCGATTCTGAAACCGAAAAATCAATCAGAACGCTCAAAAAGTTTAAAGTACTTGCGGATCAATATAAAGCGATATTAAGAGCAGTTGCTACAAGTGCAGTGCGCGAAGCTAATAATCAAGAGCAATTTTTAGATCAAGTTTATAAAGAGACCGGAATCCATGTTGAAGTAATTGATGGCAAAAGAGAAGCGGAATTAATTTACTTGGGCGCTTCTAAAGCAAAACAATTGACCAATAAAAAAGCGCTCTGTATCGATATAGGCGGAGGCAGCACTGAAATTATTTTAGGAGATAAAGGAACGATTCTTTTTTCTGACAGCATCAAGGTTGGAACCGTTCGACTAACCCGTAAATTTTTTCCAGACTATACTTTATCTGAAAATACGATAGAATTTTGTTCTAAGTTTGTCGAAGAACAAATCCTATTAAGCCAATCACTCAATTTTGAAGAATCATTTGAGATTGCTGTAGGCACTTCGGGTACTATTCAATCCATTGCCTCCTTAATTTCTTTTAACCGAAAAAAGGGGAATAATCTTGAAGCAGACGATTTTTCATTTACTTACAGCGAATTAATAAGTGTATCGGAATTAATTTTAAGCAAAAAAAACCTTGAGCAACGACTTACAATAGCCGGAATTGAAACGAAAAGAGCCGATATCTTGCCGGCCGGAGTAATCATCTTAAATAAGATTTTTCAACTTTTTAATATTGAGCGCATGTTTCTCTCCGGTTATGCATTAAGGGAAGGAATCATATTTGATATGCTCGAAAAAATTAAAGCAGGCAAATCGTAAGGAAATTTTTTCTTAACGCCGACAACTTAACATATTTTGGTGCTTTCGTAGGTTTGTTCATCCCATGCATACACTTATCACACTAAAAAATCGAAAATATTAAAAACAGTAGCCACTACGTCATACTGCTAATTTTTTCAACACAAATTATTGACCAATTACTTATTTTTATTTAGATTTAGTCTTAATAATAATAAGATTATTTCTTTTCAATCTTATCGTAATTATTCTTTCAAATACATGCTCATTTTAATGATAAAATAGGTTTTTTATGAAATTCTTTACCGCAGTTTCAGTGATAATATTACTAATAATTTTTACCGCTAATAATTATTCTCAAGAATTTGATTTCTTTGAACCAAAGACTACCGTAAGCGGCTATGGCGAGCTGCATTATAACAACGAAAAAGTTGAAGGAAAAAAGAGGACACAAGTGTTAGATTTTCACCGTTTCGTCCTCTTCTTCGGGCATGCCTGGTCGGAAAAATGGTCTTTAAAATCCGAAGTGGAATTAGAGCATAACTTTGTCAAGAATGGGCAGGGAGAAATTGAATTAGAGCAAGCTTATGTTAATTACCACCATGCCGATTGGCTTGGTTTTCAAGCCGGAGTTATATTACCTTCTGCAGGATTGATAAATGAATATCACGAACCGCCTCTGTTCTTTGGTGTAGAACGACCGGACTATCATAACAAAATAATTCCAACCACATGGTTTGGAAACGGCATTGCTTTCTACGGTAACTATAACGGCTTTGATTATAAGTTCGTGATTATGGAAGGATTAAATGCGGATAAGTTTTCTGCAAGTTCGGGTATCCGGGGAGGCAGACAAAAAGGATTCATGGCAAATGTTGAAAATCCTCTCTACAATTTTAGACTCGATTACTTAGGATTTCCAGGATTGAAGGTTGGGGCTTCCTATTCCTATAATAACGCAATCGGAGATTCTACCACTAATGAAATCGGACTTGCAGAATTCCACTTGAAGTATGAAGCAAATAATTTCTACGGAGTTTTCGAATTAGGAAACATCTCATATAAAAGTGGTGAGATAAAATCATCAAGAGGTTATTATTTCGATCTTGGATACAATTTAAGCAGCCACATTGCGTGGGAAACAAAGGTAATTCCGTTTTTTAGATACAGCGATATTAATACAGCAGCAAGTACACGCAGCGGGGGTGATTCTGAAAAGGCTTATCATATAAAACAGTGGATGGTTGGATTATCCGTTAAGCCGCTGCCGGCGGTGGTGTTTAAAGCTGATTTCGGAGAGATTAAGAGAGAATTGGGTGACGTTAAAACCTCGCTGTTCAACCTTGGCGTAGGCTATATGTTTTAAGATGACTTTAGTTTTAACATTTTAGTTCGTACAACCTTAATGTAAGCCATTATTAAAGAAGCTATATGACGAAATATGTTTCGAACATTATAATAGCAGTTTTACTTTTTTCACTTTTGTCGAACGCTCAGGAAATTCGGGATAAAACGGAAGCTCTTATTAAATCGGTATATGGGATACATGCGGAATTTTCCTTAACTAAATATCCCATACCCAAAAATCTAAAGCATGAAATTGAAAAAAAAGTTCGTCAGGCTTTCTTCCAAGATTATGTATATATCTATAAAGTAAACGAGAACGGAACTCGAGTTGGATATGCAGTACTTGATAATGTAATTGGGAAATCTATGCCTATAACATTTTTAGTTATGTTTGATTCGGAAGGCACGATAATATCAACTAATATAGTTAAATATAGAGAGCCGTACGGCGGAGGTGTTGGTTCGCAAAGGTGGAACGATCAATTTAAAGGATTAAATTCAAATTCAAATTTTGATGTAGGTAAAAATATAAACTCAATCAGCGGCGCAACAATTTCAGTTTATTCCGTTACAAAAGGAATTCAAAAGCTTGCTTTGTTGATTGAACATATTAAGGACAGTAGATGAAAAAATCTCTTTATCAGCTTGATAAGAATCTTAAAAATTTTCTTGCCGTTTATATCTTAGTTCTCACTTGCGGAGTAATGACCGGACTGACATTCCTGCACTATACTACGGAGTTGGCTCCGGAAGGTGCAATAAAAAGATTCAACGGTAACATGTTAAATAATCTAGAAGAAGAGTTTAATATTCCCGAAAATTATCCTAAGCCGATTTCAGAAATGCTGATTACAACTCATAACCACATTATAGGCTTCTCTTTGATATTTATTTCGCTTGGTTTGATTTTTTACTTCAATTCAATAGTAACCGGTTTTTGGAAGATGTTTTTAATGATTGAGCCGCTTGTTTCAACTGTGATTTCATTCGCATCTATTTGGGGAATGAGATATATCGATCAAAATTTTGTGTATTTAACAGTAATATCCGGCACATTAATTTATTTGTCTTATTTTGCCATGTCGGGAATTTCATTTTACGAATTGATATTCAAAAAAGAGTCTATTCGAGAATGATAAATCTTATTGCCATCTACTGTTAATTCTCTCTTTATGACATTTCTTTTTTAGTATATTTTTTAATTAGATTAATATATCATTTAGAAATAACTGAGGACTTCTTGTAAATTTTATTGTATGAAAAAGCTAACAACATGTTCGGCAATGACACTTCTCCTCTTCCTGATTGGTTATTGGATTTCAACTTTGACAACAAAAAGTGAATCCATTACTAAACGTACTCAAATTATAATGGGTACGGTTGTAGAAATTCAGATACGGGGAGAAGACGAAGGCAGGGCAGTTGCCGTAATGAATAAAGCTTTTGCAGAAATTAAAAGAATTGATACACTCTTCTCTACTTACATAAAGGAAAGTCCCATATTTAAAATTAATAATAGTGATGATAGCCTGATTAGTATGCCCAAAGAGATTTATGAATTACTAAAACTCTGTGATGAATTATGGAAAACCACTGACGGATCGCTTGATGTAAGCTTAGAAGCTTTAATTTCATTGTGGGGATTTGATCATAGCTCGCCCTCCGTTCCCGATTCTCATCACCTTGATGATGCGCTTAAACAGAGTGGATGGTCAAACATTAATTTGCTGCCTGATAACCGGCTCCTTAGCAAAAATAATGTTAAACTTAATTTTGGTGCAATTGCCAAAGGTTATGCGGTCAATAAAGCTATGGATGTTTTATTGATGGAAGGAATTTCTGACGCTTTAATTAATGCAGGTGGTGAAATTAAAGTAACCGGCGGACAATGGATAATTGGCATTCAACACCCGCGTGAAGAAAGTTTTTTAGCGGCAAAAATTAAGTTGGAAAATATGGCTGTGGCTACTTCAGGAGATTATGAGCAATTCTTTATGGAAGATGGAAGAAGGTATCACCATATCCTTAATCCCCAAACAGGCTTTCCGGCGGATGAATTGCAAAGCGTTACTGTTACAGCGTCAAATGTTACAATTGCTGATGGATTAGCTACCGCTGTGTTCGTACTGGGAACAACTAAAGGTTTAAAGCTGATTGAATCATTACACGAGACGGAAGCTATGATTATTGACAGCAGCGGAATAATGTCATATTCGTCCGGCTTCAAAAAATTTTTAGTAATTGATTGAGTGATCTCATCTAAAAAATTATTGAACGCTTATATTGAAATTAACTTTTGGAGGCAATAAAATGAGAATATTAATTGTGTTAACTTTTTTAATGGTACTTGATAAATCTTTGTTTGCTCAAAGTGATATTATGTTCGACGAATATTTTATCGATAAAAATTTAAGAATCGATTATCACCACACCGGCGATGCTGAATTTGAATTAGTAACCGTCGATCAATTATACGGTTATGGAGTATGGGCTGGTAGTACTAAAAATCTAATTGATAATTTTAACAACGGTGCTTATTATTATAAAGTATTTGATACTCAAAGCGGAAAATTAATTTACTCAAAAGGTTTCGATAGTTATTTTAAGGAATATCAAACCAGCGACAAAGCTTTAAAAGGGGTTAAGAAAACCTACCATGAAAGCGCGCTAATTCCTTATCCTAAAAACGCAGTTAAATTTGTAATCGAAAAAAGAGATAATCAAAATATTCTAAAAGAAATTTTTGCTGCTGAAATCTATCCTGATGATCTATACATAATTCACGATCCGGTGAAAGATGCAAGAGTAACAGTGTATGATCAATTTATAAACGGTCATCCTCATCATAAAGTTGATATAGTAATTTTGGCTGAAGGTTATACTGCAGTAGAGCAAATCAAATTTGAAAAGGATCTGGAAAGATTTGCAAATGCGTTAAAGAATCATGAACCGTTCAAGAGAAATAAAGATAAGCTGAACATTTACGGTGTCTTCAAACCTTCGGAAGAAAGCGGCTGCGATGAACCGGGTGCAGGCATCTATAAAAGTACCGTTTTAAATTCTACTTATTATTCTCTTGGTTCGGAAAGATATCTTCTTACGGAAGATAACAAAACTATGCGCGATTTAGCCGCTCATGTTACATACGATGCGATTTTTATTATGGTAAATCATAACAGATACGGAGGCGGTGGAATTTATAATTTCTTTTGCACATTCGTAAGCGATAATCAATTTAGTGATTATCTTTTCTTGCACGAGTTTGGGCATTCGTTTGCCGGGCTGGCAGATGAATATTATACTTCCGAAGTAGCATATAACGAATTCTATCCGAAAGATGTTGAACCTGTAGAACCGAATATCACTCGTTTGTTTGACAAAGAAAACCTGAAGTGGAAGCACTTAATTTCAAAGGATATCGACATACCGTCCCCATGGGAAAAGGATGATTTTGATAAAATGGACCTTGCCTGGCAGAAAGAACGTAGGGAGATGAATAAAAATATTGCTCGCCTTAAATTGGAAAAAGCACCTTCTAATGAAATTGAAGAAGCTCAGAATGAATACAATGAAAAGGATAAACTTCACAGTGAGGCTGTAGATCTTTACTTAAAGCAAAGTAAGTTTGCCGGAAAGGTCGGTGTATTTGAAGGTGCCGGATATTCGTCGATAGGAATGTACCGACCGATGTTGGACTGCTTAATGTTTTCAAAAGGAACAAAACCGTTTTGTGCCGTTTGTGAAGAGCATGTAGAAGAGGTAATTAACTTTTTTGCAGGAGAATGATTAAATATATAAGCGGACAAAAAATATAATGCCCTCTAAAGGTTTCTTTCAAATGATTCCGGTCAATCAAAATGAAAGAAATATTCTTTAGAGGGCTTTTGTTCAGAGCTTAAATTAAGGATACCGATTAGAAAAATGCTCAATATTTGTAATATAAGAAGTTCGTTTCTTTCTGTATCCGGGTGAGTGATGCACTATTTTTTTTATAGTATCAAATTGTAAGTACGGATATTCTTCTCTGATAATATCGATAGCATTACCCGAACTTACATTTCTTTCTCTCAGCACCCTATATTTTTTTCTAATAAGCCTATCGCGTATCGATGTTTCATTAAACAATCCGTTTAGCTTAAGAATCGTGTATATTTGATCGCTGATAAGATCTTTCAGCGGATTCTCTTCATTATTATGTAATTCCAATTCTTCCATATATTCCATCTGAGGAGAATTAAATATTGTTTTGCATTTGTTTGGAAGTATTGTAACGAGAAACAAAGTATAAGCAAAAATTGCCTCCGGCTTGACGCTATTAAATAAGGAGCCTTCTCTTCCTCTTACATTCAAATGTATATAGCCGCTCAAGCCGGGGGACAAACCACTCATCCATAAACACACTAACTTATGTTATGCTCAATTGCTAATCTATAATTTTAAATTAGTTTAACAACAGCATAAGTATGCGGTTTTTTGGCAGATAAGAATCAGATTTTAAATTTTACTGCATAACTGTGCAGCAGGTGAGACCGATTAAACAATTTTTTTGCGCAGGGCTGTTGCAACCGCTTCGGTTTGAGAGTGGACGTGAAGTTTTTTGTAGATGTTCCGGATGTGATGTCTTACTGTATCAACACTAATGAATAATTTATCTGCAATCTCTTGATAATTGTTCCCTTCGGTCAGCAAGCGCAATACTTCCTTTTCTCTAAGTGTTAAATCATAATCGGAATTTTCGGGAAGATTTATTTTGTTTTGCTGAAATCTTTTTATTACCTGCCTGGCTATGTGCGAACTCATCGGCGAACCGCCCTCATAAATATCTTTTATTGCTTCAAGCAAACGGGCAGGGGGAGTTTTTTTAACCAAATAACCGCATGCACCCGCACATAAGGCATCGAAAACGACTTCACTCTCTTCATAAATGGTTAGCATAAGTATGTTCAATTCCGGAATTATTTGCTTTGCCCTTCTAACTCCTTCAATACCGTTAATTCCCGGCAGGCCAATATCCATTAAAACTACATCGGGTAAAGCCGTCTTAAGCGATTCTAAAAATTGTTCGCATGTATGATAGGCGCCGGCACACGAAAATTCATCAGTACCGTTTATCAGAGCCGATAATCCTTCTCTAATAGTCTTATTATCTTCTACTATAGCTACACGAATCATTTTGTATTCGATAATTGGTTATACAATTATAAAATATGATTTAACTTAACTAAAGTACTATAATTATGACCTACTCTTAAAAATACTTTTTAGAATTCCGACTTTATCAATTCTTCCCACGAATCTAATCTTTGTTCCGTGTCCCGGAATCGATTCCCACTGCAATTTTCCGCCTATTGACTCTGCGCGATTACGAATATTCGTTAAGCCGTCGCCTATTTCTGAATTTTCTTTTAATATCCCTATCCCGTCATCGGTAAGTGTCAATTCAATATTATCTCCGTGCAGATTCACATCTAAAAATATTTTTTTACACTTGCTATGCTTAACAGAATTGTTTATTGCTTCCTTGAATATTAAGTACAAGTGCTGCCGGTAATCCATCGGCAGTTTAATGCCTTTTAGTTTTTCAAGATTGCTCGTCTTGAACGTAATACCGATTGAGGAAAGGAACTCGCTGTAGGTGTCCTTAAGGCGGACAATTAAATCATAAAGAGAATCTCTTTTAGGATTAACCACCCACACTATATCGCTCATATTATCAACTAACTGCCGTGCTAATTCGCTGATGTTTTTCAAATCTTCGGATGAACCGTTTGGTATCCGGCTATATTTGGATGAAGCCAACTCGCTTAGGATAGAAATCTCCGTTAATCCTGCACCGATGTTATCGTGCAAATCTGCAGCAAGCTTTGTTTTTAACTTTTCAATTGCGAGTAAATTTTTTACTCTTAATGAGCCAATATAATAGATCAATCCTGCTATTAATAAAATACTTAGGGAAACGAACCACCACCGTTGCCAGAGCGGAGGGAAAATCTCAATTTCCACAACAGCCGGTACCGGATTCCAAACTCCATCATTATTCGAACCGGTTACTTTAAAGTAATATTTCCCCGGTGAAAGATTAGTATAGTTAACCATTCTTATTGATGCATCGGTATACTGCCAATCTTTATCATATCCTTCTAAGATATATACATATTGGTTATTAGCCGGATTCGTAAACTCAAGGGCTGCAAACTCAAAGGTAAATGAGTTTTGGTTATACGGGAGAGCTAATCGATTTTTTTCTCCTTTAATTGGTTGATTAAAAATTTTAATTGAGGTAACAGCGATTTGAGGTATAACCGGATTGTCCTGCACATTAGCCGGGAAAAAATGATTTACTCCATCAATGCCGCCGAAGAAAAGCTCTCCTTTGGTGCTTTTGAAAAACGCACCTCCGCTAAATTCAAGGCTTTGTAGTCCGTCAAAGAGTGAGTAATTAGTAAAGTGACCGCTCTCGAAATTGTACTTAAATAAACCGTTATCGGTCGAAATCCATAAATTATTATTTTCGTCTTCAAGAACTCCGTAAACTACATCGCTGGTTAATCCATCCTGAGCTGAGTAACGCTTAAAAGTATTTGTTTCGGAATTGTATCGATTCAATCCGCCGCCGTAAGTACCTGCCCAAAGAATACCTCTTGAATCTGTATACACCGAAAGTACGCGGTTATCGCTCAAGCTGCCGGAAATTTTTGGATCACTTCGAAGCGATTCAAACTTACCGGATTTTTTATCGAATCTATTTATTCCTCCGCCGAAGGTACCTATCCACAAAGTTCCGTTATTGTCTTCAAATAAATTATACACACGATCATCACTTATGCTGTTTGAATCCGACGGATTGTGACGGAATGAGTTAAATCGGACCTGACCGCTGTTTATCGCTTCTTTCAAATCAAAATAATTTAATCCGCCGCCAAAGGTTGCCAACCAAACGATATTATCCTTATCTATGTGTATTGATAAAATTTGATTAGCCGCAATGCTGAATTTATTTTCCGGATCATGTTTGAAGACGGTAAACTTACCGGTACGCTTCTCGAATCTATTCAAGCCGCCGCTGTAAGTGCCTAACCAAAGATTACCAAATTTGTCTCCTTTTATCGAACGGATATGATCATCGCTTAGAGAATTTCTATCGAATGAGTCATGTTTATAGGAAGTAAATTTATTCTTATATCTATCGTATCGGTTTAACCCTCCGCGGTAAGTTCCGATCCATAACATAGCTTCTTCATCTTCATAGATAGCCCAAACCACTTTATCCGAAAGAGTATTTGTCAAAAGAGGTTTACGCTGTATTAAACCAAATTTCAATTTACTTCTTTCAAGTTTGCTAATGCCTTCGCCGAGGTGAGTTCCTATCCAAATAATTCCCGACCTATCCTCGCATATCGAAAGAACATCGTTATCGGTTATTGAATTTGCGTTAAAAGGATCATGCAAAAATCTCAGGAATGAATTAGTTTTGTAATCAAAGCTGTTCAACCCGCCGCCGAATGTTCCGATCCACAAATAACCACGAGTATCTCCGGTTATTGCCATAACCGTATTGTTGCCCAAACTTTTATCATTACGCCGATTATGCTTGTACGAGTTGAATACGGCATCAGCAGGGTGTAAATTCTTCTGCGATTCCTTTAATTGATTTAACCCTCCGTCGTATGTTCCAATCCATATTGAATGAAATCGATCTTCAAAAAGTGAGATTACTTTGTTATCACTCAGGCTGTTTCTATTAAGTGGATTTTGCTTGTATTGAATAAAATGAATTTCTTCAACAACGGACGAGTGTTTGTGTATGCCTTCGGAAAAAGAAACTTTGTTTAATCCTCCGCCGAAAGTTCCCACCCAAATTGTTCCTTCACTATCGACTAAAATGCTCATAATACGGTTATAGCTTAAGCTGTGTGGATTTGAATTGTCAAAATAAAAATGCCGGATTTCCCCATTTTTTTTATTGAATCTAAACAATCCCTTTCCCCATGTTCCTAACCAAAGTTTCCCTGTGTTATCTTCGGCGATGGTTGTAATTGTGTTGCTGTTATTTCTTGAAAAGGAAATGGGATACTCATAATATTCTTTAGCTTTGCTGGCAGGAACAGTTACACGGTTTGCTATTTCATGCCGGTAAAATATTTCAGTGGTTCTATCAAATTTATTCAATATACCGTCGGTAGTTCCTATCCAGAGCATTCCGTCTTGGTCCTCATAGATTGCGGTTATTCCATTTGCAGAAATTGATGTGGTATCGTTAGGCTGGTGTGTATAAACGGTGAATGAATAACCGTCAAATTTGTTTAGACCATTTAGAGTGCCAAACCACATAAATCCTTTGCTATCTTGTATTATAGCAGAAATCGATGTTTGAGATAATCCGTCTTTGATTCCGAATTGTTTAAAAGTGTACTCTTCCGGTGCGGCATATCCGGCAGTTGTGATTATGATTCCGGCATAAAAAATTAATTTGAATAAAAGTGACAACATGATTAATATTCGCCGGGCGAATTTATATTTTAAGTGGGTACCAGCTAACATATCTAAATTGCTTAATCCGAAATAAATTTTTCAACAGCACAATTTTGTTACTGTAATTGAAGCCGGATAGTTGACCGCATTTATGGTAAAGATCAAAATCAAATTTATGTTTCTATTAATCAAAATATAAAAAATAATAATTATGCCAAAGGTAAACTTAACTCACAAACCGACAAGTGAACAGATTCGAATCTTGAAGGATTACCTGCAGAGGAGGTCGCAGCATAAGCAGCAGGGTTCTATCTCGTTAACTCAGGTGGTCAATCGTTTTAAGCATAACAGTCTTAAAACGGATAGGGAAAAGATGGCACATTTTAGAAAGCTGCTTAGGATTATTGAGAAGGAAACAGTTTCCACTCCATTGAGCAAAAATTAGTATTGAAGCTTCATGTTCCTTTTTCGGGGATTTCGAAATTATATATTAATCCATGTATAGATTTCAGTTTTCTAAGGAGGAGAAATTGCCGGTATGGGTTCCACTTACCGCCGAGAAGCATACATCACACACTGAAAATTATCTGAATTAGAGTTGTTAATAAGATGGGAACCAAAAACAAATTAATAATTCATGTTACGCAGGAAAGTTCGGAACGTAGAGATGACATCTTTTACTTAGAAAACGATTTTGCGCTAAAACAGCATCTTCACTCAAATATTGGCGATTTTTACTTAATACAAAAAGATGTCATCTCTTAACCGTGCGTAAGGTGAGTTAATAATTATCAAATGGGAATATTCGCCTTTCTTTTGATTCGTATTTCCAAATTACGCAGAATAGATTGGTAATCTCCCTTACATTTTGATCCTCTTCCAAAAAAATTATGGAACATAAGACCTGTTTACATCTCCTGCAGCGATTGCTTTTATTACCTGGTAATAGTTTGAGTCCGATAAATTTATTGTAATAGGATTTGGGCTGAATAACCAATTTGGCTTTGTGAACGAGTCGATTAGCATTGCGAACCGTCGTAAAATCAGCAATGCGTCGGTTGAATTTATTTTCCCGTCGTCGTTAACATCCGCAGCCAATTTTTGAATATCATCCAAACTCTCAAGACCGGCAAAATACCTTACGGTTACTAATGCATCTGATGAATTTACTCCTCCCCAATTACCCGTCTTTTTAAATGTAAAATTGTAAGTGCCGGCGCTTAAGTCCGGAAAACTAAAGTTACCCTGCTGATCAGTATAAATAATAGCAATTGTTTCGCCTGACTTTAGCAGTTTAACCTCCGCATTCTGGATAGGAGTTTGACTTGAGTTATGGTAAACTATTTTTCCTGAGATTGAATAATTGGACGGAGGCACGGCATTGTTATTTAATTTTACAATTCCATTATCCGGTATAACAGTTGTCCTGATGATTTTTTTATTTCCGCTGTTATATGCATAAACAACTTGAGAGTTCGTTCCCTGTGTTATCGTAACAGCATTCCATGAAGATGGTACGGTAATATCAACCGTAAGCGGATAATTATAAATTGAATTATCGAGGTTATCACTAACACTAATTTGAATTTCCGAATTGGTTGAAGATAAAACCTGATAATAAAAATTATCGCGCTGCTTCATATATCTAACCACATCGGCTGCTGTTCCAACCCATATATCGTTTGCATTATATTTTGTTTTAATCCAATTGCATAAATCTGTTAACCACTCCGTTGTTATTGGATAGTATGCACCTTTATTTAACATCTCTTTTAACATTGAGAATGGGTAAACTTCATGTCCCATCAACATTGCCCATCCTCCGCTGTTGATTGAATTCTGTATATAATTCTTAAAATTTTCTAATTCATCCAGATCGTCTGAAAGTGAATTGCGGGGTGAATTAAAAGCGGGCCATTGGCATTTAACTCCGAATAATTCATTCTCGCTCATTGAAGAATTGTTAGGAGATGAACCTGTTGCTCTTCCTGCTTGATAATACATTTTAGCAACGTTATCTACACTTGAATTATGATTTGTATATGGATATGCACAAGTAATACAAAGGTGACCGGGAATTTTTTCTTCAATACGCCTCTTTGATTGATACAATTCATATTGTATCGTTCCAGGTGTGGTAATGTTTCCGGTAGACATTTTAGTTAAATCGGAATGTGTCATGGTATGCGAACCGATCTCATGTCCTTCCTGAGCAAGCTGCTTAAAGTGCCACCAGGTACCGTATCGCCAATTTCCAGGCGGGTTTTCTGTAAGAAAATCGGCAATTACATAAAATGTAGCTTTGAAGCCGAATTGATTCATTATCGGGCGAACGTATTCGTAATCGGTGAGGTAGCCGTCATCGAAAGTAAATGAGAAAGCCGACTTTCTGTCATCAGGCCATGTTTTAACCGAAACTTCTCCGATTGATTGAGCAAATGTATTATTAAAGAATAAAATGATAGTTATAGCTGCTGTAAAAACTGTATGCTTTCTCATTTTCCTCTGATGTTTTGTTTCAAAATTTCTTTAGTTGAAGTTGAAAATTAAAAACCATTAACTTCGGTCAACTTGAGCATTATGCACTATTATGAGATGCGAATTTTATTTTAATACAACACAACAAGATACCTGACATAACTACCCTCAAAAATTCGCTCAAATTGTCAATAATCATATGTTCAATTCATTTAATTACCTTAGAATTGCCAAATATAATGCCAGCGGTTTCTATTATATGTTTGTAAACAGTTGTTAAATAAGTAGGTTAGGGGCATGAACCTGTCCTGTCCAAATAGAAGACGGATTAATTTTCTTATCGGGTCAAGGAAGAATTTTTTGATTTTTCATCCACTCATAAATCCAGCGGTAGCGAGGAGTTGTATATGGCACCGCAGCAATCCTTCCGCCGAAACCCATATAACGGTGTGTAAACATATTCAAATCGGAAACTTTAATTTGTTTGAGCACTTCATAATTTATTTTTAGTCCGTATTTATCTGCGTACTCCGCAGTTTTCCTGTTATAAATTATTTCTAATTTCTTATTCAGCAGCTCGCTATGCAATAAATCTTTAACGTCTTCGTACGAATTTAAGTTGCCGTCCCTGCTTTTTTTCTTATCCAGCAATTTTACTATTGAATATCCTTCGGGAACCTTGATTGGTCCGTAAACTTCATCTATTCGCATTCCTGCTGAGATGCGCCCAATTTCGCCGAACATTGAAACAGGGAAATATCCAAATTCTCCGCCTTTGTTTTTTGTCCATTCTCTTTTTGTATGATGCAGTGCTAACTCTCTAAAATCCTTTTCGTTTTTCAGGTCGTCAAGTATAAGCTTTACAACGTCCAAATCATCAACCAGAATTTCAAGAATGTTTACTTGCAAGCCCGGATCCTCGGCTTTGTAAATTGAATTATAAAATTCTTCTATCTCATAATCTTCAACTTTCACTGAATCCACAAATCTGTTGCTAAAAAGCTGCGCTAAATAATTTTCTTCCCACCTCACCATTTCTCTGCGAACTTCAGGATGATTATTTAAACCCCTTTTATAAGCTTCAGCGGTAATTAATTCTTTCTCAATAAAACTTTTTAACTTTAAATTTAATTCATTAATTATATGAGTAAACGAAGCTTGCTTTACACCGAATCCTGCAAAAATTAATTCATAAAGAAAATCTTTTACTGTTAACTTAGTTTCATTTAAATCTACCAAATGTAAACGAGAAAAATCTACTGAAGAAGTATCAATAATTGTTAATATATCTGATTCATTCAAGAAGTATTTCATTTCACCGGTTTGATCTTTTTCGGGATTTTTATTCTGAAGTATAATTCCGATGTAATCTGCTAAATGGAAAAAAAGCTGTTCCGAAGGACGGACAGTAATTCCTGCAAAAAGGTTTTTCAAAAATTTTGTTCCGATTTCTTTTGCCTTCCGTTCCTTTATAATTTCTCTAACCGAATGTGCGGTTTTTCCCTGCGGCGAATCCTCAGAAGCTTGAATTTGCTTTTCAGCAAGCTTGAAAATAAACCAGCCGGAATTTGTTTTTAACGGGATTGAAATTTCGCCTGGACTCAAAGAAAATAAAACATCTTCAATGTATTCATCAGAAAGGTCGCCATACTTAATTTCAACCGGCGCCGGTTTTAATTTGGATTCTGCTGACATGCTTAATATAGAATCGTAAGAAGCTCCTTCTAGAATTTGATGATATGTGTTGAAAGCTTTTACCGAATCTTTGAACGTCATTACGTATACGGAAAGTTTAATATTATTCTTTAGTAATCCCCGCAGAACTTCATGTTCCGATATTGAAATTTTGGTTTCAACTTCATCCTTATAAAGAGCATCTCTAACAAACAGCTTTTCGATCGGCTTGATTGAATTTATGAAGTACTCTAAAGTATCTAATCTCAATTCAGCGGCTTCGGCAGCCCATAATTTTTCTGCTATAAGCGAATAAAGAAACTCGGACTTAATGGTATCGATATTTAAATGTTCACTTAAATGCGGCATTAGCTCATAAAGCTGCTTAAACTCATCCTCCGTTATCACTCTATTGCCTGCTTTTGCAACAATTTCATTTGCTTCTTGGGCGAAGAGTAGTTTTGACAAAAAGAATATTGCAAGAATTAACTGAAAGTATTTAATCATTTTTAAGAATTATCCTGAAAAATCTTTAAATCTAATTAAACATATTTATGCGAAGTACTATTTAGTAGAAATTTCCCCGCGGAACTCTGAGCTTCTTGGTGAATCTCAGTGCAAGAAAAAATTTCACCGAGCCTCACAGAAAATACATCGAGAACCACCGAGTTTTACTGAGAGATTATTTTCCCTGACTTACTGAATACACCTGATATTTTATAATGTAAGAATCTAATTTTCATTTAAGTCCGAGAGCTTCAAGGTAACCATAATTAATTTCACAATTTTTCAGCTTAATGTTTTCAAGATATTCATTCAGTGCCGCCTTAATTTTTACTATGTCTGGTCTGTTATTTCGAATCTCTTCATAAGTGGTTCTCGGTAATGAGGCATAATTTATTAAAAGATCATATTCATCAGGTTTTTTTATACTGACTACACAGCTCTGCGAATCCAGCTTTTTATAAGGCCAGAAAGCCCAGCCTACCTCATTTTTTTCTAAAAGAATTCTAAAGGATTTAATCCATTCGTTTGTATTTTCACCCGATTCACCCATCCAAATCGGAACATTATATTTATTTCCAAAATCAATATAAGATTGAATTACTTCCTGTGTTGTATCAGTCCAATATTTATGAAATGTATAGACTGCTTTAGAATCGAACGGCGGACCAAACACATCGAAGTTGCTGTTCCACTGTGCGCCGCCAAGGAATACAATATGGTTAGTATCAACTTCCCGTATAGCAGAAACAATCTCTTTGAACAGCGGTTCTAGTTTAGGATTGAGAAGCTCTTTATCAAAGTAATGAGCTATGGGTTCATTTAAAAGGTCATAACCGATTAATATTTTTTCTTCTGCATATCTCTCAGCAATTTTTTTCCACAATTGAATTGTGGTTTCTCTGCTTTGCCGGCTTTCATATAGAAAAGGATAACCCCAGCTATCGTCAATATTATCGCCGGTTTGACCTCCCGGTGCGCCATGCATATCGAGTATAACAAATACTTTTTCGTCGGTACACCAACGTATTACTCTATCTAGCATCTCGAAACCTTTCTTGAGGAAAATTTCCGGATGATCCTCAACTACAAACAGT
Organism: Ignavibacteriales bacterium; assembly: GCA_020061465.1. GTDB lineage: Bacteria > Bacteroidota > Ignavibacteria > Ignavibacteriales > Ignavibacteriaceae > JAGUYG01. The sequence goes on from JAGUYG010000051.1 coordinate 81,486, forward strand.
CTGAAATTAAACGGAACCCGCACAGAATTAAATCCCGCTTGCTTTATGAACTTAATATCTTCATGAGTAGTATAGTTATCACGGAATGATTCCCAAAACTTTGCTGCTTCATCGACTCCGATTAATTCATTTAAAACTTTTTCGATTAGTCGCGGTGAACTTGCATGCGAAAACTTGAACATGTAACCTTCCGGCAGCAGCCAATTGCCGAGATTTATGCCTTTAAGAATCAGCTTATTTCCTTCGGCATCTATAAAATATTTTCCGTTAACTGAAACGAAATCACCGGCGAAGATATTTATAGAAAACAGCGGCAGAAAAATCACGTAACAAAATATAATTACAGTTCTCATGTGACAAATTTTCCGTTTAATTAAATATATGTTTATTAAATTTTAATCTAACTCAAATGTTTTGAATTGCGCATCTGCCGAATTTGATCCGGCAAATACTTTGAATGAACCCGGTTCGGCAATCCACTTCATCGAAGCATCATAAAATGACAATTCATTTTTTGTAATTATGAATTCAACATCCCTTGATTCGCCTTTCTTCAGAAAGATTTTTTTGAATCCCTTCAGTTCCTTAACCGGTCTGGTTATGGATGCTGTTACATCCTGTATGTAAAGTTGAACTACTTCCTCGCCGTCATAATTTCCTGTATTCTTCACATTAACTGAAACTTTAAGCGTATCATCCATTTTAATTTTGGTTTTATTCAACTGAATTTCATCGTAGGAAAAATTTGTATAACTAAGTCCATATCCGAAAGGAAACAGGGGAGTAAGGTGTAAATCCAAATACTTAGATGTAAAATAATCGAGTGGATTGCTCGGTCTTCCGGTATTTTTATGATTATAATAAATCGGTATATGTCCTGTAGCCCGTGGAAAAGTAACAGGCAATTTTCCACCGGGATTAACATCACCAAAAATTACATCTGCAATAGCTTGACCTGATTTTATTCCCAGGAACCAGCTTTCAATAATTGCAGGAATATTTTCTGCGATCCAGTTAATTGCAAGGGGTCTTCCGTTCATAAGAACAACGATAATTGGTTTGCCGATTTTGAATAATTCAACTGCCAATTCATTCTGAACACCGGGCAATTCAATTGATGATCTGCTCCTCGCCTCGCCGCTCATGTGTCCTTCTTCTCCCAAAGCTAAAATAACAATATCTGAATTTTTTGCTGCCTCCACTGCAAGCGGAAAATCGTTTTTGCTTTTTCCTTTTATAGTGCATCCTTTAACATGAGAAATTATTGCTTGAGGAGCTGCCTTCTTTATTCCATCGAGCAAGGTTATAACATCGTTCGAATCTCCCATCTGTTCCCACGAACCTAAAGGGTGTTTTTTTGAATTGGCTAACGGACCTATTATGGCAATTGATTTTAAATCTTTTTTGAGAGGTAAAATTCCGTTTTGATTTTTTAGCAGCACAATTGACTTTTGCGCACTCAGCAATGCGGCATCTTGAATTTCCTGACTCATCACCGTCATCGTTTCTGCATCTTCATTACAATATTTATAAGGAGTATCAAACAAGCCCAACTTAAATTTTATTCTTAAAATTCTTTTAACAGCCTCGTTAAGTCTATCTTCGGAAACTTTTCCTTCTTTAACCAAGTCGCTTAAGTATGTAACATAAGAACGTGATTCCATATCCATATCAACACCTGCGTTAATTGCGAGCATCGCAGCTTCTTTAAGATTTGCTGCAACGCCATGATTCACCAGCTCACCTATTGAATTCCAATCGCTTACAACAAATCCGTTAAATTTCCACTCGTTCCGCAAAATGTCGGTCAATAAAAATTTATTTGAAGAAGAGGGGACTCCGCTAATTTCGTTGAATGAGCACATTATTGTTTGTGCACCGGCATCAACGGCAGCTTTAAATGGCGGGAGATAAATTTCGCGCAAAGTTCTTTCAGATATATCAACCGTATTATAATCTCTGCCGCCTTCTGCACCGCCGTAAGCAGCGAAATGTTTTGCGCAAGCAATAATATTTTTGTTTGATGAAAGATCACCTTGAAATCCTTTAACTCTTGCCGCTGCCATTTCCGAACCTAGGAAAGGATCTTCTCCCGAACCTTCAACAATTCTTCCCCAGCGCGGATCGCGTGCAATATCGACCATTGGTGCAAACGTCCAGTGGATGCCAAGCGAAGCTGCTTCTTTTGCCTGAAGTGAAGCTGACATCTGTACTAAATCCGGATCCCAACTGCTCGCCTCAGCAAGAGGAACGGGGAATATTGTTTTTACACCATGAATTACATCGAAACCAAAAAGGAGTGGAATTTTTAATCGTGATTCTTCAACTGCAATACGCTGCAGCTCCCGTGTTAATTTTGCTCCTGTAGCGTTAAGAAATGAACCAATTTTTCCACTGCGAATTAAGTCAGTATATTCAGTCGGGATTTGAAGAATAACATCAGGACCCCATCCAAAACCATACGACAATTGGTTTAATTGTCCGGCTTTTTCTTCACTGGTCATTAATGATAGAACAGAATCGATCCGTCTTTCTATGTCAGTATTATTTAGCTGCTTTTGATTATTCTTTTGTAAGAAGGATGTTTGAATAAACAAAAATGAAACAAGCGATATAAACAATAGTCGAAATGATTTTTTCATTCGATGCTCCATTAGAGTGTTATCTGGAATAAAAGTGAAGCGCAACTTCGCATTCACCTGAAACTAATTAATAGTAAGGGTATAAACATAGACTCATTAAAATGAATTAACTTATATCTTCTCACCCATTCAACCCGCTTGACAGACACAGTTTTAAAGGTCATCCAATCATCCAATCATTCAAACATTCATTCATGCAATCTGCAATCATTCAATCAATCATTTACTCAATACGTCAATCCATACCCGTACGGAAACAACGGGTCGTAATTTATATCGCCGTAGTTAATGGGAATTTGCGACATAGATTTAGGCCATGTATGAGATAACAAGCCAGTTGGTGGATAATCACCAAACAAAACATCAGCCACTCCTTGCCCTTCGGTACCGGGAAGCCATGCAGCAATGAAAGCATCTACTAAATTAATTGTGGGTTCAATTATCATCGGTCTTCCCGAAATTAAAATAACCACTACAGGTATTCCTGCATTTTTAACTCGTTGGACTGCACTCAAATCATCCCAAGAAAGTGTAAGATTGTTTCGATCGCCTGCTCCTTCGGCATAAGGAGTTTCACCAATTACTACAATTCCTATGTCAGCTCCTTCCGCGCTACTTCCATCAATTGAAAAAGTAACATTTGTACTTTCATCAACTGTATTTTGGATTGCAGTTAGGATGGTTGTGCCGGTTGTAATATTTCCGCTGCTACCCTGCCATGAGATTGTCCAACCGCCGCATTGATTGCCGATATCGTCTGCGCTCTTTCCAGCCACATGAATGTGTTTTAGATTTTTGGAAATAGGTAATACATTGTTAGTATTTTTAAGCAAAACGAGTGATTGACGAACACATTCCCGTGCAACAGCGCGATGCTCATTTGAACCGACTGAAGCTAATAAACTTTTATCGGCGTAAGGGTGTTCAAATAATCCCAACTCATATTTGATAGTAAGTATGCGTTTCACTGCATCATCTATTCTTTCCAGCGAAACTTTCCCTTCTGCGGCAAGCTCTTTCAATAAAGATATAAACTGTTTGTAATTAGTAGGAACCATAACCATATCAAGCCCTGCATTTATCGCAGTTTCAATATCGCTCTTATAATCGCCAGGAAGTTGATCGATTCCAGTCCAATCCGAAATAAGAAAACCTTTAAAGCCTAATTCATTCTTCAAAACATCTGTTAGCAGGTACTTATTACCGTGCATTTTAATACCATTCCAACTGCTGTAAGAAACCATAATGGTTTTTACACCTGCATTAATAGCTGCAATATATCCAGGTAAATGAACTGTACGAAGAGTCTGTTCATCACAAATAGTGTTTCCTTGATCTTTTCCATTCTGCGTGCCGCCATCACCCACAAAATGTTTGACACAAGCTGCAATTGATTCTGGATTGTCCGGAGAAATTCCTTGAAAGCCTTTTACTGCTGCCTCTGCCATCATGGACTGAAGCTCAGGAGTTTCACTATAGCCTTCGTAAGTTCTTCCCCAGCGTTCATCCCGCGGCACGGCAATACATGGTGCGAATGTCCAATCAATTCCCGTAGCAGCAACTTCTTTAGCAGTAATTCTTGCTGCCTCCTGTACTAGGGAAGGATTTCGGGTGCATCCTAAGCCGATGTTGTGAGGAAATATTACAGCGCCTTTCACGTTACTGTGTCCATGAACAGCATCTATTCCGTATATCAACGGTATTTTAAGTCTTGTTTGCAAAGCATAGGATTGATAGAGATCGTACATCTCAGCCCATGCTGTTGGTGTATTGACTGAAGGTGCCGAACCTCCGCCGCTCAGCAGTGAACCCAAATAAAAATTTTTTATATCCTCTATATTTTGAAGTGCACCCCTTTCGGCTTGAGTCATTTGTCCTATTTTTTCATCGATTGTCATTTGAGATATAAGTGCATCGACTTTTTGTTCGATGGTTAGTACCGATTCGGGAGGAATAATTTTTTCTTCTTTACAAGAGAAGGCTATTATCAAGAAGATAGCTGTAAAATGTAAAGCATTAAATCGTATTATTTGCATGAGTTTAGTTTCAAATAATATATTTCATACGAGGAAAATTTTATGCCCATTTAACCTCGAATAAACAGAAGGCAGAAGTCGCTTGTTACTTCATTAACTCACCTTACGCACAACTAAGAGATGACATCTTTTGCTAATAAAGATTAATTTTTAATGTTTAGGTGTAAACGCTATCTTGATAGAGATTCTACTAAAAAGATAAAGATATCATCTCTATGCACCGCACCTTTCTGCTTAAGATGAGTTATTGACTCAAAAATGTTATTTCTTATCTAATTCATTCCAAATTAATGCGGCTGCACCTAACACTGCAGAGTTGCCGCTTTTTAATCCGGAAGGAAGAATCTGAACTTTATTTCTGAATATAGGCAGAAGAGATTCTTCGAAATATTTTTTAAACGGTTCGAATAACAATTTACCTGCCGCGGCAAGCCCTCCGAATAAAATTATGGCTTGCGGACTTAAGTGCGCAACCGAGTCTGCTAACTTCAATCCAAGCACTTTGGCAGTAAAGTCGAAAGCTTCCAAAGCAATTTTATCACCTGCATTAGCGGCATCCGAAATCATCTTAGCGTCAAGATCTGTAAAATTAATTTTTCTTAAAATACTTTCTTCGGTTGAATTGCATAACAATTCGAATACGGTTCGCTTAATTCCGCTTGCAGATGCATAAGTTTCGAGGCAGCCTTTTCTTCCGCAGCCGCACTGCCTGCCGTTTGGATCGTAAATAGTATGCCCAATTTCACCGGCAAAACCATCTGCACCGTAAATTAAATTTCCGTTAGCCACAATACCGCTTCCCAATCCGGTGCCTAAGGTTATAACAATAAAATCTTTCATTCCTTTGGCTGCACCGAATTTCATTTCACCTATTGCCGCGGCATTTGCATCGTTAGTAATAGCAACGGGTATGTTATAACGCTTTTTGACCAGCGCAACGATATCTACTACTCCCCAATTTAAATTTGGAGGAAGCTCAACAGTTCCCTTATAATAATTTGCGTTGGGTGCACCGATACCAATTCCAACAAGTTTGTGTTTATCTGAAATTTTTTGGAAGATAAGATTGCTTTGCTTAAACAGCCTTTCAAAAAGATCTTCGGCTGGCTTTTCAGCATGTGTAGGGATTGATGAATCGGCAAGACATGCGCCATCTCTATCGATAAAACCAAACTTAGTGAAGGTTCCACCGACGTCAATTCCCATAACTATTTCGTTCAACGACATATTTCATCCCTTAACTGTTTTTAGATATGCGGGAATATGCCCTTTTGCACCATAATATGCAATAAACAAGTAACAAATTACCGGTAAAATAAAAGCATGGTGAATCCCGATGTTATCCGCAATTACTCCCTGCAAAACGGGAATGATTGCCCCGCCCACAATAGCGGTACAAAGAATTCCTGAACCCTGACCGGTATGTTTTCCTAAACCATCAATTGCCAGCGTGAAAATTGTTGGGAACATAATCGAATTGAATAAGCCTACCAGCAAAATAGACCACATAGCAACATATCCAAAAGTTAACATCGAGGTAATAACTAAACCTGAAGCTACGAAAGCGTTGAAGGCAAGAACAGTTCCGGGCTTTATTCTTCTTTGAACTGCCGAGCCGATGAAACGACCTATCATTGCACCGCCCCAATAAAAGGATATAAACTTTCCGGCTTGAGCTTCAGGTAATCCGACTATGTCGGTATGACCAAAGTAATTTACCAAAAAGCTTCCTATAGAAACTTCGGCACCCACATAAACAAAAATTCCGACAGCGCCGAGTATGAGATGCTTATATCCCCATGCATTATGATAAAGATCGTCAAAACTTTTTCCTTTGCTGTTGCTTGCCGCTACCGAGGCGGCTTCGATTTCAGGTAATTTTATCAAAGCAAAGATTGCAGCTATTACCAATAGTGCAGCCGCTAAACCAAGGTAAGGTACTTGCACTGCGCTGGCTTCTGCTAATTGATATGCACTCAAATCAGCGTAGCTCATAAGTTGAATTTCTTCGGTGCTTTTTACTGCAACCGATAGTATTAACAGCGATCCGAAGTAAGGCGCTACGGTAGTTCCTAATGAATTGAAAGCCTGCGTTAAATTCAATCTGCTTGATGCAGTTTCCGGTTTTCCTAATATTGCAACATAGGGATTAGCCGCAACTTGAAGCAGTGTTATACCGGCGGCAAGAATAAATAATGCGATCAAGAAAATTGTGTACGATCTGTAACCTGCGGCAGGATAGAAAATTAAACATCCGATGCCTGCTGTAATAAGTCCTATAACTATTCCTTTTCTATATCCTATTTTTTCAACTAAAATACCTGAGGGGAGTGAAACTATTGCATAAGCCGCAAAAAAACTGAATTGAATGAGCATTGCCTGTGCATAGTTGAGTGAGAAAACCGCTTTAAGATGAGGAATTAAAATATCATTTAGACATGTTAAAAATCCCCACATGAAAAAAAGGGAGGTCAATATTGTAAGTGCGAATGTATAATTAGTTTCTTGTTCAGGTACTGAATTGTTTTTACCGGCGGCAAATTCCTGCACAGCCATATATGCTCCTGTATTTAATTATTTAAGATTTTATGCTTTGGTTCATTTAGCCCCATTAGCGCAGCGGCTGCCTGTAAAGTAGTTTGAACAAAACTTTGGTTTCCGCATTTCGGGAAGGGAAAAAGTTGAATGAATTTTACAGCAGCATAACCGGGTAAGCAGGGCATCGAGAAATATTTCTGTTTGATAAATTATATTCGATTATTTCTATATGCCCAATGATTTGACAAATAGTATGCCTAATAGTTTACTCAAGTTGACCATTTAATTTCTTTATGGATTTAAACTCCGTTCAATAGGATCCTTCGGATAAAACGGTTTAATTCTCCAGATTTGGCTTTCAGCAGCCCACGACTTAAGTCGTGGGTTGCTTAACAAAAAATCTTAATTACTAACCATTTTAATGGTTTTCAATGTAATATTAAACCAGAGCGGTCAACTTGAGTAATTTAATAACGACTTATGTCCGTTGTTCTTAATTACATTTGTTTTTTCATCAAATTAAAATCCGTTCAGCGTGATTACAAATTTCCGTTATTATTTTAATAACAAAATATTATTAAATTGATAAGGTGAAAAAAGCAGGAATAAAAAATTACATTTCATATTAACCGATTTTAAGTATTGCCGATTTGTTATTACTTAGGATATCTATGGCAAGTAAAATGTAAGAAATTAATTATTGTAACATTTGAATAAATGCTTAATCAAAATCCGATTTAAGAAGAAAAATGAGATTTGAAAAACTTATTTATGTAATTGTCAGCTCGTTATTTGTTACCGTGCTGATTCTTGTAAGCTATGTTTACAATCCTTTTAATTCCGTTGAGAATTCCGGAAAGAATGTGAAGAGGATTTTTTTTGTCGATCACATTTCATCGGCGCATCAAAAGCTGATAGACAATTTTAACCGGAAATATAAAGGTCAAATTTTTGTTGAAGCTATTAACCTGCCGTTTGATAAATTCAGTACAAATGAACGAAAAGAATTGCTTGCGAGATATCTAAGAAGCAAAAGCGATCGCATAGATGTGTTTTCTGTCGATCAAATTTGGGTTCCGAGGTTTGCAAAATGGGCGGTTCGATTAGATAATTATATCATTCCAAAGCAGAGAGAAACCCTGCTGAAATATGCGCTCGAGTCATGCTTGTTTAATGATACACTCGTTGCAGTGCCATTATATATAGACGTTGCTTTAATGTACTATAGAAAAGACCTGCTCAATAAGCTGCCTAAATATAACTCAGTTATAAATAGGATTGAAAACTCAATAACCTGGGAAGATTTTATTGAATTAGGTAAACAATTCAAGAAAGAGAACACACCCTTTTTTATCTTTCAAGCCGACGATTTTGAAGGGCTTATCTGCAGCTTTGTAGAAATGATGGCAAGCCAGGGAAAGGGAATGGTTGAGAACGATTCGCTTAAGCTAAACACGCCGGAAGCGGTAAAATCGTTACAGACACTTATCGATCTCGTTAACACTTATAAAATTTCTCCTTCGGAGGTAGTTCAATTCAAAGAAAATCCGAGCTATAAATATTATTTGCAAAACAACGGAGTGTTTTTAAGAGGCTGGCCAAGTTTTCCTTTAGATTTTAAAGACAGTGAATTTTCTTATCTTCTTGAAAATATTGTAAGAGCACCCACGCCGCATTTCAAAGGCAAAAAAGCAGCTTCTGTCTTTGGAGGCTGGAACTTAATGATTTCAAAATATTCAACTAATGTTCAGGAGTCGATTCTATTCATAAATTATTTATTGAGCGAGGAAGCACAGCAAATTTTGTTTGAAGAAAGCGGTTTCCTTCCTATTGTTAATTCACTTTATGAGAACCAAAAGTTTAATGATAAATACCCGGAAATTTTATTCTACAAAAAATTATTTAATCAAGGTATACACAGACCGTTTCTTGAGACATATACAAATATATCGGACATCCTTTCATACTATTTGCATCTTGCAATTAAAAATGAATTATCCGCTGAGGAAGCTCTTTCTCACGCCTCAGCAAAAATTAATTCGGAATCAATTTTACTTAAATGAGAGGGGATAGGAACGATGGGAAAGAAAAGATTTTTTGAAAGTCTTCGCGAGTATCATTTTGAATTTAAACATCTGACTGTGTTGTTTATAGTTATATTCTTTTTTCAGCTTGTTGTTTCATTCATTAACAAGTCATCCATTAAAAACTTTCTTAGCAGCACTCAGGAATGGTATCAAAAAGATTCTGCCGAGAGATTAGCTAACTTAACCACTACTTCTATGGAACTGCTGCTTGAGACGATAAATCTACAGGAAAAAATTTATGGCGAAAGCAAAGAAAAAATAATTCAGTCATTTGATATAATACTGAGTCAGCAAATACTTCAGCATAACATACAGGAGATTTGCATTCTAGTTAACAGAGGACAAAACATTTACGCAATAGACGAAGGGAAAATTTTATTCTCCTTTTTAACAAATGATAGGTCATTTATTCCAGAAACAAAAATTTCTCACAGACAAGCTATTGAGCTGTATGACAAATTAAAGGAAGATATTCGTTCCAACGAGCAGATACGAAGCATACTTACCGAAAAACAAACTTTTCACATCTTCGTTCCTTTTGTGCTCAGAGGTGAATATATCGGGGCTGTGTATGTAAAAAACACACCGGACTTTTCGTTCATCACCGATCAAATAATTTCAAGCTATGATGAAACATCGGTAATATATCTTTCATTCATTTTGCTCGGGCTTCTTGCCATGTATTTTATTTCTTCTTACACCGTAAAAGAAAGAGACGACACACAAAAGCTGTTGTTTGACGAACACGAAAGAAATCTGAAAAAGCAGATTACTTATGAGAAGGAATTAGTTTTCACTAAAAGAATTTATCACACTCATCATAAGGCGGAAAAAGTGATGGGATTTATTAAAGAAGACTTAAGAAATCTTTCTGCAGATAATATAGACGATGTTAAATACCGCGTAACCAAATACTCCAATTTTATTTCAAGAGTGATTTATGATATGAAGTGGTTCGATCCGCCGCTTCAAACTATACGCAATCCCATATTCAATACAAATGTAAATGAAGTAATCAGATTTATTGTAGATAACATTTTTTTACGGATTACAACAAAATCAAATGCTTTAGAGATTAAATTAAATCTTGACGAATCACTGCCAAACGTACCGATTAATGAATTCGTAGTTTGGGAAATAATCGAACCGCTCATTCAAAACGGATTAGATCATGGAGGAGTAGAAAATCTGTTGATAAATGTTTCAACAAAATTTGAACATCACTCTAATTCTGCAAAAATTTTCATATCAGATAACGGAAAGGGAATATTGCCTGAGCTGTTAGAAAGAAATGAAGAAGGTATAAAAAAAATCTTCTTAGAAAATGTTACTTCCAGACATGTCGATGCAAGAAATGTGGGTTACGGCTGTTATATTGCTTATGAGATTAGCAAACGATGCGGATGGGACATTGATGCAGTGAATTTAGATTCGGGGGGATGTATGTTTACAATAAATTTTTCGAATTAAAAAGGGAAGAAGATGTTTAAGAATTCAATCAAAGTGCTTTTAATAGAAGACGAAGAGTACGACGTACGCCGTGTAATGAATACTATAAAACCATTTGCCGATAGGATTATCATTTCTAAAATAGCATCCAACGGTTTTGAAGCTATTGAAGAGTTGCAGAAGGGAAAAGAAAATTATCATGTTGTAATTATGGATTTTCAAATTGCCGGTGGACTTATGGGCGAAAACCTAATCCAAAAAATCAAATCCTTTGATCCTTCCCTGCAGATAATTGTCATCACTAAAATGACCGTGAATATTGCCGATTTGAATTTTGCAAATAATCTTATTAAAGCCGGTGCCTATTGGTATTGCACAAAATATCCCGGGGATATTGAAGATTATATTTATCAGCCGACAGATTTTATAATCAGCATTTTTAATGCGCATGAAAAATGCCAGCTTGAAAGGGAGCGAAACCGTTCCAATCAAAAAATTATAAAAAATGTAGAAGATATCTTGCAGCAAAAAAGAATTGAAGGAGTATCCGAAGCTATTAAGCATCTGAAAGACGACATTAAAAAATATTCTCAGTCCGATGTAAGCATTCTGATTAAAGGAGCTTCTGGCACAGGAAAAGAACTTGTTGCTTACAACATTCATTACCAAAGCCATCGCAAACTCGAAAATTTTGTTCCCATCAACTGCGGAAGCATTCCGAATGATCTTGTTGAAAGCGAATTATTTGGTTATGAGAAAGGAGCGTTTACCGGCGCCGATAAAAAGAAACCGGGCTTGTTCGAGCTTGCAAACCACGGAACAATCTTCCTTGATGAAATAACCGAACTGCCCCTGCCTGCACAGGTTAAGCTTCTTCGGGTAATTCAGGACGGAGAAGTTGAAAAAATCGGGCGGACGGAAAAAATAAGAGTGGATGTTCGGATAGTTGCTGCAACGAATAGAAACATTGAAGAAGAAGTAAAAGCAAAACGATTCCGTGAAGATTTGTATTACCGCTTAAACGTTGTCCCGATTGTTGTTCCCGAATTAAAATATAGAAGAGATGACATACCCGTACTGCTTAATTATTTCCTCGGTTATATTAGCATCGATATGGGAAAAGATAAACCGGAAATTATCCCCGATGCCATGAAAGTTTTTCTTGACTATCATTGGCAGGGCAATGTGCGAGAGTTAAAGAATGTGAGCCAGCGGCTATTATTTACCGATGAAAAAGTAATTACTGCGTCGATTGCAAGACGCGCAATTGGAATTATGGAAAATCAAACCGCAGTTCAAAATGAAGACGGAATAGATTTTAAAGCTGCGGGCGATATCATTCCGCTTAAACAAATGGAAAAAATATTCAGAGAAAGATATTTTAAGTTTGCAAGAGAAAACTCATCATCGGATACTGAAGCAGCACGAAAGCTTGGTTTGGCTCCGCCTAATTATTACAGGATGGCTAAAGAGTTAGGATTAAAATAAAGAAGGGAAACGCTTCGATGATCGAGCTAAAGATTTGTACCGATTCACGCAAAGGTCGAAAACCATGAATACTAAATTACTTAACATCACATTTCTGTTATTCATCACGAATGCCGCATTTATATTAGATACATCAACATACACAAAAATATTTGCGCAAGAAACTTTTTCGAAGATCGTTATCAATGAAATTATGTACAATCCTCCAGCCAGCCAGGGAGATGATGATTTTTATGAATGGCTGGAAATTTATAATAACTCCGGTGACACGGTTGATATAGGCGGATGGTATATTCTAGATGATCAGGATTCTCATACACCTTATACTTTTCCGGCTGAGACAAAAATTTACCCTGGCGAGTACATTATTGTTGCCAAGGATCCGGCATCGTTTTCAAGCTATTACAATATACATGATGTTTACGGGGGGCATTCATTTAACTTCGGCAATAGTTCCGATCAGGTTAGGTTATTTGAAAGCAGCGGTGAACTGCACGACATTGTAATTTATTTTGATAATATTCCCTGGGCGCCCGAAGCCGACGGAAGCGGGAAAAGTCTTGAGTTAATTAATCCTTCGCTTGATAACAATTCCCACTTGAGCTGGAAAGCCAGCATTGAACACTTAGGTACCCCCGGCAGAGTTAATTCGGTTTATTCTGAAATTACAACCCTGCCGGCACCGGTAAATGTGAGGGTAACAAACAGAACCATGAATTCAATTACTTTGAATTGGGATAATGTTGAGAGTGCAAATCATTATTTAGTTGAAAGAAGGGATTGGCCCGATACCACAGTTATTGCTTCATCAGACATAAGCGAAGATAATTTTTTTGAAAGCACCGGATTAAGTCCAAACGGGCAGGTTTATCTTTACAGAATTAAAGCTGTAAACGATACTTCCGACGGAAGATTTTGTGAGACGGTATACGGCATTACGACCGGTGAAATACCGCACCTTCCACAGTTTCGCCTGCTGATTTCAAAAGCAAATATAGACTCGATGAATGCAGATATAACAAGTGATATTTACGTGCCAACAACATTTTTTATCGGCGATACAATTGCTATAAATGCGCGCGTCAGATACCGCGGACAAAGTGCGAGGTTCTGGAATAAAAAATCATGGCGGGTAAAGCTGCCTTCGGATATGCTTTACGAGGGGCAGGATGAAATAAATTTTAATTCGGAATATGTTGACGAATCGCTGATAAGAAGCAAACTATGTTACGATCTTTTCAATAAAGCCGGGGTTCTATCGAGCAGTTGTGAAATGACTTATCTGAATCTTAACGAAAGTTATTACGGAGTTTTTGCTCGAATAGAACCTGTGAATAATTATCTGCTTGAAAGATGGGGTTATCCGGCAGCGGGCAGCTTATACAAAGGTGCAAGCGAGCTGAAAAAAGGAACGGCAAGATTAAATGAAAAAAAAATAGGCGATCCGGATGATTTTTCGGATCTCGAACAACTAATTGATTTTCTCCATTCAAAATTAACTGTTGAACAGTGGAGAGATTCTGCGCTTAAGCTGATTGAAGTTGAAAAGTTTTTTGACTGGTATGCCGTAAATGTTCTTGTAAACAATATGGACTTTCCCGCAAAGAATTTCTACCTGTTCAGACCACCGGGCGGAAAGTGGATCTGGATTCCGTGGGATTATGACTTTTCATTTGGAAGGCATTGGAACTACGGATACTTTGATTTTACAATTCGTACCGATGATCCGATTGACGGTGGAAGCATCAACAGCCCTAAAGTAGATGATTTATATAATATTCTTTTAAGCCGCTTGATTACCATTCCCGAATTTGTGGACATATACAAAGACAAGCTAAAAATGTACATGGAAAATCTTTTCACAGTTGATTCGATGTTTGCACAAATTGATAAAAATTTTGCCTCTATTTATGAAGATGCTTTAAAAGATCAAATGAAAGCGATAAGTAATGATTTCTTTTCAACTCAGGACCTTAGACTTAACTCCTTTGTCTTGAATAGAATAAATTTTATTGAGACAACGCTTAGTAAAACAGACGATGTCGATTTATATAATTCTAAATCTCGACGTGCCGAATCTGATACAACCATTTTAATTGATGCATTAGCACATCCTGTAGTTAAAGTTACAGGCGCAAAATGTTTTGACAGCGTAAGTGTTTCAACCGATCCTTTTGTTTCATTCAAGGGAAGTCCAAACACACTTAAGTTATTTAATATCAAAATCTATTCTTCGGAGGCTTGCGCCAGTTTGAAATTTGGATTAGTCTATAACCGGAGTGATCAATATTTCACTAATGTTGGGAGTTCTAATCTTTACTCCGTTTACCAATTTTTCATGGGTAATTGGATTAGAGTGACCGGAGTTTATCATGATTATCTCAGAAAGACAATGTGGGTAACGCCGCTATTAATAGACAGTGTGTATTTATTTGCTATTGGCACCTCATTACCGACAGATATTGAAGAAGTTGAAAAGGAAATAAAACCTTTTGAATTTAACCTTTCACAAAACTATCCTAATCCTTTTAATCCAACTACTCAAATAAAATATAGTATAAAAGAAAGTGGTTTGGTTACTTTAAAGATTTATGATTTGCTTGGAAGAGAAGTAGCTACATTAGTCAACGAAGAAAAACCCACCGGCACTCACTCAGTTAATTTTTCCGTAGGATCCTTTGGAGGTGCGAGCAATCTGACAAGCGGAGTATATTTTTACTCTATTACAGCCACGCCAAATGGCGGGCAAGCCGGAACATTTTCGCAAACTAAGAAGATGATACTGCTGCGTTAATAAAACCTCCGAGGTTAGCTATGCAATAATTGCGCTTTGAAAACCTCGGAGGTTTTAGGATAAATCATGTTTCAGCACAGAGTGGTAGCGGCGAAATAGCAGTGCTGTTATATGTTCTACGGCTTTAACACCTTCATAAATTATTATTTTGATAACCGCTTATTATTAGTTTAATAATTCTTTTTACCTTCCTCATTAATCACGATTCAGAATAATGAAGAAATTTGTAACAATTTCATCCAAAGCTGAACGGTATATTTCTTGTCTCTGCATTGGATTAGTCAAAGACCCTTTATCAAATTCTTAATAAATGTAAACTTAAAACAGGAAAAATTCATGATGAAATTTATACGCCTGGAACAATCCTTACTTCTCCTATCAATCGTTACTGTAATTTTATTTTATAATAGTTCTTCGGCGCAGATTGCATCTCTTGAAGCTACATTAAAGCTGCAAAAAGTGGATGGAATAAATATTCCCGTGCAAAACGGAATCCCGGTTCCTTCTTTCGAAAAACAGCAGCGTCAGATTATTAATCTTCAGGGTGAATGGAAAAAACAACGCTTTGCCGCTGCCGATAATATTACTCTTGCGAAAAGAGATCAAACAGGAATGAATAATCTTCTCAATGAAGCGGCAGGCAGATATTTAAAAGATTATGATGACAGCGCGTGGGAGTTAAAAATCCTTCCGGCAGTCGAAAATACAATGTATGAATATCCCAAAGTACCTGAATATTATGAAGACGGCGTTTGGTACCGTAAAAGTTTCACATTAGATGACTCTCTCGCCGGCAAATTTATTAAGCTGATGTTTTATGCCGTTAATTATGTAGCCGATGTGTGGATAAACGGACAATATTTAGGTTATCACGAAGGCGGTTACACTCCGTTCGCATTTGATGTTACAGATTATTTGATCTACGGCGAGGAAAATACTATTGCCGTTCGGGTTGATAATCCTGCCTGGGGAACAAGAATCGATATCGTACCATATTATAAAGTTGACTGGTTCAATTATACGGGAATTATTCACGATGTTTATTTAGAAATTACAAATCCCGTTTCAATTATTAGAACGGACATAGTTCCGCTTAATCTTGACGGAACAATCCAATCAACCATTGTATTACTAAATAGAGATAATTCAGATAAAAATATTGATGCATCAATTGAAATCTATAATGCGGATGTAAATTCAACTAATATTAAAGCAGAAATTTCTTCGAAGTTAATCGGTACGGCTGCTTCATTTTCAGGTACCGCTCAAGCCTCAATCAATGTTATGAAAGATTCGGTTAAAGTATGGCGTACAAATCTAATGGTAACAGCGCCTAAATTTTGGTCGCCAAAAGAACCTAATCTTTACGTAATGAAAGTAACGTTAAAAGCAGGTGAGAACGTAATCGATGAGTACTTTACGCAGTTTGGAATACGAACTGTTCGAACACAGGAATTTAGAGTCTTACTGAATGATAAGCCTGTGTTTCTAACCGGCCTGGCAAGGCATGAAGATCATCCTGTTCACGGAAGAAGCATTCCGATAGAAAGAATTTATGATGATCTCGTAATGGTTAAAGATGTAAATGCCAATATGCTGCGAACTGCTCATTATCCAAATCATCTCTATACTTATCTAATTGCTGATAGATTAGGAATAACAATATTAGAAGAAATTCCTGTATGGTGGTTTGATGATTCGCTTCCCTGGCTTATTCAAAATTCAGTTAGACACATCCACGAACAAATGTTCAGGGAAATGGTCTTCAAAGATTATAATCGTCCTTCCATTTTGTTTTGGAGTACTACAAACGAATGTAAAGACGTAGCAAACCGCAAAACTTTCATTCAAAAGGTAAAACAGGATTTAATTTTTAATTACAATGATGGAAGATTAATCACACAGTCAGCCGCTGCCGATAGACCGGGCGCTGAAGATGAATCGCAGGCTGTTTGCGATGTTGCAGGTTGGACGATGTACTTCGGTATTTTTCACGGCGGCACTTATTACGACGGCACACGATATTTTTTAGGTTATGCTAATATCGCTTATCCCGAAAAACCTATACTCGATACCGAGTTTGGTTATTGGTCGGGTGAAACAGGCGGAAGCCAGGGAACACAAGTAACTGTGTTCAACGAAACTTTCCGTGCTTTTCAAATTAGAGCTGCAATGAAACCGGATGGTTCATTAAGCTGGGGCGGATTTTTAATGGGTATAACATGGTGGTGCATCTTCGATTGGTACTCAAGTCAGCATCCGTATGGATTTCAAAGCATGGGATTGTATAATATGTTCAGAGATACACCGAAGCAAGTAGCGCCTGTTCTTAGAGACGCTTACGCACCATACTTCAATCGTGGTGGAATACCTGTATTAGTTGAAGAAGAAAATGAATCGTCCTTGCCCGCTCAATTTAAGCTGTATCAGAATTACCCTAATCCTTTTAATCCATTAACTAAAATTTCTTTTAGCATACCAAAAAAAGCAGTTGTTTCATTGAAGATTTATGACATTCTCGGTAATGCAATTCGTTCGCTTATAAATGAGGAAAGAGAAGCAGGCATCTACGATGTTGAATTTAATTCGGATAACCTTAGCAGCGGAGTTTACATTTACAGATTATCAGCGGGAGTTTCCGGAACAGCCGGCAGTTTTAGCGATTCAAAAAAAATGATTTTGCTGCGATAAACGTTGGTTATTTATTTATGCACCACATCTTTATGGTCGCTGACTTTGACCTCGAAGCATACTCATGAATTACACAGAGTTACGCAGAGTGAAAACACAGAGGGTTCCAAAGAGACGACTGAAAATTATTATACAAGTATTGTTGGTATTAAATTCTATTATGATAAGTATACTGGAATAAATAATCCGAGGATCCTTTGGACATTAAATGCACAGCATCCTTTGGATACAAAATGATCAATGAATAATATTCGAATCAATTCAAAAGATTGCCATCAGCTTTCAATACAAGAATGCACAGCCTGATTTATCAGGCTTTTTTTGGTGAGCGTCACCATTTATGATGCTTCGAACGTAAAGACGGGGCATGCCCCGTCTCTACAACCGTATAATACATAACCAATTAAATAGTTTGATAATTATTTCAAAAATTGTAGGGGAAATTTTAGTTACATGACTTATTAAAATAATAAGCATCGCTTATCAATTTAATAAGCAAATTCAAATGCTGCTGAAGAAAGGTGCTTACTTCAAACAAAATTCAATGTAAGAATTCACTCCGGTTAATGGCATTGTTTGTGAATAATTATAATTAAAAGCAAACTCATTATTGTGTATAACACCTTTACTTTTAGTGACGGCATAATTCTTTTCGCTTACTTAATTATTGTATTAAGCATGGGATTTTATTATTCAAGAGTAAGGGATAAGAATTTTAACGAATATTTCTTAGCCGGTAAAAATGTGGGATGGTTCGCAATCGGATTTTCTATTTTTGCAACCAACATTTCAAGCGAACACTTCGTTGGATTAGCGGGTTCTGGTTCGGTACGTGGATTAGCGGTAGCTCAATTCGAGCTGCTGGCAATTTTCATTTTAATTCTCTTAGGTTGGATTCTCGTTCCTATTTACCATCGTGCCGGTGTTGTTACAATGCCGGAATTTCTTGAAAAACGATTCGATGCAAAAAGCAGAAAATTTTTTGCGGGACTTTCGATTCTGATTTACCTGGTTACGAAAATATCCGTAACAATTTTTGCCGGCGGTATTTTATTTTACAAAATTTTTGGGCTGAGCATCTATAATTCAGCAATAATCATTGTTCTGATTACGGGCTTATACAGCGTAATCGGCGGAGCTTCAGCGGTAATCAGAACGCATGTATTTCAAGGCTGGCTGATGATTTTAGGTGCCGTTACGCTAACATTATTCGGGCTTAATGAAGTCGGCTGGTACGAAGGCTTACGAAGCAAACTTCCGGCTGATTACTTTACGATGTTCAAGCCGATGACTGACCCGGATTTTCCATGGACAGGAATTCTCTTCGGCGCTCCTATAATAGCTTTTTGGTACTGGTGTACGGATCAATATATTGTTCAACGCTTGATGTGTGCCGGTACAATTGAAAATGCCCGCCGCGGTTCTCTCTTAGCAGCCTCGTTAAAAATTCTTCCTCTTTTCATTTTAGTTTTACCCGGTTTAATTGCGGCGGCTTTGTTTCCCGAAGTAAGCGGTGATGATGCTTATCCTGTGCTGCTTGCCAGCAATATTTTGCCCGCCGGAGTTAAAGGTTTTGTAATAGCGGGACTGCTTGCCGCTGTAATGTCGTCGATGGCAAGTGTATTTAATACTACTGCAACTTTGTTCGTAAATGATTTTTACAAACCGCGCCACCCTGAAGCTAATGAAAGAAAACTTGTTTTGATAGGTCGTTTATCAGCCACAGTAATTGTAGTGTTTGCAATACTTGGCGTGCCATTAGTGAAGCTTATCAGCTCACAAATGTACCTGTATCTTCAAAGTGTACAGGCATTCATCAGTCCGCCTATAACTGCCGTTTTTATCTTCGGACTATTAGTAAAACAAACTACTTCGAAAGCTGCTTTGTGGACGCTGATAATTGGAGAGGCAATTGGTGTAAGCAGATTAATCGCACAACTATTAATAAACACAGGGGTGTCAAACAATTCGTTATTGGTATTTTACACTCAAATTAATTTCCTTCACTTTGCAATTTTTCTGTTTCTCTTTTCTTCGGTTTTAATTTTTTCGTTAAGCTATCTAACTAAACCAGTACAGCAAACTGTCGCAGATAAGCTGCAGTATCTTTTTGCCGAAAGCTTTGGCGAAGTAAGATTCAATTTAATTCACATGAAAAATGCTGCGGGGTATAAATCAAATATGATGCTCTCTGCATTCTTGTTTTTAATAATATTAGGGTTATGGGGACTACTATATTGAAAAAATATTTAAAGATAATTCAACATTTGACCTGCAAAAGACAATGGTCAAACCAAATATCAAAATCTAACAAGAGAGGAAAGTTATGAATAAGAAGATGTTACTTGTTCTTCTTCTGCTTTTTTCGTGCACCCTTATTGTCCGTGCACAGATAATCGAAAGCTTCGATAATATTGCGGCAGATACTACTTATCAATTGTCAATCGAAGGCGGCTCAACAATGACGATTACCCCTAATACAGTCGATAAAGTGGAAGGGGAGGCATCGCTGAGCATCTACGCTATGATCGGAGCTATTCATGAGTGGGGCAGCTACGCCCAGCTTATTAAACGCTTACCGGCAACCGTTCCTCCTATGGATTGGAGCATCAGCGATACTTTAAGCATCTGGATAAAAGTTACGCAGGCTCCGGCTTTACCCGAGAACATGGTTTTTAGAATTCATTTAGCGGATAGGTTAGCCGAGGATGGTGCGATCGAAGAATACATTTACGAAAATGCTACTATATTGGATGCACTATCTGATTGGTTTCAATTAAAAATTCCGCTGTTTGAAAGACCGACCGACGGCGGTACAATTCCTAATGACGAAGGCTTTGTTCTCTTTCCTAAATCCTGGGGCGGCGGCAGTTATAATAATGAAAAATTGGATTTAGATAAAATCATTGGGTTCAATATTACTGCAGTTACTTCCGGCTACACTCCCGGGGCAAATATTCCTGCCGACTCATTGACCTACCTGGTTGATAAATTTGAAAGAACGGGAATGAGGTCAATCCCGGCGATAATTTTTAATGGGATGGCACTTCCTGCTATACTTACCAGTTGGGCGTGGGGTCAGTCATCCATCGAACTTGCAGAAGGAGCCGGCGCCACACCAGGAACAAATGCATTGAAATGGGTTCAAGGTAATGAGTGGGGGAATGGATGGACAGGAATCGGTTTTACTGTAAATCCTACCTTTAATTTAGCCGGTGCCTGGCAGCAGGATAGCGTTAAGTTCAAACTAAAATGTGATGAGGGTGTCGGTGCTCTTAGAATGCAATTTGAAGGAGGCGCTGGCAAAGTGGGAACTGTTTTCTCTCCGATTGCCGATAACCAATGGCACAGCTATGCACTTCCATTACGTGAAATGGTATATCAGGATAACACTTCCGGCTTTGACTCCTCGAGTGTACACGTAGTAGGATTGATGGCTGAAGCAAGCGCAACAGCCGGTAAAGTAATTTATATTGATGATTGGTGGACTGGCAATCCCGAATTTGATGTAATACCACCGGTAAAAGTACAGCAAGTATTAGTTGTTCCCGGAACTTATGTCAATCTGGTAACGTGGCAGGATGTTCCTGGAGAAGATCAGGAAGTTTATAACATTTATTACAGCGAAAATCCAATTACAGATTTAACCGATGTTGAGGTCGTTAAGTTTTCGGTACCGGAGAATAATCAAGTAGTTGAGCATATTCTGAGGGCGCCGGTTACAGATCAATCAGTCACATATTATTATGCGGTAACCTGCACGGATAAATCAGGCAATACTTCGGAGGCTACTGCTTATGATGTCCCGACTACAAATACGGCAAAGGGCGTAGTAACTGTTTCGCTGAATGCGCCAACCAGTACTTTTAATGCCGACGGCGATTTATCCGAATGGGCAAATATTACACCGATCCACATGGCTCCTTCCGGCGGCGGATATGTAGTTACAAATACAACAATTACTAATGATGCCGATCTAACCGTTGATGCTTATATAGCAATGGATGATACATACCTATATGCAGCATTTGATATTGAAGATGATATCGTTTCTCATGCAAGTCCAACTTCTTACTTGAATGACTGTCCGGATTTATTTATCGGATTATATAACTGGCACGGAA
Source organism: Ignavibacteriales bacterium (assembly GCA_020061465.1). Classification (GTDB taxonomy): domain Bacteria; phylum Bacteroidota; class Ignavibacteria; order Ignavibacteriales; family Ignavibacteriaceae; genus JAGUYG01. The sequence goes on from JAGUYG010000051.1 coordinate 103,335, forward strand.
AACCTCATACAGCATATAAACGCGGTGCCGAGCCTGATTATCATTTCAGATTCGCATTCGATAGAGCATTAATCGATGGCGTAGCTAACGGCGATAATTTGTTACTTCCCGGAACCGAATATTACTGGGGTGAAAAATTTCCTACAGGTTATGTGGTTGAAGCAAGAATTCCATGGACTCTGCTTGCAGATAGAACCGGCGACGATCTCTTCGTTCCGGTTGAAGGATACCGTGTTCCTTTAGACTTCTCAATTAACGATGCCGATGCTACCGGTGAGAGAGAAGGAATCATGTGCTATTCACCTTTCAACGAAGATCAGTCGTGGAATAATGTATCGCGCTGGCTGTATACCTGGATCGGAAACCTATGGTATCCGGTTAGTGTTTTTGATAAGGAAAATATTGCTTACACATACGAGTTGAATCAAAACTATCCGAATCCGTTTAATCCAAGTACTAAATTAAATTACACAATCGAAAAAGACGGAATGGTTAGCCTGAAGGTGTATGATATTCTCGGCAGGCTGGTAACAACATTGGTTGACACGTATCAGCCAAAAGGTACATACACAGTTTCCTTTGATGCTTCCAATTTACCAAGCGGAATGTACCTGTATAAAATTGAATCAGGTTCATACAGCAGTGTGAAAAAAATGATGCTTATTAAATAATTTTTTCATTTTGGGCATGGCATATTAGTCATGCCCTTTTTCATTCTAAGATCGGTTGACAAATAAACGCGGGAATTAGTTATGTCTGATAATCAAACCAAAAGGTTCCATAGTTGTAATCGCCTGATTATTGTTTTAATTAATTTGTTTCTCTTTATCTCTTTTTCTTCGGTTGCTGTATTTGCAGGAACAACGGGTAAGATAAAAGGAAAGATTACCGAAACGGAAACGGGCGAGCCTATAATTGGAGCTAATATTATTATCGAAGGAACTTACTTCGGTGCTGCCTCGGACGTCGACGGCGAGTATTACATCAACAACGTTCCTCCCGGAGAATACAGAGTAATTGCAAGTGCAGTTGGATTTCAAAAAGTAATTGTAGAGAACGTTTTAGTGAAAATAGATCTTACAACCGTGCTAAATGTTCAGCTTAGCTCGGCAATTATAAATTTGCAGCAAGAAGTAGTTGTTACTGCACAGCGTCCGTTGGTTCAAAAGGACCTTACATCAACAACCGCAACAATTACGGCAAGCGATATTAAAATGATGCCCGTGGAAGAAGTAGGGCAATTAATAAATCTTCAAGCAGGCGTAATTGGCGGACATTTCAGAGGCGGACGTTCGAATGAGGTTGCTTATTTAATCGACGGACTGTCTGTAACCGATGCATATAACGGCGGCTTCAGCGTGGAAGTTGAAAATACTTCGATTAGACAAATGGAGGTTATCAGCGGTACTTTTAATGCCGAGTACGGGCAGGCTATGTCAGGCATTGTGAATATAGTAACTCAAGAAGGCTCTCAAAAACTCGAAGGTACTGTCTCGGCTTATATTGGTAATTATGTAACTGCTAATACCGATATTTTCAGAAATCTTGACGACATGACAAATATTCCAACAAGAAATTTTCAGTTTAGTTTAATGGGTCCAACGGGATTAAGTAACCTGAGCTTCTTTTTGACCGGACGTTATTTCGATAACAAGGGCTATCTTTACGGAAAGAGGGTATATACCATTACCGACGATGTGCCTTTCTATCCTGATCCGCTTGACAAATCAGTTTGGGTTGCGCGTAATACAGGAGACGGTGCTTTCGTAGCTATGAATCCTGAAAGAAAATATTCCTTCAACGGGAAATTAACTTATTCACTTCCCGGTATTAAATTAAGCTATAGTGTTTTCTGGGATGATAATTTTAATAAGTATTACAACCATTACTTTTCCTGGACTCCGGACGGAATCATAAATCACTACAGAGCGAATTACATCCATAGCATACAGGTATCGCATTATCCTTCACAAAGCACATTTCAGAGCTTAAAGATTTCTACGAATCTTTTTAAATATCAGGGTTACTTATATAAAGATCCGTATGATTCAAGGTATGTGGATCCAAGACTGGGCTTAGCCGTTTCAAATTATACATTCCGTTCAGGCGGAAATGACGGGACGAGATATGAAAGATCAACAAGAACTACGATAGGGCAGTGGAATTTTTCATCTCAGCTATCGAGAGAACATAAATTAGGTGCAGGAATTGAAGGCAGGCTGCATACTATTTTCAGTCATGGTTACGAAGTAGTTAATCTTACTGAAGGACAAATCGATGAATTCGGCAACTCGATTTTTACTTTAGGTTATCGCGATTTGGGAACCGACGGTAATCAAGCATACACCAAGAAACCCTATGAGTTTTCAGCTTATATTCAAGATAAAATGGAATATGATATTATGATTATTAATGCAGGTGTGCGTTTCGATTATTTCAATTCCAATGCATCGCAGCCGGCAGATTTACGCAACCCAAGAAGAAATCCGGATTTTCCCGGAGCGAATGAATTTGTAAAAGCAAATGCAAAACTTCAGGTTAGTCCTAGATTAGGTGCTTCTTTCCCTATAACCGATCAAGGTATTTTAAGATTTTCTTACGGTCATTTTTTTCAGATACCAAATTTTGAACATCTCTATGCTAATTCAGATTTTCTCGTAACTCCCGGTGCTTCGCTCTCTTCAATTATCGGAAATCCCGACCTTAAAGCTCAGAAAACGATAATGTATGAACTTGGATTACAGCAGGTACTTTTCCCGAACTTAGTTCTGCATTTTACTATGTATTACCGCGACATTCGAAATCTTTTAGGTATGGAAATAGTAAACACTTTTGAAGGTTTCAAATATGCCAGATTTATAAATAGAGATTACGGGAACGTTCGCGGTTTCATCGTTACGATTGACAAAAGATTTGCCGATTACTTCAGCGCAAAAATAGATTATACTTATCAAATTGCAGAAGGAAATGCTTCGGATCCTTATGCCGTTTATAACAACAATCAAACAAAACCGCCTGTTGAAGAAACAAAAAAAGTTGTTCCGTTAGATTGGGATCAAAGACACACACTTAACTTTTCGCTTAATGTCGGGCAGCCCGGCGATTGGACAATCGGTGCGATATTTCAATATGGTTCCGGCTGGCCTTACACTGAAGACATAAAAATTTCTAAAGGAGTAAGATTTGAAAACGGCGGCATAAAACCGGCTACTTATAACTTAGACCTAAGAGCAGAGAAAGTGTTTGACATCGGCGGTATCAAAGTAAATACTTTTCTGTTAGTATATAATCTGCTTGACATAAAGAATGAATACGGTGTCTATTCAACTACCGGCAGAGCTAACGCTGACCTTAATATAAAATATGCGGGTGAGATAATAGGACTTAATACAATTGAAGAATACATAAATAATCCGGGTATGTATGCCACACCGAGAGAAATCCGCATCGGTTTCGGATTTGGATTCTAAAGTTTTTGGAGGAAAAATAATGCACAAGAAAATTCTGTTTATTTTGATTTCATTCCTGATTCACATTCCCTTGTTTGCTCAGATAACCCCTCAAACTCAAAGGTATAGAGATGAACCGAAAGGCGATATTCAGTACCGGCGCGAGGGAATAATGGACGGCAATCAGATAAGAACATTATTTTATAATAACGGTGAAGTAGGGCAGTGGCCCTATCAACCCTCCGGCGAATGGCCAAAAGGAACAGGGCATTCTTACTTAGACGGTGTATGTGTTTTAATTGCATCCGAAGTTACTGCACCCGGTAACGGACAGGTGATTCATCCGCTTGAAACTTCTTACCGCGAGTGGATGGACAAAGACCCGGTGACAGGACAAATTTGGGGACTTGAACCTGTTCCCGGCTATATGAATCCTTCCGCAGGAAAGCCGGCGATAAATACCGATCCCAAATCATGGCCCAAGGTTTATCCTACTGCCTTAAATCTTACCCCCGAATGGGACGGCTACTGGTACGGCTACTTCGGGAGGGGAGTACAAAGATCCGACTTCGAAACTTTCTTTGTGATGGACGATTCTAAAGACGGTGAATTTATCAGACCTCCTTATAATTATTTTCCAATCGCAAGCGACCAAAACAGGGGCGGTTTAGGATTAAGGGTTGAAGTGCGTGGCTTTCAGTGGTCGCAGGTTCTTGCTGAAGACATAATTTTTTGGCATTACGATATAGTTAATATTTCGGATTTTAATTATCCAACCACAATCTTCGGATTTTATACCGACTGCGGTGTGGGAGGTACCAACGATTCGGAAGACGATAATGCTTCTTTCGATAAAAAGCTTGACTTAGCTTACTGTTTCGATAATGATGGCTTTGGTCAGCCCGATAGATGGAAAACAGGTTATTACGGTTATGCATATCTCGAAAGCCCCGGCAATCCTTGGAACGGTATTGATGACGATGAAGACGGTATGATTGACGAAAGAAGAGATGACAATATTGATAACGACGGCGATTGGCGACCGTTCTCGGATTTAAATGGAAACGGTGTTTGGGATGCAGATGAGAATGAACCTCTGAATGACGATGTAGGCAGAGATGGAGTTGGTCCTTTCGATCTACAATATCTTGGTCCTGATGAAGGAGAGGGGGATGGCGTACCGACACACGGTGAACCTAACTTTGATGAAACGGATAAAGATGAATCCGATCAAATTGGTTTAACGGCAGTTTCTATTTACCGATTAGGACAGGGCGGTACCGGCGGCGGCTGGCCCAAAGATGATGAATCGATGTGGCTGAAGATGAGCTATGCAAATTTCGATACATCAATTCAAAGAGCAAATATAAGCATGGTTTTTGCCTCGGGTCCTTTCCCATTAAATCTTAATAAGCGCGAAAGATTTTCTATGGCGCTTGTCTTTGGTGATAATCTTGATGACCTAATTTTTAATAAAGAAACCGTGCAGCAAATCTATAATGCAAATTACAACTTCGCTAAACCTCCTTATAAACCAACTTTAACTGCTGTAGCAGGCGATGGAAAAGTTTTTCTTTATTGGGATAAAATCGCTGAAGAGTCACGCGATCCTTTCCTTGGTTTTGAGAATAACGATCCGACACAGGGTTACAAAAAAGACTTTGAGGGTTACCTTGTTTACAGAAGTACCGAAGCCGAATTCAATGATATAAAAATAATAACTAATTCTAAGGGAGATCCAAAATACTGGAAACCCATAGCACAATTTGATTTGGTCGACTCTATGTTAATTAACGGGAGTTGGGAATATATAATGGGACCTGATCCGGTAGGCAGTAATGGCGCTCACTTTTGGCGCGGCACTAATTCAGGTTTACAGCATTCCTATGTTGATACCGATGTAATGAACGGAGTAAGATATTATTATGCAGTCGTTTCGTACGATCAAGGTGATCCGATGTTTGGAACAACCGGTTTGCAGCCTTCCGAATGCACAAAAATTATAACGGAAGATTTTGCCGGGAACCTGCAATTCGTTGATATTAATTGCGCTGTAGTTACTCCGAATGCACCTGCCGCCGGTTATATTCCCCCGCAAATATTGGGGGATACCCGTTCGGTTGCATCCGGCAAGGGAACCGGTAACCTTTCGGTTAATGTTCTTAACCCTTCGGCAATTAAAGATGGCGCAGCTTACCAAATTCTTTTTAATTCGACGAGCACTTTCCCTTTGTATAAAACCATTTCATATTCCATCATCAGAACATTCGACGGGAAAGTTGATACGCTGGAAAGGAAAGTAGACACAACAAGCATCGGTGAGGGGCGATTTAGTCCACCCTTTGACGGAATGACAATTTCAATAATGAACGATACTGCGGTAACGGTAATAGATTCACTTACCAATTGGTTAATCGGAACGAGCAATTTAAATATTAGAGTTAATCCCAATAGAACATCGAGAGCAATACCTTGGCCTGCGGATTATGAAATTCAATTCAGCAGTTCAGATCAACCCATTGATACAACATGGTTCACCAAAATTCCGATTCATGCAAGGGTATTAAACCTTACGGAAGGAACACAAGTAAAAGTTGAATTAAAAGATGTTGATAATTCTAAATCGTTATCTGTAGGGGACACACTGCAAATTCTCGAATTTATCAACACACCTTATACTGTTGCCAATTCAAGAATAGCATGGAATGTATCGTATGGCTATCCATTGATGGGAGATATTAAACACCCTGCTGCCGGCGATAAATTTATAATCAAAACTTCAAAACAATTTGCTTCGGGGGATTACTTTACTTACAGCACAAAACCGGTTTCAACGGATAACGAATTGATGAAGCAGCAATTAGCTCAAATTGGTGTGGTACCCAATCCCTATCTCGGTGCGGCATCATGGGAGAGACGAAATCTTAATTCAACCGGCAGGGGAGATAGAAAAATAGATTTTATTAATCTACCTGCCAAATGCACAATTAGGATTTACACAATTGCCGGTGCGCTTGTAAAAACTTTGGCTAAAGATTCCGGTCCGACTAACGGTGCACTTTCATGGAATCTTGTTTCCGAAGACGGGATGGATATTGCCTACGGTGTATATATCTATCATGTTGATGCCGAAGGAATCGGTGAACACATAGGCAAATTTGCGGTAATTAAATAGCGGAGAATGAATATGAAAAAGAAAATTATACTTACATCGCTCTTAATAATTTTTGTAAGCTCAAGCATTTTTGCTCAGCAATTCATTTCCGATGTTTCGAAGAAAGGGACTACCGCAGCACCGTTTTTATCCATAAGTCAAGGTGCGAGAGCATCCGGCATGGGCAGCGCATTCGTAGGAATTGCCGATGACCAAAGTGCAATTTATTGGAATCCCGCAGGTTTGGCTAAGCTTAAAGGTGTCGGTGTGCTATTCGATCATACCCAATGGTTTGCAGATATAAGTTATAACTTTGTTGCCGCCACATATAATTTGGGTGATCTGGGTACTATAGGTTTAAGTGTAACTGCTTCTAACATTGGTGAAATGAAAGTAACCACAATCGAAGAACCAAACGGTACCGGCGAAACTTTTTCCGCAGCCGATGCTGCCTTCAGCATTGCTTATGCATTAAATCTAACGGATAATTTCTCTATCGGTTTCAATCCTAAATTTGTTTATCAAACTTTATGGAAGATGAGCGCATCCGCATTTGCTATAGACCTTGGCATTCAGTATGTAACACCTTTCGACGGCATTATACTCGCCATGTCGGTTTCTAATTTCGGCACTAAAATGCAAATGCTAGGGAATTCAAATTTGGTGCTGCACGATTTGGATCCTTACAGCACAGGCAACAACGATAAAATTCCGGCTTATCTTGAAACCGAGCAATGGGCGCTTCCGCTTAACTTCAGAGTAGGTGTTGCATACGACCCGATAAATACTGAAAATCAGAAACTCATAATTGCATTAGATGCTGCTCATCCAAATGATAATTACGAAAGCATCAACGTTGGAGCAGAATATAATTACAATGATTTCTTATTCCTTAGAGGAGGTTACAAATCATTATTTCTTAAGGATTCGGAAGAATCATTCGCTTTAGGTTTTGGTTTGAAGCAGCTTTTGTTAGGCAACGTAGCGGTTAAATTTGATTATGCCTATCAGGCTTTCGGCAGGTTGTCTGATATTCAGAAATTTACAATTTCAATTACTTTCTGATGCGGGTTAGTTTTGTTGTCATATTGCTTTTATTTGCACATAATTTTTTGAACGCAAAAGATTTTAAAGGCGCTGAATACAGAACCAAACAATCTTACACTTACGGCAGATTCGAAGCTAATTACAAATCGCCGTATAGAGAGGGTGTTCTTGCTTCCTTCTTCACTTATCATGATGGAGGAATTTCGTGGAACGAAATAGATATTGAAATAATGGGAAGATACGATAACGATGTTCAGTTCAATACTATTACTCCCGGACAGACAAATCATGTAAGACATCAATTTGTTGATTTTAATCCTCATCTCGATTTTCACACTTACGCATTCGAATGGACACCCGATTATGTTGCATGGTTCATTGACGGCGAAGAAGTTTACAGGCAGACAGGTGCACACATTTCCACGTTAAATCTGCCGCAAAAAATTATGATGAACATCTGGAATCCCGTTTATGAAAATTGGGCGGGTAAATGGAATCCGGATATTCTTCCATCATTTGCTTATTACGATTGGGTTAGTTACTACTCGTATACTCCCGGTGCCGGCAGCTATGGTACCGGGAATAATTTTACACATCAATGGACGGATAATTTCGATTCATGGGATCAATCAAGATGGGATAAAGCAACTCATACCTTCGGCGGCAACAATTGCGATTTCATAAGGGAGAATGCTGTCTTTAATGACGGGAAATTAATTTTATGTCTAACCGATGCGGTAAATATCGGATACATCGATAAAAAAGCGCCTAATCTGCTTTGGGCACGTGCTTATGATAACGGTGTGTTAGCGTCTTTTACTGAAGAGTTGGATAAGCTCTCTGCTGAATCGAAATCTAATTACATCATTTCGAACGCGGCAATAGACAGCATTAAACTTTTGGAAGATGAGAAGAACGTTTTTCTGTATTCGTCAAATATTAATCTGTCCGGGGGTTTCAATCTTATAGTTTTAAGCATGAAGGATAAAGCAAATCCGCCAAATACAATGCCGGCAAGAGCTGTTCCGGTTATTCTTCCTTCGGCATTAAAATTTCCGATTAAGATAAACATAGGAGGGCAGGCGGTAAACGATTTTATCGGCGATACGGAGTTTAAAGAAACAACCGAGTATGGTTATATGGATGGGCAGAATACAGTATTCCCTTCGTCGCTTCATACAAATAACACAGAATATGATTACGTCTATCGATCGGAGCGTTACGGATTAGCAGCATATAAAATTAGAGTGCCGCCCGGCAGTTATAGTGCAACGCTTATGTTTGCCGAAAATTATTTTACTCAAACCGGCAGAAGAATTTTTGATGTTTATGTTGAAGGTAAAAGAGTAATCGACAATCTTGATATATTTAGTCAATTAGGAACTAACTATGCGTATGAGTTAAAAGCCGAAAATATTTTATGCTTAGACGGCATAATAGATATTCATTTCTCATCTGAAATTGAAAATCCGCTTATAAACGGTATTATAGTTGAGAATAATACTACCGGATTTTTAGAAGAAGATATGAATCACTTCAACTCATTCGCACTTGAACAGAATTATCCAAATCCCTTTAACGGCGCAACAAAAATTGGATTTTCAATTAAGGAAGAAAGCGCAGTTCAATTAAAAATTTTTAATGTGACAGGAAAAATTGTTTACTCCGAAAACCTCGGAACTTTCGCTCAAGGGAAGCATGAAATTCAGTGGCATGCAAAATCAAATCTTGGAATTTCTCTTAACTCGGGCGTTTATATCTATTCGCTTGAAAACGGAAAACATACGCTCGCAAAAAAATTAATTTTATTGAATTAAACTTTCACTTGAAATTAAAATAATGACAACATCCCTAACCATAAAAAAATACACGGGGAATTAAAATGAAAGAGACTAAACGGTTAATCTTACTATCGATAATTTTAATTTTATCAATGGCTCTTTCTCCGGAGAAAGAAAAAAACTATTCACTTGATGATCGTGTAAAAAAGCTTCTCTCTCAGATGACACTTGAAGAGAAAGTGGGGCAGATGACGCAAGTTACTATTCAAGCCGTATCAAAAACACAGGGTACAAAAGATCAAAAGCATGAACTCGATCTCAATAAGCTTGAAGAAGCAATAACAAAATATCATGTCGGCTCTATTCTAAATGTTTACGATGTTGCACATTCAATTGACTATTGGCATGAAGTGATAACAGAAATTCAGGATATAGCAACGAAAAAAACCCGATTGAAAATTCCCATCATTTACGGTATAGATGCTATTCACGGAGCTAATTACACTTTGGATGCAACATTGTTTCCGCAGGCAATCAATATGGCTGCAACTATGAACAGAGATTTGATTGAGAAAGCCGGGGAAATAACCGCAATTGAAACGCGGGCTTCTGGAATTCCATGGAATTTTTATCCTGTTATGGATTTGGGAAGACAGCCCTTGTGGCCCCGTCTTTGGGAGACATTCGGTGAGGATGTTTACTTAGCATCCGAGATGGGGAAGCATTATATATTAGGAGCGCAGGGTGATGATATCGGCGATGAAAAAAAATTAGCAACATGCTTAAAGCACTATGCGGGATACAGCTTTCCGATTAATGGCAGAGACAGAACCCCCGCATGGATATCGGAACGCATGATGCGCGAATATTTTTTGCCTCCATTTCAAGCGGGTATCGAAGCAGGCGCTCCTACTGTTATGGTTAACTCATCCGAGGTTGACGGCATTCCCACTCATTCAGATTATCATCTTTTAACCGAAGTGCTTCGCGGTGAAATGAAATTTAAAGGATTTGTAGTATCCGATTGGGAAGATATTAACCGTCTCTATTCACGCGACAAAGTTGCCGCATCGCCAAAGGAAGCGGTTAAGATGGCTGTAATGGCGGGCGTTGATATGAGCATGGTACCGTACGATTTCAGCTTTTATGAATTGCTTCTTGAGCTTGTAAAAAACGGTGAAGTTCCGCTTTCAAGAATTGATGAAGCAGTTGGAAGAATCCTTACTGTTAAGTTTCGGTTGGGATTGTTTGAGAATCCTTATCCAAATAAAAAATTAAAAGGTATGTTTGCATCACCCGAATTCACAAAAGCAAATTATGATGCGGCATGTGAGTCAATTACATTAGTAAAGAATGAAAACAACACGCTTCCTTTATCAAAAAAGATAAAAGTGCTTGTTACCGGTCCGACTGCCGATAGGCTTTCTGTAATGAACAGCGGTTGGACAATTACCTGGCAGGGAAATGAAGAAACTCTTTATCCGAAAGACAAGAAAACTGTACTAAAAGCAATTCAAGAAAAAATAGGCAAAGAAAATGTTATATATGTTCCGGGATCTGATTTCGATAAAACACTCAATATTGATGAAGCTGTTAGAAAAACTTCAGATGTTGATGCTTTAATTGTTTGTCTTGGTGAGAAGGCATACTGCGAAACTCCCGGTAATATTGATGACCTCACTTTAGATGAGGCACAATTAAAGTTGGCAAGTGAATTTATTAAAACTAAAAAGTCTGTTATACTCGTAATGCTGCAGGGACGACCACGTGTGATAAATAAAGTTGAACCCGGTGTAGGTGCTGTTCTAATTGGATTTCTCCCCGGCATGGAAGGAGGACGAGCAATTGCGGATATACTTTTCGGTGATGTTAATCCAAGCGGAAAACTGCCCGTTACTTATCCGCGCGCACCGAATGCAATTCTGCACTACGATTATAAACCGTTAGAATTCTTCGATGTTAATTCATTCAATCCGCAGTGGAGTTTTGGATACGGATTAAGTTATACAACATTCAGCTATTCAGATTTGAAGCTTGACAAAAAAGAAATCAATAAAGATGAAAAAATCAATGTAACCGTTACTGTTAAAAATACCGGAAGTAAAGCCGGTAAAGAAGCGGTCCAATTATATTTGACCGATCTATTTGGAAGTGTGAGCAGACCTGTAAAACAGTTGAAAGGATTTGAGAAAATTCATTTGAAACCTGGTGAATCAATGGAAGTGAAATTTACAATTGAACCAAAGCATTTATCATTTATTGGAAGAGATAATAAAAGAATAATTGAACCAGGCGAATTTAAAGTGATAATTGCCGATTTAACCGAAAACTTTTTTGTTAAATGATATAGTTAGTTATTGGAAACATTAAGTGATTGCATGTGGATGCGAAGAAAATTTAGCCACGAATTAACAATAATTTTCACGAATGATTAGAACTTAAACGCGTTCTATTTAATTCGATAAAAAAAATTTTAATATGAATTTTATATCTCATAACTTGAGGAATAAAATGTTCATCAGAATTATTTTTTTTCTTCTAATATCTCATTTTATTTTATTCGGCTGTCAGGATAAAAGCACCGAGCCAATAAATGAAGATTCTACAAAAGGATGGCAGCTTGTTTGGGCAGATGAATTTAATTACATCGGTCTTCCCGATTCAAACAAGTGGGGTTACGACGTAGGCGGACACGGCTGGGGAAATCAAGAGCTGCAATTTTATACTTCACATCGAACAAAGAATGCGCGCGTTGAAAATGGAATTCTCATTATTGAAGCCTTTAAAGAAAAATGGGAAGCGAATGATTATACATCTGCACGCTTAGTTTCGAGAGGAAAGGGAGATTGGACATACGGACGCTTCGAAATAAAAGCCATACTTCCCCATGGCAGAGGAACGTGGCCCGCAATATGGATGCTTCCGACTCAATGGGCTTATGGCAATGGGGGCTGGCCTGATAACGGCGAAATAGATATTATGGAACATGTGGGTTACGACCCCGGATGGGTACATGGATCAATTCACACAAAAGCATATTATTGGCAGATCAATACACAAAAAACCGCCAAGATTTATGTGCCCGATGCTGAGGTGGCATTTCATGTTTATGCAATGGAATGGACGCCGGAAAAAATTGAAATTTTTATCGACTCAACTAAATACTTTTCTTTTTCCAATGAACATAAAGGCTGGGAAGTATGGCCATTTGATAAAGATTTTCATTTGTTGTTAAACATTGCTGTTGGCGGTGGATGGGGCGGGCAAAAAGGAGTGGATGACTCTATCTTTCCACAAAAAATGGAAGTTGACTACGTCAGAGTATTCAAGTGGGTGGAGTAAAGAATTCAGTCTTTTTTCGGCTTAGCGTCACCATTCAGGGTGATTTAGAATTGGAAAGAGATGACATCTTTTACGGTAAACTTATGCGTTACAAGATGTCATCTCTTAATTGTGTGGAATAGGGATGAATAATATCATCAAGACACTAACCAAAAATATTTGTCCGACCCAAAGGGTTCTCCAAGGATCCATAGGACTTCGGAAAGGACTCTATGGAGAAATTCTAATTGTAAGTAAAAAACAAATAATCCGAAGGATCCTTTGGACAAAACCCAAATAACAAATTCAAAATCTTATCGGAACGATCGAGGCTGTGTAATCAGAATGATCCTTCGGAAAAGTGCCGTTGTCATTTCGACTCCGAAAGCTTTGGACAGTCGCTCCGCTCCTTCGAAATGACAGTTTTGAGTTTTTACACAGTCCCGATCCTACGGAGAAGATTGAACATTATGCAAAGCATGCTGTGCATTTGTAATTTGTGCCGCAGTAGCGGCATGCCGCTAAGCGGTGATTTTTTGAAATTTGTCCAAGGGACTCCTTTTACCAAAGGCATTCTTTCGGAAGGAGAAATTTCTCTGTGAATCCGCCTGCGACGGACTCTGCATCGAATTTTACTTCATGCTGTCCAGCAGGCAGCATTTCATTCACTAATGTGGCTACTTCGGCTCCGATAATGTTATAAATTTTAATTGTGGTTACCGTCTGTTCCGGCAGAAACCAACTTATAACTGTTGAGGGATTAAACGGATTGGGAAAGTTTTGGCTTAATTCGAATTTATTCTTTAACGAGATTTCGATTGAAATCTCTTTTAGAATTTTTATATCACCGTTTGTATCTATCTCTTTTAACATGTAGAAATATTTTCCTGGGCGGGTAATTTTATTATCAACAAAACCGTACTCCTTGCGGCTTGAACTATTGCCGGATGAATTAAGGAATCCAATCTTTTGCCACTCATTATTTTCTGCTTCAAATCTTCTTTCAATATCAAAGCCGAATGAGTTTATCTCGGTAAGAGTTGACCACTTTAAGAGTACATTCACACCTTTTTGTTCCGCTGTGAATGCCTCAAACTCAACCGGCAGGGGAGTGGAGTTTTCATCAATGAAAACTCCCAGATTAAACAGGGTAGAGTTATCACCCTCATAAATAGCAAAATCAATGTTCTCAGCTTGCCATGCTAAGTTTGTCAAACCATCGGGATTGAGAACCGAAAAATACAACGTAACAACATCCATATAATCGGTAGTTACGACTGTACCGTTATTCGTACTATTCAAAACTATATTTAATCTAATTTGATTATTATATGGACGCGTAACCGTTGCAACGTCATAACTGCCGCCGCTGAAAACATGGTAAATGTAATCAATTCCGTCTGCGGGGGTATCGGGATAGGAGATTGTCTCCTGTTTAAAATTAACTATAATTGTTGCTTCACCCATTTGAGCCTGTCCGGCATCGGATTTTAATTGAACCATCACACCATAGATATTAGAATCGTGTGTGAGCTTTACGAATCTTCCATTTATAGTTTCTGCATTAAGCATGAATGCAGAAAGTATTGATAGAAGTATTAAGTATAAAATATTTTTCATTTGAAACTCTCTTTCTAATTTTCAGGTACTTGTGATACTGTACCATTGTTCTTATTCCATAATTGATTCAGGTCGGAAATAGTTACACCGCTGCTTAAATTGAAATCACCATTTTTATAACCAACCTGTCCGTTCTCTTCACTCCATATTTCATTACGGTCTGCGATTGTAATACTGCCGCTTCCGTTTCCATCTCCGGCATACATTGCATAGTATTTACCTGACTTCTTCAACCCCTTAGAGCCGTAAGCTTTATTGTCGGAGTCTGTAAAATCATAAAGGGGAGTATCTTGCGATAAGTAAACCGGTGATGCAGTCATTACACTTAAATGGTTTCGATGTCTTATAACTATATAATAGTCACCATCTTCAATGTCATTAAATTCAGGTAAGCTTATACCGTCAAGATCAGTAAGGATTCCGTCTTCTCGAATTAAGACTGCTCGCTTAGCCGCAACGGTGTTGGCAGAAATGTTTGTTCTTAATTCTACAAGCATCCAGTCAACAATTCCGTTTGGTAATACACTAACAGATTCATTTCCTTCGTAATTCCACGGAGAATTACCGTAGGGGTGTTCGAGCGGTAATTTATTACCCTCAAGAAGGTCTTTATTCATCTTGTAGTTTTTTAGCGGTCCTTCTAAAAATACTTTTGCATTAACTACCACATAATTAGCCGCCGGGGGATCATCAGCAGGATCATCATCGCCACCCGGATCGCCGCCGCTGCCGCTATAATTCATTACTGCATTATATGCATTTAATTTTCCGTATCCGTATGCGGCATTTGGAATACTGCCGGTAGAGCCATCAACAGATGTATTGTTGCGAAGTGCTGTATATACTTCTTGAGGAGTAATGCCCGGATATTTGCTTATTAGTAATGCGGCGGCGCCTGCTGCAAATGGGGCTGCAAAGCTTGTTCCTTCAGAAACTAAGTAATCGGCGCCTTGAGCAGGATCTGAATTATTATTTATCCAATAAATATTTTGAGTTTTATAAATATCTCTATCACGTATTGAAATAATTGCACTGCCCGGTGCTACTAAATCGGGTTTTTGCAGTCCGTCTATTCTCGGACCTTGACTTGAATATGAACTGACGTGCTCTGCAATTTGTCCGAATGAATAGGTAGAACCGTTATATGCTACCCAGCTTTGGGCTGAGGTATATGCACCGACGGCAAAACCATAAGTAGCAGTCGCAGGCGATACGATTGTATAGCGTGAATCGGGATTGGCAAATTTAACTTTGTTCAATCCGTCGTTATAGTGTTCATACAAATTGAATGACTGCGAGGTATTTGAATTATTGATTACTCTCAAATAATAAGTGCCGTTGCCGGCAGGAACTTTAAACAGCGTTTGAGATATTCTTGACTCACTTCCGAATGTACTTTCGGTACCGATATAATGATAAACATTCGTTATTTCTTCGAATGTGCTTGAATAATATTTCAACTTAAAATCTTTGCGAATTCCTAAACCATCGAAATAAACCAGGTTGAAAGCAAGAGTTGTTCCGTTCGTTACAGCGTTAGTTACATTTACCTGAATAAAATCGGTTGAATCTTGTGCGGAAATTAAACCGGAAAAGTGTCTTCCTAGAGATCCGAAATTACCGGCAGCCAAAAAGACCGGAACACCCTGCGAGTAACACCAATCTACTTTTTGATCTAAAGTTCCCGATCCATCATGATAAATATCCCATGAGCCGTAACTAAGTGTTATTAGATTAACTCCATAAACAGTTACTGCGGCATCCATTGCATTAAGAATGGCGCTGGTGCCCGCTCCGCCGTTAATATCATTTCCAACTTTAAGGAAGACTACTTCTGCGCCAGGGGCAGCTCCTTTATAAGCTCCACCACCGTTTCCAGTATTATCAGCAGAAAGAAATCCTTGTCCAGCAACAATCCCTGTAACAAGCGTTCCGTGTCCGGTAGCTTTATTCTCTACATCGTCATCAAGCGTTGGAAAGCTGGAATAATCTTTTTTAATTAATGATAAAGGAAGATCGGGATTAAGCGGTTCGGTATCTAAACCGGAATCAAGTATGCCGATCTTAACTCCCTGTCCGGTTATTCCCGAAGCCCACAGGTAATCAGCTTGAATTTGCTTGATGGCATTATTGCTTTGCGGTGTTAATTCGCTTTCTGCGAGATCGATTCTCTTAATAAAATCGAACCGGAGCGCATTTACGAGTTCGGACGAAGGAATTTCGGCAAGTACAAAACCGTACAAATGATTACCCGCCGGAGGAGTCCAAGATTCAGGTAATACATTTATACCCGATACTTTAAGCCTGTTCAATTGATTACTGTTAGGATGGCTCGATAAGTATATCGCAGCTTGTATGATGGCTGGCTTTTTTATTCCTTTTTGAAGAGCTAATTCTTCCGCAAGCTTTTTTTCACTGACGGATTTGATTAATTCGCCGCTGCCGATTTTTATTTCAAGCTATTTCGGAACGGTAATTACATCTTTCTCTGAACGTCAAGTAATAATTGCCGATTGGCTCAGTTTGAGAGGAGAAGCATAAGTTAATTTATCTGATTGAGAAGGCTTAGTTAATGCGGCAAGAAAGTATTTTAGTGGCTCAATGTAAATAATAGTTGGTAATTGTAAAAACACTTACTTTCGTTAAAGATGTTTTTTAATTAAATCATACGACACGGAGAAATCATTTCACTTCATTAAAAGCAAAAAGATTCGTTGAAGCAATGGATACAAAGACACTTGAAAAGTAGTGAATTTAACGTTCGCTTAAGTTTATTTAACTTTAGGTAGGTCAACAGTCTAAGCGAAACGATATACTCTATATGGCATTAGCCTCATTTAAGTAACTCACCTTACGTATTATCCTTCAAGGTCGCTGCCTTAGACCTTTAGGGATGCTAGAATTTTGAGCAACCTTGAGGGTGGGCTGTAAAATATATGGAAAAAACAAAATTTTTGTTGACCCATTTTTAAATAGTGAACTCTTTGTGTCTTTGAAACTTTGGGGCTATTTTTTTGC
>JAGUYG010000024.1 GCA_020061465.1 Ignavibacteriales bacterium
AATTTGAACGCAAAAATTAATTGGCAGTTTACAACGAAGAATGCAAGAATTAAACTAAAAAGGCTTTACCCGACACTACAATGTTGACGAGACACTAGTCTCAAAGGATTTTAGTGATTTTATAGAGAAAAATGTTGAAAATGCAATTCTAAATGAAGCTAATTTTATTAAAGGATTCATTGTACACTTCGAATCAGTAATAGCATATTTTAAAAACAAATAAATAGGAGTAAATCATGAAAAAATTGATGCACTATCAAAAAGGAACAGCTCAAATAGTATTACTATCGGGAATGCACATTGGCGGGTCTAAGGAATCAATAAAAATTGGCGGCGTAGATTCCCCAGTCATCAGAAATCCAATTACTAATCTTCCTTATATACCGGGCAGTAGTTTAAAAGGAAGATTTAGAATGGCATTAGAGCTGAAGTATGATGACTACTCAAAAACTAATGCTGGTCCCTCGGAAGATTTAAATAATAATAGTCTTGTTGCAAAATTATTTGGAAGTGGAAGTCCACAAGGTAGTAACGAAGCTACTAGATTGATTTTCAGAGATGCAAAATTATCAGATGGATATGAAGACTATGCAATGGGCGAGGAAAAGATGGAATTAAGAATGGACAGATCAAAATTGGCCGGTGCATCCACAGGTCCACGCACTCAAGAGAGAATAGCCGCAGGTGCCAGATTTGATTTTGAAGTAATGATAAGAATTTTCGAATCGGACAACGAGGACTTATTTAAAAAACGTGTTGAAGAAGCAATGGCTCTAGTTGAAAATGAATATATGGGTGGATCAGGTTCGCGGGGCTATGGTCAAATAAAATTTGAGAATGTAAAATGGGAAAAAGTTAACATCTAATATGAAAACATACATACTAACTCTAAAACAAAAATCCGGCCTACTTTCTCCTCTGCAATCAGATACAATATACGGACACTTTTGCTGGCGATTAAAAGAACGGCTTGGAACAGAAAAGCTTACCGAATTTATTGAATTGTTCAAAAACAGTAAACCGGTTTTTATTCTTTCTGATGGCTTGCTGAAAGTGAAAAATGAGATTCATTTCCCTCGCCCTTTTGTATTCAATAAACCAGAAACGAAAGAAAAGAAGGTTGATAAAATTCTTGAGTTTGTTGATAGGAAAAAGAGCAAAGAAAGAAATTACTTAACCCTATCAGAACTCAATAAATTTTTATCAACTGGGAAAATTAAACTTGAAGAAATTGAAGAAGATATTGATTCAAAAAAGACTAAAAAGAAAAAAATCTTTGAGGAGAGTCTCCGCGTTAGTGTTCAGATTGATAGAAATTCCTTTGCTTCTGCTGAAGGGAAATTATATTCATACAATCCAAAATTTTCCCGCGATGATGTTTCTTTTGTTGTTTTCATCAAAGTTCTGGATGAAGAAAAATTTAAAGAGTTTGATTGTAATAATATTCTTAAAGACACGTTCACTATTGGCTTTGGTAAAAAGAAGTCTTCCGGTTATGGACAATTTGAAATTTTAGGTTTTAATGAATATGCAGAAATTATTGAGCCAACAGAATCAGGTCAATTTGTTGTCCTTGGTAATTATCTTCCATCAATAGAAGACACAGTTTCTCCGATTGGTTATGATATAAATACAAAGTATGGCAAACTTGGTGAAGAATTTTCGCAATCAGAAAATCCTTTTAAGAATCCGATTGTTTTTTTAACTGCGGGTAGCTGTCTTAGAACGGAAAACAAAAAAGATTTTTATGGAAGAATTACTGATGAAGGTGAGGTGTCACATACAAACAAATTTGCCGTTCAGTTCGGCATGCCGTTCACATTAAAATTTAATTTACTGTAGCACAGACTATCAGTCTGTGTTTTTTTTATTTTATGGTTAGTTATGGATAAAAGCAATCAAAACAAAAAAGTGTTAATAATGACAGTCGGAACCGGTGCTACCGGCGCAGACATTGCCCACGGATTATTTTTTTCTATCGAAAAACAAAATCCTGAGATTGTTGTATTTATTACCTCATCTGAAAGTCGCCAATTAACTTTACCACACTTAAACAATTTACTGGATAAATGGGGTAAGAATATCCAAAAAGAGGAAAAAATTATTGAGGAGATTAATGATTTTGAAAAGCTGCATAATCAGTATTCTGAATTAATAAAAAGCTATATCAGGAAAGGATATGACAAACAGAATATAGTAGTTGATTACACAAGCGGAACAAAAGCAATGTCTGCTGCTCTTGTAAGTTCTGGTTTAACTCTGGAAGTAGGCACTGTCTCTTATGTAATGGGAGATAGAAAAGAGGGCAGGGTTCAGTCGGGAACAGAAAGAATCAGTCCAATATCACCGACTTCTATTTTTTCTGCAAAAATGTTAAACCAGTTTGTTTCTCTTTTTAATTTATATCAGTTTGAAAGTGCAATTGAATTAGTAAAAAACTTTAACTTTCATCCTGATTATAAAAACCGAGCCGATCTATTAGTTAACCTTGCCAGATTTTTCTCAGCCTGGGATAAATTTAATTTTTCTGATGCGTTTAACCTGCTTAAAAATCTGCGCGATGATAAACTGCAGGAAATACGGCTAAAAGGAAAATTTGAAAAGATGTTCAGACCTTTACTTATTGAACTTAAAAAAAGTGAATTGAATTATGAGAAGGTTGATGATCTTATTTTTAACTCTGAAAGAAGAGCATCTGAAGGTAAATATGATGATGCAGTAGCAAGATTGTATCGTGCTTTAGAAATGCTTGGACAAATAGAATTTGAAAAAGAATTTAAATGTAAAACTGATGATGTGATTTTAGAGAATCTTCCTGATTCAGTAAGGGAGTCAGTAAAATTCAAATATCAGAGTCATAGTAATAAGAAAATTCAATTACCGATGTTTAAGACTTTTGACGTTTTATTGACAATAAAAAATCCTGCCGCTGTCATATTCGAAGAGAATAATATTAAAATCAAAGAACACATTAATAAACGAAATCATTCAATACTTGCTCATGGCAGCGTACCAGTAGCAAAAGAACACTTTGAGGATTTTTTTAACTTTTTAAGCAGCAAATTCTATTTAGGTTCAAATTCTAACCGGTATAATACATTTTCCTTTCCACGCTTAACAAATAATTTTTAGAGCTTTGTATGTCTAAAAACATCCTTATCTGTGTAACCGGTTTAACTCCGCAGATAGTTACCGAAACTTTATTTTGTTTATCCGTTAAAGAAAAAACTCCCATCGATGAAATTTACATCCTTACCACCAAGCGCGGTAAATACGTAATACTCGGTAAGGATACCGCACCAAATACACCTAAATCCCCCCTTAAAAAAGAGATTGAAAATTTGTGCAGGCAGTACAAATTGCCTTTGCCTAAGTTTGAAAATAGCGATACCCACATTATAGCAGCTAAAGAAGAATCTATCGAGCTGCCCGACATAAGGTCGGATAAAGACAAT
Source organism: Ignavibacteriales bacterium (assembly GCA_020061465.1). Taxonomy (GTDB): domain Bacteria; phylum Bacteroidota; class Ignavibacteria; order Ignavibacteriales; family Ignavibacteriaceae; genus JAGUYG01. The sequence continues at coordinate 3,456 of JAGUYG010000024.1, forward strand.
ATTCTTTTCCCCAACAAAGTTTCTGCTTTCATAAGGGAAAAAGCTGCTGATTTAGATAACACGCTTTACTGTGTTATAACAGGCGGCAGAAAATCAATGAGTGTGCATCTTGCAAACTCCCTTGCGCTGTTTGCACGAGAGAATGATCAACTGCTGCATGTTTTAACAAAAGAAGAACACGAGTTCAAAGATTTTTATCCGAAGAATAAACAGCAGGCAAATGACCTTGAAATTTCCAAAATACCTTTTGTAAGGCTTCGTCCGCTCCTTTCAAAGCAGATGAAATCGGGACGGTTAATCAATTACAGCTTCGATAGGATTGTTTCATTCACTCAAAAGCAGGTTAAACTTGCAACCGGTAAAAATATTCTTTTTGTTGATATTGAAGGAAGAGAACTAAAATTCGGCGATGAGGTAATTTCATTAGAACCGATGGAGCTGCTTTTCTATTATCATTTTGTCGACAAAAAACAAAAGGGACTTGGCAAAATAAGCATACATGAAATTCAGGCACCCGTTACCTCAAATAAATTTTTAGAATATTTTAGTCAATTCTATCCGCACTGTTACATTCCGGATCAAAAGAAAAAGCAGTGGATAAAAACTGGTTTCAATGCCGAAGATTTCCGAAGCAAGCGCTCAAAAATAAATCAAAAAATAAAGCGGCTTATTTCAGATCCCGACATTGCCGAATTATTCATAATTGATGTTGATAAAAAATGGGGGGAATCAAAGTATTTCATTCCTGCAGATAAAAATAATTTCAAAATAATTTACCCGCTTCTGTAACATTAATTAAACACCGGTCATTTCGTAACACGTACTTTTACCATTCATGCGTAGCACAGATTATGCACGTCCATTTCGTTTCGAAATCTGTGCAGTAACTTTTGTTTTACTGTGTTTGGCACAGATTCCGACTCCCAAAACGAAACGTGTAATCTGTGCTACAAAAATTTATAAACATTTCCGAAACGTTGTTTTAATTTCAGCTTTATTTACACCAACTTATTTTTCCTGCACAATTTTGAAGAACAAAAAAACATAATCATTAGTGTTCTATTTACGGGTGTACGATTATGCCCTTTGTTCAACTTCTTACAATTGATATTGGAGAGAATACCCATGAAACAAAACCTTTACCTTTTTTCCGATACTGTAATAAAGCGAAAAGACAACTCTCTTCTGTGCGAAAAAATAATACGCGAAGCTGAAGAGGAAGATGACTTTTCGGAACGATCCTTTGGAGAAGACAGACAGCTTCAGCAGGAAGAATATTTCCTCGATCCCGATAGTATAATTCCCGCCGGAGATAAGAAATACATACCTATTGAAAGCATCGACTCTATTTTTACATTCGGGTCAGTCCGCTTCAATTCACGGTTCCTGTATTTCTTATCTCAAAACCGCATACCCGTTCACGTATTTAATTTCTTTGGCGGATATGCCGGCTCATTTTTACCTTCCGAAAGAAATACATGCGGCACAATATTAATCGAGCAGGCGATACACTATGCTAATTATAAAAAGCGTATGTTCGTTGCGAAATTATTTACCACTGCTTCTGCAGCAAACTGCCTTGCTAATCTCAAATATCACATCAACCGCGGAGCGCATGTACGGGATGAATATCAATATATTGAAGACATCATAGAATATTTCTCCAAAGCCGAGGATGTTCAGGAATTGTTTGGCATTGAAGGAAGAATCAAAAAGGCATATTACTCTGCATGGAAACATATTTTTAATTATCCAGTAGATTTCACACACCGCGTTAAAAATCCGCCCAACAACTTAATAAATGCGCTTATCTCGTATGGCAATGCCATTGTGTATTCTGTTTGTTTAAATCAAATTTATCAAACCAGGCTCTATCCCGAAATTGGCTTTATCCACGAAACAGGCGACGGCAAGCTGCCTCTTTGCTACGACCTGGCAGATATATTTAAGCCGATTTTTACCGACCGCACTATCTTTAAAGTGATAAACAAAAATATGATTTCCGAAAAAGACGGCTTTAAAAAGAACGGGAGATACCTGCTTAAACAAAGCGCAAAAAAAACATTTGTTACCGAGCTGGAAACAAAATTTCAAACTACTATTACTTTAGACGAAAACCGGAAGATGAGCTACAAGCGGATAGTAAAAGAAGAATGCTACAAATTAATTAAACACTTAAACGGCGAAGAAGAATATAAACCGTACATAACAAAATGGTAAACGAAGAAAACAGAAGGACGATGTATTACATTTTAACTTATGACTGCGGCTCGCCCAAGCGGCTGCCAAAACTGTTAAAAACGTGCAGGCGGTATTTAAACTGGGTGCAGTACTCCGTGTTTGAAGGCGATTTAACTAAGGGGCAATTTTTTGAACTGCGGGAACGGTTAGCAAAAATAATTGAAAAGAAAGAAGATTCAATTCTCATTTACTCAATTAGAAACCGTGAGGTTGTCGATAAAGAAATTTTAGGCATAGAAAAGAACGAAATTACTTTTATGATTTAAAAAACAGCTTAGAATCGCAATTTAAGGGTTAAACAACACCTGACTTTTTTGAGATCGACAAAACACAAAAATTCAGTTAAATTCTTGACACGTACCTTAAAAACAGCGAATTTAGGGCTGTATGAATCGAACTATCATAGAATTGAGACTTGATAGTGATCTGAATACTCTTTAGTCTGAGATTCAAGTATGAATCGAACTATCATAGAATTGAGACCCCCTTAACAGTTTTTGGATGCGGTTCTGCAATACAAGTATGAATCGAACTATCATAGAATTGAGACTTTATTATCTGAGAGATTTACAAGTGCACTACCTATGTATGAATCGAACTATCATAGAATTGAGACCCAGTGATAGTGAACTTTCCATTCTCGATTTTAATTTCGTATGAATCGAACTATCATAGAATTGAGACTCACTTCCGATAAGTGCATTTCCTCTTACAATGTAGTATGAATCGAACTATCATAGAATTGAGACTAATTTTGTAATAAGCTGCTTTATTAGTTGTGCCTCCCGTATGAATCGAACTATCATAGAATTGAGACCATAATCAACATTATTATTAGTAATGCTCCCGTTATAGTATGAATCGAACTATCATAGAATTGAGACTAGAACGATAATATCCTAAGGAGAAATGACTATAAGAGTATGAATCGAACTATCATAGAATTGAGACTCACCAGCAAGTTTTTTTGTCTCTTCTAAAATTTCGTATGAATCGAACTATCATAGAATTGAGACTCGGTTATCTTTTTTATAGTAGGCATCGTCGGGATGGTATGAATCGAACTATCATAGAATTGAGACTCTTTTACCATTTTACCGTTCCTTTCGTTAGTTTTGTATGAATCGAACTATCATAGAATTGAGACTTTTTTCGTTATAAACATTCCACCATACTTTAACCAGTATGAATCGAACTATCATAGAATTGAGACTTACTCCTTCTCGAGTTTTGCACCCGCTAAATTTGTATGAATCGAACTATCATAGAATTGAGACATAAATGTCCATGTGTCGTAATGTTCGTTCTTCCGTATGAATCGAACTATCATAGAATTGAGACGGTTATTTAACTTGTAATTTTTTTAACTGCAATCACGTATGAATCGAACTATCATAGAATTGATCCCGATACTCGTGCAAGTCCGGTGAATCGGGACTGCTAAACTCGCAGGACTTGCAGCCCGAATTTTTTTTTGCATTGTGGTCTGTGTGATTTACTTTCTCAACAAACAACTATCTACAAACCACAAACGAATGCATGAATCGAACTACTTGTCCGGCGTAACGCAGTGAAGACGGATCATGGAATCCGTCTTTTGTTTTCTAATGAAACCAAAAGCCGTGACAGGTTGAAGCTTTGATGTCTGTGAATCGGGACTGCTCGAAGACTCGCAGGACTTGCAGCCTGAATTTTTTTTTGCATTGTGGCTTGTGTGATTTACTTTCTCAACAAACAACTATCTACAAACCACAAACGAATGCATGAATCGAACTACTTGTCCGGCATAAGGCAGTGAAGACGGACCTGTCCGGCGAAATGTAATGGAGACGGATCATAGAATCCGTCTTTTGTTTTCTAATGAAACCAAAAGCCGTGACAGGTTGAAGCTTTGATGTCCGTGATTCGGGACTGCTAAACTCGCAGGACTTGCAACCCTAATATTATTTGCATTATCGTTTGTGAGATTTACTTTCTCAACAAACAACTATCTACAAACCACAAACGAATGTATGAATCGAACTACTTGTCCGGCATAACGCAGTGAAGACGGATCATAGAATTGATCCCGATACTCGTGCAAGTCCGGTGAATCGGGACTGCTAAACTCGCAGGACTTACTCCGGTGAAATGTAATGGAGACGGGTCATAGAATCCGTCTTTTGTTTTCTAATGAAACCAAAAGCCGTGACAGGTTGAAGCTTTGATATCCGTGATTCGGCGCTGCTCGAAGTCTCGCAGGACTTGCAGCCGAATAAATAATTTATGTTTGGAATTTATTAGCTTTTCTTATTTTACAACAGACGATTAACAACAAATAATTAACAAGTTCGTAAATGAAGACGGGCTTGCCCAGCGAAACGAAGTGAAGGCGGGCTTGCCCGGCAAAATGTAATGAAGACGGGTCTTATCGTAAATCCCGAAGGGATGAAATTATTATAGATTATGAAAGTAAAATTGGACCTACAAACCCCGTAGGCTTTCGGGGGTGATACAGACTATATGTCATTCCTTCGGGATTTTATAATTATCGAATATAATTTTTGTTTATAATCATTACACCACTTCGCGGTTTGTTGTGTGTTGGAATTATTCGATGTTGGTAACACAATAAAACTAAAATTGCAACCTACCACCAACCACCTACCACCAACAACCCACAGAGTTTCACTTCATCACCTGCATCTTCTTTGAATATAATTTTCCGTTCACGCTTATTGTGTAGATGTATGTTCCGCTTGCAAAATCAGATGCATTGAACGGAACTTTATACCTCCCGGCTGTTTGATATTCATTTACAATCGATGATATTTTTCTCCCGAGTATATCGTAAATCTTTAAGACAACAAAACTATTTTCCGGCAGGTCATAACTTATAATTGTTGCCGGATTAAACGGATTCGGATAATTCTGATGCAATTTAAATTTATCGGGAAGATCGCCAGATCTCTCATCGGCTATATCGGTTATTTCTTGTAAAAGGGCAAACTTAATTGCATCCGCTCGAAGTACATCGCCTGCGGTACTTTTACCTGAATTAATAATTCTCACTTCAGCAGGAATTTCTGGGGGAAAATAATACCTTCCTATCTCAACCCAATCGCCGCTGCCTTCGTTTTGATCTACATAAATGGAATCAAGAACAAAGCCGGCTAAGTTAATTTCATACAAAGCATTATTAGCCGAGTTTACTGTTTGGGGAAGAATATGATAAAGAGAATAAATGCCGGGCTTATTCAGCTTTGCAGAAAACGAAGCCCATGCACCGGGATTTGTATTTATAAAAACATACCTGCTGCTGGTTCCGTAAGCCTGTGCTACGCTTGTCTGCCAATTACCATGCTCTTTATAAAATAGAGAATCATCATTATCAACAATTTTAAAATAAAGTTGAACGTCTGCCGAATATAGGATTGGATATTCGGGCATAAGATAATCGTTGCTTTGAATAAACAATGTGTCATTAATCTTCCCTGTCTTTGCAGCGTGAAAAGCCAAAGGAAGATTTATTCTACTCATGCCTTCAATAATCAGCGGAAAAGAAGCCTTTGTACTTATCGAATTTTCCTTAGATGTTATTCCGAAAACTGTAATTTCATTAATGCCTTTATTAATTATTTCTAAGCTTTTTATTACTGTATCTTCTTCAGCCGTTTCGCCAAAGTCAATATATTTTTGAAGCGTATATAATTCTCTGTCTCTAACAAGTGCTGAAAATTTCATTACATCGGCAGAAACATATTTCCCGGATTGGTTATTCCCGGGTGCAATCATTTCAACATAATTTCCGCTGCCTGCCGTAAAGTCGGCAGTACCGATATAAACCCAATCCATTTGCGGAATTGATTCACTGAAAGTAATTGTGTCGATGGGATTGTAGCTGCTGTAAATCATAAAATCAATTTCGGATGACGGATTATTAGATTGCGGAACCTGAATAAAGATGTTGTACAAACCGGTATGCTCAATAACCGGATTCCAGCGCACTCTGGCTGTTAAGTTTTCTGTCAGCATTAACATTCTTGAATCAATGCCCCAGGCAGTTTCTGAAGAAGTAAACCAATTCCCTTCTATTTCGCTGTAGCCTTCATCAAGATTATCGATGTAAATCTCATCCGGAAGATAATTGATGAAACGGGTGGATAAATTTCCAAATGTATCTGTTACAGCTACACCGGCTTTTGCTAAAATATTTTTATCGAAACTTTCAATTGTTCTCCATGTATTCGTGCCGGTAGATTGAGACTCAACAATATGATAGCGCTCGTATACATCTTTAACTGCAACAAAAGGTACATCCTGGAAAATCGATTCATCAGTGTTTATAACGAAATAAATCTCCGAACCGATTTGCTCTTCTTGAATTGAAAGCTGCGGCGGTGTAAAATCAGTTGACTGCCGCCAAAGCTGCATCGCCTCTACCGCAGTGTTGTATTGAAATTTTACGTCGGTATATTTTGCTGCCGAGTTATGAGCCAGGTTATTAATTTTTCTTATATTATCAAGAAAATCCGATTCGGGAAGATGCGCCCAAAAACATGCAACTTGATCTGTACCTTCGTTAGCTTTTTTAAAAATACCATCCATCATTTCTTGTGTAACGCTTCCCATAAATTTAGATCTTACATTCCATCCTTTCCCGTCGCCCGGAATCTGATAATTTTCCGGCGACGGTCTGAAAGGCACAAAATCGTTAGGTGCTTGAGACCAGTCGAATGTATTGTCAAGAGGTTCTACCGTATCGGTTCTTTTTGCGGGCCAATCGTTATGAAGACTATAAGGAAGCAGCTCGTCCAACCTTTTCTGCCACTCGTTATCCATATAGTGCCATCCGCTTCTAAAAGAAACAGGATATACATTTTCTTCCAAAAGAAATTGAGCAACGGTAAGGTTGAAATCGTCAAGACAGTCGTTAAAATTTAATGCTTGATTCCACCAGTACTTGCCATCACCCGAATAATCAAACCAATGGAAAGTGTGATAGTGCAGTGAAAGTTCATCTCCAAATTGCTGAATAGCATCGCCGTGATATTTTTTCATAAGATACAGAGTCATTGTATTAGCGAGGGGCATATTTTTGTTTTCTGCAAAACGAAAAATATTACCCGCCATCATCCACCAGGTAAGCTTAATTGTATTACCGTATGAGTCGCGGATTTGGTCACGAAACGACGGGTCCATAACCTTATAAGCATTGCCGAGTGGATCGATATAAAGACTGATTCTATAAAAGCAATGATACCTCGCAACGTTCATTCCCTCCCATATTGCAGTATCCGAGCCGATTACTAGATAAACTTTTCCTGAAGGAATTATGGTTGAGCAAAAAGTAAAGAGAAATATTAGAGCTGATATTAATGAGTATTGTATATGTTTCATGCAGTTCTCCTGAAATTTAACGGCGGGATTAAACGGTGAATCTTAAAACTTTAATTCAGTTTTACTTGCTGCCGATGTCCATCCCCCGTTAAGTAAATAAATTACAATAACAATATCGGGTTAATGAGAAAAAGTTTCAATGCACTTTAATTTTATTCAAGCAAATTCGGTGTGGTTATAGTTTTGGATTGGTTTACTAATTTAAAAAGAGCCGGATCATTCAAAATCTCTTTTTCAAATGGATTACTGTTTTGCCAGCCTGTTTTTCCTGTGCTGCGGTAATGTTCTAAGCGTCGAATTGTTATTTCACAAAAGACGGGATCGCAGTCAATTGTATAACATTTTCTGTTCAGCTTTTCGGATGCAAGAAGCGTAGAACCGGAATGACTAAAAAAATCAATTATTAACGAATTTTCTTCCGAGCTTGCCTTAATAATTCTTTCAATTGCTTTTAGAGGTTTTTGAGCGTAACATCCGTTTACATTTTCTTCCATCCGATAGAATACCTGTTGTACATCAACCCAAACATTTCCGGCACGGATATTTTTTGATTTACTCCTCTGAAGATTTTCAGTAATCTCGCCGTTAACTTCTTTATAATAACCGCGCAGTATTTTCGGTATATCAGTATACTCCGCTTCAACATTAAAATCAGGTTTGCCTTTTGTATAGTATAAAAGTTCTTGCCTTACAGCCATCCAATTTTTTGACGTTCCATAGCCGCGTTGATTCCTCATAGTAATAAAACTTCTCGGTTTGAAGGGAGTATCTCTCATCATTATCATAAACTCGGGAAGAGGCTGAAAATCTTTTTCTTGATCGGCACCAAGCCAAACATACAGCGAACTATTTTCAGCAAGAGCCAATGTGGTATTGTCAATCCACTTTTTACACCAATCGATAAATTTTGTTGTATCGCGTAAATCAAATGCAACAAGGTTATAAGGCGGGTCATGGATAGCAAGTACGGCTTTTTCATCTCCCATTAATTTTAGGATATCATCTTTATTTGCAGCATCGAAACAGCCGACTTTATGTCTTTCCTCAGGATCGATCCAAATCTCTCCCGGTTTTATTCTGCAGAATAGCAGAAGCTTTTCTCGAAGCTCGTTGTTTTTATCGATTCTTGATAATGGAAGTGAAATCATATTGGGTTAGAAGAGGTTATTAATTGAAAAAATCTTCCTCATAAAGCTGCCCGTTCATCAAGCTGATAAATCAGGTTATCCTCTATTCTATAAAGCATCGGAGATATAGTAATCTTTGGATATCTTAAGCGCAGGCGTTTGGCTTCGTTTAAAAGAAAATCAATTTCATTTCCGATTTCAAACATAGGCGCGAAGTGCATAAAGTGCTCTTCTGCCCATACCGGTTCCCAGCCGGCTGATTCAACTAAGCCTTTGATAAACAGCTCCTTTCTGGAAATTAAATTTACCATTCCGCATTGGTTGTGACCGATTAGCGCAATGGCTCGAACACCTCCAACTGCAATAGCATAAGAAACTTTGAATTCGCTGTATCTTAAATTAGCACCTCCGGCTCTAATAATAAAAGCAAAGTTATCCGGAATTCTCAAGTGCTTGCGGTTGTCCATGCACATGCCGATCAGTAGTTGTGCATTTGAGTATTTTTCAAACGGTACGCCTAAGTTATGATACTCAAGCAGAAGTGCGATAGGCGTTTTTTTGTATGCTTCTAAAATATCTTCTTTTTTTTCTACTGCGATTAAACGGTTCATATTTTTTATCAATAATTTCTCTGAGGATTAATTTAATAGATCCTAAGATGAATTTATTTCATTTGTAAAATTATCAGTTATAGCCTAAGTATAAAAATAGTAAAAAAACTAAAATTCATAATATAAAATCTTTTCGTTATCACTAAATTTGCGTAGTTATTTTTTCTAATAATAAAGATAATTTCAATGAATATCACAAAGAGTAAACAACTTTTCGAAGAAGCAAAGAAATACATTCCCGGCGGCGTGAATTCACCTGTAAGAGCTTTTAAAGCTGTGGGCGGTAATCCTATTTTCATCGAAAGAGGCGAAGGTTCAAAAATTTATGATGTGGACGGAAACGAGTACATCGATTACATCGGAAGCTGGGGACCGCATTTATTCGGAAACAATCCTCCTTTCATCAAACAAGCATTGTTAAGTGCAATTGAAAAAGGTACCAGCTTTGGCACTCCCACCGAAATTGAAGTTGAAATGGCAAAGCTGATTACCGAGCTTGTACCTTCAATTGAAATGGTACGGATGGTTAACAGCGGAACCGAAGCAACAATGAGTGCGATACGGGCAGCGCGTGGTTTCACAGGTAAAGATAAAATCATAAAATTCGAAGGCTGCTATCACGGACACGCAGATCAGTTTCTTATTAAAGCCGGTTCCGGCGCATTAACATTGGGAGTTCCTACAAGCCCGGGTGTTACTAAAGCAAACGCAGCGGATACATTGCTTGCAGATTATAATAATATCGATTCGATTAAAAAATTAATTAGTGCTAATAAAAACAATATTGCCGCGGTAATCATCGAACCAATTGCAGGCAATATGGGTGTTGTAAGCTCAAAGAAGGGGTTCATCACCGAACTCCGCGAAATATGTAATGAAGAAAAAATCGTTTTGGTTTTCGATGAAGTAATGACAGGCTTTAGGTTAGCACCGGGAGGCGCGCAGGAAATTCTCGGCATAGCACCCGATTTAACAACGTTCGGAAAAATTATTGGCGGCGGGCTGCCTGTCGGTGCTTTCGGCGGCAAAAGTGAAATAATGGAAATGATTGCACCAGCCGGTCCGGTATATCAAGCAGGTACTTTAAGCGGAAATCCTCTGGCAATGTCTGCGGGTTATGCGGCGTTAAGCTATATTAAAGCACATCCTGAAATTTATACACGGCTTGAGGAAATGTCGGCATATCTCGAAAAGGGCTTAAGAAAAAATTTAGAGAAGTTAGAAAAAAATTATACGCTCAACAGAGTTGGATCGATGTTAAGTTTATTCTTCACTGAAGAAGATGTTGTTGATTTCAAATCGGCTTTAACTTCGGATACCGTTTTATACGGAAAGTATTTTAATAGAATGTTAGAGCAGAGAATTTATTTAGCACCGGCACAGTTTGAAGCGGTGTTTGTTTCGACTGCACATACGTATGAAGATTTAGATACAACCACACAGGCACATCTAAATGCACTAAAAGCTTTAGAGTAAAGTATAAATACTAATGTTAATCCGCTTTAATTAATCGGCTTTTTGTTTGCAAAATAAAAAAGCCGCCTTTAAGTTTTTCACTCAAGGCGGCTGAGATTTCAGTTAAACTTAAATCTTACAAGTGAACGTTAAGAATAACACTGGCAGTACCAATTCCGAAGAAGGAAGCGCTTGGACCTTCGACAGTGGTGTTGCCTGATTTTACTTCAGGTTTTCCCAAGCTGGAGAATCCCAGGACATATCTTCCGCCAAGAGACAGCCCCTCAGTGAAATACCAATCAAAGCCAAGATTAAGCCCTGCGCCAAATCCACTGCCGGATGTTTCTGTCTTACTTGTAGTACCACCACCCGTAGATTCACTGGTTGTGGAGTACGATCCAAAATTAAAATTGACTCCTATATATGGAGATACCCCATAAAGCGCATTTAAATGATAATTGATATCTACCAGCAAGCCTATCGTAGTAGAGGATAATTCATTTTTTATAATGTTCGGACTTGTGCCGGTTTCCTGTTCGGCTGTCATGCTGCCAAAATTGACACCAACGCCAACACCAATTTCATTTGTAACAAAATATCTGAAACCCGCTCCGGCAAGATCCATTGAACTAATGTTGCCGCTTTGTGAGTAGACTGAAACAGTCGATACTGAAACAGGATTCAGATTGGATTGGAAAGGAGTATAATGAAATACTAATGATTTTGCACCGGCTTTTACTTCAGGTTTAGGTCCATCATATTTGTTAACCTGAGCTAAAGCCAAGAAAGAAGAGAAGAACACAACGAGAAGAACCGTAAATACTTTTTTCATATCGCACTCCTTTAAGTTGTTTTTGAATTTAGTTATTTCTAACCGATCCTATTCCAAATTTAATTGCATGAAATAAGGATTTTATTTCTGCCGCCCAAAAATTGCTCAATTATAGCATAATTGTCAAATATTATTTTCACTTTCGCGGTATGATAAAGATCAACAAAATTTTATGGTTTTCACCTTGCCCACATCAATTAATCGATTTAAATTGTGTCTTAGTTATCGTGTTTCTTTTAACATTATTATAATCAAATTTTAAAAAAGAATTGAATTATGAAAAAATCTGCGTTGTTCATTTGCTTAATAATCATTAGCTCATTATTAACTATCGGATTTAACGCTTCCGGCGTCAATCCGGAGATTATTGAAACTAACGGAGTGCAATACCTTGCAAATACTGTGATAGTCAAATTTAAGTCCCCTCCCGGAAACGGACTTCAAAAAACAATTTCATTATCCAAACAAATGAATACGGCGCTGGCATCATTCGGTGTACAATCGGCAGAGCTTTTATTTCCTGTAAAGAATGGGCAGCCTCTTAAAGAAATAAATAAAATTGCCGAGATAAAATACAACAGTAAAAGCGACCCTCTTTATGTCGCATCGAAATTAAATCTTCTTGAAGAAATAGAGTGGGCAGAACCAAGGTATGTTTATCAGGTGAGTTATATTCCAAACGATCCAAGCTACTCCTTGCAGTATTACCTTCCTCAAATTAAAGCTCAGGAAGCATGGGATATAGTTCGGGGTGATACATCAATTGTTATCGGCATTATTGATACAGGAATAGATTGGGACCATCCAGACCTTGCTGCCAATATATGGATTAATTACGGTGAAATTCCCGACAACGGAATTGACGATGACGGTAACGGTTTTATTGATGATTACAGAGGCTGGGACTTTGCCGGTACTACAGGATCGAATCCCGATAATGACCCTATGGAAGACGGTAATGTTCACGGTACTTATGTAGCCGGAGCCGCTTCTGCAGTTTCGGATAACGGTATTGGTATAGCATCGATAGGTTTTGAGTGCAAGCTGATGGCAGTTAAAACATCTCCGGGTGCATCAACTTTAATCTACTATGGTTATGAAGGAATTAAATATGCCGCAGATAACGGTGCAAAAATAATTAATTGCAGCTTTGGCGGAAGCGGTTTTTCAAGATTCGGACAGGAAACAATTAATCATGCAATTTCTAAAGGAGCATTAGTTGTTGCCGCTGCCGGTAATACTGAAAATGACACTCCCCAATATCCTGCTTCTTATGACGGCGTGCTGTCAGTTGCAGGCGTTGATTCCGGAGATAAAAAAGCATGGTTCACAAGCTTTAATTATGCGGTTGATGTTTCCGCACCCGGCGTAGGAATTTACACAACGAGATTTAATGATGAATACGGTGTGGGTCAAGGAACTTCCCTATCTTCCCCGATAGTTTCGGGCATTGCTGCCTTAGTTGCTTCGCGCTTCCCGAGTTATACTCCACATCAAATAGCTGAGCAAATTCGTGTTAACAGCGATGATATTTATCTGAAAAATCCGGACTATCTATATAAATTAGGCAAAGGAAGAGTGAACGCTTTTAATGCTTTATCCAATACAAACTCTATTTCTGTTCGAGCTGTCAATATCGAATTTACTGACGAAGCGCCGGGCGGCAACGGCGACGGAATATTTTTAGGCGGAGAAACAATTACGATTGCCGCTCAATTTACTAACTACTTGATTCCAACATCTAACCTGCAAATAACTCTTGAAAGCAGAAATAATTTCGGAACTGTGTTAAACGGAACACTAAATGTAGGAGCTAAGGGAACACTTGAATCGTTTGATAATTACACTGCTAAATTTACTTTCAAGCTAAACGACGTTATCCCGCAAAATACGGAGCTTGATTTTAATCTTATATTTTCCGATGGAAGTTATTCTGATTTTCAGGCTATTAGTACGCTGGCAAATCCTTCGTACGGCACACAAGCCGGAAATGATGTGGCTTTAACTATTACAAGTAAAGGTACGCTTGGTTTTAATGATTACCCAAATAATTCACAGGGAAGAGGTTTTGTTTTCCGTGATGGAGATAATTTACTGTTCGAAGGTGCGTTGATGATCGGCGTTTCTTCCACAAAAGTTTCCGATGGGGCAAGAGCAGCAGACCAGGCTGTGCAGAGCGATAATTTTCAAACCATAGTACCATTTCAATTGCACACACCGGGAGAATATGCAGATCAGGAGGGGCTGACAGTTTTCGATGACGAGCCTGCTGGTGATAATAAGCTTGGAGTTACAGTAACATTAAAATCGTTTTCATTTGCCGATCTGCCTCATGACAATTATATAATCCTTCGGTACAATATCAAGAATAACTCGGCTTCGATACTCAATAACCTTTTTGTTGGATTGTTCCTCGATTGGGATTTCGAAGATGCAATAAACGATTTTACATCATACGATGTAGCCGGTAATTTAGGTTATGTTTATCGCATTGGCGGGAACCCGGATACTCATGTTGGGACAGCGTTAATATCATCAGACAATTACAACTTTTATGCTATCAATAATGCTGGCGGTGACGGCGGTTTTTCTATTTACGACGGTTTCAGTAAAGCAGAAAAATGGCTTGCAATGTCCGGCGGTATTGGAAAATCGCAGGCAGGCGGCGGTGATGTTTCTCACGTTGTATCGGGAGGTCCACTTACAATTCAGTCCGGAGATTCAATCAATGTTGCCTTCGCTCTATTGGCTGCGGATAATTTAGAAGGATTAAGAACAGCAGTATCAAATGCACGTGAGCGATATAAAGATATACCTACAAACATAAATGAAATTACGCATTCGGAAATATTAACGTTCGAACTTTTTAATAACTACCCCAACCCCTTCAATCCGATTACTACAATCGAGTATCAAATTCCACAAAGTGAATTTGTTACGCTAAAAGTTTTTGACGCACTCGGAAGAGAAGTAACAACTTTGGTTAATGATGAAAAGCCGGCGGGCAATTATACAGTTACTTTCAACGCTGCTAATCTTACAAGCGGAATTTATTACTACCGCATCTCAACAGGCAGATTGATTAAAACTATGAAAGCTGTACTGGTTAAGTAAGTTTAGAGAATAAGAAGTTCACTAATTGTTAGATTATTTTGGAACAATGATGAGATGGTCTATCTTTATTTTGATGATATGAGAATTTCTAAAAAGAAAGCCACTGACTTTTTTCTAATAATATTAATCTTTGCCATAACCGGCACTACATCCGTCTTTCTCTCTGCGGTTATAATGAATGAATTAGGATTTGAACGATGGAGTTTGGGTTACATATTGGGTTATATATTTATAATACTGCCGTTGTACCACTTACTGTTATTGGGTTATGCTTTTGTATTTGGAAGATTTGAATTTTTTTATGGAAAGATAAAAAGGATTGTTTTTCTACCTAAGAAGTGGTTAGACAAATTTATCGTGAAGAACGATGCAACTCACTGAATGAATATCCTCTCTAAAATAATTACTACTATTAATTTTTCGATTAATCTTATTCATAACAGAATCATTTAGCGGTAATCGTCTTAATTATTCGTATTATTTTGAAGATAGATAAGTACGTATTTCTTGTTTGAAAAGATTGTAAACCATTTTTGAGTTCTCTACTAAGGGCTCCATTTTATCTGGATATAAATCCAGCGCATAAGCATGACTGAAGAAATGACGAAATGCTAAATATTGTCCTAAATAATTTTTACAGCTTTCAGATATTATATTGTTTTTTGAGGCTGCCTCAAGTAAATCCTTATGCCAAGATTTACCCTCTGGTAAAAATATTTTTTGTGAGAACAATATTTGTTTTAAAACATTTTCGATGCCATTATAAAAATTATGTATAAATGCCGCAACACCGGCTAATTCAAGTGTTGATAAATATGGAAGGTTCGAAGCGGATGGCATTTCGTTAAATACGGCTTCCATGTTTTCAAATTCTGCTTGTATCATTTGAGATAATTTATCCATACAAGAGAATACCTTCGGATTTTACCATGTCGGTAAACAATGATTTTTTATTAAGATCGATTAAATCTACGGATTTTGAAAGAGCGAATATTAATTCACCATAGAATTTAAAATAGAGTCTCGCCGAAATTCCCTCGACAGCTAAATCAATATCGTTTGACTCCCTTTCAGGAGAAATGTTTGAACCAAAAAGATATAATTTAGATACCTTATACCTTTTAGCAATTTCGATTAATTTATATTTATCTTCTTTTGACAACATATTTAAATCTAATTTAAAGAAGACTGTTTTGCAACCATCACTATGGGAGAATCAGAAACCGTAGAAAATAATTTTTACCTGAGCTCAGTATATTATTTTTCAATTATATAATAGCGCAACAATTCTCGTCGGACCTCCGCTGCCGCCTTTAATTTTCATTGGCAGTGCGATCAAGTCAAAACCCTTCTCGGGCAGCAAATCTAAATTTGCCACATTTTCCATTATCGGAATTGAGTTTTTACCAAGAATAACATGAGATTCAAAATGTGTTGATTGTCCGTAGTCTATACTCGGAGTGTCAATTCCAATCGCCTTTATTTTTCTTTCTTTCGTCAACCATTTAGCAGCCTCAGGATGCAGCCCGGGAAAATGAAGTTTGGCAACTGCTTCACTGCCCCGCTCTGATGTACCCAAGTATTTTTCTCTATCGGGCCAAAACTTGCCAAAGCCGGTTTTAATCAAAACGATTATCCCCTCGTTTAATTCTCCATTAATTTTTTCCCAGCTTAAAAAATCATCAGTGTTTATTAAGTAATCCCGGTCAGTTTCACATTTCTGCGAGACATCAATTACAACCGCTGAACCAATTAATTTTTCGATCGGTATTTGATCGACCGATAATCCATCTTCGTAAAAATGAATTGGTGCATCTAAATGTGTTCCGCCATGCTCGGCAGTACAAAATTTATTTGCACTGTAGTGGTACCCTTTTTCCGTCTTTCCATGAAATTGAACCTCAAGCTTAAATCCCTCTTCGGTGGGCCAGAATATGGTGGTTTCATCATAAGGATAAGAGAGATCAATGATTTTAGCATTGTTAAGATTTTGGGCTTCGGCAGAAGAAAAAATTGCAAATAATAAAAATAGTATTACAGTTTTCATAGTTAACCTCTTTTTTTGTAAAGAATGAAATTTTCTTTCTGAAAAATATTTACCTGGATGCTTCAACAGGTAATCTATAATAAGTTACACGGAGTGGCACAGCGTAGCCAGAAGCTACAAAAAAAACCATCACCTTAATTCCAAATCGCAAAAGATCACGGCATAGCTGGATGCCGCTACTGCGGCACAAATGACAAACAATTTCCAATTCTAAAATTCAAATTTTCAAACTGTTTCGCAATTTGATTTTTAGTATTTGAAATTTATTTGGGTTTTGGAATTTGTCTTATGGATCCTTTGGATTGTTTGGTGCTTTGTACCAAGGTTTGCTTTCAAAACAACATTTTTTTACGTAGTGACACAGAGAAAAAAAACAATTGAGCTAAAGAGCCAATACCACCTAGGAAAAAATCTTTTTCAATAATGCTTATTCTTATTTCTCAAGCATGAAAATAAAGTTTCCTTTTGTCAATTATTTATCGATTTAATCTGCAATACGGCTTTGAAATGCGTTGTATTTCAACTTCTTTAGTGAAAACAGGCTGGCACGTTTTCTGTTTAAGTGAGTGCGCTAACTAAAATTGCATATTGTTGAATTTAACTGAGTTGATATAAATTGACTATCAAAACATTTCGAGGGGGGATTCATCCGCCTGAATACAAAGAGTTAACCCAAAATTCAGTATTCGAAAAAGTGCCGGCTCCGGGGCAAATATTTCTACCTTTAACTCAGCACCTTGGAAGACAAGCCATTCCCGTAGTAAAAAAGGGATCGGTTGTAACCGCGGGAATGTTGGTTGCTCAGGCTGATGGATTTATATCCGCGCCGATTCACAGTCCGGTGTGCGGAACGGTAGCTAACTTAGGTAAGCAGATTACCAGCAGCGGATTTCCGAAAGATACTATTACAATAATTACAAACGGACAAACCGAAGCCGCATTCATGTCGCCGATGGATCCTGAAACAATAACACCGGATGATATAAGAAAGCGTGTCGCCGATGCAGGAATTGTGGGACAGGGCGGTGCGGCATTTCCTACCTCAGTTAAATTAACGCCGCCTCCGGAAAAACTGATAGAGTTCGTAATTCTTAACGGCTGCGAATGCGAACCATATCTAACACGCGATTACCGTTTTATGCTTGAAAGACCGGATGCTGTTATCGGCGGACTTAAATTAATTTTAAAAGTTTTAGGTGTACAAAAAGGTATTATGGGAATCGAAAACAACAAACCTGCAGCTATCGAAAAGATGAAAAATTACCTCCGTGATGAAAAAGATCTCTCGGTTGTTGTTGTAAAAACAAAATATCCTCAAGGCGCCGAAAAAATGTTAATCAAAGCTATCACTGGTCGGGAAGTACCTCCCGGTAAACTGCCCATGGATGTCGGTGCTGTTATGCAAAATGTAGGTACTGCAGTCGCAATATATGATGCTATAACCAAGGGTGAACCGTTAATCACAGCAGCATTAACTGTAAGCGGAAAGGGAATCAAAAATCCAAAAAATCTTATTGTTCCTGTCGGAACACCGATTAAAGATGTTATCGACCATTGCGGCGGATTAACAGATAATGCAGCTAAAATTATTGTCGGCGGACCCATGATGGGAGCGGCTCAATATGATCTTTCCTCTCCGGTAATGAAAGCAACTTCCGGAATTCTTGTTCTCACAAAGGATGAAGTTGAAACTAAGCAGGAAACTACTTGTGTTAGATGCGGTAAATGTGTTGAAGTCTGTCCGTTGAATTTATTGCCTACACGCTTAGCGCGGCTAACGCAATTGCAGAGATACGAAGATGCAGAGATGATAGGCATTACGGTTTGTATGGAATGTGGCACATGTGCCTATACATGCCCTTCAAACATTCCGTTAGTTCAGTGGATACGGTTAGGCAAACAGAAAGTTTTTCGGCTTCAAAAAGAAAGATCAGCTTCTGAGAATTAATTATAAATTAAGCAACACGATTAGAAAAAATAACCTGAAGTTTTATCATCAAGAATTATTAGACTTAGATTGAAAATAAATTATGACTGCATCGGATTCTGAAGAAAATAAACAGATAAGATTTGACTTAACAACCTCTCCTCATTTACACTCTAAATGGTCAACCCAAAAGGTTATGTGGTTAGTTGTAGCTTCTTTAGCGCCTTCTATCTTTACATCCTTACTGTTCTTTGGTTTATATCAACTGCTTATAATTGCAGTTGCTATTTTGTTTGCGGCAGGAACGGAGTATGCATTACAAGTTATGCGTAATAAACAGCCAACAATTTTGGATGGAAGCGCAATGTTGACCGGATTATTATTAGCACTTACTCTGCCGCCAAACTTTTCTCTTTCAGCAACTGCAATAGGCTCAGTTGTGGCGGTCGGGTTAGGAAAGCAGATTTTCGGCGGCTTAGGATTTAATATTTTTAACCCTGCACTTGTTGGAAGAGCTTTTTTACAAGCTGCTTTTCCTGTACAAATTACAACATGGAGTAAACCACATCTTGCAGTTGACACAATAAGCTCGGCTACTCCGCTTGCGGCATTTAAGTTTGATCATGTTTCAACCGAAATCGGTCCTTTGTTCTTCGGAAATATCGGAGGTTCTTTAGGTGAAACTTCCGCACTTGCAATTTTAGCCGGCGGATTTTTCTTAATAGCAATACGAATAGTTAACTGGCAGATTCCCGTATCGATGATACTCGGTATGATAATTTTCGGCGGAGTATTTCATCTAATTAATCCTGCGGTAAATCCCTCCCCTCTCTTCCATATATTTGCAGGCGGATTTCTCTTCGGTGCAATGTTCATGGCAACCGATTGGGTTACTTCTCCTATTACTTCTTCCGGCATGTGGATATTTGGATTGGGAATTTCTTTAATACTTGTCGTGATAAGATTATACGGAGGCTTACCCGAAGGAGTAATGTATTCAATCTTATTTATGAACGCTTTTGTTCCCTTGATAAATCGTCTTACACAGCCGGCAATTTTCGGAATTAAACAGGGGGGACAAAATGAAAAAAGTTATTAGGATGATACTTACTCTAAGCATAATCGGAATTTTTTCCGGCGGTGTTTTATCCAAAATTAATGATTGGGCAGTACCTTACATTGAAGCAAATAAGAAAGCCGCGACCGAAAAAGCAATTTCTCTTGTTCAACCTGAAGGAAAGAATTATGAACGAATTAAAGAAGCACCGTTTGAGGCTTACAAAGTATTTGACGAACAGAATAACTTGATCGGTTACTCTTTAGTTTATGAAGGAAATGGTTTCCAAGGAAAGATAAGATTAATGGCAGGAGTAAGTGTAGATTTAAATAAAATAACCGCACTCGAAATTTTAGAGCAGGTTGAAACTCCCGGTCTTGGTACAAAAGTAACTAAAGAACCGTTCACATCTCAATTTAATAATTTAATCACTACACCTCAGATAGATTGGGTTAAAGGTGTTAAACCGGATAAACCGAATGAAATTCAAGCTATAACAGGCGCAACAATTTCATCCAAAGCTGTGGTTGCAATAATAAATTCAGGAATCGATCAATTACGAAATTTTCACGATAGTGGTGTCAAATGAAAAAGCAGGTAACGCTGTCGAAAGAATTTTTAAAGGGCTTATGGGATATTAATCCCATATTCAAGCAAGTGCTTGGTATGTGCCCTACGCTTGCCGTAACAGTTTCTGCAATCAACGGAATTGCAATGGGTTTGGCTACTACCTTTGTGCTGGTCTGCGCCAGTCTTCTAATTTCTACGATAAGAAAATTAATTCCGACACAGGTTCGAATTGCTTCTTTCATCGTAATTATTGCCACCTTTGTTACAATAGTAGATTTGGTTATGAAAGCAAAATTTCCCGAATTGAGTAAAGCTCTCGGTCCTTTTATTCCACTGATAGTTGTTAACTGCTTGATACTTGGCAGACAAGAAGCCTTTGCTTCTAAAAGCAAACCTTTGAGAGCATTGCTTGATGCATTGGGGAACGGCGCCGGATTTTTATTAGCGCTCTTTGTTCTTGGCGGGATAAGAGAAATAATCGGAAGCAGAACTTTACTTGGCTTTCAAGTTATGCCAAACGGATTTGAACCATGGTTGATTATGATTCTTCCGGCAGGTGCTTTTTTAACTTTAGGATTACTGCTTGGCTTTGCCAATTTATATACCGGCAGAAGAGACCGATTTGAAAAAGAAGCACTGCAGGCTCAATATAGAAGCGTAGGAAAAGAAGCTGTTTTTCAGAACGATCCTTCGGAAAAGAGTTAGAGGCGAAGTAATGGAATTATTTTTAATCTTTATTTCGGCAGCTTTAGTTAATAATTTTGTATTAGCATACTTCCTCGGAATATGCCCGTTCATCGGAGTATCCAATAAAATATCATCTGCATTTTCGATGGGCTTGGCAACTACATTTGTAATGACGATAACCGCAATTGTTAGCTGGCTTTTGTTCAATTTAATATTAGTACCGTATAATCTTGAATTTTTGCAGATACCATCTTTCATATTAGTTATTGCATCGTTAGTTCAGTTTGTTGAAATGTTTATAAAGAAAGTAAGTCAGCCGTTATATCGTGCACTCGGAATTTTTCTTCCGTTGATTACAACCAATTGTGCAATACTCGGTCTTGCTCTTTTTGCTTCGATGAGAGAGTATACTTTTATAGAAAGTATTATTTTTGGAGTGGGCGCAGGAGTCGGGTTTATTTTAGCGTTGGTTTTAATGGCGGGAATACGGGAAGAATTAGAGCTTGCCGATGTACCCAAAGCTTTTCAAGGCGCACCGATTACTTTGATAGTTGCAGGGATTCTTGCTTTAGCCTTTATGGGATTTGCAGGAATGATTTAAGACAAAAAATAATTATAGGAGAATTAATAAAAATGTTATCACGCCGAACCTTCTTAAAATCAGTAGGAATTGCAGCAGCTTTAGGTGCCGGCTTCGGAGCCGGAAAACTTTTTTCTTTATCCGGCAATAAAACTTTTGCTTTGCACGGATTTATCCCGGCTGATGAAAAATATGCTGCGGATGTTTTTTCTGCATTCATCAAAAAGATTAGAAGCAATTCTACGCCAATAATTTATGCCGAGCAAGATTTGAAACGCATGATTGAAAAAGTTTATCCCGCAGCAGTAAATGGTAAATATGGTTTATCAAGTAAGGAAACAATTTCTATCCGTATGAATAAGCTTAATACAGAAGTTAACGGCGATATTCTTTTAAGTGATGCTTCTGCTGCAGTATTTAATCCGGATGAAGATTTTACCAGTTCCTTTATTTGGCTGCGAAAAAGTTTGAAGAACACAAAAGCACAATATCTCATAAGTATTGAATACAAGGAGAACGACTTATTCTCATCGTTGTTCAAAGCAAATGATAAAATTGTTGTGATAGAAAATGAAAAGGGAATAGTTGACAAAGTGGATATTAACAAATCATACAAAAATATTTTAATCGATGGTCCACAGGGTAATACCGCATTACAAATTTCAGACGGTTTAGCTCATGTTCATAAATCAACATGCAGACATTCAATATGCACTAAAGCAGGATTTATTTCCGAGATCGGAAGTATAATTGCCTGCGCACCAAACAAAGTTTTAATAAAAATTGAAAAAGCTTAAAGTATCAGGGGATAGATAATGGTTTTAACATTCATCGTTGCAATTGTAACAATGGGCGGATTGGGATTCATATTTGCAAGTGCTCTTGCGGTGGCGGATAAAAAGTTAAAAGTTGTAGAAGACCTGCGCATTGCCGAAGTAAACGAGATCCTTCCTAATGCAAACTGCGGTGCGTGCGGAAATGCAGGCTGCTATGATTTTGCGGTTAAGGTAGTGCAAGGGAAAGTCGATCCAAGTAAATGCACAGTTGGAGGTCAAGACGTTATAGATGAAGTATCGCGAATTTTAGGTGTTGAAGCAGGCAGCAGCACAAAAATGGTTGCACGGGTTCTTTGCCGCGGCGGCAATGCAGAAGCAGCACAAAAAGAAAATGCCGCTTACTACGGACCTCAAAGCTGCTCGGTTCAGGCATTGGTGGGGGGCGGTGATAAGCTCTGCTTTGATGGCTGCCTTGGCGGCGGTGAGTGTGTTGACGCATGCCAATTTAATGCGATGTATATGAATGACAATGGTCTGCCTGTTGTTATTGAAGAGCTTTGCACCGGCTGCGGTCTTTGTGCAAAAGCATGCCCGCGTAATATAATCGAAATCCATCCGGTTGATAGAACGCTATTTGTCTTTTGCAAAAATCACGATGATCCTAAAACTTCAAAGAAGGTTTGCAAAGCCGCATGCATTGCCTGTGGAATTTGTGCAAGAAAATCCGACGGCGGAGTTGTTATGCTTGACAATCTTGCCGTAATTAATTATTCAAAACTCGATATAAGCAAAATACCTTTGGATAAATGCAGCACAAAAGCAATTGATTTCGTTCACGCTGACGTTCAAATAACTGAAGAAAAAATTCCGGCAGAAGTAAGCTAATTAATCCGATGCTGTGTTAGTCAAGCAAAAATATTTTATAAAGTTTATGTTAAAAGAGCAGTTAGTTGAAGAAGGAATAGTTTCCGAAATTAAAAACAGCGTTGCAACTGTAATGCTTGCAAATAAAGAATCATGTAATGAATGTTCGGCTAAATTATTTTGCAATCCAAAAGGAGAAGATATACGCGGTTTAAGCGCTGCCGATCCGATCGGAGTTAATGTAGGCGACAGAGTAATTGTTTCATTAGGCGGCGAACATTTGTTAACTGCCGCTTTATTATTGTACGGAGTTCCGCTTGTTATATTAATTGCCGGCATCTTGACGGGCTACTACTTGTTCGAGAAAAATACCGAGTTACATTCAACCTTTTTAGGCGCTTCTTTAACAGGCTTGTATTACTTGGTAATACATAGTTGTTCAAGAAAAGAAAACCGCGGAAAAAAGTTTCTGCCGAAGATTGTCTCTGTAGAGCATGTTAATCCCTCCACTAAACAATAACTGCAAATCAACTTCATTTAAAGCAGATCAAAGAAAATCAGATTCGATTAATTCTTAATCCGGCAAAGGGAAACAGTTGAAGGATATTTCCCCATATCAAGAATGTGTGAAGATGACCTACCCTTTTCTTTTACGCATACTTTCGAACTTAGGAAGCGATTCATCCTCCAACTCTGCCGATGAATCACTAAGGATATCTTCCATAATATTCGGAACGGTAACTCCGCCGGCTTTTTCATACTTATAAGTATTTACTGCCGTTTTAACGGCATTTTTAATACTGCTTACTTCCTTTTCCAATTTGCCGCGCAAACCGGAATGTTTTTGGCTGTTCAAAGTATTTAACAGCCTGGCTTTAGATACAAGATCATCGCCGCCTAAATTTGATTCGATACCGCCGGTTTCTTCCGCTTTCGGTTTTCCTGTCAGCAAACCTTCTGCCTTCTTAATAAGGCTGTTCAATTTCCCTCTGCCGTCTTTTGATGCAAGCAAAAAGGAAAGAGCACCGCCGACAGCACCGCCGATTATAACGGCTAAAACACTTATTCGTTTTGTTATGCTGCTCATTGTAACCCTTTAAATTTTTTAATTTGACAGAACTACAATAACACTTTAAACAATTTTATTCAATAGAAATAAGATTGCGATATTGTAATTAATCTTTTCAAGAAGATTTTTAGAAAGACGAATTCGACCAGCCGGTTAGCTCTCAACATTATTTTTTTGATTGATTACATCTGCCTAAAATAAATTTAGCTTACAATAATAAATTGTGAGCAATAGGTGTTTTACTCATTACAAAATTAAATTGTACTATTATATATTTCCTCCAGTTTTAATAGACGGATCGCAATTACATTAAAAATTGTTACACAATGGCTAAAGCCTTATGTTATTAGGCACCTTTCTTACCGTCCGCTGAAGCGGACAGTAATTGAATTTACTACTGTTTTTCTGTATGAGCATACTCAGAGGAATTATTCCAAGATTTAGAGAGAATGATTATAATTTGAATTATTTGTCAATGAAATTTCTTTTGATAAATTTAATTTGGACAGCAATGAGATTGATATAAATCACTCGGATTCTGTTTCAAAATTATTATTTTTTGACGGGTCTAAAATCATCCTTCATTTTAATTATAACTTATCACAATAGCGCTATTCGAAAATAGAATGTGACTCACGTGCCGAAGGTGCGGGTTTTTTGAGATACACTAGAAGTGAAATTATTCCTCGCTGCTTTATCGTTTCAAATTTTTACCGGCATAACTTATAATTCGAAACTTACTCTTATCAACATAAATGATCACCAAAAATTGGATTGTAAAAATTGACCGGATAACAAGTAACTTTAAAAATGAATTCGGAGAACTTACACCCGAACAGCTAAATTTGAAACCGGATGAGAATACATGGAGTATTGTCCAAAACATCGAGCATTTGATTATAGTTAACGAATCCTATTTTCCGGTTATCAATGCAGCAAAAGAGTCTAAATATAAAGCTCCGTTTATAAGCAAGTTTGATTTTGTAATTAATAGCTTAGGAAAATTTATTTTAAATTCTGTTCAACCCGATCGTAAAAGGAAAACAAAAACCTTCCCGATGTGGAAACCGAGTTTAAGTGTAATTGGAAATGATATTTTAGAAAAGTTTGAAAAGCATCAATCCGCATTAAAAGAAATGATAGACGGCAGCAAAGATATATTTGGAAAAAGAATTGTGATTTCATCTCCCGCGAATCGATATGTTGTT
Organism: Ignavibacteriales bacterium; assembly: GCA_020061465.1. Lineage (GTDB taxonomy): Bacteria > Bacteroidota > Ignavibacteria > Ignavibacteriales > Ignavibacteriaceae > JAGUYG01. The sequence goes on from JAGUYG010000024.1 coordinate 29,000, forward strand.
TATACATTAGATACAGCATTCAACATTATTATTGCGCATGAAGAAAGACACTTTGAACAAGCGAAGGAATTGCTTCCAATCGTAAAAAGGTAAAAGGCAAATATTCTTAAAATCACTTTGACGTTAATGCAATATTTTTTCCGAAGACTCTCTTCGGCTTGCCTCATTAATAACTATAAACAACAACAAAACTAACATGGAGGTTCGCATGAAAAAGTTACTCTTGTTCTTTGCATCCATTTCATTAATGGTAATCGCCTTCACTGTGGTTACCTTCGCTCAGGATCGGGGAAAAACCGATCCGAAGATGATAAAGGTTCTGGTTGATACCACGCTAATTCGAGCTGTTGAGGTCACATTGGCTCCGGGCGAAAAAAGCAATGAGCATACTCACCCGGCACACTTCTTCTATATGCTCACTGATGGTAAACTGAAGGTACATTTTACCGACGGTGAAACAGAAGAATTTGTTCTCAAAGCAGGCGAATCCGGCTTTTTCGATCCAGAAGATCCTCATGTAACCGAAAATGCCGGGGATAAAACGCTCAAGTTTCTCCTGGTAGAGTTGAAAGAGCACCCCTATAAAGCTTCGGATTAAATGGCAATACAAATTTTTTGCAAACAAAATTAAACTTTATTCAGTGCGTCTTTTTCTTCATCCGCATAATTAATTATCCGAACACCGGCGCACTTAATTCTTGTATCAAAGTATTTGAGTGCGCCGTTTTGCTTTTTTTATCACAAACCTAAAATTTTTTTAATGTATACTTTTATTCAATTGTAAAGAATAAATTTCGTATACAAAAATATTTTCTCTAAACTTGCTGTAAAAATGTTATGCATCAATCAAATCCCAATATCGATCTTCGAAATTATCTATCAAACTACGCATTTTCTTTGGGTGACGATCTCTTTTCTTCTTTTTCGACTACAAGAATTGAACAGATTGCTATTGACAATTTATTAACAATTCCAAAATTCACAAACGAATTTTGGACTTCAAAGCAGCGTCAGGCAAATTCAATCCACGAAGTTTCTTACCGCGCGTGTTTTAAACCGCAGCTTCCTAAATTTTTTATAGAATTACTAACCAAACCGGGCGATGTTGTTTATGATCCGTTTGCCGGAAGAGGAACTACCGTCATCGAGGCGGCACTGCTTAACAGAAACGTAATTGCCAACGATATAAATCCTTTAAGTGAAATATTATGCAAACCCCGGCTATTTATTCCCGATTTTAATTCTTTGCAAAAAAGGTTAAATGAAATTCCCATCAGAAATGAGATTAAGCAGGATATTGATCTTACCATGTTCTTTCATCCGGATACTTTGAATGAAATATTATCAATCCGGAGTTATCTAATCGACAAAAAAAATTCGGGCATTGAAGACGAAATAGATATGTGGATTAGAATGATAACCACGAATAGGTTAACCGGGCACTCAAAAGGATTTTTCTCCGTTTATACTCTTCCGCCGAACCAGGCTGTAACGCAAGATCAGCAGAAAAAAATTAATCTTAAGAGAAAGCAGGTACCTGAATATAGAGATACTAAAAAGATCATCTTAAAAAAAGCAAAAGCTCTTCTCAAAAATTTAACTGCAGATCAAATTGAGAGACTTAAAACAATCGGGACAAAAGCTGTCTTCTTAAACAAAGATTCAACAGAAACCGAGGAAATAAAAAGTAACAGCGTGTCGCTTACGGTTACTTCCCCTCCCTTTTTAGATGTAGTTCAATATGCCCGCGATAATTGGCTGCGGTGCTGGTTTAACAACCTGAACGCGGAAGAGATAGGCAAAAAAATTACGATGTCAAAAAAAGTTGAAGACTGGTGCAGTGTAATGAGCGGTGTGTTTAAGCAGCTTTACCGAATAACTAAACCAAACGGATACGTGGCTTTTGAAGTAGGCGATGTGCGCGGCGGAAAAATAAAGCTTGACGAATATATCGCCGATATAGGAATACGACAAAATTTTAATTGTGTCGGAATTATGGTGAACGAACAAAGCTTTACAAAAACGGCAAACATTTGGGGAGTTACAAACAACAGTAAAGGCACCAACACAAATAAAATAGTTGTCTTCAAAAAGTTATAATTTTATTAAAACATTATAAGCAGATTCGTGTTGGATGGATAGACGGTGCCAGGAATCGTCCCGACGAATTTCAGACGCGCTTGCGTTACTTTATTAAGACGACAGCTATGAACAAGAAATTCGGGATGGTAAAGCAGAGTGTTCAAGTTGACCGCTTATTGATGCAATGAAATTTAGCCATGAATTAACACTAATTATTAACGAATTTTTTAAATTGAATTAGAGAGATTTGTGTTATCAACTTACTTTACTTAAAAGAATTGATGAATTGGAGATTGACCCGATCGTAATTTTTTTTGGTGTTTCTTTGAGTCCTTGTGTCTTAGTAACAAAGAAAAACTTCTTAAACTATGAAAAAACCTCAGTCAAAAACAATTAATATTATAGGATTTCCTATGGACCTTGGCTCAGGCAGAAGAGGAGTCGACATGGGTCCCTCTGCTTTAAGGATTGCCAACCTTCAGCCAAAACTTGAAAGGTTAGGTTACAAGGTAATAGACAGCGGAGATATAAATATCCAAATTATGGAGCGGCAAAAGATTACCAACTCCAGATTGAAATACCTTCCGGAAATATTGAAGACTTCAAAAAAGTTAGCAGAGAAAGCAGAAAGGGTTCTTGAAAGAAATCAGTTTCCTCTTTGCATCGGCGGAGACCATTCGATGGCGCTTGGAACAATTGCGGGTATTTCTTCATATTGCAGAAAAAATAAACTTGTAATGGGTGTAATATGGATTGATGCACACGCAGATATGAACACCGATGAAACCACACCATCGGGAAATATTCATGGTATGCCGTTAGCTGCCGCCCTCGGACTTGGACATGATAAGTTAACCGGCTTTTACGGTTTTACACCAAAGGTAATGCCCGAAAATTGTGCTCTAATCGGGATTAGAAGCATCGATCCTTTAGAGAGACTTAATATCAAAAAATTGAATCTTCCTGTTTACACTATGTCCGATGTAGATAAGCTCGGTATTCATAGAATAATTTCGAGAGTGCTAAAACGATTCAAAGAAAATGTAGATCATATTCATGTTCGTTTTGATTTGGACTGCGTTGATCCGTTTGTAGCCCCCGGTGTCGGAACACCGGTTCAAGGCGGATTAAGCTATCGTGAAGCTCATCTGCTGATGGAATCGATTGCAGAGTGCGTCTGTATGTCTTCATTGGAAGTTACTGAAGTAAATCCTATTTTAGACAGCAAAAACCGGAGTGCTCTTTTTGCCGCTGACCTGATAGCATCAAGTATGGGGCAGAGGATATTGTAAGTTTTTTGAAAAGCATTTGGTAGCACAGATCATGCGCATCGTTTACGAGTCGGAATCTGTGCAAAGCTAATTATTTATAGTTCAGCACAGATTTCTACACCCAAAGCAGAGCGAATAATCTGTGTTACAAAAAAATATTTCATTTATAAAAGGGATCGATTCCCAATAATCAATTTGGTTTTAATTTGCCCAGGCTCGGTTTTTTGAAGAAAATTAACTTGAAATTAAAGACACCCATACCAAAATCTGAAGTACGTAAGCTTATAGAGAAACGTCAAAGGGAAATTCGCCGCAGCGAGATTATTGATAAATCTCTTAAAATTTGCGATAGGCTTACGCAAGCAGATGATTTCGTTTATGCGAATAATCTATTCATTTATATTTCAAAGTATCCATTCGAAGTAGATACAAAAAAAATAATTGAAACAGCCGAGGGATGGGGAAAATCTGTTTTTATTCCTAAATTTAATCCGCACACTAAAGCATTCCGCCGTGCTCAATTTACTTCATGGGAAGATTTAGTCCTAAATGAGGACGGATTTCTTGAGCCCAAAATAGGCATTGATGATGACATGGTTGATATCGATCTCGTTTTAGTTCCCTGTGTTGCAGTATCGATTTTAGGTCAGAGGGTAGGTGCCGGCGGAGGATTCTATGACGCCCTGTTAAGAAAAACACATGCGCCAAAATATGCACTCGCATTTGAATTTCAGGTGTTTACGGCACTCGAATATGAAATGCACGATATCCGCATTGATAGGATCGTAACCGAAAGAAGAATAATTGATACCCGAATAACCTAAATTATTTAAAGGCTGCCAACTATTGAACATTCGTCAACCGATAATAATATACCTGCTTACTTTCTTAGCCATTTCAATCATTTTTAAAATTTTCGGAATTATCAATGCCGGAACCGCCGAGATTTTTGGCTATGCTTGTATATTCTACGGCACTAGTGTTGTTTATACGTCTTTCGGGAAAAAACAAAAAAAGATATTGTTCATTGGGAGCTCGGTCTTCTTGATAGGAATAATTTTATTTTTGTTAAGCAACTTTGAATTTGCAAATCCTTCGCGGTTAGTCTTTCCTGTAATTATATTGATTTCAGCTATAAGCGCTTTTATGCTGTTCCTTGAGGATAGAGAAGATAGATATGCTTTATTCTCTTCAATCACTTTGCTGGCAGCCGGAATAATTCTAACGCTTATAACCGGTGCTCCAAATTTCCCGGCATTTATTAATGCCCTCGCTAATATATTGTTAAAATACTGGGTAGTGCTTTTAATAGCGGCAGGAATTATTTTTTTGATTAGCAGAGACAGTAGAAGCGGCTAAATAATATTTTAAGAACTGTGCTTAATCATCTTCAATTCTTAGTGAATAAAAGTATCCGAAATGAACCCTGATTACTGCAGTGTGCCTGTAAGTATTATTTTCCTTCCCGGTCTATCCGATCCGGCTTCGGGTTCTTCGGTAAGAATAAAATCCGTTTTAGGCTCGCTTGATAGTTGAGGCAAATCGAAAGGATAATATTCAATAGGAAGAATGGGATTAAAAATGCCGAGCGGTATAAAGATAGTAGAGACTTTTACCCATAATTGATAAGATTTATCCTGCGGCGGGCTTGGCATCTGATAAAATTGAACAAAACCTTTACTCTGATCTAAGCTTATTACCAATTTACCCCCGCCTGTTTGAATCCAGTTAGTTCGCGAAAGGGTTATGATCCTTAAATTTTCTGAGTCAAGTATACCTTGGAGATCGCGGTTTTTTTCGAAGCTTCCGGAAAGAGTTTTTATTTCTTGATTTAATCTATCAATTTCACCCTGATACTTACTTACGTCGGTCGATAACTTTTGGTATACATATAATAAGCCCGCACCTATGATTACAAATAGAATTATGGAACCGATTAGTGTAAAATTTATTTTCTTCCTTTTCGGTTCTTCGGAGTAAGATGGTTGCCTTTGAGTTCTTTTAAAGGAAGGGACCGGTTCGGGAATCTCAATTTCTTCTGCAGTGCTCGGTACTTTTGGCGGCGGTGCTTCGGCAGCTTTGTCTCTTATCTTTTTCATTTCCTGTTCTGCCGCCGTCTTCTCCTTTAATTTAGTGATGAGACTTTTTGTATCGCGCTCTCTAATTTGAGTATGCTGGCTAGGTCGGTATAACTCAGATGTCTTTCTTGCCGGAGAAACAACTTCAAAATCCTGTACAACCGCAGTTGACGATTCTTCCTCAGCCGTAATTTTGTCAAAAGTTTCTTGACCGGTTGCATCCGGTATTGACGGCAATTCTATTTCCAGGTCAATTTCAGGTTCTTCTTCAACATAGGGGTGAATAACTGGCTTTTCACTTTCCATCTCAATAATTTCCTCCGGTTCTTCTCTGGGAACAGGGGGTGGTGGAGGTGAAACGACAGGTTTTTCTTTAGGCATTGTCTTTACTGAAGGCTCTTTTATTTGCTCTTCTTCAGGGGGCTGCTGCGCAGTGAACTTCGGAGTTTTTATCTCACCTGCTTTTTTTGCTTTAGTTTCTTCCTTCAATCTATAAAGCTTTCTGGCAACTTTGTCTTTTACATGCAAACCTGGTATTTCTATATTAAGAATTGACGGAAGCAGTGCTGTTAAGTTTTGATATTCGCCCAAATCCTGCCAGTTAAATTCGCTTGTATTTTGAAGATAGCTGCGCAGTTCCTCAAACTCATCTTTATCGAGACAGCCCAAAGTGTAGGCGTGGAGATGTTCATAATATTGGTTTTCTTTACCCACTATGACTCTCCCTTAATTAAGTTTTCTTTTAAATTACTTAGAGCAATTTGAAGTTTAGATTTTACAGTAGCCAACGGAATGTTCAGCTTCGACGCAATTTCTTTTTGTGTCAATCCTTCGTAATAGGCAAGGTACAGAACATACTGCTGTGCGTCGGTTAGTTTATTAAGAGCTGTTTCGATGTTGTCCTTAATGCTTAAAGCGGTCTTTAAATCCAATGGATCGATTTCAGGAGATAAGCGCGGAACAATAGCAAAATTTTCATATTCGTCATTATATGTGGGAAAAATTCCGGGAGTTCTCGATCGTCTCACCATATCTACGGCTTTGTTGCGTGTTAACGTGATAAGCCACGTATAAACATTTTGAGTATGAAAGTCGAATAGGTTTATCTTCCGCCAGATTATTACGAACACTTCGGTAAGCACATCTTCGGCTAATTTTTCTTCAGTAACAATTTTCTTTGTAAGTGTGAATAACAAAGAGGAATATCTGTTATATAAAGCTTCGAGCGCCTTCGAATCTTGCGAAGCCACTCTCTGCATTAATTCAATGTCTGTTAACGGCGTATTGGCTGCCAACTTAACCTGCTCTTTTTTTATTAAGCTTAATTGCTGCACAAAACTAAAACTAACATGGTTAAAAATCAATCTTAATTGAGCCTGCTAATTACTTTAAACTAAAAGAGATTATACCGGACTATTGAAGCGGGATTGTTAAAAGAAGGTGAAAATAACCGCTGAAACTTGATGGCTGATGAAATGATAAGTTCAAACGGATGAAATTATCCAGGACTCGTACAAGAGTTAAATTATATTTTAAATTTGGCAGTAAGATTATTGTTATTACGAAATTATAAAATTCAAATGGACTCATCTTGTCCAATTCCTTAAAATCAAAATGACTACTAATAATTTGAAAGGTTGGCATTATGTTCATCGGACATTTTGGTGCGGCATTCGCAGCAAAAAAAATTGACAATTCCGAAGGATCGTTCCGAAAACCTTCGCTTGGCACATTTTTCATTGCCGCTCAATTTATTGATTTGCTCTGGCCCATTTTTCTTCTTCTTGGAGTTGAGAATGTGAAAATATCACCCGGCAGCACTGCCTTTACGCCTTTAGAATTTATTTATTATCCGTTTTCTCACAGTCTTTTGGGAGTTTTGTTTTGGTCGATTCTTTTCGGAGGAATCTATTATCTTCTTAAAAGAAACTTAAAAGTCTCAGTTCTTTTAGGGGCACTGGTGTTAAGCCATTGGGTGCTCGATTTTATAACTCATAAACCGGATCTGCCGCTGCTTCCATGGGGAGAATTTAAAGTCGGGCTAGGTCTTTGGGATTCAATCCTTTTTACTGTGATAATTGAGGGAGCAATATTTGTTATCGGATTTTTAATTTATTTCAAAACAACAAAAGCGAACAACAAAAAAGGGGAATTTGGCTTCTGGGGTTTAATAATATTCTTAGCTCTGATTTATATCATGAACATGTTAGGCGATCCGCCGCCATCGGTGGATGCAATTGCCTTTGTCGGATTATTTCAGTGGTTGTTAGTTGCCTGGGGTTATCGGAACGATCCTTCGGATTGGATTGATAAAAATAGGACTGCATTAAACTGAATTTCAATCCACACTTAGATTATAATTGATTATTGCTGAGTAGTGAAAAGCATTCTCAGGGCGGGATCGTTTATTCTAATTTTTCAATTAATAGATCCGGCTCTGAGCAAGATTATAAGCCATTTATCCCCTGTTATTTATCCTACAAATAAAATTGATGGTTTTACAATTTGTAATTATTTAAGTCTGTCGTGCGTTCTGAAGATTTTTAGTAGTTCTGAGTAACAAATGCAGTATCACAGTCGTCTTAAGATTAAATAAACAATAGAAGATAAGCCATGAAAGCATTACTACTTTTATCAACCTTCTTATTTACAACACTCCTATTATCTGCTTCAAAAAATGGAAACAAAATGATGCATCTCAAAAAAGTAAACCACGAAATTGAAATAGACGGAAGAATAGACCCTGTTTGGGATACAGCCGATTCGGTTTCGGATTTTACACAGCATCAGCCTTATTACGGGAAGGAGCCGACGCGCAGGACTGTTGCAAAACTTCTTACAACAGATGAAGCGCTTTATTGTCTTATCGTTTCTTACGATGATTATAAGAATATCCAAAAAATTACCGGAAAGCACGATGATTCCGGAGGTGATTTTGTTTCACTTATGCTGGATACTTTTGGCGACAAACGAACCGCTTACAAATTTGCAGTTTCAGCTTCCGGTATTACAAGTGATGCACGTTTGCTTGATGACGCACGCAATAGGGATTACAATTGGGACGGCGTCTGGTTCGCTTCTTCTGAAATTTATGACTGGGGTTATGTGGTAGAAATGAAAATCCCTTATCGTTCAATTCAGTACGATGAACATCTTACAGAGTGGGGGCTTGATTTTGACAGATGGATACCTGCATTAAATGAAGATATTTACTGGTGCAGCTACGAAGAAAACGAAGGACAACGTATTTCAAAATTCGGAAAACTATTGTTTGAGGATTTTCAGCCTTCTGTAAAAGGATTGAATTTAGAAATTTATCCTGTTGGATTAACTAAAGCCGAATATCTAAGCAGCGGGAAATACAAAATTGAACCGCAAGCCGGCATAGATATTTTTTACAACCCATCACCTAAACTGACTTATCAATTAACTGCAAACCCGGATTTTGCGCAGATTGAAGCAGACCCTTATGATTTTAACATTTCAAGATATGAATCATACTTTAGTGAGCGCCGTCCCTTCTTTACCGAAGGCAACGAAATCTTTATGCCTTCGGGTAAAGAAAGCGGATCTGGTTTTTACAGCCCTATGGAATTGTTTTATTCAAGAAGAATCGGGAAAAAATTACCCGACGGTTCGGAGGTACCTTTGATATTTGGGACGAAAGCTTTCGGTAGAATCGGCGAATTTGAATACGGCGGTTTTTTAGCCATGACCGGTGAAAAAAAATACTTGTTGAATAATGAAGAACAGATTGAGTCTCGTGCATACTTTGGTTCAGCACGAATTAAAAAACAGATCATGGGTAACTCCTCTATAGGTTTGTTATTTGTAGGAAAACATACAAAAGATAACAATTACGGGGTGCTCGATATTGACGGAGCGTTTAGAGAATCAAATTGGCAGCTATCCTATCAGCTTGCCCGATCGTTCAAGAACAGTGAAGGAGATTATGCCGCCTCTGCCGGATTTTTAATGTTCGGTGAAAAGTGGCTTAACCTTGCTCGCTTTAGATATGTGGGAGAACAGTTTGATGTTAACCAGGTGGGTTTTGTGCCTTGGAGAGGGACAGTTAGTTTTGTGGGTATTTCAGGTCCGAGATGGTACTTTGAAGATGGGTATATCAGATCGATAATTATATACGGCGGGGCTTCGCTTTATCACGAAAAAGTAGATTCATATACTGATCATGGGGCGGTGATTGGTTTCAATATGCAGTTACGCGATAATTGGGGATATGAAATTAATTTTTTCGCGGGCAACTCAAAAGATGCAGATAAAAAATTTACTTCGTACGAAATCTCCTTGAGTTCATGGTATCATATCTCTCCGAAATGGAGAGGGAATCTATGGAGCGGTTACTCGAAAACTTATAACTTTTACCGCGATTATCTTGCATACTATTCATGGATGGGCTCGTACGTTTCCTGGAATGCGCTCGATATCCTTTCGTTAGGCACCTCTCTTAATATCTGGCTGGAAGGAAAGCCCGAAGGTGGTATTGAAGATATTACTTATAATGCCAGACCATTCTTTTCCCTAACTCCCGTAAACAATTTAAACGTCCGGCTTTATGTTGATGATGTATTCGTTAAATCTACCGATAGAATGGAACAAATAATTTTGGGATTACTTTTTTCGTACAACTTCTCACCTAAGAGCTGGATTTATTTTGCACTAAACGAGTTTAGAGACAGAAGCGATGAATTTGATGGTGTGGGAAATATAATTCATAACAGAATGCATGTTACAGATAGAGCAGGTGTATTTAAGATTAAGTATTTGTATTATTTTTAACGATTAGTGCGTTTCTTTTAAGTAGAAATTTAGTCAGTTATTCTGTATTTAACTCACCTCACGCAGAATCTTAAAAAACATATATAAATGATTTTTCCCACAGAAATCTATGGTGGAAAGCTAAATGGTTTTAAGCCTTCCTGATAGCTTTGAAAATCATTTTGCTAAATTTTAGTATAGTGCCTTGAAGGATAATGCGTAAAGTAAGTTATTATATTTGTTTACAAATATTTTTATTAATGATAGGACAGATGAATGATTGATTTATTATTACTTCTTGAAAATCATATAGCATTACTTCGACCACTTGAAATAAATGATTACTATTCATTTCTTCAAATTGCTTTTGATAAAAATATTTGGTTAAGAACTACAAACAGAATTGAATCAAAAGAAGATTTAATGAAATATGTGGAAGATTCAATTAAAGAACGCGAGAAAGATTCTCGTTATCCATACACAATAATAGATAAGCGTGTAAATCGTATCGCAGGATGCACGAGTTACGGAAATGTTTCCGAAAAAGATAAGCGGTTGGAAATCGGCTGGACGTGGCTCGGCAAGGATTTTCAAGGGATGGGACTAAACAAAGCGTGTAAATTTCTCTTAATTCAGAATGCATTTGAAAAGCTTGGTTTCGAACGTGTTGAATTTAAAACGGATGTACTTAATATGCAGTCACGAAAAGCATTAGAGAAAATAGGAGCCGTTGAAGAGGGGGTTTTGCGCAGTCATACACTTATGCCGGATGGAAGTAGACGCGACACAATTTATTATAGTATTTTGAAGCCAGAATGGATGAATATCAAGCAGACAATTTTTAAAGAATATTTGCAGTAATGAGGAACATATTTGTACTTTATTTTATCTTAATTAGGTATTAATGTGCACTTAAAAATATGGAGTAAAAAATGCCAATAATTAAATCTATATCCGCTTTGAGAAACAAGACAAGAGAAATTGAGCTGTATGCCATAAAGAAAACAAACCCGTTTATCTTACAACAAATGGTGAAGGGGATTTAGTCGTAATGAGTATTAATCATTATGAACGGCTCAAGGCGAGGCTTGAACTTTTTGAGAAATTAAGTGTCGCTCAAGCTCAATCTGTCAAAGGGGAAAAAGGAATTACTAATAATTGTATAATGAAAAAATTCAGAAGGATTAAATAACACAAAGTCAATAATAGTATGATCAAAATTTTTTCATGGAAACATTAATATTTTTCTGCGGAATATTTAATCTGTTATTTTTGATCTTCCACGCTTTCTTCTGGAAATTATTTGATTGGAAAAAAAACTTAAACAAACTCATGTTTCACAACAAAGCCATAATGCAAGTTTTGAATTTGAAGCTGATGTATGTTTTTTTATTCTTTGCAGCAATATGTTTCTTCTTTACTAACGAATTGCTTTATACAAATTTCGGTAATTACATATTGATTGTAATCTCAATCTTCTGGTTGACGAGGTTTGTTGAGCAGTTAGTTTTTTTTAATAACAAAAGCGTTATTGAAAAACTATTGATATTAATATTTGCAATAGGAACGATTATACATATCGCTCCCCTAATATTTTTGTAGCTATATGGCTGGTGATAACTTTTTATTCCTGAGAAATTCATTTCATTATTCATTCCGGTTTATAACAAACAAAAACTTCCCCACCTCCTTCGGCTGGTAAAATTGCAGCACTTCTCGATACTTCCGCATAGGCAATGAATTTTTCCGGTCTGCCGAAACCGAAATTAACATCTCTTAAAGGCATACGGGTAAGGTTTGTAATTATCATTCCGCTTTCGGGATGACGCAGATGCAACTGCTCCATAACACTTAATCCTTTTTGCTTTCGCAGATTCTCAAGGGTAGTTAATGAATTTCTTATATAATCGCCTTTAATCTTGTTGATGGATTCTTTTATCAGCAAAGCTAAATCTTCTATAGAAGTTTCTGATAGTTCATTAAATTCGATTGAAGCAGAAGCAAAGCTTAACGCGCATCCAAAATAATTTTTAGGGAAGCCTGCCAGCACTCTTCGAAAATCAAAAGGGCAGGTAACATACGTTTGGGGATTATCCTCGCTTCTATTCCAATGAGGAACATATTTTTTCCACAGCATTGCCGTAATCCAATCGTTTTCAGAAAAGGTTACGTTGTGTTTTTTATTTGCCGCATCAATGCCGGCTTTTATGATTTCATCGGGAATAAAAATTCGTTCAGTAATTAATTTTTTCGTTTGAACACCGCCTCGTTCTGCTCCGTAAAAGAGTCCGCAATCCGAATATACTTTTTCTTTGGTTATAACGTCGTCACCGTTATTTAAATATGATGAAACAATATCGCGGGAAATATGCGGCTTAATAAAATTTTCTCCTCTGTAAATTCGTGCCCATGAAGTAAGGAAATGGAAATAACTAAAACCGTCAACCAATGCATGTGAAATACTTACTGCGAGAACTGATCCGTTCGGAGCTTGTGTCAATTTAATTTTTGTCAGCGGTTCATCTGTTAAAGAATTAACCGGTGTTATAAAATCTTCAATTCGTGCATTCTTTTCAAAATTCACTTCCGAATCGATAATATCGATTGTTAATCCATCTTCAGAAATATGATATTCATAATCGTATTCAGAAATTTTTTTCAACTTGCTTTTTAGTATCGGGAAATAAACCAAAGCTTCATTCAAACTTTCGATCAACTTTTTATGGTCAAATCGGTGTGAATAAAAGAATGCAAATGTAATAGGCTGTGAAGCCGCTCCGGTGAAAATATAGTCTACCGGGCTTAGTTGGGATGAATTCATAAATTCGGACACTTAATATTAAAATATGAGAAATAACTATAAGCTTGATTTCTTATTACAAGACTCAACTATATCTGTTTTAGAATGATTTCTATTTGGATTTTTAGTTTAGGAATATCACCCCCCAAAATATCCCAGACTACTTTAGTGTCAATTCCAAAGTATTCATGAATTAATAAATTCCTTAAGCCAACTATTTCCCGCCACTGGATTTCTTTATATAACTTCTTAAAAGCTGGAGAAATGTGATTTGCTGCTTCGCCTATAATTTCTAACTGCTTTACGGCAGCAAATTGCATCATTGAGTTGGATTCAAAATTCTCATAAGAAATATTAGTGATGTATTTTTCAATTTCTTCGATGGCATCAGAGATATGTTGAAGCCTTGCCTTATCCCCAATCTTACTTTTCATAGATTAAAATTTTATCCTTTTCTATAAATGGTTGGATATATTTTGATATTCCTTTGCTTGACAGCAGATCGACCTTTTTACTTAATAATTCTTCAAGCTCAAGCTGCATTTTAACAAATTCTAAACCAATCGGTTTTGAATAATCTAATTCGACTAAGATATCAACGTCACTACTTTTGTTAGATTCGCTCCTTGCCTCTGAGCCAAATATATAAGCGCGTAAAACGGGTTTGTTTCTAAAGAAAGTTTTCAATCGCTTTTTTAATTCTTTATTCATCGGTAAACATACTTCTTGTTGTTTATATTAAATTAGCTTAAAGATTTTTAAAAATCACTTTACATATCAAAAAAACTTAGCTGCCCGGGCTTCGCAATTGAATCGAACGATTTGCCCAATAATGTTAACACAGAATCGGCTATTGGTTTAATTTGCTTTTCAATGTAATGCTCATAGTCGATATCGTTGTGTTTCAATTCTATCGGTATTGGTCCGCGCTCCGTAATTACGTAGTAAACCACACCTTCGGCTTTATTTAACATCTTTGCTGCTTTTACGTGCTGCGGAATATTCTTAGTGTATTGATCTACTTCCTTCCTCAGCCTTTTCCTGTAAACAAGCTTGTTATCGTAATCCCCCGCATAAACTTTTTTAACAATGCTTCTAATCCATTCTTCGACTTCCAAATTCTTAAATATCCTTTCATAAAGCTCTACCTGAAATTCTTTTGCAAGTCGGGTCCAATCCGATCTTACGAATTCCATTCCGACAAATTCTATTCTTTCAGAACCATTCTCGATCAGAAGTCCGGCATATCTTTTTTTAGCGCCCACTTCAGCACCGCGTGCAGGCGTAATGATGAATTTTTTATAATGTTTTTCAAATTCAATTTCCAGGTGCGATTCAGCGTTGTAATCTTCCCTGAGCTTTTTGAACCAATAAACATTCAATTCTTCAACAAGATTTTTTCCGATTTGCACAGCATTATCCCCCTCACCTTCTTTAAGCCTTACGAACAAAGAATCCGTATCGCCGTAAACAGTTTCGTATCCTTTCGCTTCAAGATAATCTTTACTTCCGATCAACAGCCATTGTCCTGTAGATGTAATTGCAGAAGGAAGATCGGGGTGATAAAAGCGGCAGCCATAAGACCCCATAACACCGTAAAAGCTGTTCATTAAAATTTTAATTGCCTGTGCTAATTGCCTATCCCCTTTTTCTTTTGCATGTGTTCTTTGTTCACTAAGCCATGTAATAAATTTAGGTAAGAAGTTTTTGGTAGAAGAAAAACGATATCCTTTTGGAGTAACAACCGGATTGATATTCGACAGTAATCTCGAAAGCGGATCTATCTTAAAAGTTTGAATGATAGATGGGTACAAACTTTTGAAGTCCATTACAATCACGTCGTCATAAATTCCAGGTTTGGGCTCCAGCACATAACCGCCGGCGGCATGGTCCAACTCCTGCAAGTCTCTCACATTCGGAGCTACAAAACCTGCGCGGTGAAGCTTGGGTAAAAAGAAATGATCGAAAGCCGCCGTCATCATACCTAATTGGTCCATCAGCAGTCCCGAAAGCTGTGCACGACGAATGTATAATTCTATTAATCCTGCTCTCCGGAAAATATCGGTTACAAGCATTGCATCGTTCAAATTATATTCAGCCAGTTTTACTTTGTCTTCAACGAACAGTCGTTCAATCTCTTGTATTTTATTTTGATCGGGAGTAATGCTCTTTCCCATTCCCAATAATTCCTGTGCCACTGTTTCGAGCTTAAAATCTTCAAAAGTGAAGAATGATGCTCTTAATGAAGGTGGACCGTCTATGACAATACGCCCGGGTATGGATGCAAAATATCCTCCGGCTTTTCTGCTCTTTAGAGTAATTCTTCCGCCGCCTCTTGAAATGCCGAAAGGCATGAATAGCTCGGTACATTTTCTTTCAAGAAACATCAAATCAAATCCTATTACATGCCAGCCTATGATTACATCGGGATCGATCTCCCTAAACCAATCTAAAAAATTTTTAAGAAGCTCTTCTTCATTTGGGAGAAAAGAAATTTCCTTCAGCGGTTTACGCAGAGGTTCTCCTAACATAAAAACATGTTTAACTTCCTTAGCACCGGTTACATGTACACCGATTGAATAAAGCAAATCATTCTTTGAACCGGTTTCAATATCTATCGAGGCAACTGTAAGTTCAGGTGTTATTTCACACGGTTCAATTTTCGGATTTGTGAAGCTTAATAACCTGTCTCGCTTAATTGCCGAACCGGTAATCTGTATCTGTGCATTTATAAACCTTTCCATTAAATATCTGCGTACAGGATCAACATCAGATTCAAATGTGGGAATATTTTGTGCGGAAAGTTCGGACACTGCCGTCAGCAAGTCTCTTTGGGAATTAAAATATAAAGCATCTACTTTGTCGCGTGAAAAGGAAGAAAGCTTAACGCTCTTTCGTTTGTAATTTACCGATAATTTTAATTCGGGAGTTTTTCTTTCAACAAAAAAAACAGGTTTCGAATTGTTTATGATGATTTCCACCGGACCAAGTTCATTGGATTTTCCTATAAAGCGTAAAACATTCCTGCTGCGGATGTCCTGCCATTCGCCAGTAAGAATGAAAACCTTTGTTGTAATTAATTTCTCATCCATTGAATACTCGCAGCTTTATATTAAGCCATTATTAAAAAGGATGAATTTATCACTTACTTATTCACGTTACGCAAAAACGCAATTTTGTAACCTTCGAGGTCTTAGTCAGTGACCTCGAAGGTTTAGCTGCGTAAGGTGATTTACTTGCTCTGAAACTACTATCAAAATTAGGTTAATTATTGAAAATATGCTGTGCAAAAAGAGAGGCTGAAAGAAGTAAAGATTATCCAGGCTAAATAATTTTTTTTATACCAAACCTTTTATAATTTTTACCAATAATATTTAGAATTAAATCCCGGAATGCTGAAATGAAATCTCATTTAAACCTAATTTCTCTCGCCATCATATTATTCCTTATTCTTTCCGGCTGTGCTGCAAAAGAAGTAGTAAAAGAAAAGGAAACTCCAAAGGAAGCTGTAACGGTTTTTGATAAAGCGGAACAATTTATTACTTCGGTAAAAAACAAAGAGCTTTCAATCCCGATGCCGCGCGGAACTTTGATTGATACTATTATAATCGATACCGATATGCTTAAGCTGGATATCTACTTGACGAAAGAATTTTCATATATACCTTTCAGAGAAGATAATGTTCGGAATGTTTATTCGGTAATTGAAAGTTATTTTAAGGAAGATTTCGGCGAATATAAGATTGCTATTTACTCTCTTAATCAGCCTATTGAACAGCTCATTCCGAATTATTACAGAAAAGATACTTCGAAGTACGATTACTCAAGGATTCCAAAGGTTAAAGAAAGACCACTGCCGGTAGTAAGAAACATTAGTAAACCATTCGAAATTAACAAGGGCTTATATGAACGAAATATTTTGCTGTGGCACAGCCACGGCTGGTATTACAATAACACCGAAGGCAGATGGGAATGGCAGCGACCGAGATTGTTTCAAACTGTGGAAGACCTTATTCCTATGTCTTTTACAATTCCTTATCTAATTCCGATGCTTGAAAATGCCGGTGCTAATGTTTTTGTTCCAAGAGAACGCGATACACAAATAAACGAAGTTATTGTTGATAACGATTCGCACGGCGATATTAAACAAAATTCTTATTCAGAAAAAACATATAAAAAGAATTTATCATGGCAGCAAGTCAGTGGAAAAGGATTTGCTCTCGGCACTCCTCCTTACGCAAATAATTTAAATCCCTTTGAGCAGGGTACATATAGATTCATAACATCCGATTCGGTCAAAACTGCAGAAGCTGTTTGGATTCCCGATATTCCGGCTGAAGGTTATTACGCTGTTTACGTGTCTTATTCGTCTGATGAAAATAATGTTACCGACGCAGATTATTCCGTTCATCATTCCGGCGGTATTACGCGGTTCAAAGTAAATCAGCAGATTGGCGGAGGCACGTGGATTTACTTAGGTAAGTTCAAATTCAATAAAGGGAAAAATGACGATAAAGGAAAAGTTGTACTAAGCAATCACAGCACCCAGACAGAAAAAATTGTTACTGCCGATGCAGTAAGATTTGGCGGCGGCATGGGTGTGATTGAACGTGACAGCTCAACAAGCGGAAGGGCAAAGTATTTAGAAGGCGCCCGTTACTGGCTTCAATTTGCAGGTATGCCCGATACTCTAATTTACAGCTTGAATAAAAATCAAAATGATTACAGAGACGATTATCAGTGCCGCGCCGAGTACGGAAATTATCTTTATGGCACTCCTTTCGGTCCAAACAAAGATCGTGATACAAAAGGGCTTGGAATACCGATTGATCTTTCGCTTGCATTTCATACTGATGCGGGTATTACACGGAACGATACGACAGTGGGAACTTTGTCAATTTACAGCATTGAAGATTTTAACGGTTCTGATAAATTTCCGGACAGCACATCACGTTTAGCTAACAGAGATTTAGCCGATTTGATGCAAACTCAATTAGTCGAAGATCTCCGTGCAAAGTATGATATTGCCTGGAACCGCAGAGACCTTCGCAATGCTGATTACAGCGAAGCAGTAAGACCTAATTTTCCCTCGGTTCTTCTTGAATTATTATCGCATCAAAATTTTCTTGATATGAAATTCGTTCTCGATCCCCGATTTAAATTTGATGCGGCAAGAGCAATATATAAATCAATGCTTAGATTTTTATCTGTTCAATATAACTTCGATTATGTTGTGCAGCCTTTACCGGTAACTCACTTCTCTGCAGTGCTAAATGAGAAAGGTGAAGTAGTTTTAAGATGGAAACCTTCCGAAGATCCGCTTGAACCGAGTGCAAAACCTGATAGATATATCGTCTACACAAGAATTGAAGAAGGCGGATTTGATAATGGCTTTGTTGTTGAAGAACCCGAAGCTATCATTCAAAATATAAAAGAAGACATTATTTACAGCTTTAAGATAACCGCAGTTAATGATGGAGGAGAAAGTTTTCCGTCGGAGATTCTTTCTGTTTGTAAGGGAAAAGATAAAAACAAACTTGCTTTGATAATCAACGGCTTCGATAGAGTATCGGGTCCGGAAAGTATTGATGCCGGAGCTTTTTCAGGATTCTTAAATATCATCGATGCCGGTGTACCCGATAAATATGACCTTGGCTTTACCGGCATTCAAAGAGATTTCAATTCATTCTCACAATTCAGAACGAATGATTCTCCCGGTCATGGTGCAAGCAGTGCAAATTTTGAAACGCAAATTATTGCAGGCAATACTTTCGATTTTCCGTTCATACACGGATTGGCTTTAAAAGAGAACGGCTTCTCGTTTGTTTCTACGAGCGATGAAGCGGTAGAAGATCGAATGATAAATTTAACTGATTATAAATTTGTAGATTTAATTTTAGGCGAGGAAAAAGAAACAAGCTGGCAAAAACCTTATGCCGATTCGATAAACGGAAAGTGCTTTCAAGCTTTTTCATTAAGTCTTCAAGATGAAATTCGAAAATATTTTGAAGCGGGCGGTAACCTTTTTGTTTCCGGTGCATACGTTGCAACAGATTTGTTTAAAACGGATAAAGGAGATAGTACAAATATCAAGTTCGCACAAGATGTTCTTAAAATTAATTGGGGAACGAATCACGCAGCCGTTACAGGTAAAGTATTTTTCAATTCAAACAATTTTGGTGAGAAGGGAAGCTCGTTTACATTCAATACGGAATTGAACGAAGAGATGTATGCAGTAGAAGCTCCAGACGCTATTCAACCCATAAACGGATCGGAAACAATTTTGCGGTACAATGAAAATAATTTTAGCGCTGCTGCAGGTTACAAAGGAGATTATAATGTGATCGTTTTCGGATTTCCTTTTGAAACAATTCTTACAAAACAAATGCGAATAGAAGTAATGAAAGAGGTTTTAAGATATTTCTCTCTTATAAATTAATGTTTTGATTTTGTCCTTTAAATTTCTTTAGTTGCATTCAGAATTCAATTAAACTCAGTAATTGATTTAATTTCGAACGGGGGTAGAGATGATAAAATTCGTAAAATATTTTTTATTCCTCGGTATTCTCACAGTTAATGCACAAACACCGGCTCCTCGAATAAGCGATTTTTCTATAAGTATAGAGAATCAGCCCGCTACTTTCATACAAAGCAATCCTAAAATTTTTAATAACGGAACGGAAAATTTTCTTGCCGCATGGGAAGATTATAGAAACGGCGGAAGAAATTATTACGCACAGAAGTTCGATAAAAACGGAAATGCAATCGGAAAGAATTTTCCCGTTCTTTCAAATTTTGAAATTCAATTTTTCGGGGATGGTTCCGTTCTTGCATTGGAAGAAAATTATAGCTACTCCTCGTTTATGGACCTTGGTTTTTATTCTATCTACGGAAAGACGTATGATAACAACTTCGATACATTAAATTATTTTCATATCGCAGAGGGAATTATCCCATGGTGCGGCACAGGCTGGCTTGGATTAGGATATGACATTTTAATGTTAGAAGATTCCTTCATCTTTGTCTTCAAGAATGGAGGTCCGGTTTACTTTTCAAAATTCAATAAAGATGGTAATGCTATTTTTTACCATTATGATAAAGAATATCTTCCTCAAACCGCTTCTCATGTTTCCTTAGCCGGATTGCCTAATGGTGAGTATGTATTTGTTTGGTTTAATGCTTATACTTTTGATTCTCTCTCTCCGGGTCTATACGCTTCTTTTTTTAATAATGAAGACTCTTTAATCGCCGAAAATATTCCGATTATAATTTATCCGGATAGAGAATGGTATTTCGGCGGTTTTGAGACTCCTAAGATCAAAACCACATCATTGAAGGACTCGATTTATCAAATATTTTGGATTGATGATGATTCCCTGACTCTAAATTATGTTCAATACGATGCACATGGTAATCGTATAAATGAAATCAGTTCCGCACCTATTCCGGTAAAAGAGATAAGTGATGTTAATGTTTTTACTTATATAAGGAATTTTGCATTCACACCGATGCAAAACGGCGGCTGCTCAATTTTAATTGAAACAACTACCGCACACTTGGGTAATCAATATGTATTAAATTCACTATTCAGTTTTGATTCTTCGGGTGCGTTAACCTTACCTCCCGTAACAGATTCCACACAAATGTTAAACGCAGGCAGGCATTTCTTCAATTCATCCGGAAATAATTTCTTTTTCGCTTCCCCCAAAAGCGGTGATGTTTATTTAGATCAGACAAATTACTTTGATAACGTTCATATTACAAAAATTAACGACGACTCAATCGGCAGCAACGATACTGCGCCGGTAATCAAAGCAATTGATGAAGCTAATTTTTTTGTAGGTTATCAAGATGAAATCGGTTATGCGGGCAGCGTTATTGATATCCATGGTAACATCATATTAGATAAGCTGCGCCTTGAAGGAAAAACTTGTGAGTTCATGGCAGATTATAAAAAAGTAAATCTCTGGGAAAAATATTATTCCGATACCGAACGTGCGATAGGTTTTACAATATACGATCAAAACTGGATGCCGGTAAAAACTGAAACTGTAGCCTCGAATAATCTCGCAAGTCCCGTTGAGATTCATTCGTTAAAGATATCGGACAGCAGCTTTATCGTTTACCACTTCAATAATAAGACATTAGGATTGACGAAGTACAACCTGGATGGCTCCAAAGTAAAGGAAGATTTAATTGCCGATAACACGAGCAGTTTTCTTATGAAAATATTTCGCGAAGACGAAAATTCTTTCTGGGTAAGGTGGCGTAATTATGTACGGTTGTATTCAACTGAGCTTGAACCGCTTTCAGAAACAATTACTCTTTCCTATAATGCAGAGTATATAGGTCATGGAAAATTTTTAATTTATTCGTATGATGCTCAGTATAATTATAGAGGACTCATTATCGCCACCAACGGTGATACAATCTCGACAAATATTTTACTTGCTGAGCATGCTCAAGAATTTAATATCAACCGGCTTTCAGATAACATCTTTATCGTTATATACAAGACCGGCAATAAGATTATTGCGCAAGCGTTTTCAAACAGCGGATTGCCGATATCGGAAAAATTTGTAATCCATACCGGTTCAGAAGGCAATAAAATTAACGGCAGTGCGGCAGTAAGCGGTGAATCGGTAATGTTTGCGTGGGCTGACAACCGCATTCCGCAAAAGGGTTACGATATTTACTGCAGCATTTTTGATCTATATTCGATTACATCCGTTAAGGCTGAAGGCATTCCAATTTCACAATACGGATTTGTTTTAGAGCAGAACTATCCCAATCCGTTTAACCCAACAACTAAAATTAGATTTAGCATACCGGCTGTAGAAACGGGGCATGCCCCGTCTTTACAAATAAGTTTAATTGTTTTTGATATTTTGGGAAGAGAAATAACAACTCTCGTAAATGAACCAAAATCCCCCGGCACTTATGAAGTTGAGTTTTCCGTAGGATCCTTTGGAAATGCACAAAACCTTTCAAGCGGAGTTTACTTTTACACACTATCCGTAGGATCCAATGGAAGAGCAGGCGGTTTTATGGAAAGTAAAAAGATGGTTTTACTGCGATAATAAAATTTTTTATTTATATCGTATAGAGGGTTTTCAAAATAAGTTGATAAAGGTATGATTAATTTTTAAGTTTATATCAGTCACAGGAGGAAGACGATGAAAAATAAATTTTATACCCCTAAATTCAATCATCTCAAATGCAAACCTAATTATTATGTGTAACCATTAACAGGATTTAATAGGGATAAAAGAAGTTCTTAATTACATGAATTTATCAAGTTTACTTGTATAAGGCTCAAAAAGGTTTAACTGCAATAGCAATTTATGAGTGGAAGTTCAATGATTATAACCGGGAATGTTTAATTATTACATTGGAGGCTAAAATGAAATGTTTTTACAAAATACTATTGCTTATGTTAATAGTTATGATATCCGCAAACAGTCAAACAAAATACTGGCAGCAAATCAGCGGACCAATCTATGGGTATCCTTCAGATTTAGCATTTGATTCAAAAGGGAACATTTACGTTACCTCGGCTAAAAGTTATTATGGCAGCATCTACCGATTTACAAACGACGGTGGTAATTGGGAAAGAATAGATACAATAAAGTATGGTTCTAGTTCGACTTACAGTCCGGGTTATTCTTCCATTTATATAGACAGCCTTGATAATATTTATGTTACAGCTTTTACCGGAAAAACTGGAATATACCGATCTTCAGACGGCGGGAAAACCTGGATAAAAATTGGAGCGGGTCACAGGGCATTAACCTTTAATGAAAAAGGGAATATGTTTGTAGGAGTCTCCAACGCTGTCTTTAGAGCACCGCATGGAACAATTGAACCCACACCCGTATTATATACAAATACCCCTGTAACAGCCATTTCAATTGACCAAAATACTCAGGATGTGTGGGTAGGCTGTGCCCCTCATGACTGCATTTATCTATCATCAGACAATGGTGAAAATTGGATTCGTATGGACCTTAGTTATAGTGATACGTATATATCGGATGTAACGTGTATAAATAGCAATAGTAAGGGCGATGTTTTTGCTGGTCGGCATTGGATAAATCTATATAAGTCAAGTAACAAAGGAATTACATGGCAGGTCATCCGAATTAATAATGAGGATCAAGTCATCTATTCAATGGAAATAGGCAAGTATGATGAAATTTTTGTGGGCACTCCTTTCACCTTATATCGTTCAAGAGATGATGGAATTAGCTGGGAAGAATTGGATGATGGATTATATAGTGATCGTCGTTCAGTAAGAGTTTTAAAATTCGATAGTGAAGGATATCTTTATGCCTGCGTAACTGAAGAATCACAAACAGACTCATTTTACTTATATAAAACTTCGGAAATTGCTGTTTCTGTTGAGGAAGATGAATACCAAATTCCGCAGGAGTTTTCTCTGAAACAAAACTATCCCAATCCCTTCAATCCTGTTACTACTATCGAATACCAGATTGCGCGAAGCGAATTTGTTACTTTAAAGATTTATGATGTCCTCGGAAAAGAAGTAGCAACATTAGTCAACGAAGAAAAACCGTCGGGAAGATATAAAGTTCAGTTTTCCGTAGGATCCTTTGGAAATGCAGAGGGATTAACTAGTGGAATTTATTTGTATAAGCTGAAAGCCGGTAATTTTACAGATACTAAAAAATTGCTGCTGTTGAGATGAGGAGATTCTTTCGGTTGGCGAACATTTAAACCACAAGCAGAATAAATTGAAACTAATTTCACTTCACCAATTCAAATTGCATAGTAAAAGATTAAGGAGGACTTATAAAATGAAATTTTATTTTGTTTTAATTTATTTACTTTTTAGTATATCCTTTTTTGCACAAGAGAATACCTTTAAGAAAATATACGGTCACAGTAATATTTTGTCTTTATCAATAAATAATGAAAACGAATATTTACTCAGCGGTTCTATCCCGTTACCTTATGAATATACTCCAAAGGGTATTTTTATAATTAAAGCTGACAAATTTGGAGATACAATTTGGACAAAAACTTTCGATGACGGCGCTGCAAAGAAAACAATGCATGCCTCGGTATCTTTAATAGATGAAGACAATAATTTAATAATTGGAGGTCCGCTAAACACTCTTTTACCACGTGGAATGACCCCAACAAAAATTGTACTTACAAAAATAAATCCACAAGGCGATTCATTGTGGTGGAAAGAATTTGGCGATGGTAATTCTAACCAAAGTGTATCCTCTATGATACAAGATGATGACAATTTTATTTTAGCCGGTAACAAAATAAATAGCCAGGGTTTTAACCAGGGTTTTATCTTAAAGGTTGATCCAAATGGTGATAGTATATATAGTAAATATTACTCAATTGGTGAATATGGAAGCACATTTAGGTCAATTGAAAAAACTAATGATAATCAATATATAATTTTAGGGAGGAAAACAATTACTCCACCTGTTTCTGATGAGAGAACAAAATATTTTGTTTTGAAAATCGATAGTAATGGAGATACGATTTTTACTAAAATATATGGACCGGAGAACAGCGTCTTCAGTGTTTCTAATCTTCATCCTATTAAATCTGATGAGTATGTGTTTTTATTATACACATATACCTATACTCAGCCCGCGGATAAATATACAAGTTTAATTAAACTAGATTCAAATGGTGAGATTATCTCGGAACAAAGACTAAATATAGTTGCTTCTCTCATAACACCAACTTTAGATGGAAATTTCATCGTAGCAAATACATCGGTTATTACCGCTAAAACTAAGAATATTAATCTAACTAAGTATGATGCTGCTGGGGATGTATTATGGGAAAGGTCTATTACTTTTACCGATGCTGATGACTTAACTGCCAGTGTTATTAAAGAAACACCCGACAGCGGAATAGTTTTATCGGGATCTGTTTCAATTAATAACTACCCCCATGCTTTTCTTGTTAAAACAAACCATGAGGGGGTAGTTGTGAATGTTAATGTAACAGAAGATATAATTTCAGGACATTATTTAAATAATAATTACCCCAACCCTTTCAATCCGGTTACAACAATTAAATACCAAATACCAGAAAATGAATTCGTTACCATAAAAGTATATGATGTACTCGGAAAAGAAATTGAAACGTTAGTAAATGAACCAAAACCACCCGGCACTTATGAAGTTGAGTTTTCAGTAGGATCCTTTGGAAATGCACACAGCCTTACAAGCGGAGTATATATTTATACTCTTAAAGCCGGAGATTTTATCTCAAGTAAAAAAATGATTTTACTGCGATAACTTATTTCAATAAAATAAATTTCTTTGTACTAATAAAATCATTTATTCTCAATTGGTACAGGTAAACCGCGCTTGCTAATCCGTTAGCATTAAATTTTATAGAATGCTCGCCGCGGTTCATATTTTCATTGATAAGAGTGCATACTTCTCTTCCTAACAAATCGAATATTTTAAGCTGCACTTTACCGCTAGCGGGTATCCTAAAGCTAATTGTGGTAGTTGGATTAAATGGATTAGGGTAGTTTTGAAACAATTGATAAGATAATTCGTAATTATCGGCTGCTACTCCGGTGATTATGGTTATGGAATCAAGAGCAAACCTATAAACATCATTTGAGGTGATACCCTTATGTGTAATTATATTGAGCGTATCTCCCGCATGCGGAAGAATACCTTTGCTAAAATCAAAATCAAGTTGATAAGTTGTAATCGCTCCGGTCGGGTTCTGCGGTCGTAGAATAATATTCTGATTGGTTTTCCATCTGGATAAATTTGGAGTTCCTGTTGGAATAAAGACTATTGCTTCACCACGTTCATTTTCAGTTGTATTAAATATTTTAAATGGCGTTATAATTCTAACCGATCCGAGATTTGTCGGCAGGGTGTCTGCTGGAAACAAATAATTTCCCGTATCAGAAGTATCGAGGTCATTGAATATTACTGCCCAGTCGTTATCTATTGCTACTTTGGGATTCCCGGCACTTGGAGGAAATGTAAGCGTAAATGTTGTGTTTAATTCACTGCGGTTAAATGATGATTTTGAATAATCTATTCCTGTCTGTTTATCATCGACAAGAAGTTTTATTCCATCAAACTCAGGTGTTGTTACCCCCGCCGTAAGTAAAAAGTTTTCTACTTTAGCTTTACCGATAGAGTAATCAATAATATCGATTATTTTACCTTCATCAGATTTCTTAAAAGTTATTTCGTAAGTGTGTTCGGTTAATTTTGAATTATCAATAATTTGGATATAAAATTCTGCTGTCGATCTTCCCATCAGATGAAGTATGTTCTCAGTTTTATAGGATGAATTATAATAATCGAATCTGAACGGTCCTGTTGTTATCGAGGTATCGGAATTTCCGTCAGATAAAGTTATTCTCAAATAATAATACTGACCATTCGGAAGATGTTTTGTTTCCCAATTGAATGAGTGATAGCCGGTTGGCGCTGCATTATCGCTGTGAATAATATTAAATCCTTGATCGGGGTTTACGCTGAATTCCAGCCTTGTAAGCAGATTAAAATTATCGGCATCCTGAGCAAGCCATGAGATTTGTATCATGGGATCGGTAATTATAGTGTCAATAAGATTAGTAAAGATATGAAGCTCGGGCTGTGCATTCATAGGATTGTCAATAGTAAACGTTTCTGCTGAACGGCTGAAATAATTTATTTTTCTATCGGACGGATTGTAAGCGACAATTCTTAATAAATAATTAACGCCGTCTTTAAAATTTTCAGTATTTAAATTATACAATTGATTAACCGGAATGCCGATATCCACTGGGCGCCAGGATCTTCCGTTGTTTGAAGAAATCTCAATATATAATTCCGCGTTTGGAGCGCTTCCGGTATACTGCCAT
This sequence comes from Ignavibacteriales bacterium, assembly GCA_020061465.1. Taxonomy (GTDB): domain Bacteria; phylum Bacteroidota; class Ignavibacteria; order Ignavibacteriales; family Ignavibacteriaceae; genus JAGUYG01. The sequence continues at coordinate 55,889 of JAGUYG010000024.1, forward strand.
TGCAAAGGAACAATGCTATTGAATGTGCCTCCATTAAATGAAGTTAAATTAATTTTATAATCTTCCGAACCGCCTTCTAATGCAGATTGAATACCCATCAATGCCCAGGTGTAATTCCAATAAAGAATTGCCGCATCATTCACCATGTCATTGTAATCGTCGGATAAAAATATTGCAAGCACTAATTCTTTCGATTCGCCTACAGACAGTTTGAATGGACCTGTACCGAAGTTTATTATATTATCGCCGGGTTGATGATATAGTGCATTTGTTGTATCAATTGTTCCGCTCAACCACTTCCACATCAATGCGTGATTTTTCGGAACATTGGGGAGTGAGTTTGTATACACATCGGTATGGAAAGAGGTAATATCCAAATCATCCGGTGATTGCAGTAATTTGAATGATAAGTATCCGGTTTTTGCTCCGCCCATTCCTCTTTGATCTTCATCCCATAAATAAATTACATTTTTAAGAAAATCATAACCTGGAATTCCTCCGGGTCCGTTTTCACCGATAAATCTAACTCTATCATCACTGTAGTCCGCCGCGCCGCCGATATGCGGATCGGTATGAAATCCAAAATAAACTTTATCAAGATTTTTATCGCTTACATTCGATAATTTATATTTAACTATTAATGCATCTTTCAGGTTACCATCGAATTGAAATACTCTTACTTCTGTTTCTATTGCCAAACCTCTTTTTGTTGTATCGCCTGTAAACGGATAATAATTATAAGATGCATTGCTGAAATCATCCATTACATAGAAGGCTTCTTCTTTGCTTATGTTTCCAAGGTCTTCGGGGTCATACAACCATCCGGACCATTGAGGCGGCCAGGAATCCATGTTATTTTTTGTGGCGAGATTATTTTGATCCGGATTTGCATAGCCGGCTTTCGGAAGCCAGCCCCATTTTTGTGTTCCATCGGGGCTATATGTGCCCTGCGTCGGTAAGATAAATGAATCGTCGATAATGTGAAGGGTCTCGTTTTCGTCATTTATAACTTCGGCTGCTAAGATTGGTCCGAACTCAAACATATAACCCAATCCATTCCAGACCAGATCAGCAATGTTGCCGAAAAAATTCGGTTTACATATTGAACCGTAGTTATATAATATTGTAGTAATATTATTTCCGCCGATAATCGCTTCTTTTATTTCAGCCATATCTCCCGATTGTTTTTGCTGCGAGAAAGAAATGGCGGATAATAATATTATGAAAAATAAACTTTGAAGTATTTTGCAGGTCATGCTGCCCCCGGATTCATTAACAATAAAAATTACGTTGTTACGTTAAGGTAATTTATTCTTATTGTAAAGGAAAAATTTTAGAAAGGTTAAAGTAATGTTATAGAAAAACATGTTAGTAACACACCGTACGCATAAAACCTTCGGGGTTACTGTTTTCAATTCCGAAAGTTTTCGGGATGCATAATTAGGCGTGACATTCATGGTATTATTAGTCTCTGCTTAACATGAGTTAGTAAAACTGAATGAAAGACATGTCTTATAAAAGACACCCCGGCGGGACGTCTCTACAGTTGATTTATTAAAAAAATGTTACTCTCGGTCTTATCTGTCCCGCCTGTTTACTTTAGCAAAACTGCTTTTTTAGTCTCAGTATAATTTCCAGCTCGCAGACGATAGTAATAAATTCCGCTCGGCAGCTTGTCGGCACTGAAAGTAATTTTATGCTTACCCGGAAATTTAAACTCATTAACTAACACCGCAACAGCTTTTCCTATTTCGTCGAACACTGTTATTTCAACATTAGCGCTTTGAGATAATTCATAATTAATAACTGTGCTCGTATTAAACGGATTAGGATAATTTTGTCCTAACAAAAAATTTCGTGCTGTTTGTTTTTCCTGTTTAACTGCTGAAACGGAGCTGATTAATTTTCTCTCAAATACTCCGTTACCGTGCGTTGCCACACGAAGCGATCTGTTCAGCGGCGATATGTTTAGATCTATTGCTATTACTGCATCGGGTAATCTGTTGTTAAAAATTTCCCAGGTAATACCATCATCGGTTGAGATGAAAACGCCCAAATCGTTTCCGACATATATATGATTAGTTTGAAATGGATCTATTACGATAGAGCTTGTTGGTATATCGGGCAAATCACCGGTAATGTTTTCCCAGGAATTTCCTGCGTTAGTTGTTCTATAAACATGCGGCGTGCCGAACCCGGAAAAAACAACGTACGCAGTATTTGGATACTGTGGATGGATAGCAATATCCATTGGATATCTATCCGGTAAAATACCTGTAATGTTTACCCAGGCTTGTCCGCCGTTGCCGGAGTAAAACAAACCAGCTCTCTTAGTTACAGGCGCAGTGGAAGCATAGATAATTTCATCATCTATAGGAGAAACTGCGATGGATAATAAAGGGTTGCCGTCTAAAGCAAGGTTGTTATTGCCTGCACTCCATGAATTTCCCGCATTGGTTGAAATATAAAATCTGTCCCTTCCCGCATAGATAATTGAATTATTCAAATTGGCTAAAACATAAGGAGCAATAAATCCTGTGTTCGATGTAGAACCGGGTGGTGGAATAGATTTCCAGGTCGCTCCTTTGTCGGTTGATTTCATTAAACCTAAATACTGATATGAACCGTAAATGATGTTGTTGTTAGTTTGGTTTATTGCCGACCACGCACCATCGCCTCCAATAACTCTTCTCCATTCAGTTCCTCCTTCATAAATTGCGGTTGAGTTATCCTGCATTCCTCCCATAGCAAAATCTGAGTCGCTGAAAGATGATGAAAAACCTGGATAGAATTGTGTTGATTGATATCCGCCGTTGCAGCCCTCGAAAGTTTCTCCGCCATCCAGTGTTCTGAATACCCCGCCGTCATTTCCGAAATATATTATGTTCGGATTTTCGGGATGATATACAATAGCATGATGATCTGCATGTGAATAATTTGGCGGACCTTCGGGACCTCCGGCAGGCGGAGTTCCGAAATACCATAAATACCAATAAGATTTTTGTAAAAGATTTGAGCCTCCGGATGTCGATTTAAAAACATCCACACCGCCGCAAATCACCTTACTTGGATCAGTTGGATGAACTCCAATAATGTGCGAAAACCAACCCTGGTAAGTTGCATAATCAAGATCAGATACAGTATTCCATGTTGTTCCGTAATCAGTGCTGCGGCATAGTTGTGTGCCGGCATTTGATACTGAACCGAATCCTACGCTTGCATAAATTATATTAGGTGAATTTTTATGTACGGCAAGTTGAATTTTTCCGCCAAAATTTTCCGGCAGACCACCCGCTAATTTTGTCCAACTGCCGCCTCCGTTTGTTGTTCGATATACACCTTTTCCTTCGCTGTTTAAGTTGCCGCATGCAATCCAAACCATACCGGTATCTACCGGATTGATTCCCAGATCGGTAACCATTATTGCATCATGAACAAGCGACCATGAATTTCCTGCATCGGTTGTTTTGAAAGTGCCTTCTGTTGTGCCAGCCCAAACTATATTTGGATTTAAAGGATTTACTCTAACTACTTGAACTCCTCTTTGCTGTTCGGCAGTCCAATCCAAACATTTGGTCCAAGTTATTCCGGCATCCGATGTTTTCAATAAGCCTATTCCGTAGCTGCCGCGTGTAGTTCGTACAGTAATTCCGCCGGTTGAATTTTGATAAGCATATACTTCACCGGTGCCGATATAAATTATACTCGAATCATTAGGGGCGAATGCAATTGAGCTTACCGCCGCTGCCGGATAACCGGTTGGAACGTATTCCCAGGCTTCGGCACCGACTCCGGCAGTATAGCTTCTCCACAAACCGCCGCTTGCAGAACCGGCATAAATTGTTGACGAATTTTGCGGATTGAATGCAAGCGCAAGTGTTCTGCCTCCGATGTTGTGAGGTCCTATCGGTTTCCATCCTTCAATATTTTCATTGTTCGTTTTTTTAAATTCCGATTTAATTTTCATGAAGGCATTAAAATGATCTTTTGAGGGAATATCGCTTTCAGGATAAGCTCTTTGGGCTGTCCACCATTGTAAAGCCTGAAGTGCGCCGGATGTTTTAAGTGGTTTATTCTCTTGAAAAAAAAGTTTGAATGCCCCATAGGCACAGGCAGAAATTAGTATTACAATTAGAATTTTACTCGTTGTTTTTTTCATATTAATATTTTTTAATTGAAGGAAATAATTATTGTAACAACAAGACGTCAAATTTCAAGGATAAAATATTTCATTTTGAAGGTATTTGCAACCACCTAATTTTGTATGTTTGAATTAACACAGTAGAGGCATTCGGCAGGGCGTTTCTACGCAAAATAAACATTGTTTAAATATTTGATATTACAATTTAAAATAGTTAAATAATGATAGGATAATTTTTATCTTCATTTTAAATAAGGTTAAATGATAAAAATATTTATAGCAGACGACCACCCTCTGATTCGCGAGGGATTTAAGAAAATTCTCAAAGAGGAAAAAGATTTTGAGGTATCGGGAGAAGCATCTGATGCCTTGCAGGTTATTGATGCTGTCCGTACACAAAGGTTCGATGTGCTTACATTGGATATTAATATGCCGGGTAAAAACGGACTCGATACATTAAAAGAGATAAAAGAAATAAATCCACGTCTGAGTGTTTTGATTGTCAGCATGCACCCGGAAGAAAGATTTGCATTGAGAACATTAAGAGCCGGTGCATCAGGTTACATAAAGAAAGAAACTGCTGCCGATGATCTTGTAAAAGCGATCAGAAAAGTTGCTTCCGGCGGGAAGTATATTTCATCTTCTTTAGCCGAAAAAATTGCATTCGATCTTGATCCCGGTTTAAGCAAACCCATTCATGAATTATTATCTGACCGTGAATTCCAGGTGTTTCATCTTATCGCAACCGGCAAAGCTCAATCCGAAATAGCTGGTGAACTTTCCATAGGCATCAGTACCGTTAATACCTATCGTTCCAGAATTCTGGAAAAGTTAAATCTCAGGTCAAATGCCGAACTCATCCACTACGCTATAACAAACAAGCTGATTGACTAACTTCATCGACAACCGCTACCCGCTTTATTTGTAGTAAAAATACTACACAAAAATCATATTATGCACTACACCGTTGAATTATCACAAGTATTATTTTTTGTCCAAAATTAAATGATATTATTATTGAATCGAATGAACTTAACTTCCTTCACCAGTATGATTGACGATTTATCAACTCCGGTTTTGAAAATGAAAGTATTAATTGTAGATGACTCGGAAAATATAAGAGCAAGCCTCAATAAAATATTTTCTTCCAATTACTCCGAAGTAGTTATCAACGAAGCAGGAACAATTTCAGACACTCTTTTTATTCTTAAGAACGATTTACCGGATATAATCATTCTCGACATAAAATTACCCGACGGAAGCGGTATCGATATTTTAAAATATGTTAGGTTAAACGATTTGACGTGCGTAGTAATAATGTTTACCAACTACACTGCCAGGCAATATAGAGAAATATGTAAAGATGAAGGCGCCGATTATTTTTTTGATAAAACAACGGAGTTCGATAAAGTGTTAACGATATTTGAAAAATTGCACAGCTTAAAAAAAGATAAGTGAGCAAATGTAAATGGCTGCAAAACTTAGGTTGACCCTCATACTCCTCGAAATGCACCCCGCGCCTAATAATTTTGTAGCCAATTTACTACAAAGCGTTCATTGATAATACTACATAAAATTCAATAATTAAACTATACTCCGTAAAAAATCGATGTGTTAAGTTAGCATCAGAAATTAAAAGAAATATTTGCTGACTGAAACATGAAAATTTTAATAATTGAAGACTCGGACGCGATCTTTAAATCACTTGAAAAATATATATCGGATAAAACCCCCCTCTCCGATATAGCACGCGCAAAACCAAATAACTCCGGGTCTTCAATTTATATTAATAATTCACCTGACTTAATCATTGTAGACGAAAGCTTTTCGCAATCCGATACTATTGAGATGCTCCGAAATCTCGGAAGTAATAATCCCGGAGCCACAATTATCCTGCTTACTCATTCCTTAAATGATTATCGAAGGAAGATGTATGATAAATTGGGTGTTAATTACTATTACGATAAATCATTTGACCTCGATTTGTTTATACACGATTTGGAATCCTTGCTATTAGAGAAAACTGGTGTTAGTTGATTATCTGAATTATACAGAATTAAAATCAATGTTACTGTTTGTAGAATTTTCAACTGCGGAAAAGAAGAAGAGTAATGTCTGCATACGATAACTAATAATTTGTTTAACAAAACAAGCTGACCGATTAGAAATGCAAGAAATATTCGATGATATACAAAATGAATTACTAGAAGTGAAAGAATCTAATAATTCACATTCTAATACTGATAACTTCAATGGTCAATTTGATCCATCGAAAAAAAAATTAGCCGATCTTTTTAACAAAGCGCCCGCTGCAATAGCAATTTTAAAAGGTCCAAATCTTATCTTCGAGTATACAAACGAATATTTTCAAAGTGCGGTAGGCGGCAGAAATATAATTGGCAAACCGATAAAGGATGCTCTCCCGGAATTAAAATCGCAAGGGTTTTTTACTCTACTAAATAAAGTTTACTCAACCGGGAGAGAATATCAGGGTGAAGAAGTTCCCTTTTTATTACGTATGGAAGGAAGCGAAACGCTTGCAACTCAATGGTTAAATTTTGTATTCCAGCCAACGGTCGATGCGGAAGGCAATGTTAATGGGATTTGGATAAATGCAGTTGATATTACCGATTTAATAACCGTACGCGATCGGCTATATGATTTAAATAGAGAATTGGAAGAGAGGGTAAAAACACGTACGGAAGAATTGGAACATGCCAATAGAGAACTCGAATCGTTTGCTTATTCTGTTTCCCACGATTTAAGAGCGCCGCTGCGGCATATTGACGGGTATACAAAATTGCTAATGAGCGAACTCAATAATAATGTAAGCGAAACAAGCCAAAAGTATCTTAACATTATCTCTAATTCCATTAGTAAGATGGGCAGTCTAATAGATAAGTTACTCTCTTTCTCCAGAATGACCAGAACGCCAATGGTGTCCATACCTGTAAATCTTGAAGCTGTGGTAAATGAAGTTATGTCCGAGATGCAACAGGATATTGCCGGAAGAAATATAGAAATAAAAGTCGGCACGCTTCCTTCGGTATACGGCGATCCGCTGCTGCTCAAAACAGTATTAACCAATTTGATTTCTAATTCGATAAAGTTTACACGGAATAATCCTGATACAAAAATCGAACTGGATTTGTTAGAAGAAAATGAAAAAGAATACACATTTTATATAAAGGATAACGGCGCAGGCTTCGACATGAAATATGCGCATAAATTATTCGGTGTATTCCAACGCCTGCATTCCGAAAGACAGTTTGAAGGAACGGGCATCGGTTTGGCAAATGTTCAAAAAATAATTACACGGCACGGCGGTAAAATCCGTGCAGAAGGCAAAATAAACAGAGGCGCAGCATTTTATTTTACGCTGCCAAAAATAAAGGATAAATAAATGAATCCATTAGGTAAAATATTATTAGCCGATGACGACCCGTAAGACATAGAGCTTATACTAAGAGCGCTTGCTACGGTGAATTTAGCAAATGATGTCTTTGTGGTTAACGACGGAGAAGAACTGTTGGACTATCTTTATTTCAGAGGCAAGTTTGCCGATAGGTCAAAAGATTACCCAGTCGTCATTCTTCTAGATCTGAAGATGCCTAAGGTTGACGGCTTGGAAGTTCTTCAAAATATTAAGCACAACGAAAAGCTTAAAGTAATACCGGTAATCGTTCTTACTTCTTCATCCGAAGAGAACGATATTATACAAAGTTACAATCTGCATGCAAACGCTTATGTAGTTAAGCCGGTAGATTTTCAGTCGTTTGTAACGGCTCTTAAAGAACTAGGCATTTTTTGGGCGTTAATAAATCAGCCGCCTATTATTAAAGAATAAATAAGCAAGGTTGCGATGGATAAAAAAATTAAGATTCTTTATTTAGAAGATAATCCGACCGACGTTGAGTACATCAAAGCAATTCTTTCATCGGAGAAATTGGATTATGAATTATCTCACGTATCAAACCGTGATGAATTTATATTAATGCTGACAAATAATAATGACTTCGACATAATTTTAGGCGATTATTCCTTGCCGGGTTTTGACGGTTTTAGTGCGCTCCAAATTTCTAAGCAGTTAAAGCCCGATCTCCCGTTTGTTTTGATATCCGGCGAATTAGGCGAAGAGCTTGCAGTCGAATCGTTAAAAAAAGGCGCTTCGGATTATGTAATGAAGCATAAAATTTGCAGACTTGCGCCTGCAATAACACGCGCACTGAAAGAAGCTGAAATTTTGTAAGAAAAAAAGAAAGGTGAAAAAGAACTCAGAATTCACACGGGAAGATTCCGGTTATTCAAGACGTTTTGACGGCAACGGATTGGGATTGGCTCTTTCAAAAAAATATGCAGAGTTAAACGATGCAGCAATAGCGGTTGAAAGCACGAAGGGCGTCGGCTCTACGTTTACGGTCAAGTTCGGCAAAAACGGATTTAAGAATGCCGCTTCAATTCTGCCAGAATATTTACAGGTAATTTGATCTTACATCGGAAGCAATAAAAAAATTAAAGTTTACCCACCATAGACAAAACACACCCTCAAACGCGAAGATCCCCCTGCTAAGGCGGGGGGTTTTTATTATTAAATCGCTCAAATTTTTTATATTAAAGAGGCGTGTAAATTTTTAAGTTTCAAACAAGAGTTATGCGAAAAAAAACCTCCGAGGTTACATCGCGTAAAAGTTAGCGAGAACCCCGGAGGTTATGTCAAAAAGCCTATACAAAATTACTTAATCAATTGCATCTTCTTCGAGAAAACTTTTCCGTTTACATTAAGAGTATAGATGTAAGTTCCGCTTGAGAGATTTGAAGCGTCGAAATTAACTTTATAACTTCCGCTCTCTTGCAGTTCATTAACCAGGTCGGCTACTTTTTCGCCTAACATATTGAAAACTGTTAATGTAACCTTACCCGCTTCGGGCAGGAAGTAAGAAATCATAGTCGCCGGGTTGAATGGATTCGGATAGTTTTGAGCTAATGCGTATTTACCCGGAATAGCAATTACTTCTACTTCAATTATCTTTGAGAATTCGTAAGTGCCGTCATAATCGATTTGCTTCAGGCGGTATGAATATTTACCTGCTCTATCTACCTGATCGTTAAAGGTATAGATATTCATTTCGGTTGTTGTGCCCCTGCCTTCAACAAATCCGATTTTTTCGAACGAACCGCCTTCAGCTTTTCTCTGAATTTCGAAACCCGCATTATTCGTCTCGGTTCCAGTAACCCATCTTAATTCGATGTTGTTTCCGTCAACTGTTGAAGCAAATGAAACTAACTCTACAGGAACTTCTCCGCCCGGATTCCATACCAAATAATCTATCCAGATTTCGATGTCCGGTGTAGCATCAGGAGCAAATAATGTGAGTGCGTCAACAGAAACCGGATCTTCGATTATGCCGTTAGCAGAAGCTGTAAGCCAGGCAGTCCATTCAGAAGTATCGGCAAGATTCCATTGATATAAATACCAATTTCCGTCTCGTATTATCTCTCTTTTCGTTCCTAATTCTGCGGTTGCGGGTGCATCAACAGCAATAGAGCAATAAACGCTGTCCCTACCCCCTATAGCTTTCAGTGCATAACCAATGTAGCCAACACTACCAAGCGTGTCATTTTGCGATAAGGCAGCAGCAGTGCCCGAGATAAATCTCATTACCCAAGCAGCAGTACTTGCCGGGTCATCTGTAAGCACAAAGTGCATTGAAGCTTCACCACGGAATGAAGTAGAAGAATCTACCCCCAAAGAGTGATAATTAAATCCAATAGATGAACCCGAATATCGTGGGTGGGTATTCTTGAAATGTCCTAGGTCATTTTCAAAATCGTCAATTATGTGAATTTGAGAATACCCAAATGAGGCAGCTAAAAAAACAGAAAAGATTATTAGTAATAATTTTTTCATATAACATCCTCCTGATTTTTAAATAAAGTTATTATTAATGAAGAACTAAAACATTTTACCGACAGGACAAAATCAACGTAATAAAATTTAATCTATTAAGCAAGAAAATAATTTTAAAAAATTTTCGCTTGGAATGTTTTTTTTGTTGAATTAAAAAGCCCGTCCTAACAGAACGGGCGTTAAAGATTGTGGGGATTTTAAAAAATTATCTTGGGGGGAGAACCGCATCTTTTGCAGCCTTGGCTATCCTGAATTTTAAAACCTTTTTAGCCGGAATGACCATGGTCTCACCGGTTGCAGGATTTCTGCCCATTCGCTTTTTACGATTAACCACAACTAACTTGCCAATTCCCGGAAGCACAAAAGATTTTTTTGCTTCCTTGTGCACTAACGTTGTTAATTCATCCAAAAACTGTGCTGATACTTTTTTTGTAGTACCGGTTTTCTTTGAAAGATGATCGACAATTTGACCTTTGGTCATTGGTTTTGATGCTGCCATAAGTTATTCCTTTTTTATGATTTACAGTAATTATTTCGGATGTGAAAATATCAATATTTTTTTTCAAATGAAAATTTTTAACATTTATTTACCGATAATACCTCATGACAAAAAATAACTTAAGGTCTTACCGTTTGTGTTTATTTCATATAAAGGGAAATAAATCCGTACTTGTTTAACAGCAATCTAAACGGCAGCCTTATTAAATATATTTGTTCTTCATTTACTCTTTGTAGCTTTTCGGCTATTTATTTATTTTGACTATTGGTTTTTGAGACAACGCTTTATTCTATATATCGATTAACTGAATGAAACTTCTCTTATTATTTTTTCTAATGTCATTTTATGCTCTATTCGCACAGTATGAGGATAAAGCATCCGCTGATTCAACATCATTTACGGCAGATACCCTCGAGATCACAAGCCCCGAAGAATTTTTTGCCGACACCCTTGCAGCAGAAGATACATCAAAAATTCCAAAACAGATTGATACACTCTATCTTCTTAACCAAAAACCATTTTTTGAATACAGCAGCTTTATAGACAGAAGAACATTTCTTAAGATTGACTATAGATATGCAGCCGACTATTTCAAACCCTTCAGCCTTTATTTCTTAAAAGATCAGGGCTTTATCGGACAACCAAATGAAGTGCTTTTCTACGGTTCGGGATTTAATTCGGTTAGTTTTTTTGAAGATGGAAATTTTAACTCTAACAGACAGCATAATTCATTCGACCTAAACTTAATCCAATCCGAAGATATAGATTCTGTGGAGATTGTTCCGCTGCCGCGGGGATTTTTGTTAGGCCCCTTTAACAATTTTGTAAGCATAAATATCTTAACACGCGATTTTATTCCGCGCGAACCGTATTCACGCGTAAAATATTATGAAGGACCATACGGCGAAGCTATGGTTGACGGTTATTTTAATTCATTCATTATGAAGAAGCTGATTGTAACCGCCGATGTAACAAACAGAAAAGTCGATCAACGATATTACAACAGCAGCTTCAGTATTTGGCAAGCAAAAGTTAAGCTTAAGTATTTAGCCGATAAAACTTTTAATATTGCAGGCAGCTACAGCTTTGTTAATTATGAAGCCGGATTAAACGGCGGTGTTAATGTGGACAGTATTGTTAGGGTCGGTTTAAATGTTAACGAGGTAATGTATGATGTACTTTCCGCTCCGGTTTACAGTCTAACCGAAATTAAGAATGTAAAGCAGCATCATTTCGGAGTTAGGTTAATAAGTAATCCGTCAGATATCTATTCGCTGGACGCAAATCTTTATTATAAATTTTTCTTAGATGAAATATCAAACGAGGATAACGTACAGAGGGAGTCAGTAAAAGAAAAAAGCAAAATATTTGGGGCTTCAATCAAACAATCGTTCAATTATGATTTTTTTCGTGTGGCAGTAAACGGCGATATCGATCATTCGTTAAATCAAAACGCTGCCGACATGACTGATGATTATAGTGAGACAAGCTTTGATGTTACCAATGCTTCGGCTTCGGCTGTGTTAGACATGCATATTGAGGATAGCTCATTCATTCCGTCTGTTTTCTTTAAATATTCTTTGCAGAAAAATTCTTTTCTCTCAGAGTTAGTATCGGCGCAGGGAATCGGTGCCGATATTTCCGTTAATATCAGCCGGGATATTAATTTTTATACCGGCTACTCTACGTTCGATTTAACAAGCATAAATAGGCGAGCGAACAGCTTCGAATTAGGAATGAATTTAAGATATGATTCGTTCTCATCAAACGTTCGTTTATTCAGAAAAAGCGGCAGCTTTGTTCCAGAGCCGCTAAGCAACAGAGGAATGTCGACCTATCCTTCGCGTAAATTTGTAGAGCAAAGCCTATGGGGTGCAGGAACAGGCATAAGTCTTAAGCTTTGGAAGATTCTGCTTGAGGTTCAATCTCATTATTTCTTCTCCACGGAAAGCAGCGATGATGTTCTGTTTGGTATGCCGAAATTAAAGTTTTTAGGCGGACTTTATTTTGCGGACAACCTTTTTGATTCCAACCTGGATCTGAAAGCAGGTTTTTTATTTACTTACACAGGCAAGCAAAAATATTTATTCAGTGAATCTGTCTTTAACGGCAGCTCAAAATCCATCTTGAATATTGATGAATCATTCAAAATAGATTTTACTCTTGCAGGTGAAATTCAGAAAACCGCAATCGTTTATTTCACCTGGGAAAATTTATTAGACTCGAAATATTTTGTAACTCCGTATTATCCCATGCCCGAAAGAACAATCCGGTTCGGGCTTGCGTGGGAATTATCAAATTGAAGATGATAATAATTTAAGATGACAACACAAAAGAAAATTATTTTAGCTGTTTTCTTAACGGGAATTCTCTTAGAGGCAGCGCTGCTTTATTTTGTGTACTTCAACGGGGAAGGGAATATTCCACTCTACATGATCATCTACTTTGTAACGTTCATTATCTTATTCAATGCTTACCTCATACTAAAAAAGTTTACCGATGAAAGAAAATCTGATTCGTCCCTGCCAGATAAAGTTACGGTTAGACTGCTAAAAATTTTAAATATTGAAACAACTGTGCCTTCGGCATATAAGATTGCATTTATTGTTATCGCTTTCGGGATTTTGTTTCGGCTTACATTATTCTTCACGCAGCCTACCACCTCACCCGATGTTTACCGTTACATTTGGGAGGGGAAATTAATTGTGCACGGTTATAATCCGTTTGAGTTTGCTCCGAATGATGCCCGTTTGCTTGAGCTCCACAGCGATGAACTGCCAGCTAAAGTAACGTTTAAAAATATGACTGCAATCTATCCTCCCGCTGCTCAATTCACTTTTTCGTTAGCATACCTTATCGGTGGTGAAAGTTTCTTTGGTTTAAGGCTGCTGTTCTTGTTATGTGAAATTATTACTATGATTTTTATTCTTAAACTGCTAAATCTTAAAGAAAAAGATCCTGCGCTGATAATACTTTACGCATGGCTTCCGCTTGCGATCATGGAGTTTTTTATTAACATCCATCTTGATGCTTTAGGTATAGCCTTTTTTGTTGTGTTTATCTATCTAATCGAAAAAGAAAAATATATTTCATCATCGATATTTTTTGCGCTTTCGTTTTTAACCAAGTTTCTTCCGCTTCTTATTTTACCGCTGCTGTTAAAGAAGATAGGATTAAAAAAGAGCATCCTTTTCTTTGTTGTATTCATACTGGTATCGATACTTTTCTATCTGCCGTTTTTAACCGGAGAACATTCAATTACAAAGTTTATTTCGGTTTACCTTCAGCGGTGGGAATTTAATGGTTCGGTATACAAAATTTTGAAATCAACATTTTTAAGCGGAGGTACCTCCAGAATTCTGTGCGGAGCTATGCTTGTAATATCAATTGGATTGATTTCGATTTATTATAAAAGATTTACCAATGGTGTATTTGCTGTGCTGCTTTGTTTAACAATTTTTTCAACTACCGTTTATCCGTGGTATCTTGGATGGATAGCAGCGATCAATCCGTTTGTAGGTTTCTATTCGGTGGGCAGTTTAATATTTTTAATTAATTTTTCTAACTTCACTCCGTTAGGTACGGTTTGGCAGGAATATCTTTGGGTAACGTTGGTACAGTACATTCCGTTTTATTTTTTCTTAGCTATCGATTTGTTGTTATACCGAAAGAAGTGGCTGTTTAATAATAATCATTCCCTCCCTCTTGAAGAGAGAGAATAGTGTTCGCGGTAATATTTTTGTCCCTCGGAACGGGATGTCGCAAACTCCATTTTTGGGGCTAAGATTAATATTGTAGTCTAAAGCCTACTAAAAAAGATACTTTGTCAGTATTACATATTAACCCACCCCTTTCCAAAGGATCAATTGACATCCCCTCCTCCAAAGGAGTCCATTCGGACCGAGAGGGGACAACGCTCTATCTTTGAGGTAATAACAGAACACTTGAAAAATTAAAACATATTATTAAAAAT
>JAGUYG010000025.1 GCA_020061465.1 Ignavibacteriales bacterium
ATTTTTAATAATATGTTTTAATTTTTCAAGTGTTCTGTTATTACCTCAAAGATAGAGCGTTGTCCCCTCTCGGTCCGAATGGACTCCTTTGGAGGAGGGAATGTCAGTTGATCCTTTGGAAAGGGGTGGGTTAATATGTAATACTGACAAAGTATCTTTTTTAGTAGGCTTTAAACTAAAATATTAATCTTGACCAAATTTGGCAAGATATTTTTGACAATACCATAACGGCGGAGATATTTACCTCCGCCGAAATTATTAACTGTTATTTATCCTGGTGCCATAAAGTTCCATAACCCGTTACCCCGTACTACTTCCCGGTTAAAAGTAATATTCCGGTTTAAGCAAATCTTTTCCTAAGGCTTGTCTTACTATTCAATTACTCGATATATTTGTTCATGCTTTTTATAGTGTAATTCAATTTGTTATTAATTCGCCTTACGCAAAAGCTGCAATTTTTTTTGGGGGGCGGATAAAGCAAGAAAATTTTAAGCATCACTAAACCAAGATCTAAAGAGTGTGTTGCGTAGGAAAAACTTTACTACATAATATCAAACTTGGTTGCAAATTTCCGTCTGCTTTAGCAGACGGGATTGGTGTAGTAAAATAAAAGTCGGGCTTTAGCCCAACAGATGCGCTCTGAATGTGGCTATCAAAAAGATTCCTTTGGAAAAGTTAAAATGCTCTTGGCTTTTCAAATTCCGTCGGTTAAAACCGACGGCAATTTTTTTATTATCGGAGTTGTGGCAACTGAACATATGAATTTGCGTAAGGTGAGTTATTATATCGAAAAATGTAATTTGAGTGTATAGAATTTTTATTAAAACCATTTTGTGAGAAGTTATGAACAAAATGACTTTACTTGTAATTATTTTTTTTCTGCCGCTTGCTTCTGCTCAAATTAAAACCATCCTTCCCGGAAAAATTATTTTTCAATATATGCCTGAATATTACGAAGAAGTTAATCGCGTTCAGCTTGCCGGCTCAATGAATGCCTGGAGCTTGAGTGATTCATCCTTTGACCTGCAAAAACAGCCTGATGGAAGTTTTCTCCTGGAAAAAGAATTGCAGGAAGGCACTTACTTTTTCAAGTTTATAATAAACGGCAAGTGGCTGAGATCGATGAAAGAAATAGAAGGAAAGTTTAAACCGTCGTTTGCAGTTATTGAAGAGGAGGGATTAGGTATGGGTAATGCCGTACTGAATGTAAACAGAAACCGGGAGGAGGATACCCTAACACTGAAAAGAAATTTATTTGAGGAAGATATTAATCTTCATGAAGTAAGCAATTTGCAAGCTAACTCGGAAACAGGAAAAATTATTTTATCATTGGAAAAACCTGAAAATAACACAAATGAAATTTTAGTCTATTCAAGAATTAATTATTTCACACATTACAATTTGCAGTATGAGCTTAATGCACGGTTAACCGGAAGAAGCACCGGTATAACACTACAATTCGAGCCATTAGCTGACGTTTCAGTTCGCGTTGTTACCGTTAATTCGGAGAGAAAGAAAAGCAGAGGAAAAGAAATAAGACTGCGCGTAAAACATAAAAATGTTATTCATGATGAATTTGAAGGCAGACCGATTTTTATTTATCTTCCGGATGGATATGCGCAAACTGAAAAGTTGTATCCGGTTGTATATATGCACGACGGACAAAATCTTTTTTCAACTAAGACAGGCAGCAGCGAAGAATGGATGATTGACGAAACACTTGATGAACTTATCTCTAATAAAATAATTGATGAAGTAATTGTAGTCGGAGTATTTCATTCTTCACAACGAATGGAAGATTATATTCCTTACTCCTTTAATGATGTTGGGGCTTCGGGTTATCCCTTCGTTGGAAAGGGAAAACAATTTGCAGATTGGTACGTGAACAAATTAATTCCCTATATTGAAGGAAGGTATAAAGTTTCGCATGAAAGGGAAAACCGTGCGATAATGGGATCATCTTTAGGCGGGGTTATTTCGTTGTATGTGGCAAATCATTATCCGGATATTTTTTCAATGGCGGGAATAATTTCTCTTGCGCCTACTCCGGGTGTGCTTGAGGATCTCAAAGGATCAAAAAAAAGCGGTTTGAAATTTTGGATAGATGCGGGTGAAAAGGAGATGGCAAGAGATTTTAGTTACGTTGATCATGAGAGAATTATGACAGATATCTTATTAGCTAAGGGATATACATACGGCGATGACCTGATCTACTATGAAGTCCCAAAAGCAATTGATCATCGGGAGAGTGTTGTAGCCGAGAGGATCGCTTATCCCCTCATTTATTTTTTCGGTAAGAAATCCGAAAAGATAAAAGGATTGAATATAGCCGTTGAAGTAATCCGTTCACCGGCTGGTACAAAAAAGTATATTGTTAATCCAATAGTAGAGCTTTCTAATGGATTAAAGCATTCTCTTTACAACACTGCGGATTATAAAATCATCGGCTCTTCATTAGCAACTATTGATGCCAAAGGAGTTATTGAATTCAACGGCGAAAGAAAAGTCAGAGTACAAGTCACTCACAAAGGTTTGAGACAAGAATTTGTTATCGACTTTAATAAACTTGAATAAACATAATTGAGCAACACAAAAGAATTAATCATAACGATACTTAACAAGGGGCTTATTTTTTATTATACTTTCCATTGTTACACAAAAAAGCTATTCATTTACATCTCAAATGAGTTCTAATTCATAAAAAAATTATGCTCTAAAAATTGCTTTATCGAACCCTCTGCATCCCTCCTCAAGTTGCCGGACATTTTTCATTTCGGGGGTGTCTCATTTTGAAAAGTTGCGTTTTTAGCGAAATTTTAAAAAAAAACCAGGTAAATGTACTTGGTTTTTTAAATTTATAATTATTTATATTACCTCCCGCTTGAGAGTAAAAATAACTCTCACTTTTTATGGTTGGAAGCTTTTCAAAATAAACTAAAAAGAGCAACTAAAAATTTCTCAAGGATCTTATTGTTGAGTATAATGGAAATAGAGGACGCGAGGAAAACATTGCACGATGTGCTCGATAAGAGTGTGTCTAATCGAAAAAGAGCTATATCAGTTTTTGATTTTTTTCGAATGATGATTAAAAGCGAAAAAGAATCAATATTAGAACCATACTTATGTGAATTTATTGAGCAATACACCGAATATCTAGGTAAGTTCGATCCAGTAGGTCTACCGCCCAAAGTAACACGTCCAATTATCGATCAAATTAATGATCTTACAAGGATTGAATTCTTGAAACCATTTATCCCCAGATTGATTGAATTATCATCCACGTTAGATAAATCTGTTTCTCAAATTGAAAAATTTTTAGAGGGAGATCATACCAGCAGCAATACCAGAGAAAATATCTATATACCTTTGTTGGAATGCGATACATGGAAAGAAACCAATTTTACGTACGGCGTTTTAGATACGATAACGATAAAAATTGAGAGAAATATTTCCGAAGATAAATTTATTGTTGTGCCAAGCGAAAAAGAAATGGAGACCCGAATAAGATCTCAAATACCGAGTTCGTGGACTGCAGCAATTAACTATGTAAAAAAAATAAAAAGAAATATATCGCCTTATCATACTATCATAATAAATTTTGATAAACGCAGCGGTGCCTATCGAGGCGACTCACTCGGAATAGCCCTTGCGGTTTGCTTTATAAAAGAATTATTAAAATTTTATGATTCAATAACACAGCTTTCTTTTAATTACCCAATAGCGCTTACAGGAGGACTTAACGAAGACGGGCAAATATTCCCGGTTTCAAAAGATACAATTGTAAGAAAGTTAGAATGTGTTTTTTATTCCGGAGTCACAAAATTCGTCGTACATAAAGATGACGAACCTTTTGCTCAGGTAAAGTTATGCGAGCTTCAAAATGAATTTCCCGCTCGAAAATTACAATTAATCGGTGTTGAATCTCTCTACGATATTTTGAACCGAAAAGATCTGATTGAGATTAAAAGAAAAAGAGCTGTTAAAAGAGTAGTCAAGTATTTGTATTCCCCTGTTACAACTGTTCTTTTAATACTTTTGGTTTTTATAATCATATTCACCTTCAAGGGAAAATCAACGATAAACCCGATATCGCTCGAAAACGAACCGCATCTCCTTAAAGTAAAAAATGAAGAGGGCGAGGTGTTATGGACAAAAAAGACCGACTTAATTTCAAATCAAATTGCTAACAAAGAACTCGTCAACCTGAAGATGCGTATAATAGATATAGATAATGACGGAACAAATGAAGTATTAATCTGTGATGAGGTAATTAATTCTGCTGCTGCCAATGAGGCACAAAAAATCATCTGCTTCAAGAGCAGCGGAGAAAAAATCTGGGAATACGAATTTACGGATACGGTTTCTACACCGGTTATGAAATTTGACCCCAATTTCAGAACTCACTTCATTGATACCATAACATTAAACGGCAACAAATTAATCTATTTCTTTGCAACTCATATACCGCTTTATGCTTCTGCGGTTTTTTGCCTTGATGCAAAGACCGGTAAAAGAATAAACGATGTTTTGTGGCACGCGGGTCATTTACAGGCGGGCAGGATAAAAGACTTTAATGGAGACGGAGAACCCGAACTTATAATGACGGCAATTAATAACGGATTAGAACGGTCTGTTATATTTTCAATCGATTTGAACAAATTATCCGGCTGTGCCCCTTCTACATCAATTTATAAATTCATGGCTTCCAAAACAGCACAGTTCAATGCTTATGTACTCCTGCCCAAGACTGATTACAACCAATATCTGAAACAAAGATTCAACGCACCATCAACAGGAACGCTGAATCTATCAAAAACAGGTGAGTTGTTTTTCCAACTATCGGAAAATCTAAACTTAATGGAAGATGCTTTTACAATTTATACTAAGGGTATATTAAATGAATTTGAAGTCGATATTTCAGATGAATTGATAGTACGGCGGGATTCATTAGTAAGCAAGGGACATTTACAATTACCTTATACGAACACAAGCGAATACATTAAAATTTTGAAGGAGCAGATTAGATATTGGGATGGAGAAAATTTCACAGAAAAGAGATAAAATAAACCGAGCCGCCGGGGATGCGGCTCGTAATTACCCCCCCTTGCGCTCTTTTTATGATCGGTGGGGTGAAAACGTTGAGTGGAACCACCCATGTCTCAGGTTATTAATACGGTAAAAACATAGGAACTCGGAAAACTTTTTAAATTTTTCTAAAAAAATTTTTATGGCAAGTCATAATTCCGAAATACTCCCTTTTTTGAAGAAGCTGGGTCACGAGCCTGCCTCACATAAGGAAATGAACCATTTTATAGAAATATGCTTCAAAACCGCATCATTTTACTTACGTAACTCGTATAGAAATGTCCGAAGACATTTGCTTAATAACGGTTTGAGTTTCACCGATCTTTCTATTGATACAGTTTCATCGATATTCGCAGAAAAATCAATAGATGGCTGGAAGTTACTCAAGTCATCGTTTGAAAAGTGGTATCCGCCCATTCAAACGGAAACTGAGGCTAAATTCTTTCTGAATTCGGTTTTTGCTAAGGTTGTAAATCAGCAGGTAATAGAACTGCTTCGGACAACCGATCCCCTATACGGAATGATTTTTAATTCAATCAAGCATATTATCCGTAAAAATAAATTGAAGAAAGTGTATCAGTCGGGGGTTCTGTATATAATCGATAACAATAAGGAAGGTTTTGACCATAATGTAATCAACTCCGAAGACTTTGAGCATCTACCTTCAGAATTATTTAAAGATAGAAATGCTTTATTTCAAAACATATTTGATTATTTAGCTTGCGAAACCGACTACTGTCCGGCTGTTCCGTTGACGGCTTTAATATTACGGATTAAGTACTTTTATGCCCATTCAGAGACTTCGAATAACATCAGTACCTCATTAGCTGAGTTAATAGAAATTAACGAATCGATTGAATTAGCTTTGAAAACGGCTAATAAAAAACTAAACAATTATTATTTAGCAAATAATAAAATAGCGCCCGAAGAAGTTGATTGGATGCTAAAATCACTAAAAGATATTCTTTTGGATATTAAGCATGGCGGGATGTCACAAAGTTTGTTTCGTTATGTAAAGTATTACATTCCCTCCCTAACTCAAGACGAATACTCAAGCAAGTATCGCCACATTCTTGAATACCTAATTAAGTTGATGAAACACACACTTCGCAGAGAACTTTCAAGAAAGTAAAAAAAAATTTTAAAAATTTTCCGAGATCGGTAACTTTTTTACTATTAATGCTTATAAAGAGGGAAATTGAATTAGCTGTTTTAAAGGCATTTCCTTTACTCATGAGATTTTTGAACTAAAAATCCTCATCTGTTGTTCAAAAATTCATCCAATTTGTAACTGTCGAGATTATTTGTAATTTTTAACATACAATATTTACATAAGGATTCAGACTTTGGAAATAACCGAACAGGATATTTTCGTTTACGTCTTTAATAGGGAAGTTTTATCGCAAGATAAGATTAGCGCAATCGAAACAAGCGATAAATATCAGGAACAAATAAAATTTTTCAATTCCCTTAAAAAGGAACTTGCCGCTGATATATCTTTTTATGATAAGATTAGGATTGCAAAAAAAATACCCCTATACAAAGTACCGGAATTCATTGAGCTGTTTCCGCTAAAAAAGACTAAAACAGCAATCAATAACCAGGTGCTTATACTTGCGGCAGCGTCACCGGAAATCCCTCCGAAGTTCCAAACAAAAACATTTATCGATAATGAAAAACAATTCTTGATAAAACTTGTAACATCCGAAAAGGAATCAAAAATATTTGTTTTTTCAACAACCGATGAAGAACTGCATAAACTCAGGTTAATCATTTCCCCCGGCGAAGTTGAATACCGTATGAAAGATAATTCTCAACCGCTTATACTAAACGGCTCGGTTAATGCCGAATCGATAAAAATTGGCTTTTACTAATTTGCTTTTTGAATTCTTATACCTTCCGGAAATTTGTTAGATGAACTTAGTAATTCAGCTTACGCAATTGCGTACAAAACCTCCGAGGTTTTGTTAATTAGCATGTTCTTAACCTTGTTTTTCAGTTTATAATCAAAATTATAACTCACGCAATTAACGTGGGTTTTTTTTAACAAAGAAGGAAGATATCATGCCCACTTATGAAGATAAATTTGTAATAAAATACCTAAATAATTATGATAAAATAATTACCAATTGGATGTCGCGTTATGGTTTACTCGTATTAAGAGTCGGACTTGGTATTGTTTTCTTTTGGTTTGGGTTACTGAAGTTCTTTCCGGGATTAAGTCCGGCAGAAGGATTAGTAAGAAACACCGTTTATTTCATCAATCCGGATTTATTCTTACCCGTATTAGCAGCTTGGGAAACATTAATCGGAATTGGATTAATTTGGGGAAAGTATATCAGGTTAACTCTTCTTTTACTTTTTCTTCAAATGCCGGGCACCGCTTTACCGATTGTTGTTTTACCGGAAGTCGTTTGGACACATTTCCCATATGGTTTGACACTAGAAGGACAATATATTATAAAAAATTTAGTGTTAATTGGTGCCGGACTTGTATTGGGTGCGACTGTTCGGGGAGGAGTGATTAAACAAATTAAGTAAGAATAAATTCGATGTATTTAATTTTTCTTGCCCAAATTAAACTCTCAACTGTTTAAGTATCGATAGTTTCTATAAACTCCCAAATCATGCTGCTATCATTCTGCTGCCGTATTAGCGAGACAAAAAATTCTTACGCAAGCAGCGAATCAAAGATTATTTATTTTTTCATCTATTTTCATTTAATTTTAACTGTGGGTATGTAAGTATTATTTTAATCATGAAATTGAAACATAGAACAAGTAAATAAGCAATAAAGATGAATTACAGAGCAGCTAAGACCGGAATTTTAATGATAGAAATTCTTCCGGATAAATGTGACTTCTGCGGCTGCTGTGTCGGAGTCTGTCCCGAAGACGCTATAGAATTGAAGGAAGCGGAAATATTCATTATTGATGAAAGATGTACTAACTGTTCAAAGTGTGTTTGGTCATGTCCTATTGAAGTGATCCGGTTTAATAGAGAAGGGGTTCTTTCTAAATAAACAATAGGCAAAAAAGTTTAGAAGTAATAATTTTAGATGAAAAGTGAATACGTATAATAGTAGTTGGTGCCGGACCTGCAGGCTCAATGGCGGCAAGATTTGCTGCAGAACAGGGTCAGTCTGTTTTGATGCTTGAAAAAGACCGCGATGTCGGTTATCCTGTTCGCTGCGGTGAAGCGGTGAGCAGAGCAGGAGTTCAAGAATTTATACAGCCGGATACAAGATGGATTAGTACTGTTATCGACAAGTTTTCATTCAATGCACCGGATGGAACAGAAGTAATTCTTCCACTCCCCGATATCGGTTACGTATTAGAAAGAAGAATTTTTGATTATGAACTTGCACGAACTGCTGCTGCTGCCGGTGCACAAATTCTAACACGCGCTTATGTGAATGGGTTAATATTAGAAGGCGGTACCGTTGGTGGTGTGAAATACGAATATCAAGGGGTACAGCATCAAACAAACTCTAAAATTGTAATTGCTGCCGATGGTGTCGAATCACGCGTAGGAAGGTGGGTGGGATTAGAAACGCATATTGACTTCAGAGACATGGAAAGCGCTGTGCAAGTTACCGCATCAAATATTAACGTCGATCCAAATACACTATACTTTTACTTTGGATCGCAAGTAGCACCAAACGGATATTTTTGGGTCTTCCCTAAGAACGGTAATCTGGCAAACATCGGACTGGGAATAAGCGGAATTATCGGAAAGAAAAAATCTGCCCTTTCTTATTTAAATGACTTCATGCAAAAAAATTATCCCGCTGCACCTATTCTCACTTCAATTGCAGGGGGTGTGCCGTGCAGTATTACGCTAAAAAAAATTTCAGCTCTCGGTATCATGCTTGTTGGAGATGCTGCCCGGCAGGTGAATCCTCTAAGCGGCGGAGGTATAGCAAGCGGAATGATTGGCGGAAGCATTGCAGGACGCATCGCAGCCGATGCGGTAAAAATGAATAAGTTTGAACATATTCTATCCTATGATTCTGCATGGCATAACTGGCTAGGTAAACGTCATGAAGTTTTTAACCGTATTAAAAACGGTATCTATAACTTTTCGGACGAGAAGTTTAATAGTATTGCTCATGCATTTGCGGAAATTCCTTATGACAAAAGAACTCTGAAAAAATTATTTATGAAAGCGTTGTTTAACCAGCCTTCCCTTATTCTTGATATCACAGAAGTATTTCTTTACTAACTGCTAATGGACCACTTTATTGATTGCAATATTTCATCATTACATAATTACAAAATTATTAAAAGTTCCTGCTAATATGCGGATTATATAATCGGATAAATTGATCTCTCAGGAAGGTTTACGGATAATCCTATCTTAAAATTCGCAATTCCAGACTAATTATTGAACAAACAACCAGCTAAAGTCGAAATTATAATTTTATTCCACTTTTCAAATTATTATATTAACACAGTTAAACTTTCATTCCTTATGCCGCAAAAAAAAGAAAATAGTGGACGAAACTTTCCCCGCTCCGGTAAAATGGAAGCGTCGAAGCATGATGCTTCATTTAACGGAGATAAATTTTCAAACTCCGGTTTATTAACCGAAATAATTGACTTATTTCCCAATTTGTTTTATTGGACTCAAACAATTGACGGGGAAAGCGAGAGCGTGTACTACTCTTCAAATATTATTAATGTTACAGGTTATTTAGGTGATGAAATTCAATCGATGCCCGGCAGAGGCTTGTCACTTGTAGTAGATGAGGATTTGTCCCCGGTAAAAAATCATTTGAATAATTTTACCAACGATGCTTCACGCAATTTTACCGAATTGGTCTATAGAATCCGTAAACGCGACGATGTTGTGATTTGGTTAAAAGAAAACATAGCCGTAACACGCAGCAAAGAAGGAAAAATCGAATCATATTTCGGCATAGTTGAAAACATAAGCAGCTTGAAAGAAGCAGATCAATCGCTGCAAAAATCAAGCGAAGAATTAAAACAACTAAATGCATCAAAGGATAAGTTTATCTCGATTCTATCGCACGATCTGCGTTCACCGTTTACGAGTATTTTAGGCTTTTCTGAGATACTAATGAATGAGCCGGATTTATCCGTTGCCGAACGGCACGAATACTTAAATTACATTCATGAATCGTCTCAAACCCAGTTGCAATTAATTAATTATCTGCTCGATTGGTCGCGCCTTCAAACCGGAAGAATAAAAATTGAACCGCAAAGATTAAATGCCCAAACATTAATTTATAATTGCGTTTCTTCCTTAACCGGAAATGCTATCAGGAAAAATATTGATATAAAAGTTGAAGTAAGAGAGTCAATCTTTATTCAAGCAGATGAAAGACTTGTAAACCAGGTGTTCACAAATATTCTTAGCAACGCAATAAAGTTTTCCAATGAAGGAGAAAAGGTCGAAATATTTGCAGATGTTTTTAACGACGATAAAATAGAATTTATATTTAAAGACAAGGGTATTGGCATTTCCGAATCGAATAAAATTAAAATGTTCAGCGTTGAAAAAATGTTTTCAACGGAAGGAACAAAAGGTGAAAAAGGAACGGGGCTTGGCTTGCCTTTGGTAAAAGAAATTATCAACAAGCACAATTGCGAAATCTGGTTTTATTCGGAAGCGGGAAAAGGGAGCGAATTTCACTTTACACTTCCCTTATCGCATAACACAATATTGCTGATTGAAGACGATGAAACTCAACTGTCGCTTATTGAAAAAGCAATCAAGGACGAATATCCGTCATTCCGATTGGTTACCGCCATAAACGGTTATGAGGCTATGAGCATTATCTTAGATAGACTACCCTCCCTAATTATTACCTCGCATGACATGCCGCTGATGACCGGTTTGGAGTTGATTGAATCGTTAAAAAAGGGAGATAAAAATTTTAGAATTCCGGTTATTGCCTCCGTGCAATTAATAACCGATGAGCTGCGTAAATCTTATCAAGAGCTTGGTGTTAGTGCAATTCTTCAAAAACCGGTAGATATTAATTTATTGACTCAGAAATTGCAGCTAATACTTGAATATTAATTTTTATTCACATCGCAAGAAATAAGCACTTCATATTATTTGTTAATTTGAGAAAACATTTTCTTCAACCTCATCGAAGGAGGATTAATTTCTTTATATCAGTAAACTCACCGGCTGTGATTTTGTAGAAATAAACTCCGCTGGTTAATCCGCTTGCATTTCCAAAGGATCCTACGGAAAAAACTACTTCGTAATTTCCAGCAGGTTTTTCTTCATTAACAAGAGTTGCAACATTTCTTCCAAGAATATCGTATACTTTCATTGTTATTAGCCGTTGAGACGGTGCAGGCCCCGTCTCTACAGCCGGAATTGTAAATCGAATTTTTGTTGCTGAATTAAACGGATTGGGGTAGTTTTGGAATAAGAAAAAATCTTTAGGTATGTCTGTATATTCGCGATCAACTGATGTTGGCAGTGATTTTATGCTGCGAATAATATCCTGTGTGATTTCATAAATATCTGTTGCTGTTGCTGCATACAATAAATCCGAATTTGGTTTTTTATATATCCCTGCGATGTTGGCATTCAAAGTTTGATAAAGATTAAAGCTCATTCCATAATCCGCTGATTCATAAATTTCATTAAATCTTGTTAAATAAATTTTGTTTGGCTGCGAAACAACCGGTGAAAAGTAAAATCTTACGTTATCATCGTAAACATTAACCCAGGAATCGCCGTTATTGGATGACCGCACTAACTTTTTACCGTTAATTAACGCATAGATATTTTGCTGATCTTCAACATAATAAAATTCTGTTTTATCATAATTCCAAGAAAAGGTTGAGTCAATAACTATACTTGTTATTCCGCTGTCCAACGATTTAATAAGATGTCCGTCATGGTTAACTCCAAATAAAAATTTATCGTCGTACTTGTTTAAGGATACCATAGGGAAGTATGCGATTGTGAACATCTCATTCCAGGTTAATCCACCATCGGTACTTTTCATAAGACGCCCATCAAAAGCATAAATTAAGTCATCATTTTGATATGATACTTCAACGCTATATATTGGCGCCATAAATCCTCGCCCGCCTGCATCGGACAAAATTATATATCCGTGACTATCCGGATAAATAGTCATGCCGCATACTACATATTTTAACGGTTCGTTCTTCCAAAAATCATAATCGTAAATATACATTGCGTGTTCACCGCCGGGCAATTGCCAATGATAGGCATGAGCGATTACTGTATCCTTGTCATTATTTACATCATAAAGACAAAGCAGTTGATCGAAACCCGGACCCGCCCAATTTTTTTTGTTAACAAGCCATGTATTCCCCTCTTTATCTTCCAAACCTTTTAGTTCGGTAAATACATAATTGTATTGGGCAATTAAATAAGAAGTGAGAATTAGACTAAAGAAGAATATTGCAGTTTTCACTTTGTGGGCCCCCGCCTTTGTTAATATCTATCTAAATTAATTCTTGAAATAACTTATTGCTTTGGGCAATGAATCGAATATTTTCTACTTATAACTTAATAGTTTATGATGCTAATATCAATCAAAATTTTGCTTCAGCAATATCACCTTATGTAGGGTTTAAAGATGACATCTTTTTAGATTAACGATGTCATCTTTTCGTAGCGTACTTCACTGTGTGAAGTGAGCAGTTATTCCCGAATTTATTTTTTAATTACTACTTCAATTTATCCTTAAAGATTTTTTCAAATTTTTCCACTTTCGGTGCAATTACAAATGCGCAGTATCCTTGATAAGGATTTTTTTCGAAGTAGTCCTGGTGGTATTCTTCAGCCGGATAAAAATTGTCTGCCGGCGAAATTTCGGTAACTATGGGATTTTCCCACGCACCGGATTTGTCTAATTCCTGCTTATAAAATTCTGCCAATTTTTTCTGTTGATCATTATGATAAAAAATAACCGAGCGGTATTGCGTTCCTACATCATTTCCCTGGCGATTTAATGTTGTCGGATCGTGCGTCTTCCAAAAAATTTCTAATAATTCTTTATAGCTGATTATGCCTGGATCAAATATTATTTCGCATACCTCGGCATGACCGGTTTTTCCCGAACAAACTTCTTCATAAGTCGGATTTTTTGTTTCTCCGCCGGCATAGCCTGCAACAACCGACTTAATGCCGTTAAGTCTTTCGAATATTGCTTCGGTACACCAAAAGCATCCCGCGCCAAATGTTGCCTTTTCCATGTTTGAATTTACTGTCGAATTCATAACCTTTTCTTTAATGTTATTTTGTGATTTGTTTTCTTGACAACCGAATGCTAATAGAATAAATAAAAATGTAAAAATGCAAAGATTAAAAAATGAAATAAACTTCACAAACATTTTATTGCGACTATTTTTTCTTAGCATATATAATTCTTCCGATTGTCAACAGCGAATATAAAATAAATTCACACCTCTACAGGTGCTGAGGATTACGAATTGAGGACTATGTTATTTATGGGCACCTCTAAAATCCCAAATGACAAGCACCAAAAGACAAATAAATTCCTCCAAAGGAGACTTGGGACAAATTCAAAAAACGAAATTTCAAACAAATACAGTTTTTGCTTTGTTTTGGTCATTTGTATTTTGATTATTGACTCTTATTTGAGATTTGTTTTTTGTGATTTGAGGTTTTAGAGGTTCTCTTATGTCAACCGAAGGAGAGAATAAATTTAATGCAAGTATAAAAGAAAGGATAAGGAGGAAGGCAGCTAAATCGTAAGTTAATAGCTGCCTTCATTTATTGACAAATAAATTGAAACTGAGAATTTAATCTCCTCTTGAGATAGATGAGCTCCCGCTGAATTTTGTTTTACCCAATTTTGCATCGCCGTAGTATACAACTTTTGAAGCGCCGCTTAAGTAGGCATCTAAAACTCCGTTCATGTTAACAGACGCCGAAGACGAACCTGAGAGTGAACAACTAACATTTAAAACGGAGAAGTTTTTCATTTTTATGCTGCTGCTTCCGGAGCTTTTTACGTCCAAATTATTTCCGCTTCCTTCTAAAATAACTTTGCTTGCACCGGAAAGAGAAAGATTTAGGTCAGCGCATTTTAATGTTCCTTCAAGATAAGAAGAACCGGATAATTCGGCTTTGAAAGACTTATCAGAAACATCCATAGAAATTTTACTTCTCGAAGCTCCGCTTAAAGCCAGACCCGTAAGGGCAGGTATTTTAATCATAACCATTATATCGCCGAGCGCACGAAAACCGGATTTGTCAATGTATATTTTTAATCTCTCACCTTCCTGTTTAACTCTCAAATATTCAAAGTCGTCCTCATCGGCTTTGATTTCAATACTATATGTTTCCGATTGAGTAATATTCAGCTTAATTGAATAGCCGGCTTCAACTACTGTGAAGTCCTTGTAATCGTAAGTCTTAACAATTGAATCTGCAAAGGCAAGGGCAGAAAATATTGTGGCTGCAAAAAGTGACAAAATCCAAATAAAAAATTTGTTTTTCATTTTAATCCCTCGTTTACAATTTGTTGTAATGTTATTGGCTTTCACCGGATTAGACTTTTGTAACGCTCAAATAGTTACCTTTAAGAAGATTTTTTTTTCTTCCTAAGTAATATCAACTTTAACCGGTTTTACGTGCCAAATATTTTCAGCATATTCTTTTACTGAACGGTCGCTTGAGAATTTGCCAATTCTTGCTACATTTATAATAGATTTTTTTGACCACGTTTCTTGATCCAAGTACAAAGCACTAACTTTCTCTTGAGTTTTTATGTACGATTCATAATCGGCAAAGATGCAGTAATAATCCACATTCAATAAAGAATCTATTATAGAATCAAAGATACCCGGTTCATGCTTGTTAAAATAATTGGATGAAATCATGTCAATAACTCTTTTTAGCCCGGAATTATTTTCATAATACTCGCGCGGGTTGTAGCCGTTTTGTTTTAGCTTTATCACCTCATCGGCAGTCAGTCCGAAGATAAAAATGTTTTCATCGCCAACTTCTTCCCGGATTTCAATATTAGCACCGTCCATTGTTCCTATAGTTAAAGCTCCATTTAAAGCAAACTTCATATTGCCGGTACCGGAAGCTTCAAAGCCTGCTGTAGATATTTGTTCCGAAAGATCTGAAGCAGGAATAATTTTTTCTGCAAGTGTAACGGAATAGTTTTTTAGAAATGCAACTTTTAATTTATCCCCAACATCGCTGTCGTTGTTAACTACATCGGCAACACAATTAATCAGCTTGATAATCAGTTTAGCAGTTGTGTATGCCGGTGCGGCTTTCCCGCCGAATAAAATTGTTCGAGGCACCATATCAATTTTCGGATTATCCTTTATTCGATTATATAATGTTATAACGTGCAGAACATTCAGAAGCTGTCGTTTATATTCGTGCAGCCTTTTAACCTGTACGTCAAACATTGATTCCGGATTTACTTTTATCGGATGTTCTTTCTCAATATATTCTATCAACAATTTTTTATTTAGCCATTTTGAAGTGCGCCAATTTTCTCTGAATTCGGTGTCATCTATAAGCTTCTCGAGCTTGCGAATATGGTCTAATTCTTTCACCCAGCTTTTGCCAATTTTATCGGTGATTAAGCCCGATAAAAGAGGGTTTGCAGTTTTAAGCCAGCGCCTTGGTGTAATTCCGTTAGTAACATTTTTAAATTTTTCGGGGAATAATTTATAGAAATGGGGGAAGATTCTTGATTTCAAAATCTCCGTGTGCAGCCTTGCAACACCATTAATAGAATTTGAACCTACAATAGCAAGGTTGGACATTTTAACTTTTTTGTCAGAACCTTCACGGATGATCGAGAGTTCTTGAATTATTTTTTCATCTGTTGTGTAATGCTCTCTAACATAATCTAAAAAGCGTCTATTAATTTCATAAATAATTTGAAGATGACGCGGAAGCAATTGATTAACTATCGTTACCGACCATTCTTCCAGTGCTTCGGGAACAACAGTGTGATTAGTATATGAGAAGGTTGCGGTGGTTATTTTCCATGCATCCTCCCAGCCCATGCCTTCCTCATCAATTAATATTCTCATTAATTCGGGAATTGCAATTACAGGATGCGTATCGTTTAGTTGAATTGCTGTCTTCTCTGCAAATTGATCGTACCTGGTATGATTTATTTTATATTTTCGAATTATATCCTGCAAAGTAGCCGACACAAAGAAATACTGCTGCCTGAGTCTTAAATATTTTCCTTCGGTGATCGTATCGTTGGGATACAAAACTTTCGAAATGTTTTCCGAATTATTTTTGTTTTCAACTGCCGCAACATAATTGCCGATGTTAAAATCTCTAAAGTTAAATTCTTCGGTAGCCCGCGCTTCCCATAGACGCAGATTATTTACAGTATTCGTTCTATACCCGGGAACGGGAACGTCGTATCCAACAGCAAGCACATCCTCTGTATCAATCCAATCGAACTTAAGTCTTCCGAAAGGATCCTTGCCCATTACAACTCGACCATAAAATTTTACCCGGTAAACCAACTTTCTTCTAAGAATTTCCCATGGATTCCCAAACCGTACCCAGTTATCGGCTTTTTCTACCTGGTATCCGTTTTCTATCTCTTGCTCAAAAATTCCGTAATGATACCGGATGCCGTAACCAAAAGCAGGCAGCTCCAGGGTTGCCATTGAATCAAGATAACATGCAGCCAGCCTTCCTAAGCCGCCGTTTCCTAATGCCATATCTTTTTCTTGATCGCGTATGTCTTCCAGGCTGTAACCGTCGTTCTTTAAAATGTTGTAACACTCATCGTAATAGTTCATATTGATTAATGCATTACCTAAAAGCCTGCCCATTAAAAATTCCATCGAGAGATAATAAACTCTTTTCACATCTTCTTCTTTATACTTTTGTTGTGTGCGTAACCACTTCCTTACCAATCTATCTCTAACGGATAAAGACAATGAATAATAAGCATCATCATCCGTTGCTGTAAATTTATCCTTAACAAGAATGAATTCTAAATGTTCGGCAAACTGATTGGATAATGAAAAGCTCGAAACATCATGCTTATCGGTAAAGAATACAGAATCGTTTTTTAAGCCCATAGATTTACCTGCGTTTAAATATTTAACTTTCTTTGAATTTATCTGCTAAAAAAATAATTATAAAAAGAATGAATAGAAAATTATTAGAGCAGTATTCGTATTCCGGCGGGGCTGATTGGCTTACATTAATTAGGGGCAGTTATTAGTAACATCCTAAAAATTACAAATCCATCATGATTCTGCCGCAGCCGTATTTCATTTTTTTATCCGCAGCTATTTTGTGTTGAGATTTTGAAAAAAAATTGCGGTCTGAATTTTTTTAATGAAGCCTTCATTAAAGCAGAAATAAATTTACTCTTCCTCTTCATCGTCTAATTCGGAAAGTAACCCAAGAAGATCGAGATGTTTTGTCGTCATCTGAAGATGCCCTTCCGAATCGATTGGCCATTTGTCTTCGGGTTTATCTGCATAAAGTTCTACACCATTTTGGTCAGGGTCTAAAAGATAAATCGACTCCGAAACGCCATGATCCGAAGCGCCTTCAATCGGATGATTAAGCGCTAATAATCTTCTTACGACACGAGCCAATTCTTTTCGATCAGGATAAAGAATTGCAAAGTGGTACATACCGGTATGCCCGGGCGGAGGAGAGGAAGCGCCTTCACCAGCCCACGTATTTAAACCGATATGATGATGATAACCGCCGGCGGATAGAAAAACGGCTGCATCTCCATAGAAAGAAGTGATTTCAAAACCAAGCAGATCGCGGTAAAACTTTAACGATCTCTCGAGATTTGAAACTGTAAGATGTATATGTCCAATTTTTGTTTCCGGATGTGTTTTAAATTCCACGGTTAAGATCCTTGATTACATTAATTAAGTGAAACAAAGTTATAAATTTTTTTTCGAAAAGTATCCGAGTTTAAATACTCCTAACTTTCTCAAAGAATAATGAGAGTTTAGTTTCATCTAAAAATCCGTTAGTTCTAACACCATTGCATATATCCACGCCGAAAGGTTCTACGATTCTAATCGCTTCGGTAACATTATCTGCATTTAAACCACCGGCTAAGAATAGCGGAACATCGACAGCCTTTCTAATCATCCGGCTAATTGACCAGTCATGTGCTCTTCCTGTTCCTCCTAACACTTTTACTTTAAGAGATTGGTTACCCGAATCTAACAAAATGCCGTCAACATGTTCAGCGCATTCGAATGCTTCATTTATCGACTCTTCGCCTGTTACATGAATCACCTGAACAATTGAGATGCCGGGCATTGCTTGTCTTAAGTCTTCATAAGTTCCATCAATGAGCCGGTCGCAAATTTGAATAGTATTGACTCCGGTTCGTTTTTGCTGTGCAATTATTGATTTCGCATCGTTTTTGCTTGTAAGAAGAAAAGATGAAACACCGGGTGGAACCATCTTTGCGATTTCTGTGATCAGCTCTTCGTGAATAACACCGGGACCACTTGGCATTTCAGAAACCAAACCCAAAGCCGATGCACCGTACTTAATTGCTAATCGTGCTTCTTCCTTTGAACTAATGCAGCAAATTTTTACTCGGATTGTTTTATTCACAATTAATTAAATCCTCTATCTAATCATTAATGATTGCAGTTGCTTCTATTTCAATTAATAATTCTGGCCTAATGAGTGCCTTAACTTCAATCAGTGTAGAGGCAGGTCTAATATCTTTGAATATTTCTCCGTGTGCTTTGCTAATCGATTCCCACTTAGAAATATCCGTAGTATACATTCTTGTTCTTACCACATCATTCAAACTTCCGCCGGCTTGCATTAGAGCTTGTTCTATCTTTCGAAAAATATATTTGGTCTGTGCGTATATATCTCCTTCACCTACAATTTTATCATCTTGCACGGCTGTGGTTCCTGCAACCTCAATTATATTTCCTGCTCGCACTGCCCGTGAATAGCCGAATTTCTCTTCCCATTCGGTACCGGAAGAAATTAAGATTTTGTTTTTTATGTTTATATCCATGGGATAAGTAAATGCGAGTTATGAACTATTAATCTGCTTAAAAGACAGAACAAAGATAATATTTTAACGGTGAAAAAATCATGCAGGGGATGTTATTAAGCTCATACCGTTCAAAATATTTTTTATTTAGCCCCATTTACTTGGCAAGAAGGCGGGCGGGGCTTTGAATCCAGGAGAGAATAATTTTATAAATATTCAGTCGCTGAAGAGTGGCTGATATTTAAAATTATTTCGGGAGCAAATGGCTGCAGGCAGTTAAAAACATCAATTCAAAAAAAGTTGTGGCATAAATAAAAAAAATAAGTTAAGTTACAAGCGCTCTTCTATTGGCGGTTGGGGAAAAACATTGTAAAGTTGGTAAGAGGGATATTTATGAGGTATTCTATTATTTACATAAAAACTTAATATTGCCGTGAATACGAACAAGCCAAAATTATTAGATCAGGTTAGAATTGAGTTATGCGCAAGGCAATGCCATTATTCGATATAAACGGAAATGTATCCGATGAGAGTCAGCATTATAGTGGAGATGGCTATGGTCCCGCCTGGAAGCTGGCGCATAATAATAACGATGAGGAAATACCAGGTGTATATAAGTTGAATCAAAACTTTCCCAACCCTTTTAATCCAAGTACAGAAATATCTTATAAATTATTGGAAGATGGTTTCGTAAATATTACTGTATATAGTACGATTGGGCAAGAAGTAGCAGTACTTATGAATCAATATCAGGCAGCGGGCAAACATGTAATTCAATTTAAAGCAGAAAATCTACCAAGCGGAATTTATATCTATAAATTGCAATCAGGTAGATTTAGTGATGTTAAAAAAATGTTATTAACAAAATAAAACATCATAAGGGCAAGGTTAAACTTGCCCTGTTTTAAAGTTTTTTAAAACATAAAATGTTAGAATAATTATAAGGTTAAATAATGAAAAAAATATTATTCGTTCTATCGTTTATTTCAATTAACGTTTTAAACGCACAGGAAAACAGACCTTTTTCCAATTTTGATATTGGTTTTTATGGCGGTATTAATTTTTATAACACAGACAACATTAGAGGCGATTTTCTTGTAGAACTTAAAACGAATTTAATATCTTCACTTAAGCTGAAAGCATCTACAGGTTATTTTAGGACAATTCAACCATACTCTTACACTGTAAGAAAATACTCTGAAAATCCTATTGATACTTTTCCAAGATTTTTTGCAGCTAAATATAATTTAGTAAGTAAAAATTATGATATTTTTCCGCTTACCTTAGGCATTCAATATAATTTCAATCAAAGTATTTTCTCGCCGTATCTTTCAATAGATGTAGTTTATAACTTTATCAATTCGTCCATAGATACCTCGCCGCCCGAAGTTTGGTCTTATAATTCAATAGATGAGATACCTGCCGAATTTAAGGAAAACCAAAAAAATGAAAAGCTCCCGAACAATTCAAATGGAATAATATTAGGAGCCGGTACATCATATCATATTTCTTCAAAATTAAATCTTGATATTAGATACTTGTTCAAATACGATAGTAAGATTGTCAACACGCACCATTTCATTGCAGGAATTTATTTTTAAAGGAGAAGGAAATGAATTTATTTAATAAAACTCTTTGTCTTTTGCTTCTTGGTTTTTTAGTGATTGAAATTTTTCCTCAGGAACAATATTACATCTCAACAAATGGAAATATTAACGACTCGTTTCCCAAAAGAAGTATTTACAATGTACCAACCATTACTCCTTTGAAAAATAATAATTCTGCCGAAGTTTTAGATAGTCTTATTTACATAAGTACATACGGTGATAGAAATAGGATTGCATATAATTATAACGATGATTTATCATTAAATTATTTCACAAGAGCGGTTTGGTATAATAACGAATGGATTACTCTCGATAAACATACAAACACATACAATTCTGATGGAAATCTTGAATCAGTTCTTTGGGAATGGTTTAATAATTCATCGGGAGAATGGTTCAAAGATGCGAAGGATGTTTATAATTATGATTCATTGGAGAATAGGATCTTTCATTTGCATCAGTTTTTCAATGGACAGGACTTTGTGAATAATTTCAAATATGAAAACTATTTTGATGGAAGAAATTTATTATTGTCTGTGAGCCAAAAATGGATTGATAACGAATGGATAAACAGGTCTAAATCTATTTATAAATATACTCCAGAGAAAGTAAATGATACGATTTTATTTCAGATTTGGACAAATGATCAATGGTTAAATTATTATTTAGGTAATTATGAATATGATGAAAAGTTAAACATAAATACTTCTCAAACAAAAATTTGGCAAGAACAACAATGGATTGATTATGCTTTGGGAAAATTTGATTATGATGAAAATAACAATTTAGTTCTTGAAAACTTTCAAAAGATAGTATATGGTAATTGGGAAAATTGGTTTCGTATATTTTATGAATATGATGATAACAATAATTTAATTCATCTATTTGGTGAAGAATGGAAAAATGACCAGTGGGTTCCGGAAAATGAACCTCTAAAAGTTACAAATCCAGATGGTATTTTATACGGGTATTTAGCTAAAGAAATATTTTTGTACTATAGCAAACCCACAAGTGTGGAAAGTGAAAAAAATATTGTTAGTGAATTTAATCTTCTTCAAAACTATCCCAATCCATTTAATCCTAATACAGTAATTTCCTACAATATTCCAGAGCATTCCTTAGTTACATTAAATATATATAACCTCCTGGGAGAAAAAATAAAAACTTTAATACAACAAGAACAAGTTCCAGGAAAATATCAAATTAATTTTGATGGAAATAATTTACCAAGCGGGATTTATTTTTATCAATTAAAGACGGATAAATTCCAACAAACAAAAAAAATGTTAATATTGCGGTAAAAATGCCTAACGTTTAAGGGATTCATTCCGAAGCCCTCCTTGGCATTAAACTGTTCATGATGAAATCTTCCGGGGTGTAATTACTTCTATTAGGAAAAAAGTTGTCTATTTTTAGTGTTTTTTCAGTTACAGCATTGTAAAAATGCTCTTTGACAGAATAGTTGCGGTAAGCACTATCTACATTAACTTTTAAAATTTTTGTTGCCTTTTCAATAATTGATAGTTAAGTTTAATCATCAATTCCCGTATTGCGCTGTTCAAATTAAATAATTGTTTAATAACTCTTGGAGGTTAAAATGATCGGAAAAAAATTCATTTTGGCGTTCATTCTTGTTTTTATTGTACTTGAGATTACAGGTTACATAGTGCATGGTGTTCTCCTTGCCGATACCTATACGAGTGAAGGGGTAAAGGGTATCTTTAGAGCAGAAGAAGAAATGTGGGGTAATATGTGGTTAATATGGTTAATGGACCTGGTATGGTCCTATTTCTTCGTTTTCTTCTTTGCCAAAGGTTACGAGAACAAAGGTCTAATGGAGGGTGTTAGGTTTGGAATTTATATCGGATTATTTTACATGCTGGTGTTTGCTTATCAAGCCTACGCTGTTCATCCGATACCATATTCGCTTGCGCTACAGTGGTTTATTTATGGGCTGATACAGTGCGTTTTGGTGGGAATTGTGGCAGCTTTAGTTTACAAGCCATCCGCACCGGCGCAAGAAACCGCATAAACTTTACATTTAATTATCGGGGCTAATAATACAGCCCCTCTATTTTCAATACTTTTTTCATTTCCCATCATTCCGCATAAACAGCCGTACCGTAAACAAGTATCTCGGCGGCGTTTGCCATTATGTAACTTGTCGAAAAGCGGCAGTCAACTATTGCATTAGCACCCAATGCCTTAGCTTCTTCAATCATCCGGTCGATAGCCTGCTCGCGCGATTCGGCAAGCAGCTTTGTGTATTCTTCAATTTCTCCTCCTGTTATATTTTTGATAAATGCAATTATATCCTTTCCGATGTGCCTTGCACGTACCGTATTGCCTCTAACTATGCCGAATGTTTTTTTTATCTCTTTCCCCGGAATAGTTGATGATGTCAGTATTATCATCTTTGAATCTCCTTATAATTATCTCTTTTTACTGTAAAGATTTTTTCTCGCACAATTGAAAACAAAAGGATCAGGATACCAAATACAAATGCACCTATACCGAACTTTACTAACGGTGGAGTCTCTGTATCGCTAATAAATGCCTGCACCGATTCATAGGCAACATATCCAAAAAAGATTAATGCGCCTATTGAAACGGCAACCCAGGCAATCCCGCGCTCAATTTTATTATAGATGCCCATCCAATAACTGTCCCATACTTCCTTAGAGGGATTTTTTAATTTCATTTTTTTTAACACCTCCTTTATTCTTTTTTGTTCAATAAATTCTTCTTTTAACCTGCTGTTATTTTCAAGCAAATTTTCGAACTCCGTTTTTTCTTCGGTACTAAGCTCGTCATCAAAATACTTTTCCATCAGAAATAAGAATCTTTCATTAATCATATCTTCCCCGCCAATTTTTGTGTTAATTTCTTACGTACATAAAATAATTTTGACATAACGGTTCCTATCGGGATGTTCATCAATTCTGAAATTTCTTTATAGCTGTAATTTTCAAATTCTCTTAAAGTAATAATTTCCTTTTCCTCTATCGTTAACTCAGCGATAGCCTGTTGAAGCGAATTAATCAATTCATCCTGTTCAATCTTATTTTGAATATCCTCCGAAGCAGGTTGTTCGCATGTAAATTCAAGGAATCTTTCTTCCTTTAGATTTTTATTATCTCGAATAAGATTCAAACATAAATTTTTCAAAATCTTATAGAACCACGTAAAAAACTTTTTAGAAGGATCGAATTTGTTAAAATTCTTATATGCTCTTAAAAAAGCTTCCTGCGATGCATCCATGGCTAAGTCGTGCGAGCCTAATAAACCGAGTGCAGTAAAGTAAGCCCGTTTCATATTTGCCTTAACATGAATTTCAAACTCTTTTAGTTGCTTCGGCGATAAACCGGTTTCCAAACCAACAACCTTCATTTATTTCATTAATGATACACTCTAAATTAACTTTTATTCAAAAATAATTTAATTTAACGGCAAAAAATTAAATACTTTTACTCAAGTTGACCGTTTATAATTGGAAACCGTTCCATAGGATCCTTCGGATAAAACGGTTTATTATTTGAGCTTTTCTTAAGCAACCCACGACTTAAGTCGTGGGCTGCTGAAAACAAAACCTTGAGATGGAACCGTTTTAACGGTTTTTGATTCTCAAAAAACTCAAAGGGTCAACTTGAGTACTTTTAATTTATCCTCATTAATAGTGAAGTACAATGAACCGGCAAGAAATGCTAAAATCTTATTTGGAGGGTTATGAGTCTGTAAAGAAAACTCTATTAGAGCTTCCGGCAAAAATGTGGGATTACAAACCGGCGGAAGATAAATGGAGCGTTAAGGAAATAGTTATTCATTTAGCCGATAGCGAGGCTAACGCATACGTACGATGCCGCAAGATAATAGCCGAAAGCGGTTCGGATATTACTGCTTATAATCAAAACCAATGGGCTTCAAATCTTAATTATAAACAGCAAAATATTGAACAAGCTCTTGAATTGTTCAAGTATCTAAGACTAACAACTTATCAGCTCCTTCGTTCTTTACCCGATAATAAATGGCAAAGTTTTATTATGCATCCCGAAACGGGAAAAGTGACACTTTCCGATTGGCTTACAACTTATACGGAACATGTAACAAAACACATCGACCAAATGAAAAAAAATTATGAGGATTGGCTAAAAAAGCATGAGAAGAAAGAGGAATGAATTCGGATGGCAGGCGCTGTTTTATCTAATCGAAGAAAGTTTCATTTAACAAACAAAGAGATGACATCTTTTAACAGAAATTAAAGATGTCATCTCTTCAAGCAGAACCATGCTGAGTAATCAAAAGAAAATTTATGCGGTTACAGTCAGCAATTCTTTGTCGATGGCTTCTTTTAATGCCTCCTTAGGCAAAGCTCCCACTGCCATCTTCGGCTGCCCTTCCATAGGTACAAAAAGAAGCGATGGTATGCTTCTAATACCGAATGCACCGGCAAGTTCTTGTTCTTCATCGGTATTTACTTTGTAGAAATTTACTTTACCCTTGTATTCCTCGGAAAGCTCGTCGATTACAGGACCAACTACACGGCAGGGTCCGCACCATGGCGCCCAAAAATCAATTACACAGGGTAATTCGCCTTCGAATTTCCATTCTTTATTCTTTTCCCAGTTGAAAACCTTTTCGAAGAATTTTTCTTTGTTTAAATGTTCAGTCATGTTGTTCCTTATTTAATTAGTATGATATTAATTGTTCCATTCTATTATTCCGCCTTTTAAGTTAGCTGAGAGGAATCCGTTTTTATTAAGTATTGCAGCGGCAGTTAGACTTCTGCTTCCGCTGTGGCAATAACAAATTATTTCTTTACCCTTGAATTTTTCAAGGTCATTCAATTTCTCTTTCAATTCATGCAGCGGGATATGAATAGAACCGCTGATTTGGTAAGCGGCTCTTTCCCTTGCGGTTCTAACATCGAGAAAGATAACACTTTTAGATTTTGAATGTTTTTTTGCTTCATTGGCATCATAATTTTTAACAGATTTTTGCATGAAAAATCTTCTTCCATAAAACCAAAAAACAAATATCAAAAGAATAAGAAGTAAAATTTGTCCGGATGTCATCTGCTTTTATCTAAATAGATTGTGATTACTGACAGTGAGATTCATGAAAAAGAATTTGGTTTCAGAGGATTCTAAAAGAAATTTTACATGTCTAACGTATTTTTTTCTATGGAAATTTAATTCCACTCGGATTTATGAATCTGCTGTATTAAAATTTATCATTTTGAAGAAACCTTTGATTAAAAATCTTTTCGATTTGAGCTTGCGAGATTTTTCCTCCGAAAGCATTTCGATGGAAATCCACGATCGAAGACGAAGTGACAACAAAAATTTTTTTGTAGCGGAGCTATTTGGCAGATAAAATATTATCGGTTTATTTCATTACCTCCTTAACATATCCGCCTGCTATTCTTTCCATCACGTCTGCAAATAAATCAATATCAGACAGAAGAGTATAAACGTTTGGGGTGATGCGCATTCCTTCAAACTCTTCATGCTTAATCGGAGTGACGAATATTCTGTGCTTGTCAAGCAAATACGTTACGACTTTATCCACATCGGTCCCTTCAATATGGACGTTTATTATTCCGCACCACTGTGAGTCGTCATTTATGTTCGTCATGAATTTTACATTGTTAAAATTTTTCAGGCGATTTATCCATCTTTTATTCAAATATCTTAAGCGTTCGGCTTTTCTTTCAAGTCCGATTGTCTCATTGAAAGTAAGAGCTTCGGCAATTGCATTATGGTTTGCGGCGGGATGCGTACCGATCTCCTCGAACTTACGAATGTTGCTATCCATTTCAGCAGGTGCCGCCATAAGCGGCCAAATCTTTGAGATAAGATTTTTTCTTACGTAAAGGAAACCCGTTCCAACAGGTGCAAACGTCCATTTGTGAAGACTTGTTCCGAAGTAATCACAATCAAGGTCTTTAAGCGTAAAGGGAAAGTGGTAGAACGAATGTGCACCGTCGCAAATTACTTGAATACCTTTAGCATGAGCAATTTCACTCACTTCTTTTAAGGGCAATATTTGACCGGTTAAAAAAACAACATGGCACAGAAGAATTAGTTTAGTGCGTGGAGTGATTGCTTCTTCGATTCTTTCGATAAAATCATGCTTGCTCATCAGCGGTACCGGATAAGAAATTTTTTTAATTATCACACCCTCACGTCTTGCGCGCTGTTCCCACGTTGTTAACATTCGCGGATAATCCTGAGTTGTTGTGATAATTTCATCGCCTGCTTTTAATTCGAATCCAAGCTGAATATTTTCAAGCGCCTCACTTGCATTTCTGGTGATGGCAATTTCTTCGACTTGGCAGCCGAATCTTAATGCAATTTGCTCTCTTACACTTTCGATGTTTGGCTCGAGGTGGCGCCACATAAAATAAGAAGGTGCCTGATTGGAATAATCCAGATGTCTTTTGAGTGCATCATGAACCAGCCTGGGACTGGGGGATACGCCTCCATTATTCAAATTCACGATAGTCCTATCCACATCAAAAGAAGATTGGATGCGTCCCCAAAAAGATTCATTGCCGGCTGTTTTATTTGGCAAATCAGTCGCGTTTAAATTTGCTACAGCTTCAGTTACACGCGCAAGCGAATCGCTTTTTAACAGTATGAAAACGGCGCCGCCGGCAGCGGCAATCTTCGAGATAAATTTTCTTCTGGAGCTCATATAAATTCTCTTGATCATTTAAATTTTAATAAGTAAGTCAATTTATTCAAAATTTAGAAAAAATTAGTTTGAATTTGTTTCCTAGCTATGGGAGATGTCATGTTATACGGTTGTAGAGACGGGGCATGTCCGAAGGATCATTTCGACCCCGTCTCTACATTCGTAATTCCAATAAATCCATTTGAATCGAATTAATTAAATCAGTTTACTTTATTACAATACAAAATCATCAACTGGTTGTGCAGTTTATTTTTTGTGTAAAGTGACTACGTGAGTAGAGACTTTTCTAAGAAAGTTACCACCTTGCTAATATTCAATTAATCTTAATCTAAATAGCTCTAACGTCTTTTAACCGCAACAGCACTTATCTCGATTAATGCACTGCGCGGAATTTTACTTACTTCAACTACTACCCGCGAAGGATAATTATCATAAAAATATGAGGCGTAGATATTGTTCATTATTTGATAATCTTCAAGATTTGCCAGGTATATCTGACATTGAACTAAATCTCTAATTGAAAATTCTGCCGCTTCGAGAATAGCAATAATGTTTTTCATTACACGGTGAGTTTGAACTTCGATTCCTCCATCCACCAAAACGCCTGTTTCCGGGTTTAATGGAATTTGCCCTGAAATGTAAAGCACGTTGTTAGCAAGAACTGCCTGCGAATAAGGTCCAATTGCCGCAGGAGCTTTTTCCGTTGAAATAAATTTTGTATCGAAAGCTGAAAAACATCCTGCTAAACTGATGAGTATAAATGCCGCTATGGTTATTAAAACAGAAAACCGGTTAAATTGAAAGCGCATTTCAGAATGCTTTTTCTTATTGTGAAATAAATTAAACTTTCACCGGTGGTCAACTAAGCTAATTATTTATTTAGAATCAATAGTTCCTCTTACAAAAAGTTAAAAAATTCGAAAGGATATAATCACAAAATAATCTCTGTTTTTAAATGCTAACCCAATTCGGCTTGCTTGCGCAAAACTTTGGCATAGAAGGTAAAATATTTTAGAGGATATTATTTCAATTTAATAGGAAAA
The DNA here is from genome assembly GCA_020061465.1 of Ignavibacteriales bacterium. GTDB lineage: Bacteria > Bacteroidota > Ignavibacteria > Ignavibacteriales > Ignavibacteriaceae > JAGUYG01. The sequence goes on from JAGUYG010000025.1 coordinate 28,428, forward strand.
TGAACACCTATATATTTAAATAAAAAAAACCTCCGCAAAAAAGGTATAATCATATTTGCGGAGGCTAAGCACTGAAATCGAATTTTTAATCTATCGGGTTGCCGTCGCCGTCTAAATATTTGATTTCATAACCAAGCTCGGTTAAACCGGCTTCAATTTTTGATTTATCGCCAACAACTACCCAAACTATATTTTCGGGATGAATTGTTTTCTTTGCTGCTCTTGAGAGATCTGCAAGTGTAAGATTTCTAACACGACCGGAGTACTTTTCAAAGTGATCATCAGGCAGACCATACATAACCATTTCCGCAAGTGAAGAACCTACCGCTCCCATTGTTTCCCATGAACCCGGCAGCCTTAATGTTTGTGATAATTTAATTTTTGTTAATTCATCGTCGATTACAGGGCGATCACCGATTATTCCGGTTAACTCCTTATATACTTCCTGCATTGACTCTTTAGTTTTATCGGTTTGTACTAAAGCATAAGCAAGGAATGGTCTTTGAGTTTTTGTATTGATTATAAAACTTCTCGAACCATAAGACCAATGTTTATCTTCCCGCAAATTCATATTTATTCTCGATGTAAATGTTCCGCCAAGAATATTGTTCATTGATTCGATTGCTATATCGTCTTCATCGGCTTTGGGAGGAGCAACATGTCCAGCAAAAATTATTGACTGCAATGCCTGCGGTTTATCTAACAGGTATACAACCGGTTTTTTAGCATGCTCAACCCTGCTAATATTCTTCTTAGGAACATCGCCCGATTTCCAATTCTTGAATAACTCTTCAAGTTTAGGTTTTAATTCTTGCATGGACGTATTTCCGACGACAATAAGCGTTGCATTATTCGGTTTAAACCATGCCTGATGAAAATCCACAACATCTTTTCGCGTAATTTGCTTAACCGTATTTTCAAATCCGCTTCCGCTGAACGGCAGAGCGTAAGCATGACCTTTTCCGAAAATTAATTGCGGAAAAACTCTTAAGCCCATTTGAACCGGATTAGCCTTTTCTTGTTGAATTTGAGCTAACCTCTGCTGTCTTATTCTTTCTAATTCCTCTTCAGGAAAAGAAGGATTAAGAATTACATCGGCATAGAGTTCTAAGGATTTGTCAAGATTTGCTTTCAGCGCCGATAGAAAAACCGAAGACATATCAAGACCGGAAGAAGAGCTTAACCGCGCTCCCAGCATTGAAAGTTCTTCGCTGATTTGTAAAGCATTGCGCTTTGCTGTTCCATCATCCATTAAATCCGAAGTAAGACTTGCGGTTCCCGGTTTAGCAAATTGATCTGCAGAATAACCGGCATCTACAAGTAAATTGAAGTTAACAACCGGAATGGAAGTTCGTTGAGCTAAAACGATCTTTAATCCGTTAGATAAAACGTCTTTTTGAATATCAGGAAACTTTGCATCGGGTGGAGTGCTTGTTTCAGGCAGCTTGGAACGATCAACGTCGGAAGCGATTGTTTTATAATCCGGATAAGGATGAATTTCAAGAATATACACTCCGTCGCTCAACCATTTATTTGCCGCATCTTTTAAATCTTTTGTAGTTGCTTCATCTACAAATTTCAAAATTGTTTTGTAGTAATCGGGACTGACGCCGTACACTTCATTCTGTGCAAGAATATCTGACTTACCTCCAAAGCCGCCTATTCTTTCAATTCCCCGAATGAAATTGGAGAAGTATTCCGTTTTAACCCGTTTTAATTCTTTTTCGGTTGGACCTTCTTTCAGAAATTTAGCAACCTCTTCATCAATTGCATTCTCAACTACTTTCAAGTCAACACCCGGTTTAGCCGTAGCAACTATCTGGAATTGGCTGCCAATTTCGCCGGGGCTGTAATAAGCATTAACGCTTGTTGCAATTTGATCGTCGTAAACTAATCTCTTATAAAGGCGGGAGGTTTTTCCGGCTGAAAGAACATCGCTTATAAGATCAAGATCTGATAATTCTTTGTTTCCCCACTCTGGTATATTCCATACCTTATAAATTCTTGCTTGAGGAACTCTATCCTGTGCAACTTGTCTTTTTGTGCCGGTCATTTTTGCAATCCAAACTTCATGCTTTGCAATAGGAGGACCGGGGGGAATATCGCCAAAGTATTTTTCAACTTTAGCTTTAACTTCATCGGGATTAACATCTCCTGCTATAACTAAAATAGCGTTCGCGGCACCATAATAAGTTTTAAACCACTCGTGAACATCTTCTAAGCTTGCAGCATCCAGGTCTTCCATGGAGCCGATTACAGTCCATGAATATGGGTGCTCATTAGGATGAGTATTAGTTGTAATTAGCTCATAAGCTTTTGCATAAGGCTGATTTTCACCCTGTCGTTTTTCATTTTGAACAACTCCTCTTTGTTCATCTAATTTTGCCTGACTTATTGCGCCTAATAAATGTCCCATTCTGTCCGATTCCATCCACAGTGCAAGATCCAATGCAGAGGTTGGAACATTCTGAAAATAGTTTGTGCGGTCATTGTTTGTAGTTCCGTTTAAATCTGTTGCGCCTACTCTTTCAAGCGCTTGAAAGTAATCGTCATCAAAATTTTCACTTCCGTTAAACATCAAATGTTCAAACAAGTGGGCAAAGCCGGTTTTCCCGGGCTTTTCATTTTTCGAACCGACATGATACCACACATTCACCGCAACAATGGGTGCTTTATGATCTTCATGAACGATTAAGGTTAATCCGTTATCAAGCACGTATTTTTGATACGGTATATCTATATCGCTTACCTTCTGCGCCAATAGATTTAGCGATATGAAAGAAAACATCAAAACAAATAGAAAAAAGAATTTAGATTTCATATAATACTCCTATTATTTTATGGATTGATTCAAAAATAGGAAAGAATTAGGAATGAATGGTAAATTTTTATGATATTCGGGTATATAGTAATTTAAATGGCAATAAAAGGTAGTGTCCTAATTTGGAAGAAAAAAAAACAAAAAAATATAATTAAACAAATAATAAATCTTCTTATGGGTTTAACATAACAGCAAGCTTATGATTTATTACAAGAAGTAAAAGATAAAATATATTCAGAACAAAAAATAAACAAAGTATAGTTTTTATTTATTTCGCTGTTCTGAAATTTTTTTTAATTCTGTTGCAATAAAAGATAAATTTTTATCAATACTTTCTAAAGAATTTACCAATTGTTGAACAAAATTAACATTATCGTTTTTAGGTTTTAATTATAAAAATTTTTTGGTAAGAGCAGATTCTATTCGTACAGCTTCATTTTGTATGGTTTAGACCTTTATTTGTCATTTGACATACTGTTTGACGTGTTTAAATGCACACGGATAGTGCCAATTTTATTAAATAATGGGTGAGCCATTTTAATGCTCACCCATTATTTACCGGAATACAGTCTCAATTTTAAGGTTGAGAATTAACCTGCTATGAACTAATTTTAGGTGCTTGTTTAGTCTGTTCAAGCAGGCTTAACAATTAAGGGCTTATAGGTGTTCACGCACTTATAAGCCTGATTATATAGGTAGCCCTGTTATTAGTAGGGAAATGTTATTATTTTGAGTAACATTTTTCACCTGTATCTTTCTCTAAGTGCTCGTAACACTTAGTTAGTGATAAAAAATGAACTGGTTACGGGAGATATGATTCCCGCCCAAACTGAATTGAGGCAATGTTCAGCAATGTCAGTTCAGTAAGCCAGTCCACTGGTTTAAGGGTAACTAACAATTAGTTACCCTTTCCTAAACGCTTCTTTTTCAAATCAAAGAAATCAGTTATAAAATCTAAATCGTCAAGCGTCAATCCATCTTCCAAAGAGAATGTAAATTTTTTCCCACTTGGGAGTTCAAAGTTCTGAAAACCTTTTGGGATAAGAACTTGCTCTGATATTTTACTCACCGTTGATTTATATTGTTCATCATTTAAACTAATATTATCATTCACAACAATGTTACGTTTAAGACTTAATTCTCTAAAAGAATCAATTACAAATTGATACCATCTATCAACTGTTTTTCTATCAATGCCAAATAATTTTATAAGAGTTTGTTTTGTTTGTTCAGGCGAAGGAAGCGTATAATTAGGATATTTTTCAAGAAAAGAGGATAATACTTCATCTTTTCTAACCGCAATGTGTTTAGCCTCAATATCTTCGTCACCAATAGGGTTTATAATTTGGATAGCTAAATCAGTTAATTCTAAAATGCCTTTAGGTTTTTTAGTAACAAGCCCAAACTTTTGCAAGGCGGTTATTGTTGCAGGGAAGTAACTACTTTTTTGTCTAACCTTAAAAATTTCAGGCAACAAATCTTCTGATACTTCTCTGTCTTTATAAGTTTTATAAATGTCTTTAATGATTCTAACAGCTTCGCTGAAAGATACTTGGGGTGGATATTTTGTTAGCATTTTAACCTCTTCTTAAAATGTTGATAAAAACGTTCACCCCTAATATAACACAAATTAACTAAAATACAATGGGCGGACATAAATAATTATGTTTGTTTATTTATTTTGGTTTTATTGGGTTTGGGCACTATCTAAAAGTCAAACAGTTAAATAGTTTAGAGGTGAGATAAAAATAATTAATTAAATGTGTCTAAGATGAAATTAGGACACTACCCAATAAAAGAATAAAAGTTTTTGTTGAAAGGAATATCTGATGAGTCTCGTTCAACTAAAAAATGAATTGAAACAAATATCGAATAAAGAGCATGCAAAAATACTTGCAAGATTTTTTAAGACGGGACCCGGCGAATATGGCGATGGAGATGTTTTCATCGGAATTAAAGTACCGCCTTTACGAGCCATTGCAAAAAAATTTTTATCTCTCGGTTTTGAAGATATTCAAACGCTGCTTAATTCAGAGATTCACGAGGAACGTTTAGCAGCCCTAATGATCTTGACTCTCCGCTTTCCTAAAGCTAACGAAACAGAAAAACAAGAGATTGTAAATATCTATCTGAAAAACACAAAAAGAATTAATAATTGGGATTTGGTTGATTTGTCAGCCGATCGGATTTTGGGTGCATACTTGTTTGATAAAGATAAAACAATTCTTGAGCAGCTTGCCAAATCTGAAAACCTCTGGGAAAGAAGACTAGCGGTGATGTCAACTTTTCATTTCATAAAAAATAATCGGTTTAGTTATGCGCTTAAAATTTATCGACTTGTGATAAATGATGAACACGATTTAATTCACAAAGCCGTTGGCTGGATGCTTCGTGAAATAGGCAAACGGGATTTAGAAACGGAAGAAAAATTTCTTCGGAAACATTATAAAAAAATGCCGCGAACCATGCTTCGCTATGCAATAGAAAGATTTGATGAAGAGAAAAGATTGGCGTATTTAAAGGGAAATGTTTGACTTCAAAACAAAATTTTTTCTTTTTAGCTCTATTGACTAACAACAGATGAATATCTAATTTTCAGCCGCAATTGAAACTAAACAGCAATTAAAAATAAATACCGCATTTGAAATACCCTTCACATAATCTGGTATATCTATTTATTAAATACATCTCTATTAAGTCATTCACTCATTCTTTCAAGAACATTAAGGAGCCGTTATGGTAACATTCGAATTCTTAGATTGGATGTGGGTTGTTTTTTTTATTCTAATAATGACGGGTGCTGGAATTTTATTTTACCGCCTTGGAAAACGTTCCGAGTCCGATTTCTTTTTAGCCGGTCGTGGTTTACCCTGGTGGCTGCCGGCAACTTCAGTTTATGCTACTCATACTGCAACCGATACGCCGATGTGGGTAACCGGCGTAATTTATCGTTACGGTTTTGCAGGAATATGGTATACTTTCTTTTCAGCCTGGTGTGCAATCAGTGCATTCGTTTCTACAAGAATTTTTAGGCGATCTTTAGCTTATACCCAAGCCGAATGGAATACGTTACGATTTGGAGGAGTTGGAGCCGAAATGCTTCGCGGTTGGATTTCCGGCTGGCAGGTTTTCATGAATATGTTCATACTCGGATGGGTTGGTATGGCAATGGGCAAGCTTTGTAATTATCTTTTTGGATGGGAACTCTGGGTAGGACTCATTATCTTCTCTTCAATCTGCGCCATTTATGTACTTGCCGCAGGTTATTGGGGTGTAATAATGGCTGACTTTCAACAAGGCGTTATTGCTTTTGCAATAATAATTATCGTCTCTGTTTGGGGCATAATGGCAGCCGGCGGTCCTGCTGAAATTATTTCGAAGCTCGATGCCATGGGGGAATCATGGAGATTGAATCCGTTTGCTTTTACAGGTTGGTTCACAGGTGATTTCCCTATCGCCTGGTTTGTTACGATGCTTGTTATTGCCGTACTCGGAGGGTTCGGTATGGGAACAAGCATCGATTGGTATGCGGAAGCACAAAGAATTCAAAGCGCCAAAACGGTACGCGATGCAAGCTATAGTATTTGGTGGGGTACCGCTTTAGTTCTTATGCGAAATTCTGTTTGGGCGGTTGCAGGGCTTGCATTCTTTGTTATGTTCCCCTACATAGAAAATGCATCGGAGTACGAGCTTGGCTGGTTTAGGCTCGGCTTTGATTACATGCCTGCCGGAATGTTAGGCTTTTTCTTTGCCGCAATTATAGCAATCCATATTTCAACAATTGCTACACATCTTAACTTAGGGGCGATGTATTTTACCCGCGATCTTTATCTGCATTATTTCAAACCAAAAGCAGATGAGAAAGAGTTGGTCTGGATCGGTAGAATTGCAACATTGGTACTTCTGCTTGGTTCGTTCTTTTACGGATTGATGATGGAAGAAATCACATCCTGGTTAATTTTTGCATTATGGCTAATGGCTGCGGGTATCTGGCTTCCCAATATTTTGCAAGTTGTTTGGTGGAGATTTAATGCATGGGGTTATCTTTCATCCTGGATGGCTAATTTAGGGTTAGCATGGCTGGTGGTTTGGATATTACCTCACTTCGAAATTATTCCTGCTCTGCCGGATTATCAGCAGTTCTGGCTGCTGATGCTTCTTGGTGCACTTATTTATATGCCGGTAACGCTGCTTACAAAACCGGAAAACATAGACCACCTCGTGAAATATTATGTTATGTCCAGACCCATTGGCTGGTGGGCGCCTGTGCGTAAAGAAGCCGAAAAGCGGGGGCTGCTGCAGGAATTAGAAAAAGTATTAGCGGAAGGAGTTAAGTAATGGCACTGATTAACAGAAAATGGACCCCCGCTCATGCAGATGAGTGGACTAAAGAAGATTGGTATACAATAATTCTTTCACCAATTGCATACGTACTTTTAAGCATCGGAGTCGGATTAAGTTTTCTCCTTTTACCGATCGGCTTTATTATTCTTGGAATCGGAATACTTGTAACAATCTTTATGCACTGGATTATTGACCCCAAATTGAAAATGATTTCAAACGAATATGAAAAACGTCAACACGAATACCTTGAACAATTAGAGCGAAAAGCCCGCTGGGAGGAACATCATGGATAAAGGATTTGCCATGGTAATCGGCATGTCGATTGCCTATATAGCATCGTTTATTGGTTTGTTTTTAGCATGGCATTATTACCGCAAGCATCATAAGGGGGATAAAAAATGATATATTTATTAGGCTTTTTGGAGCAGTCGCAACGTATAGGTGACCCTTCGCTCGGAATTATTATTCCAGCAATTATTCTGATTATTTCATTTATCGTTACCTGGGCATTGTTTAAGCATTTCGACAAGTGAAGTATACTTTTTCACAGAGGTTGGCTGATATGAATTACAAGACCAGCGACATTACTATTATTAGTATTTTCTCAAGCTAATAAAATAAGTGTGTATTTGCATCGCAAATAGATTTGTCTATTTAATTGCTCTGAGCTTAAAAGAAACTTCTTCAGGGGAAAAGATGCCGGCAAAAAATCTCTCATAAATAACCGGTTCGATGTTTACTACAAAATCCATCCATTTCAGAATATTGAAATGAGAGGTAATGAATTTCTTTTCTATTATCTCGAATTGAGCTTTACCTTTGTAATTGGTTCGATGGTTTAACTTCCATTTTTCGTAAAATTTAAGTTTCCTATTCCCCAAATATTCATAATTGTCAAATGTTCGAATGGAAAAAGGAATCTTATGGTCAGGTTCTCCAAAATATTTTGTGTTAAGAAAAAAGGGCGCGTATACTATTAGAATACCGTTGGGTTTTAACAGACGGTACAATTCGGAAATTGTCTTATGAAAATTTTCCAAATGCTCAAGTATGTGCGAAGCAAAAATCTCATTAAACGAATTTTCTTCAAAAGGATAAGGAAATGAATTCAGGTCGTGGATTTGATTTCCCCCGTAATCAACTATATCTAAATTGATATATCCTTCTTTCAAATCGTATCCACAGCCAAGATTAAGTTTCATAATATTTTCCTCTTGATAAAATTTTTGCTGTAAATTTAATCATTTACTGCGGAAATTGTTTGGTGGTACACAAAAAAGCCCGGGATTAACCGGGCTTTGTAATTCATAGGCGAAATTCTTAATTCAACGTTATCACAGGGAAATTAACTCCCTTAAGACTAATTTGCTCAACCTTTACCTTAGCTACGCCTCTTTGAATTAAATCTAATTCCATGGCAGCAGCTTTTGATAAATCCAATTGCCTGCCTCTGATATAAGGTCCTCTATCATTGATTCGGATTATAACGGACTTATTATTTCTTGAATTTGTAACCTTTAGCAAGGTGCCAAATCTAAGCTTTTTATGAGCCGCCGTAAAAGCCATTTGGTCATAAATTTCTCCGTTTGCAGTTAATCTTCCATGAAATCGGGGACCATACCATGAGGCAACCATTTCGCCTTCATCTATATAACTGATTATTGATGTGTTTACTTTATTTAGTTCATCATTAACAGCTATTGTTTCCAATAAGTTCACCGGTTCATTTTCGCTTGAATTCTCACCCATAACTATGGTAAAACCAACCAGTGACAGCATGACTATAATTAGAATAGCCTTAGTTAACGATCTCAATACTACCTCTCTAATTGTGAATAAATGAATTGACAGCCCAAAGTTATTGCAGGGTGTAGGTAATATCAAGAAAACTGTTAGATCGATTAGTCTGATAGGGAATTGGTAAAGATTCGACTAATTGTGTGTTAAAGTCGAATTTGGGGTGTAGATATCACAACTTTTATCATTTAATCAAGACTGCTATAAGCCGGTGCTTTCACTACAATAATAATATCAAACCATTTGATTGCAAAGATGTCACTTCTTAACTGCGGAAGATTATATGGAATGCTTAATTCTCTGATATTGCCGGCATAATTATCATAAGTTTCAGTCTAATTATTTAATTTTTAGGCGTCAGGCTGGTACTCAATTTTTTTTAATCACCGTATCATTTGGCACTTTTTAGGTTCGAATATGTATAAGCTCAAAATCGGAGGAATAAATGAAAGGTAAATCTGTGCTGCGGAAAATAATTTTCAATACGCTTCTTTTAGTCTTCCCCCTTTTTTTGGGGAGTTCGAATATATCGGATAAGTCCAACGAACGATTTTTCCTTTCAAATTACACTACATTCTCGCCCGGCACAAAAGTAACCGTAAACCTTTACTCAAGCAGCCGTTATAGCAAAACTTTTAATTTCCGATTGCTAAAGGTTGAAGATCCCATCAAGTTTTTTACAGAAATTGATAAATCGGCTCTACGGAATGCCTTTGATATTTGGGGCAAAGACAAGGAATTTTTGCTTAAATATAGTTCTCTTCAGAAGGAGTGGAATGAAACTGTCTCCTTCCAATCAGGCTTTTATAGACAAACAAATGTTGATGTTGGTGTCATCTCTTCCCCCGGTATCTATATACTTCAAGCTTTAAGAGGCGATTTAGTTGCTTACTGCGGAATTGTGGTATCAGACCTTGGAATGGTTTATAAGAATTCGGGCAAAGAAGTAATAGCTTTTGTGGCAAATACAAAAACCGGTAAATTCATTACGGGCAGCATGTTCTTTTTCGTCGACTCAAGTAAAATTATCGAAACAAAAAAATCTGATAAGGAAGGAATCGTATTATTCGAAACAAAAAAAAGAAGTAATGATTCCGGTGAATCCATGCTTTTATTAGCCCAAGCCGATGGTGAAATAGTACTAAGCGATCCGTATTTCTACTTTAGGGGCGGCGAAGAAAGAAAATTGCTGGCGTACATCTATACAAATCAGCCGGTTTATCGTCCCGGACAGGAAGTAAATTTTAAAGCAATCATAAGAGAAAAGATAAACGGGGAACTGAAGACTATCGGGCGAGAAAATTTCTCAATTTCAATTAAATCACCCCGTAATGCAGAAGTTTATTCCTCCGAACTATCTACTAACGAAATCGGAACTCTATCGGGCAGCTTCATGCTTGATGGTGAAGCAGACCTGGGAAATTATACCATTCAGATTTCTAAAAAACAGTTTAATTTTTATGGTTCTTTCAGTGTAGAGGAATATAAAAAGCCGGAGTTTTATGTTATGGTCGAACCGGCAAAATCTCATTATTCACGTGGAGACATGCTTGAAGCCGGGATTTCGGCAAGCTATTATTTTGGCTCGGTGTTACAAAATGGAAAAGTAACTATCAATATATATAAGCAATCTATCTGGCGTCCATGGTGGTACTGGTCCGATTATGCCTGGTTTTACCGAGGCTTCCATCACGGCAAAGGAATTTATAGCGGCTCAAGGCAGCTCATTCATCAGCAGTACGGTGAATTAAGTGATTCGGGAACTTTTAATTTTTCTTACAAAGTTGAGGACGAGCATGATGCCGACTTCATTTATATAATCTCGGCTGAAGTAACGGATAACTCACGAAGAGTGGTAACCGGCAGCAGCCAGGTTTTTGTCACGCGCGGCAGCTTCACCATTTCAACCTCTCCCGAAAAATATTTTTATGAACCGGGGCAGACAGTTCGGTTAAGAGTAAATGCATCCGATTTTTCAGATAAGCCGGTTGAAACTAAATTCAAAATAATAATTGAACCCACGGTAAAAAGAAATTTCCCCGATTCTCCTCTTCAAAAAGATACTTTAACGGGTCGAACGGATAAATTTGGCAGAGCCATGATTACCTATTTACCCGATTCTTCAATCCACGGTCACTTTAATTATTCTGTTTTTGCTTTTGATGAGAAAGGAAGAGAAGTCTCTGCAAAAAGCTCATTCTTTGTTGGAGATATAAAGTATTATTACTCCACCAGAGCACGAGGAATTGAAATCATTACAGATAAAGATTCTTATGAAAAAGATGACAGCCTCATAGCATATATTTTCCTTCAGGTTGAGAATACCGATCTGTTATTAACTTATGAATCCGAAAACATTATTGGATATAGAAAATACAGAGTAAAAGGAAATAATTTCATTATCCGCGAGAAATTGACGAATAAATTTTCACCGAGCTTTAATCTTTCAATTTCATTTTTAAAAGATAGACAGTTTTACACAAGTTCAAAGTTAATAGGTGTTCTTGCCAAAGATAAATTTTTGAATATTTCAGTAAAACCGGATAAAAGCAATTATAAGCCGGGTGAAAAAGCTGCATATCAATTTATAGTTACCGATTCAAAAGGCAAACCTGCGGCTAATGCTGAATTATCTGTCGGAATTGTGGACGAAAGCATTTATGCAATTAAAGAAGATCAAACTCCTTCGATTCAAAATTATTTTTATGCGCCCGCATATTCTTACATACCTACTTACTCATCGCTTCAATACAGCAACTTAAGCGGAAGCAGCAGGCAAGCAACCTTTTTGGATAAATACTATTTCAGCAAGAAGGAACGAGAAGGGAGAACTGGCAGCGGTTTGTTTTACGGAACAATCAAACCTAAGGGCACAATGTATTTAGAGGGCACTTTTCTTTTTCTTAGCAACGACTATGATTTCTACAAAACCCGCCTTGACCATGAAGGAAAATTTGAATTCAAAAACATAGTTAAAGGAACTTACGACGTTTTCATAACCCTGAGAGAAGGTTTTATTAAATTAGATGAAGATGTTCGAATAGACGGGAGAGTTTATAGAGAATTTGAACTTGACGAGGAAGAAATCATTATTGATGAATCTGGTGGTGAACTGCAGCGAGCGCTCGGTTTAGACCTGCCCTCTCAAAAAAGCGGTATCTTCTATCAGGCAGAGTCAACCGATTTTGATCAGCGAATTGCCAAAAAAGAATCTGTTGAATATGTTCAGGCTGAAACTCGTACAAATTTTGTAGACGCACCCTATTGGCAGGCTCATTTGCTTACTGATAATGAAGGCAAAGCAAAAATTGAATTTCAAATGCCTGACAATCTTACTACCTGGAGAACCACGGTTAGAGGAGTAACCCAAGCAACCGACGTTGGAGAGCAAATTGACAAAGTTATTACACGAAAAGAATTATTAGTTAGAATGGAGACTCCCAGATTCTTCAGAGAGGGTGACAGGCTGACAATATCTACTATCGTTCACAATTATCTTGATGAAAAAAAGAAGACGAAGATTTCTTTTAGAGCTAAAAATTTAAAGCTTGTTAGTTCAATAATTGATTCACATAAATTCGCCGTCCTGACAAAGCAAGATAATTTTTATGAAATTTTTATTGAAAAAAATTCGGAAGCAAAAATTGATTGGATAGTGGAAATTATCGAACCTGTTGGAGAAGCTGTTCTTTACGCAGAAGCATTAACGAATCAAGAATCGGATGCAATGGAATTAAAGATACCCATTTATCCCAAAGGAATAAGAATTACAAATCCCATTACTATAAATCTGAATAACGAACCAGTTTCAGATCAGATGAGCTTTAATATTCCGGCTGATGCCGATTTGAGAGCTGTGGGCTTCACATTTTCTCTAACTCCGTCATTTGCCGGAACAGTGCTAAAAGCAATTGATGATTTAGTAGCATATCCTTACGGCTGCGTTGAACAAACTATGAGCAGATTTTTGCCGGCGGTAATTGTCTCTAATGCTTTCGAAGAAATAGGTGTCCCATTAAAAACTTCAACAATAGAAAAACTGCCTGATATAATTGAAACCGGTTTGAAACGACTATATAATTTTCAGCATGACGACGGAGGATGGGGCTGGTGGAAAAATGACGGTTCAAATCCTTTTATGACTGCCTATGTAATTTACGGTCTTAGCCTTACTAAAGAATCAAAGATTAAGGTTGACGAAAATATTTTGAACAAAGGAATCGAATTCCTTAAGAAAAAAATCGATACGGCATCTGATGAAGACCACGTTTCTTTGGCTTTCATGCTTTACTCGCTCTCTTCGGCTTTAGCTGGAAATACTTCAAAATCGTCCTCATACATAGATATGATTGAAGTGCTTACCAGGAAGGATCTGAATTCTTATGCCACTTCACTGCTTGCATTAGCAGCCCTGAATTTTAATGCTAATAAAACTGCAGTGAACTTAGTCGATTTGCTCAAAGAAAAAGTAAACGAAAGTAACCGCTTCGCTTTTTGGGGTACAGACGAAAAACATTACTATAGATGGCAGAACGATAAAGTTCAATCAACAGCTTTCGCTTTAAAAGCGTTAATTCAGGTCGAACCAAACTCGCCGCTAGTTACAAAAGCAGCCAATTGGCTGATAACACAAAAGCAGGGATATTCATGGAGGTCTACACAAGAAACAGCAACTGTAATTTTTGCACTGACTGATTATTTGAAATCAACCGATGAATTAAATCCGGATTATAAAGCAGAAGTTTATCTTAACAACAAAAAAATCTTTGAAAAGAATTTTTCTCGTGAGGATATCTACACTAATATTCAAACTATAAAGCTTCGGGATATTAATCCCTCTCTATTGAAGAGAGGAGAAAATCAAGTCAGAATTGTTAAAGCAGGTGAAGGACGGCTGTACTTTTCCGGATTAAATACTTTTTATACATTAGATAAAAAGATTGCCGATCAGTATCGTTCATTCAATATAAAGCGTGAATATTATATCCTTCAGGCGGCGGAAAGCAGCGGAAGATTTTTATACTTGAAAAAGAAGTTCAACGGCGAAGTGATCTCCGGTCAGGATATCCTTGTAAAAACTTTTGTAGAAGTGCCTGATGGCGGCATGCAATATTTTATTCTTGAAGATATGCTTCCTTCAGGATTTGAAGTGGTTAAAGACGAACAGAATTACGAGATAGAAGGCGAACACAATTATCAACCGTTCGAATATCGGTATTATCCTTCGTGGAGATGGTTTTATGCCGACAAAGAATACCGCGATGAAAAGGTAGCATTCTTTGTTACTAATACGAGTTCTAGCATGGAATTTTCTTACATAATGAAAGCTCAAATACCGGGTAATTACACCGTGATGCCATCACAAGGTTCATTGATGTATTATCCGGAAATAGCAGGCTACAGCGATATGATGGAAATATCGGTTAAGGATTTAGAATAAAATTAAAAATAAAACCACCCCTTATTCCTTTCCTGTACGAAAAAGGAATTTAAAGGGGTGGTTTTATATCAAATACGAAAAACTACTCTTGTAGGGCGTTTATATCACTAAGTGTAATCTATCTACAAAAGTCAGTTGAACATATACCTCAAGCCAACCTGCACCTGCCAGCGCGACTTCAATCCTGGATCATCAATAAAAGTCTCCTTAGTTGCTGTATTGAACTTAAAGACAGGCGCACCGCTGTCATTAAATTTTACTAATTCTAATGGAGATGTTGCGGCAGAATTTGCAACTTGACGAACGCCCCAATCAGAATTTAACAGATTAGCAAAGTTCAATATGTCCACGCTTAGTTGGAAAGTGTTTTTCCTTCCGCCTAAGAAGAATGAAAAATCTTGAAGCAGCCGCAAATCGATATTACCAAACCATTTATTTATTGCACCGAATCTTTCGGCAATTTGACCACGGCGGGAATTCAGATATTCATCCTGCTCGATAAAGCTGTTAAAGGCAGCCCACTGTTCTGCGACTGTTACAACTTTACCGCCTGCATCGGAATACTGCTCAAAATTAATTTCATTCTGATTTCTCGGAATATAAATTAAATCATTAGTGGTTTTTCCATCGCCATTTACATCACCGGCATATAAATAAGAATATCTGTTTCCGCCGGCACCTTCAAATTTATTTCCTTCGGCTGCCTCAAAGAAAAGCCCGATGCTTGTAGCAAATTGATCCGACCATGTATGGCGATAAGTAAAACCACCTACTATCCTATGGCGGTTTCCAAATTCCGAATAGCTTAGCTGGGGCTTATTGGGATCGCCTTGTACAGGATTTTCTGCCCACAATACGCTTGCAATCTCTGTCGACTTCAGCAAGCTTTTCGCTTCGAGAAATGTATATGATAGAAATGTGAACAAGCCTGAATCAAATGTCTTTCGTAACTGTGCAGTTATACTAAAATTATATCCTTCGTTTGAATTATCGATAATGTATGCTCCTGCGTCACCATCAGGATTTAATTCATATAAAGGATTACCGTTAGCATCTACTCCGCCAAAAAATGGTCTTCCGTCAGGCAAATATCTTACCGGAGTTCTCAAATCTGCATTCCTTACATAGATGGAATTTATATCTTTTCCATAGATAAACTCTAAAGTGCCTAATAAATCCCAGGGCAATTTATGATCGACTGCTAAATTAGTCGTCCAAATCTGGGGCCATTTGAAATCTTCAACCATACCGTTTAGATCGAAAGAGGTTTGAAGAATTGCATCATCGGAGGTTGCAATTTGAGTTTGGACATTCGGATAAAGATTAGGATTATTTCCGGGATTGGAAATAACATTGCCAACCCACACAAAAGGCAGTCTTCCGGTAAAGATTCCTGTTCCGCCGCGAACTTGTGCAGACCGATCGCCCATTATATCCCAATTAAATCCGACACGCGGTGAATATAATGGTTGAACACCTGGCAGCTTACTTTGGTCGATGACTTCCGGCTGATCGTTTTCATCGAGCAGAGTTAACCCTCGTGAGAAAGGATTATCTACCGGCTCGGTAAAATACATCGGAAAATCTACTCGTAAACCAAAAGTTAAGCTAAGAGTAGAGGAAGCTAAATATTCATCCTGAGCATAGACAGATAATTGTCCGACTTCAATCTTTTCGCCTTTATATGGTCCTGTTCCGATAACAGATCTAAAATCATAAAAATTACTTGAAGATGGGTCCGTTCTGGCAAAGAAATCGGCAAGAGACGAAAACCTAGCACCGCCTATGAAGTCTAAAAAATCCGGAAGGAAGAATACACCATGCCGGAATATGTTAAAGGAGTTAAAAAATTTAAAGTATTCAAAATTGGCTCCGACAGTTATCACATGGTTTCCCATGAAATAACTGAAATTATTTGTAATCTGTAAGACATCTTGATCCAAGATATTGTGAATCGAAAACGGTTCATGTCCTATCGTTGTATAATTGATACCGTTCTCTAAAATTTCAATAGTTGGGAATGGTTCGCTAAATGGATCTCTGTAATCTCTGAACCTGTTATAGCTTGCGAAGAAACGATTTGCGAAACTATTGCCTCTCGAATTTAATTCTGCTGCAAAAGAATTTAATCTGTTGTTAATTCTATAGCCCGAATTTCTGAATGGTATGCTGTTCTCGTTTGGACCACGACCACCCTGACTCAATACAAAAGGATGAGGAGGCAGTTCTCTGCGGGCGTCCAATCTGTTATAACGGAAGCTGAGATTATTATTCTCATTTATGTTGAAGTCGAGCTTAATGATTAATTTTTCGTTATCTGTTTTGTTAATATAGTTTTCGTAAGGTCCCGCATCATAACCATAGACATCGCGCATTCGTTTTTTGATTGAATCCATAACTGCTGCACTGACCCGTGAGATACCAAAACCGGAACTCCCTTTATATGCTGCAAAGTTAGTTCCAGGGTCTTCGCGCCGCTCCAGTTCAGCATTTATAAAGAAAAATAATTTATCGCGAATCAATGGTCCGCTTACGCTAACTCCCGATTGATTGAAGAATAAACTAGGATCCGCAACAACTTTTTCCCCTGAGACTTTATTACCTAAGAAAGATTCATTACGCATAAAACTATATAACGAACCTTTAATTTCATTGGTGCCGCTTTTAGTTACAGTGTTTATTCCGGCTCCGGTAAAACCACCTTCGCGTACATCGAAAGGAGCTACAGAAACTTGAACCTGGGCAACAGCATCATAAGGTACAGGTTCTGCGTTGGTCTGTCCTCCAGGTGCCGGGTCATCTAAACCAAAAGGATTGTTAAAATAAGAACCGTCTAATGAGATATTATTATAAAGCCAATTCCGTCCGCCAAAGCTGAAGTTACCGTCGCTGCGAGGATCTAATCTTGTTATGTCGCGTGTACTTCGCTTTATAGTTGGAAGCATTACAATATCCCTTGGATTAACATACGTTTGTGCACCCGTTCTGTTGCTGTTAAAAATATCGTCAACATCTGCGGTAACAACAACCTCCTCACCGGCTATTGCTTCCAATGCCAGCTCGAAATCTAAGCGTAATTTTTGACCTAAAATCAGGTAAACATCTTCTACGCTTTCTTTTTTATAACCGATATAAGAAACTGTTACCGTGTAAGGTCCGCCAATTCGCATATTAAGAATATTGAATTGACCATTATCTCTAGTGGAAACACCATACTGCGTTCCGCTAGGCAAATGAATCGCAATAACATTGGCTCCCTTCAGCAATGTTCCCTCTTTATCCTGAATAATACCTTCGAGTGAAGCAGTGGTAACACCCTGGGGATAAATTTGAACGAAGCAGAAAAGAGATAAGATCACGAACGGCAGGAAGAAAGTAAGTAGTTTGTTTTTCATAAATAACTCCTCTTAATTTTATAATGAATTAAATAAAAGAGCCGTTTAGTACGAAGAATTTTTAATTGAAGTCTATTATTATCAGCCCCCACTAAAAGTGAAACTATTTTAACGATCGCATTAAAACTTTTATAGATAATTTTATGCCCTACCATCTGAACATAATTCAATTAATCGAATTGTTCAATCTTTTTTTAAATAAATTGTTCGTCAAACCGGGTGTTCAATTAGCCGATTTCTTATACATGATAAATGATTGGGAAAAAGCCTTCAAAATTGGAAAAATAGACTGCCTTCAAATGTCCATTCTATTTTAACCGAATGATTTAGTTTATACCGAAACGATTGATTCAAAAATCATGAATTAAAGCGGAAATAAATGTTAAAAGTCGTTTCTTGATTTCGAGAATAATTGGTTTTCTTTCTCATTCGCTTCTTAATTCTAAAAAAGTAATTTGCTTAAATATTTAACACTGCCTTTAATTATTCGATAAAATCGCAAAATAACGCTTCTGGCATATATCTTGTCTTCAAGAAGGCAAAGAAATATTAATTCATTTAATAAAAATTCTTATGATAAGAGGAACAGTAATAATAGATAAAGACCTCTGCAAGGGATGCAAACTATGCATAATTGCCTGTCCGCAAGAGAGCTTAGGTCTTTCAACGAAAATTAACGCGCAGGGTTACCGATATGCAGAATTGATACAGGATAATTGTACCGGCTGCATCAATTGTGCATTGGTCTGCCCTGATGTTGCAATCACTGTTTATCGGGAACCAAAAGCTGCGAAAAAAAAAGTAGCTTAAAGAATCCCGGTAAATAATTTCGTTCTTAAAAAAAGGTTTTTAAAATGGAATCTAAAGCAATAGAAAAAGAAGCACGCTTAATGAAGGGGAATGAAGCGCTTGCCGAAGCCGCAATACGTGCTAAAATAGACGCTTACTTCGGCTATCCTATAACTCCCCAATCGGAAATATTAGAATATTTTTCCAGAGAAATGCCTAACAGAGGCGGTATTGTATTGCAAGCAGAAAGCGAAGTCGCTTCAATTAATATGATTTACGGCGCAGCAGGCGCCGGTGCACGGGTTATGACTTCTTCTTCCGGTCCGGGTATTAGCTTAATGCAGGAAGGACTATCATACATAGCAAGTGCTCAATTGCCTTGTCTTGTTGTAAACGTATCCCGCGGTGGTCCCGGCTTGGGTACTATTCAACCTTCTCAAGGAGATTATTTACAGGCAACCAAAGGCGGTGGTCATGGTGATTATCACGTAATTGTATTAGCCCCGGCTTCAGTTCAAGAAATGGCTGATTTTGTATTTGATGCATTTCGTTTAGCTGAGAAATATAGAAATCCCGCAATGATCCTAACCGATGGCGCATTAGGACAAATGATGGAAAAGGTTATCTTACCTGAAGAAGGTTCTCTTCCAAAAAAAACTCCTGAGTGGGCTACTACCGGCAAACCTAAATGGAGAGAAAGAAATATTATAACTTCTCTATTTATTCAACCTGAAGAGATGGAAAAAATTAATCTTGCCCTTCAAAAGAAATATGAGCTGTTGAAGCAGGAGGTAAGATATGAAGAATTTCAAACCTCTGATGCAGAAGTAGTGTTGGTTGCATTCGGATTATCGGCTAGGATTTGCCAAAAAGTTGTGGAGCTTGGAAGAGAAAAAGGAATCCGCATCGGTTTAACAAGACCAATTACTTTATATCCCTTCCCGGAAAAAATAATCAATAGGCTTGCTAAGAAGATCGATTTCTTTTTAGTAGTTGAAATGAATGCGGGTCAAATGTTAGAAGATGTTAAGCTTAGCGTAAACGGAATATGTCCCGTTCACTTTAAAGGAAGAATGGGCGGTATGATTCCGTCTCCCGAAGAGGTTCTTGAAGAAGTGGAAATGCTGCTTGAAAAGCATAGCATCAGCCATGATATGGAGGTAAAGTGATGAATGATATAACAATTACAAACGGATTGGAAGTTGTATATAAAAGACCCAAAACATTAACCGATACACCTTTTCATTATTGTCCGGGCTGCGGGCATAGTGTTGTGCACCGTGTTTTAATGGAAGTAGTTGAAGAGTTAGGGATCCAAGAAAAAACAATCGGTGTTGCACCTGTTGGCTGTTCGGTATTTGCATATAATTATATGAATATCGATATGCAGGAAGCCGCTCACGGCAGAGCAAGTGCTGCCGCTACAGGAATTAAAAGAGTGTTACCCGATCGTTTTGTTTTTTCTTACCAGGGTGACGGTGATTTAGCTGCAATCGGTACTGCTGAAACTATTCATACAGTAAATCGCGGAGAAAATATTCTGATGGTATTCATTAATAATGCTATTTACGGAATGACAGGCGGGCAGATGGCTCCTACTTCGTTAAGCGGACAGATTACTTCTACATCCCCGTACGGAAGGGATACACAAAAGACAGGTTACCCAATAAAGATTACTGAATTAATTGCACAGCTTCCCGGTGCTTTTTATGTTACAAGGCAATCGGTTCATACAGCCGGCGCGGTTCGTAAACTGAAAAAAGCATTCACTGCAGCTTTTGAATACCAAAAATTAAATAAAGGTACTTCATTCGTTGAAGTAGTTTCAAATTGTCCTGCGGGTTGGAAGATGACTCCCAAGGAATCAATTACCTGGATGGAAGAGAATATGTTTCCGTTTTATCCGTTGGGAGATATAAAACTACCGCCGAAGGAAAGCCCAAGTAAAAACTAAATGAGTCCACTCTAAAAAGTAACTATTTAGAGTGGCTTCATAAATTGATTCTCTTAATAATGAACAAATAGGATTTAAATAATGCAGCAGCCACATGAAATAATTTTTGCAGGATTTGGCGGACAGGGAATTTTATCGATGGGTCAGATCATCGCTTATGCAGCAATGATTGAAGGCAAAGAAGTTAGCTGGATGCCTTCTTACGGACCCGAAATGCGCGGCGGAACGGCTAATTGTATTGTAATTGTTTCGCCTGTCAGAATTAGTTCTCCGATTATTACGCGGTTTGATTCTGCCATAGTTCTTAATCAGCCCTCATTAGACAAGTTTGAACCGGCAGTTAAACCGGGTGGATTAATTCTTTATGAAAAATCCAGCATCATTAAAGAACCTTCACGAAACGACGTTGAAGTGCTTGCAATTCCGGCACTTGAAGAAGCACAAAAACTAAATAAGAAACAGGTTGCTAATATGATTTTGTTAGGAGCTTTCCTCGAAAAGCGTCCGTTAGTAAACTATGACAACATTCTTAAAGCCTTAAAAAAAGTTTTGCCGGAGAGACACCACCATTTAATTCCGCTGAACGAACAGGCTCTATTGTTAGGCAAGCAAATAGCAACTGCAGAAAATATGACTGTATAAAAATTTGAATTGTAGATCAAAAGAAAATTAAACCTAACTGAGGTTAATTATGAAAGAAAATGAAGTAAATTGCCTGCACAATTGTAAGAATACATGTGCAATGCTAAATGAAGCGCTCCGCAAGGAAGCTGCCACGGTACGCTTTTACGAAGCAGTTCTTGAAGAATGTAACTTCCCGGAGGTGCGTAGTTTTCTGCTTGAGTTAGTTGAAGAAAGAAGACAAGGGATATTGCGCATAATTCAAAAGTTGAATGAATTGCATGCACGTTCACAAGTTAACGATGGAGTAATATCGAGTTTCAACCGGATGGCTTAATTAATATAATGGGGAGCCTTACAGAAGTTTTTCAATCTTAATCAAGATCAGTTGGAATTGACATACCGTACCAATATACCTATATTTGTGCCGCAAATTTAATATAGATTTTACATCGCGGGATGGAGTCCCGATTATATCGGGAGTAGCTCGTCCACCTAAAGTTGGATAAATCGGGCTCATAACCCGACAACAGTCGGGATGTAGGTTCAAGTAGAAAACAAAAATCGTTCAGAATAAGTAATGTTTATTATATCGCGGGGTGGAGCAATTGGTAGCTCGTCGGGCTCATAACCCGAAGGTTGTAGGTTCAAGTCCTGCCCCCGCTACTAAGAAAAGAAAGCCGAGAATTTTTTTCGGCTTTTTTATTTTTAAAGATTTAGCTCGTCGGATTTATCTCGTCGAAATAAAATGAAGACGGGCTCATATCCCGACACCTGTCGGGATGTAGGTTCTCCCGAAGGGATTCTTTGAAAAGTCCTGTTTATCTGGAAATGTTCCTCATTGACAGACCCTCGCTACTAAGATAAGCCTGAGTTGATACTCGAGCTTTTTAATTTTAAATCTTATTTTACTCGTCGCGTTCATAGAGGGGGACAGAATAGAATCTGTCTCTACTCTACCTCATAAAACGGGTGGTTCAGTCATAGTTCATAACTTAGACACCGTACCGTCTAACGAAATATGAATTATTTCTTATACTCTTTTAAGAAACCTTTGAATTCGATAAGATGCGATTCTTCCATACCTAATAAGCGAATGCAAATGTCCTGTGTTACATAATCTTCGTCGTCGCACATTTTGATGATTTTATTGTACTGTTTAATGGCACCGTCTTCCGCAGTAATAACGCCTTCAATCACCGATACCACATCGGTAGTATCTTCTAATGTTTGCAGCTTTTCCTGCGACGGTTTAAAGTTCATCGAACCGGGTACGGTACCGCCCAATTCTTTTATTCTTTTAGCCAAAGACTGGGCGTGCCCGATTTCTTCGGTAATATCAACAGCTAAAGATTTTTTTATCTCCTCGGCTCTTACTCCGTCAAGATTTACGGAATTTGAAATGTAATTCATTACCGTTTCCATCTCCATCCAATAGCTTTTGGTTAATTCTTCTATAATAGATTTTCTGTCAGCCATATTTCCTCCTTATTGAATAACTTTTTTGATTAGTTTGTGTTTGTGCAAGTTATGCTTCGATATTTTAAGTGAAGCAAGTATTAATTCTTTTGCCGGTTGAATGTTTAATTCGTTTGAAGTATGAAGCTCGGCAATCACATCGCCGCGTTTAATTTTATCTCCAAGTTTGGGTTTAAATATTATCCCTGCAAGGGGATCAATTTTATCTTCCTTAGTTTTTCTTCCCGCCCCCAATTCTACTGCAGCCATACCAATATTGTAAGTATTAATATTAGTTAAGTATCCTGTTGCATCGGATTGGATGCGCTCCACGATTTTGGGTTTTGTGTATTTATCGGGATTTTTTATCAGTGTAGTTTTTCCACCCTGAGCTGCAACTATTTGTAAAAACTTGTCGAATGCCTTTCCATTCTCTATAAGAGAGTGTGCTATCTCAATTCCTTCGGTTATATCAGAAGCTTTATTTCCGAGATAAATCATAGCACCCGCAAGGTTTAATGAAACAGTAAGCAAATCTTCAATCTTTTCTCCCTGCAAAATTTTTATCGACTCATAAACTTCAAGCCAGTTTCCGATATAATGCCCCAGAGGCTGATTCATATCCGTAATAAATGTAATTACTTTTTTATCAAACATCCTTGCTGTTTTCATTAGCGAGTGTGATAAAAGCTCCGCATCTTTCTGTTTCTTCATAAATGCACCGCTGCCGGTTTTCACATCAAGTACAAGTCCATCAATTCCTTCTGCTAATTTTTTACTCATAATGCTTGCGGTAATTAAAGGAATTGATTCAACGGTTGCGGTAACATCTCTCAGTGCATAGAACAACTTATCTGCAGGAGTAATCTCTTTTGTTTGTCCGATTAAAACAGCACCGCATTTCTTTAAGACATTCTTATAGTCAATTAGTGAAAGATTTATTCTAAAACCCGGAATGGATTCAAGCTTATCCAACGTACCACCTGAATGACCCAAACCTCTTCCTGAAATCATGGGTACATTTACGCCAGCTGCTGCTGCGATGGGGGCAATAATTAGGGATGTTTTATCTCCCACACCGCCGGTTGAATGCTTATCGACTTTTAATCCGGGGATTCTATTTAAATCAATCACCTTTCCGCTGTAAAGCATCGATTTCGTAAGTGAAGTAGTTTCTCTTCCGTTCATTCCATTCAGGTATATAGCCATCAGTAATGCAGAAAGCTGATAATCGGGGATTTTCTTTTCTGTATAATTAGATACTATAAATTCTATTTCTTCGGAAGTGAGAGTGTGTCCGTCTCTTTTTTTCTTGATTATTTCTACAGTATTCATGATGCAAATTTACGCATAAATTAAATCTATTTATAGAATTCCGTTGTTCTTTTCCAACCTGAACAAGCCAGAAACAAAAAGACTGATGATTATTTGTAGCACAAATTAAGCGCGCCGTTTGCATTTCGGAATATGTGCGAGATAGATAATGTAGTTTGGGTTTTAATAATGCCGCACAGATTTCTGCACGTAAAACAATGTGACTAATCTGTGCTTCCAATATTATTTGTGAAGCCCTATTTAATTGATTATTTTTACGCCTTCCAAATGCAAAAAAAGGAGAATAATCTAGAAAGATGATATTTAAAACGAGAACTCATACTTGCGGTGAGTTAAGAGAAACAAACATAGGTGAATCTGTTGTACTGAACGGGTGGGTTGATACTCGCCGCGATTTAGGGGGTGTAATTTTTATTGAACTGCGTGACAGGTACGGCATAACTCAAATAGTTTTTGAACCGGGCTTTAATGAAGAAACTCATAACGCAGCAAAAGAGCTTAGAAATGAGTTTGTTATTTCTGTAGAAGGAATAGTTAGAAAACGACCGCCCGAAACCGACAATCCCTCTCTTGCAACCGGTCATGTTGATGTAATGGCTAATAAACTTAGCATTCTAAATGAAGCGAAAACACCTCCTTTCCCGGTAAAAGAAAATATCGATACCAGTGAAGATATTAGGCTAAAGTATCGGTATTTAGATTTGAGAAGACCATCGTTGCAAAAAAATTTATTAATGCGTCACCGCATGTATCAAATTGTTAGAAAATATTTTGATAAAAATAATTTTGTCGAAGTTGAAACTCCCGTTTTAATGAAAAGTACGCCAGAAGGTGCGAGGGATTATCTTGTACCAAGCAGACTTCATAAAGGAAAGTTTTATGCACTGCCGCAGTCGCCGCAAACATATAAACAATTGTTAATGGTAGCCGGATTCGATCGTTACTTTCAAATTGTTAAATGTTTCAGAGATGAAGACCTTCGTGCAGATAGGCAGCCAGAGTTTACCCAGATAGACGTTGAGATGTCTTTTATAGATCAGGAAAATATTTTTGAAACTGTTGAAGGGCTGATGAAAATTCTATTCAAAGAAATCTGGAACAAAGAATTAAAGCTGCCCATTACACGATTGACTTTCGAAGAAGCAATGGAAAGATATGGAAGCGATAAACCCGACCTTCGTTTCGATCTCCCTATGGTTGCGCTGAACGAAGTGTTTCATAATACTTCCTTTAAAGTATTCAAGGAACAAATTGAAAACGGTGGTATAATAACCGGTTTGACTGCGCCGGGCTGCGGCGATTATACGCGCAACCAGCTTGATGTGCTTACCGATTTTGTTAAAAAACTCGGTGCCGGCGGTTTAATATGGATGAGAGTTAAAGATAATGAGCTTGAGGCTCCAATAGCTAAATTTCTTACGGATGCTGAAAAGAAAAATCTCACTGTTAAGCTTGATTCAAAACCGGGCGATTTAATTTTCATCCTATCCGGTCCTCGCTTAAAAGCGCTTTCGATCATGGGTGCACTACGGCTTGAAATGGCAAAGAGACTTGAACTCATTAAACCTGACTCCGACCCGCAGCTTTTATGGGTTACCGATTTTCCCCTGTTCGAGTGGGATGAACAAACAAAACGCTTCTATGCGATGCACCATCCTTTTACTTCGCCGCGCATTGAAGATATCCCTTTGATGGACAGCGACCCCCGTAAAGTAAAAGCACGCGCTTATGATTTAGTATTGAACGGAAATGAAATTGCCGGCGGCAGCATTAGAATTCATAACTCAGATTTGCAGGCAAAAATGTTTAAGGTGCTTGGCATTTCTGAAGAAGAAGCGGAATTCAAATTTGGTTTTTTGATGAATGCATTTAAATACGGCGCTCCTCCTCACGGCGGTATTGCATTCGGATTTGATAGAATGACAATGATATTTACAGGCGAAAATTCAATACGCGAAGTAATTGCTTTCCCCAAAACTGCCAGTGCAATGTCGTTAATGGATGATTCTCCCTCTGCAGTTGATGAAGCACAGCTTACGGAGCTGCATATAAGAATTAGGAAGTAAGTATATTATCGAGCGAGAAGCTATTTAACTTGATGTTCGTTTAGTAATTGTATAAACTCTTTGAAGTCTTTGCTGAACATTTTTATTTAATTGAAAATATTGAGATCGTAAAATTTCAATGGCATTGATTCGTTCCTGGGGGGATACACTTTTCCAGAATGAATAATCACTCTCTGATTCTTTTCTGTTTTGAATTCTAATAATTTTTTTCATTTTACATTAAGACAAATGATGGCATTACAAATTACATTTTAAAGGATTATATAAAATGTTAATAGCTATAAAACTGAAAAGCCGTGAAAATTCATCACGGCTTTTCCTATTATTAATTAAAACCTCTGGTCGTTGGGCTTATTATTATATAACCATTGAACATCAACCCAAGCCGGGTCACCCGGTCCAGAACCGCCGCCCCATGTTACTATTCTAAGTTTGGAGTAATGTAAATCATTATCGAATAAGAAAACATAGTTAGCTTCCCGGTCGCTCATGCTGGCAGCCCATGCGTTTGTAGCTAAAGGAGAATTAACGCCGTCATTCAGGTTTGTTCCGCTGCCTATGAAGAATGAAGTTACTCGCGTTAATCCCGAGCTTGCGTTAGCGCTTCTGATCAAGTAACCGGTGCTGGAATAATAAATATCTACTTTATCCTTATCGGTGCCCGAAATTCCATAAGCATTACCGGAAGAAAGATCGAGCCCGCTTGGCTGAGCGACAGTTGTTCCGGCAGTTTCATAAATTCTTACCGGTCCGTATGCCGTAACGCTCAGGTCGGATACAAGCGTAACGGCTTTTGATCTTTGAAAATTAGCAAGTATGCTTTCGGTAAAAGTTGTATCGTTATAACCTGTGAGCTTAAGTGTAAACGTATGTGTGCCTACCGAAAGGTTTGTAATACTATCCGGAGTAGTTTTGTTGGAGTTTACACCGTTAACCCAAATTTGCGCACCGGATGGGGAGGACTGTATAAATATGCTTCCCTTAGGTTCAATCGGTTCGGGTTCGGTAGTGGTTTCACAGGAGGTAATTAGAATACCTAAGAACAATAAAATCGGCAGAACTAAATATCTTTTCATGTTATTTCCTTTCTTTTCAACTAATTATTTCTTCGAAAAATTAAAACTGTACTTTTTACCGTCAAGTTTCATGGTAAAAGTACCGGTAAGTTTTTTCCAAAGGATCGTTCCGATATTCTCATCCGAAAGTGTGGCAGAGTAAGTTCCGTGAAATCTTCCTTGACCCATATCCGACATGGTTACGACCAAAGTGTTCTCATCAACTTTGCCGGTAACCTGCTTGTTCAACGGATTTCGATAAGCGATATAAATGCTGCCCGAGAAATCATTTCCGCTTTGTTCAGTTACATTTAATGTAGCCGACCTGGCATCAAAGGTTCCGGACCATTTACCGGATAAATCCGGTATAACTACCGGTGGGATTGTTTCTTGAACAGGCTGCTGTTCAGGTGTTGTTTGTGTCGTTTCTTCGGTTGTCTGCGGTTGGGCATCGGTTTTTTCATTCGCCTTTTTTTCGCATCCGATAAATAATGCCAGCGATATAATCAGGACAAAATGAACAAACAACTTGAAACGAATAGGGGAGGATAATAGATTAATTTCGGAACGATCCTTCGGAGAAGAATTCTTCCCCAAAATATATTTGATAGGCATAACTTCTCCTTTATTAAAAATGATAATGATTTAACAGTGAAAAGTTAGTAAAAAAAAATAAAATTTACTTGCCTGTAATACAACTTTGTTAAAGCTGGGTTAACTATTTTAATTTATAAAGGCAGGATATAATGTGAGGTAAAAAAAAAGCTTTTAAAAAACCTTGAAGGTCGGAATTCATCGACCCTCAAGGTGGGCTGTAAAATATACTGTGTCCGGAAAAAATTATTTCGTCCCACTTTGACAGATGCTTTTTAGCGAAACTTAGTGCCTTAGGCTCTTAAAAAACCAAACTTACCAACATGTTGTCGATAATAAAGCACCAAAATACAAATCCCAAAAATCAAATAAACTTCAAATTCTAAATTTCA
>JAGUYG010000035.1 GCA_020061465.1 Ignavibacteriales bacterium
GTTGAAATGATTATAGAGAGGTAAAAGAAAAAGAGAATCAACTCCGAAGGAGTGACATTGGATTATATACCGAAAGTGAGATAAAGATATTTCAAGAATTCTATCATCCCTTCGGGATTTTATTTCTTACGGGTGTATTGATTACTATAATAATATCATCCCTTCGGGATTATATTTTTTACGAGCGTATTGATTGCTATAATCCTACCATCCCTTCGGGATTGGGTTTATAATTATTAGTTGCGTATAGTTGGTTAATAACACCCGAATCGCTGACGGAACATTTTTTCGAAATATTATAATAGTAATGTGCTCTTAAAAGAATGTTATGATTTCGTAACAGTAGTAATGCTCAGCTATCTGTTTTAAATCTTAATGCTGTTAAAATTGCATTCAGTTCATCGGTAGGCTCCTTCATCCCAACTGTATAATTGAAAAACTCTCTCCTTAACGGATAATTTTTTCTTAATTCGTCGAATATTATTGCAGCAGATTCGGGAGGGTGTCCAATCATTTTACGCATTTCGGTATTATCTTTTTCGATATCATAAATCCGTTTAATAATTGCATGAAGAGCGTCTTCCCGAGAATAGTACTTATCTATATATATATGTGGATCATTCGGAGGAGACAGCTTCAATACCCAAAGCGATTCCTTACCTAAAAATTTTGATAGAGCATCGGCAATCATTTTCGTTCCGTTAAATTTACCTTCAAGCGAATACCCTGCAATGTGCGGCGTACCGATATAAACTTTCCTAAGCAAATCGGTATTTATGAACGGTTCATCTTCCCAAACGTCGAGGACGGCAACGATAGATTTTTTCGGAATTAAATTGTTTAATGCATTGTTGTCAATTACAGCGCCCCGTGAAGTATTTATCAAGATACAATTTTCTTTTAATCGGTTTAAATTTTTATTACTTAAAAGATGAAAAGTTTTATCCGTACCTGAAAAAGTAAGAGGCACGTGGAGAGTTAATACATCTGCCCGGAGAACTTCTTCAATCGGGATAAAATCTTTTCTGCCGGTTATTCGCTGCAAAGGCGGATCGTTTTTTAACACTTCCATTCCGAGCGATTCAGTAAACCTCACTACCCTTGAGCCGATATTTCCTACGCCAATCACTCCGAGCGAAAGTTTATCCAGAGATAATGCTTTTTCTTTTGCAATTTTTGTTAGGGCGGTTAGAACATATTCAGCTACTGCGTCCGCATTACATCCCTGAGCCGAAACAAAATCAACGCCGTTTGCTTTCAGATATTCGAGGTCAACGTGGTCGTTACCGATAGTTGCTGTACCCACAAATTTAACTTTTGTGTTCTTGAGCAGGTTTTCATTTACGTTTGTTATTGAACGAATGATTAATGCGTCTGCATCAAACAAAATATCATTTGTAATTTCTCTGCCTTGTTTGAGTTCCACAGTACCAAACTGCGAAAAAGCTTCAGCGGCATAAGCGATATTTTCATCAACAACTATTCGCATAGTAATTTATCCGAGGATCTCCGAAGCATCGAGACTGTGTGAAAACTCAATATTGTAATGCAAGATTTATCTCGTCCCTAACAATTTGAAATAATCTAGCAGGTTCCAGCAACGAGATAAATCTCGTTCTACACATTTCCGAAGGATCATTCTGATTACACAAACTCGATCCATTAGATAGATCCGATTTTAATTCCTATTCTATAGTTTTATTAAGCCCTATAATTTTTCAACGGGAAATTATAAATGAGTCCATTTTAAAAAGTCCGCAATTCAAATTTTCGATTTTTATTTTGAACTAAATTAAAAACATTTTTACATTAAAAATACCTTTTTAGAGTGACCTCATAAATGATTTTTAAAATCCGGAATAGCAGTAACCAAAAGATAGCTTCTCTCGATCATCTGCATGCAACATACTAAACAACAAACTTCTATCTTCTGACTCCTATCTTCTGACTCCTGTCTTCTGACTCCTGTCTTCTGACTCCTGACTTCTGTCTTCTGACTTCTGTCCTCTGACTTCTGACTCCTGTCTTCTAACTTCTGGACTCCACTTTCCAACAAACAAAATAACCATCCGAAGGATCCTTTGGACAAACTACCACCCACCCCCCACCTCCAACCCCCAACTTCCCACCTCCAACCCCCAATCTCCCAAAGTATAGTAATTCACAACTCAAAATTATACATTACGCATCATAAATTATAAATTATTTATTCGGAGTAGACATGCTAAGCCAATTGCTTCAACCCGAAATAAGATCGTTAATTGACGAGCGTAAACTTAGCACCTTGAAAGAGATATTAAGCGACTGGACGCCTACCGACATAGCAGAATTGCTTTCCGAACTTCCCGAAAATGAGCAAGCCATTGTTTTCCGGCTGCTCTCTAACGAACTAGCAACCGATACATTCGAATACTTAGACTTTGATATGCAGATGAATTTGCTCAAAGCAATGGCTAAAGAAGAAGTTGCCTCGATACTTAATGAAATGTCTCCCGACGATCGTACCGCGCTGTTAGAAGATTTGCCAAGCTCGGCTGCTCGACAGATGATGATGCTCTTATCGGCAGAAGAAAGAGCGATAGCAAAAACCCTGTTAGGTTATCCGGAAGACAGCGTGGGCAGATTAATGACGCCTGACTATCTTGCCGTAAAACCTGAATGGGATATGAGCGAAACTCTTTCTTATATAAGACAAAACGGAGAAGATAAAGAAACTCTTAACATTCTTTATGTGGTGGATGAAAAAGGAAAATTACTTGACGACATAAAAATCCGTGAAATTTTATTAGCGCCGCTTGACAAAAAAATTGCCGATTTGATGGACGAAAATTTTGTTGCGCTTCACGTTACCGACGATCAGGAAACAGCGGTAGAGATATTCAAGAAATATGACCGCGTTGCTTTACCTGTAGTTGATGCCTTCGGTGTATTGATAGGAATTGTTACTGTTGACGACGTACTCGATGTTGCAGAAGAAGAAGCAACCGAAGACATTCACAAACTTGCAGGTGTTGAAGCGTTGGAGGAACCTTATCCTACAATCCCACTTTTTTCTATGGTACGGAAGCGTGTTGTTTGGTTAACTTTTTTATTTGTTGCGCAAATGCTTACTGCTATAGCGATGGGTTTTTTTGAGGATGAAATAAGCAAAGCGGTTGTCCTTTCTATTTTCATTCCGCTGATAATTTCGAGCGGCGGAAATTCCGGTTCGCAGGCTGCTACGCTTGTAATTCGTGCTATGGCTCTTGGTGAAATTACGCTTAGAGATTGGTGGTTCATAATGCGGCGTGAAATTTTTTCGGGATTTATGTTGGGGTGCATACTCGGTACAATAGGATTTTTCATCGTAATAATTCTTTCGAATTTTATTGAAGGGATTTATCTCTACAGAACATTAATCGGGCTTACAGTCGGTTGTTCTTTAATCGGTATTGTAATGTGGGGAACGCTGTCGGGTTCAATGCTTCCTTTTTTATTGAAGAGATTAGGCGCCGATCCCGCCACTTCCTCCGCACCGCTTGTTGCCACTATGGTGGATGTAACAGGATTGGTAATTTATTTTACGGTTGCTTTGGTCATTCTATCCGGTACATTGCTTTAATAAATATACAGATTTATTTTTGATTGAAATTGTAGTTAATAACTTACCTTACGCAAAAGAGTGGAAAACCTCCGAGGTTTTTTAATTAGAGCATTCTTAAAGTGATCTTTAGGCACATTATCGAAAAAATTTTCATAAAACTATTCATTGAAACCCCGGAGGTTTGTCTTTTGCGTAACATGAATTAATAACTTTAAAACTAAAAAATATATTTTTGAAGTAGCAAAAAGGGAGGGCGTTCCATTATAAAAAAAGCAGCTATATCTTACAAGCAGTTGTTAATGAATGTAAAAAGCATTCATTAAGAATGAACAAAGCATACAATAAAATACTCCCGTCTTTACCGATGTCAATATTGTAGTGCGAGATTCATCTCGCCCTTAACAATTTGAAATATTTTAGGCTCTTAAAAAACCAAACTTACCAACATGTTGTCGATGATAAAGCACCAAAATACAAATCCCAAAAATCAAATAAACTTCAAATTCTAAATTTCA
>JAGUYG010000100.1 GCA_020061465.1 Ignavibacteriales bacterium
CATTCAACAATAGGTTATTGTTCACCGGTTGAATTTGAAAATAATTTGAAAATTAAATTAGTTGCTTAACTATATGTTCGCTTTTCGGGGAGAAGATCAATCTTGACAGAAGGTAATAACAGTAAGTTTAATATTGACAATAAGTCTCTCTCTTTGTAAGAGAGAGATTTAGAGTGAGTTTATTTTACAAAAACAGTCAGAGCAAGAGTTGGAAAATCTTTTTCAAAGCTTAATGCAAAAAGCGTTTAAAGGCGAATTATTGTAACGTGAAACTCCGTTTCGCCTTGTCACTATATATACAAAACTATCCTTTCTCGAGACAGAGTTTCGAGCTACAACAACTATTCGAGAGCGTTTAAAGGAGAATCGAAGCTGTATAATTAAGCCCTCAACTAAGAGGGCTTTTTCTTTTTTCTATTATGCTTTCAGAGGTGGGCAGTTATGATTAATAAATTTACAAATAGCTGTGTCGATATCCTGTAGACTATCATTTGATTTGCATACAATCCTCTCGATAAGGGAATTTATCAAACACCGGCTATTCTTCTTTTATATTCTGCTAATGCTTCAGCAAGTCTGTCTTTTGCTGTTTCGTCTCCCGCATTGTGAGAGGGATGTATATAAAGCTTAATCCCTTTTTCAGCAAGAATTTCTGCAACTGTTACAACCGTCATCCAAACTGCCGTAACAAATGCAATGGTAGATACCGGACCGATTTTGTCTTTGTGATTTTTTAGTTTTACGGAAGCATCTTCAAGCGGTGCACACGAATCAACAATTATATCTGCGATTTCAAAAATTGTTTTGCCGGACGAATGTCTGGTTTCTTTTCCTTTTGCAGCTTCTGCCGCGCCGTAAGCAATTACCTTCATGCCGCGTTTTTTTGCTTCGAGCGCAATATCGATGTTAACGTTATTAATTCCCGAATGAGAAAATATCCACATTGTATCGCGGGAATCAAAATTATAACCTTTCATTATTTCTACACCGTAGCCTTCAACTCTTTCTAAAAAGACAAATTGATGTACGCTCATACCTCCGACTATATTCGTAAAGAAAGTTAAAGGCAATTCTATCATTGGATGAAAACCTACAAAACCGCCTATACGCGGATACATTTCTTCAATCGGTAAAGTAGCGTGCCCGCATCCGAATGTATGCACCCACCTGCCGGCTTCTATGGTTTCTGCCATTATGCCGGCTGCTTTTTTTATGTTCTCAAGCTGAGTCTCTTCGATTTTATTCATCACATCGCGTGCATTTTCCAACCATTGTTTGGCTAACATTTTTTCTCCTTATGTACTTATTTCTTTTTTATATTTTTATTTATGAGGCGTATCTAAAAAGGTTTTATCCCGACAGCAGTCGGGATCGTTCCGATTTGGAAATTTTGTATTTGAATATTCTTTCCCGTCCAAAGGATCCCGACTGCTGTCGGGAAAAGCATTCGGGATCCTTC
Source organism: Ignavibacteriales bacterium (assembly GCA_020061465.1). Taxonomy (GTDB): domain Bacteria; phylum Bacteroidota; class Ignavibacteria; order Ignavibacteriales; family Ignavibacteriaceae; genus JAGUYG01. The sequence continues at coordinate 1,460 of JAGUYG010000100.1, forward strand.
GGAAATAATCGAAACATTTTCTTGATGAAAATACCTTTTTAGAGAAGACTCCTTTTAGTTGAAATTTTTTTCAAAGTAATTCTAAGTAAAATTATCATCAAGATTAGGCTGATTAAAAGAATTGTCGTTAAATGCTCTATTCCAAAATTATGCGAAACAATCCCGACAAGATAATTTATGCTCATATTGCCGATAAGCGCAATTACCAGAGCAATGCTGAATGCAGTACCCGAAAGACTTGAATAAATTTCTCCAAGGTAGCCTAATATCACCGGAAATCCTGCAGCAAATCCGGCTCCTAATAAAACAAGACCAACTACCGCAACCGAATAGGAAGATGAAATCATTAGCACAACAGTTCCGCAAAAGGCAATGCCAAAACAAGTATATAAAACTTTAGCAGCAGAAACCTTTTTTAATATTGCACCTAACAGTAGACGGGTAATAGTCATCCCTGCTACAAAATACGATAGTGCATACAACGCTTCTTCAGGATTTGTATTTATTGTATTTATTAAATAAGTCGTAGTCCAATTATTAACTATTCCTTCCATTCCGCTTTCAAAAAAAAGGACGAAGCCGAGCATCAACAGCACGGGTTCCTTTAATAAACCTGCACCTTGTTTAATGGGCATCTCCTGCGGTTGTTTGGGTACGGGAAAATTTATAATCATAAAGAAAGCGATGGGAATAATTACAGCCCAGCCAATCCATGAAATTATTGTATCATAATTAAAGCTTTGTGATAGAGCAGCCAATATTGCAGGCATACCGAGCGCACCTATTCCAAAAAAAACACCAAGAAGACTTAAGTTTGCCCCTTTGCCTTCCGTACTAATATCAGCAACCAGAGCATTTGTTCCTCCGTTTATTACTCCCCCGCCAAAGCCTATTAAAAAAATCGATACTTGAAGCAGAAAAAAAGATTCGGAGTACGCGATGCCCTGTAATCCCAACAGCACAAGAAACGCACAGACGATGAGCAAGTTTTTATATCCATATCTGTCAACTATAGGACCGAATACAAGCGAGCCGGCAAGAATTCCAAAAGGCAGAAGCGCTGCAAGAGACCCCGCGGTAATTTTATCAATAGAAAATTTATCTGTAATAGCCGGCAGGATTGAGCCTAAAGAAATTAAAACAATCCCAAAGAGCAGCATACCTAAACATGCCGCCGCAAAAACTAATTTTTTTCTATATGCCATCGTCGCCTCAAATTTATTTTTCAAGAATTCTTAGAGCTAAATAACCCCCACCGTATAGACCTGCTCTTCCTCCTAACATTGATCCTTCGAACTTTACTTGATTTATGCTGATAGGCTGTGCCCACTTCCGCGCCTCGATCATAATGTTATCAAGAAATCTTACAGCGGGACCAAAAACTCCGCCCCCAAAAATTATTTTTTCGGGATTGAACAAGCTTACAAGATTTGCTGCTGTCATTCCCCAAAATTCAATTGCTTCATTTAAAACCTTTTTAGCTATCTGATCGTTTTGTTCAAACGCTTCAAATACATCGTGTGCAGTAATGTCATCTATTTTTTTTTGCTTTAATATACCATTGTAAGAATTGTCCCGACTCAAATACTCTTTTGTTACCTTTGCAATACCATCGCCTGAAGCGTGATACTCAAAGCATCCGCAGGAAATATATTTTTCTTTAAATGGTCTGTCCAATGCAAGCCAGCCGATTGCACCTGCAATATCTTGATGACCCCGTAATATGTTTCCGTCAATCATAATTCCCGCACCGATTCCGGTGCCTACCGCTAAGAAGATAACGTCTCTGCATCCTTTTGCAGCGCCGATCCATGCCTCGCCAAGGATGCTGCATGCACGGTCGCTGTCAATTTTTATTTCAATTTCTCTGCTTCCGACGGCTAATTTTAAATCCTCAAGCAATGAATAATCTTCCCATCCCGGAATATTCGGCGCCCACACTCTTCCGGTTTTCGAATAACTTATTCCCGGAACACATGCCCCTATTGCATTGACAGAAATACCATTTCCTTCAGCATAAGAGATAAGTTTTTGAACTAATTCTTTTATTAAATCACCGACTTCCTTACCGCTTCTTTTAAGCAGCGGAAGAGTTTCTTCAAAAATTATTTCCCCGTTATGCTCAAATAAAGCGCCGGCAAGCTTTGTTCCGCCAAGGTCGAGTCCTATTACAGCCATAAAAAATATATAATTGTTTTTTTGATTCTCTCTCAACTTAACGGATGGACGTCTGAAAAGTCAAGAAAATTTTTCTTGAAAAAAAATTATTGACTTTTAGGGGAAATTGTGTTATTTGAAATGTAATATGAGTTTGAACAGTAAAACCAATTTATGTTTATGACAAAAATATTTCGATTCAAATGGCTTTGCTATAACGAGAATTATAATTTTTTAAAAATTTATGTTAAGAAAAACCGCATGTCTTTTTCAAAACTTCCTCAAAGCTAAATGACCCGCTCCGAAAAGTGCCGCGTTAGCCCCGAGCTGCGAAGAAACAAATTTAACTTTATCCATAAAAATCGGTTGTGCCCACTTCTCCGCTTCCGATCTGATATTGTCAAGAAATTTTAAAGCGGGTCCGAATAACGAACCACCAAAAATGATCATTTCGGGATTAAATAAGCTGATAAGATTCGCTGTCGCGATTCCCCAAAAAGTTATAGTTCTATTTAATATTTTTCTTGCTATCGGGTCATTCAATTCATAGGCTTTAAATATGTCGGCAATTAAAAGCTCACCGGGATCTTTTTTCTTTAACATGCCGGAATATTTTTTACTTGAAGATATTTCTTCCTTTACGGAATTTAATATGCCCGGTACTGATGTATAATACTCGAGACATCCTCTTGCTTTATATTCTTCACTAAAGCGTTGATTGAGCGCCATCCATCCGATTGCACCTACGCCGTCATTAAATCCATGAAGAATTTTTCCGTCAATTAATATTCCTGCACCGATTCCCCGTCCTACTGACAAATAAACTGCGTTCTTCGTTTTCTTTGCTGCGCCTAACCACTTTTCACCAAGTATATCGCACGTTCTTTTGCTTGCAATCTTAACTAAAATATTGTGTTCAATCAGAAGGTGATTCATTTCTTTTCTTAGCGGATAGTTTTCCCACCCCGGGATGTTCGGCGCCCAAACGTTTCCTGTTTTTGAGTAATAAATCCCAGGAACGGAAACTCCGGCGGATTTAATCTGAATAGGTTTTTGTTCAAATGCCTTTAGAATTTTACGAATTTGAGATAGGATTAGCTCGCTTACTTGTGAGCCGTTTAAATTTCCAATGCTAACTTTTTCTTTTTGAAGTATCTTTCCTGTTTTGCCTAAAGCAGCACTGGTTACACTCGTACTGTTTAAATCTATGGCTATTAAACCCACTTACGCCTCGCAGTATGCTGCTTTTTATGATGTGAAAAAATATTCAAGCTCTTATAATTATTCATCATATAAAATATTAAATATAAAAGCAAGAAAATTTTTCAAAAAAATATTGTCTTGACAAAGTTGTATTGCGGGAATAGTTTCATAAAAAGAATTCGAAACACTCTTTGCGCTGTGCTTATTTTTAAAAATTATTCAAATCGTATCAATAGCTAGAGTTAAAATATTTTAACGATATCAATATAGGTTTCGTATGAAAAAATCAAAAATTAATTTCCTTTGTATTAAAATAGTAAACCTTGTATTATTTATTGCTTTAGCTGCATGCGAAGTTCTGTTTTCTGCTAACGGGAAAATTACCGGCAGGGTGGTTGATGCAACAACCGGAGAAGCAATGCCCGGGGCAAACATAATTATAACCCACATCATTCTATCCGATAACCTGCAAGTTGCGATGGATACTCAAATAGGGGCTTCTGCCGACTTGAATGGTTACTACTTCATTTTGAATGTATCACCCGGTGTTTACATAGTTAAAGCCAGTATGGTTGGTTATGGTTCCGTTGTTCAGGAACAAGTAAAAGTTGAGTTGGATAGAACTACCAATCTTGACTTCGAGTTAACGCCTGCCGCAATAGAAGTTGAACAGGTTGTCGTAACAGCAAAAAGCGACCTGGTAAAGCAGGACGTTTCAGCCACACAGGAAATAATCGGAACAGTACGGCTTCAGCAATTGCCCGTAGTAAGAGTTGATGAATTTGTCGGAAGCTTGAAGGGTATTCAAGTTGTAAGCGGGGCACAGGGACACGGTTTAAGCGTTCGCGGAGGCGCAATTCGCGAAACGGACGTCCGCTTAGACGGAATATCTTTAAGAGATCCGAGAACGGAAAACTCTTACCTCGCATTGAATACAACATCAATAAAAGAGATTCAAGTTCTCACCGGCGGTTTTCAGGCAAAGTACGGCGGTGTAAGATCCGGATTGCTTAACGTTGTTACTAAGGACGGGCAAAGAGAGCGTTATACAATCTCCATCCGTACCGATATGGCTCCGGCAAATCAAAAAAGATTTTTCGGCGTTAACCTATGGAGTGATGAATCATGGATTTACAGAGTATATGCCGGCGAATATGCAATGAGCGGAGTGGCTGCTGGAGATACAACTGTTCCGATTGAGTTCAGAAATTTTAGAGGTTGGGCACATGCCAGCACACCCGAGCGGGCATTAGATTCGCTGCAAAAGCTTGATCTCTGGAAACTCCAGCATCCGCAATATATGTTTGCAGATAAACGAGACATTTTTATTGAGGGTACTATTACGGGTCCCTTCCCGGGTTCTTTCATTCCGTACTTCGACGAATTTGCAAATAAAACTACTTTCCTGCTCGGCTTTAAGTACGAAAATTCTCAGCTTGCTTTCCCGATTGGTCCACGAAATAATTATTTGGATTGGAACGGACAATTAAAAATTACCTCTCAGCTTCAAAACGATATGCGCCTTTCTATAAACGGCATGCTGTCAAAGATAGAAACCTCAAGCGGCGGAAGAACTACTAACTATGGCGGTGCATTGGTTGATCAATCATCAAGCTTTGGCTTTTTAAATAATACCGAAAGTTCCGTCCGGCAGCAAGCAATTCTTTTGGGCGGATTTAGTCACAGCCAAATGTTTAACAAAAGCAGACTGCAATTTTACGATCAGCGGTACTTTGTTGGAGGTGCAAAATTTACGCATACTGTTTCTCCTAACGCTTTCTACGATTTGGAATTTCAAGTCGGGTATACAGACCAGGAATTAAAACCTTTTGCAATGGATACCAGCGTAGCAGAACACTACGTTAATTTTTTCAGCGAAAGAGCTAATAGAAACTACAGATACTTTGTGCCGAATTACGGAACTCCGAATTCTTCTACCAATTACGGATATGACGTTTTAAACACCTACGCTATGTACGGAGGTCCGCAAAGGATCGATTCTTCTTACTCTTATGTGTATCAGCTTAAAGGCGGATTAACTGCACAGCTTGGAAGGCATCATCAAATTGAAGCGGGCTTTTCTGCTCAGTTACAAGACTTATTTATCTACACCGGAACATGGTTCCAATCTCAATTAGCGTATACGCCTGACACCTGGCAGTATTACAAAGCAACTCCGCTCGAAATAGGTATTTATGCACAAGATAAATTAGAATTTGAAGGAATGATTCTAAATGCCGGATTAAGGATAGATTATCTTAATCCTATGAAAAAGGGATTTGTGTTAGGTTTCCCTTTGGATGACGATTATCAAAAGCTGCTAAACGATATTTATCCTGCTCTTGAAGGCGATGCTATGAGTTATGAAAGGTGGGAGCTTTTTCGGGCATTGTTAGACAATCCGCCGGGTTATCCGAGAACGGAAAACAAAGTGCAGCTTTACTTATCGCCGCGAATGGGCGTTTCATTTCCCATTACCGAAAGCAGTAAGTTATACTTTAACTACGGACACTTCTACCAGAGACCTGCAACGGCATTTATGTACAATTTAAATGTTGTACAGGGCGGCGTTGCCGTTCCTACTCCCGGGCTCGATATGGCAAAAACAATAGCTTACGAATTCGGTTATGAACAAATGTTTTTGAATGACTTTATTATTAATGTAACCGCTTATTACAAAGACGTTCGCAATGAACCGCTAAGCAGAACCTATATTAACTACTATGCCGATAACCTTGTAACCCAATATTACCCCGATGTTTTTCGCGACATTAGAGGTATCGAACTTCGTTTAGAACGTCCTTTAGGAAAGTTTGTAACATTTAATGCAATGTATGACTATATGCTTCAAAGTTCCGGGCAGTCCGGATTGGGTCAGGTTTACGAAGACAGGCTGAAAGCGAGAGACAAAGAACTTCGTTCTCCGAATATCACAACTACAGATCCGCGACCGCGTGCTAATGTAAACCTTAATCTGCATACACCGCGGGATTTTGGTCCGGAATTGTTTGGCATAAATTGGCTTGCCGACATTTATACTTCGTTCTTTTTTGAATGGCGCGATGGCGGAAGGTTTTTATGGAATCCCGAGGAACCTGAAGTAAAAAATCATATTTACATCGACGTTGTTGACGAATGGAATATAGATTTCAGAGGATCGAAAACGTTCTCAACTCCTTTTGGCAGCATTGAGTTTGTTGTAACGATTAAGAATTTAACAAACAACAAGTGGCTGATACCCGGCAATATGCTTCAAACACAGTATGATGAGTATAAAAAATCATTACTTACTCCGGATAAAGGAGGAAACGATAAGTGGGGGCAATATAAATCAGACGATAACCATATAAATGTTGGATGGTGGGAAGCTCCGATTTTTCTGAATCCGAGACGGATTATCTTAGGGCTGAGAATTAATATTTGAAGCTTTTAGCAGGAACATTTTATATGTCAGTTGGGAATTGAAATTAAGATGGAAAATCAAAAATTTTTACTTAAGGATCGAATATGAAAATTAAATATCTGTTTATTATTTCATTTGTAATGATGGCTTTACAGCCGGCAATTTCACAGCAGAGAAATTATAATCCGCCGCCTATGCTTTTCGACGTCGGAAATTTTTCAATGGGCATGAATAAATTAATGGGAGACGGTGGGCTGCAATCTCAATTTAGCTGGAACTTAACCGGTGACAACAGACAAAATACCGAAATATTTTATTGGCCTCAGGATCAATGGCAGTCGAATATCCTTTACCAAATTTTTAATCCACTTGTTTTAGACGATAACGGTATTATGACCGAAGACAGCTTAATTAAACCAATGTATACCAGAGGCGATGCATTAACAAATTTTGGATTTACCGATTGGGCTTTTGAAGTAAGACGCTACCGTCCTCCGCAGATAGTGGTGGATGGAATTCCTCTTACACCGCCTTATTTATGGCATGAAGACAGAAACTTAAAGTCCGATATTAAAATTGAGTTTGAGGATGTGCTGCCGCAATTCGGAATAAGAAGCCATGTTGAAGTTTACGGTTTCAGCAATCCTAATCATGCAGATTATTTTATCTGGAAAGCAACACACAAGTTCACCGGTGAAATAAAGTTGCCCCGCAATGCTGCATCTTCTAAAGATACTCTGCCAGATCAAACTATAAGATTTTGGTGGCCCATTGCTTTTAGCTTCGGTCCGTCGAAAGCCGGCGAACGAGCAACATTAGGAACGTTTGGTTACGAAGGAGAAGACGATTTAGACAGTTGGTTTAAACGTAAATCAGAGCTCGTTCAAACAAATACGCGCGATACACTTTATGTTACGTACTATTGGGATTCAGACAGCCCGACAGCTCAATCTTATGCTAACGGATCAACCGACGACACAGGCGACCCGGACAGAAATACCGGATTTTTACACTCAGTTCAAATTCCGGGCTATGCATTGCTTTACGCTGATAAATCTGTAACTGAAAAATTTGACGATCCAAATCAACCATATTCATTACCCCATGCAACTATTGTTCAAGACTTATGGGGAAGACGTGATGTTGGATTAAAATTAACTTACAGAGGTGACGATGCTCGCGGAAGATTTCCTTTGGATGCTATTACCGAAGGCTTTTCTACTGTGCCGCAAAAAGGACCTATGCGCTTTATTACCGTTGGTCCTTATGAACTAACAAAGAATAAAGCACAAAACAGATATGACTCGCTTACATTTATTTATGCGGTAGGCGTCGGCGGGTTAGAAAGAAAAACCGCCGATTCTATCGGACAGCTTTGGTTTAACAATCAAATAACCGATACAGAAAAAAAGGACTGGGTTTTGAAAGGGCGGGATTCTTTATGGGAAAAAATAGACCGCGCTTATTGGGCGTGGGATAGATTAAACCGCGGCTTATCAATTCCGTCGCCGCCACCGCCGCCCGATGTTGAAGTTACTTCAGGTCCCAACCAAATTACCGTAAGCTGGTCTTATCCCGATGCTTCTTATTATCTCGATCCCGAAACAGGTGTTGACGATTGGTATGCATGGCGGGTTTACAGAAAACAGGGTGCTCTGTTAGTAAGGGATCCACTCGATCAAAACAGCGGCGCAGATTGGATATTAGTTTATGAGACAACACAAAAATCCGAGCTTAGTTATATAGATAAAAATGTAACACGCGGAGTGGATTACTACTATGCGGTAACCGCAATTGATAATGGCTCACAAAATCTAACCGGTTTATTTCCCGGTCAAAAATTAGAAAGCTCACGTTATGCAACAAGGTCTCAGCTTCCTGCCGTTGCATTCAAACCGGGGTTAAATGAATCAGGCAAAGTTCGTGTTGTTCCTAATCCTGCAACATCGGCTGCGGGCAAAGGATTGGTTTCGGGCACACCGGATAAAATTTCTTTCTTTAATCTGCCTGTCAAATGCATGTTAAGAATATTTACAGAAACGGGCGATTTGGTAACCACAATAGAACACTACGGTACTGCTGATCATGAATGGAATCAAAGAACTGACCAGAACCAATATGTAAGCAGCGGTATTTACATCCTTGCCGTAACGGATGCAGAAACCATAGATGGCAATCCGCTGGAAAATCAATTTGTTAAATTTATTATCGTTCGCTAAAAAGGAGCTGCTATTATGAATTCTATCATATCGAATTTATCAGAGGTAAAAATGAGACCTGTATTAAATTTGTTTCTGCTGATTTTGTTATTGATAGTCTCTGCAGATTCTTCAAGAGCACAGTTCGAAAAGAAAGCTCAGGTTGGTTTCAGATTTTTAGAGAATCCAGTATCGGCTGAAGTTGTTGGAAGAGGCGGCGTTGGTGTTACAACAACCTTCAACTCTAATGGAATTTTTTGGAATCCCGCTTTGCTTGCATTCGTTGAACATGATGTAGATGTAAACTTGAACCATACCAGAGGAATTGCCGATATAAATTATAATGCAATAGCGGCTTCTTTTAATCTGTTTGATTACGGCGTTATAGGAATAAGTTTGCTTGCGATGGACTACGGTACTTTTTACACTACCGTTAGAGCGGCAAACGAACAGGGCTATATCGAAACGGGTGAATTTTCTCCTACTGCATTAGCTCTAGGAATATCTTTTTCCCAGAGAGTAACAAACAGGTTCTCGTACGGTGTGCATGTTAAATACGCTAGACAAAACCTCGGAGAAGCATGGGTATCTACAGCAGGTGATTCACTGAGCGATCCCACTTTATCGCTTACCAAAAAAGAATATAAACAGGGAACTCTTGCCTTAGATGTCGGCGCATATTATGATTTCCTTTATAACGGAATTAGGTTCGGAGCTGTATTTCAAAATATCTCCCGCGAGCTTAAATATGAAAATGAAGCTTTTCCTTTACCGTTTGCTATTAGTTTCGGTGTAACCGTTGAACCGCTGTTATTCCTCTATGATAAAGACCCGATGAATTCTTTCATACTTAGTTTCGAATCAAGGCATCCGCGCGATTTCGGAGAAAAAGTAAAATTCGGCGGCGAATATCAATACTCGGATTTCTTAAGAATTAGATTCGGTTATGTCTTGAACTATGATGAACGCAACTGGTCAGCCGGAATTGGTTTTAAGCAGGAAGTTTCCGGTATTCCCTTACGTGTTGACTATGCTTTTCAACCATTTGGGATTTTAGGGGATATTCATTATCTATCGTTAGGAGTGAGTTATTAGAGTTTTAAATGGTTTTTAATCTGCCTCCTCAAAATCTAAACGCCGTTGTCCGCAGGGAAGACCTTTTTTCTGCGGACGTTATTTATTAACGAATTCGTTTCGTAATTTTTAAGCGGTATAAAATAATATGGATAGACAAATGAAATTGTTTGTGATTATCTGGTTCATTTCAACCGCATCTTTTTTATATGCTCAAAAAAGCTGGATAAGAATAAACCAGCTTGGCTATCTCTGTGATGATGTTAAAACAGCCGTTTTTGTAAGCATGGATGAAATAAATTTATTATCGTTCGAATTGGTAGAGGAGAGCACCAATGAACATGTTTGGAAGAGTGATAGAATTAAATCCTTCGGCGCTTATGGTGCGTTTAGGAATACATTCAGATTAGATTTTTCAGACTTCACTAAAGAAGGAAATTATTACATACGCGCAGATCAATTTACATCTCCTGTCTTTAGAATCTCAAATGATGTTTACAACGGCAGCGCAGATTATATCTTAAAATACATGCGCCAGCAGCGATGCGGTTACAATCCGTTTCTAAAAGATTCATGTCATACCCGCGATGGTTTTATTGTTGATCATCCCGCAAGAAGCGGAGAACATATCGATGTTAAAGGCGGCTGGCACGATGCAACCGACTACTTACAGTATTTAACAACCTCTGCAAATGCTGTTTATCAAATGCTGTTTGCTTATTCGGAAAATCCGGAATCGTTCGGAGATGAATATGATGAGAACGGTAACCCCGGTTCCAATGGAATACCCGACATTCTTGATGAGGCTAAATGGGGTTTGGATTGGCTGGTAAAAATGAATCCTGAATACGGTGTGATGTTCAACCAAATTGCGGATGATAGAGACCATGCAGGCTTTCGGCTTCCGAATAAAGACTCGGTTAATTATGGAAAGGGATTCGAGCGTCCGGTTTATTTTGTAACAGGGAAACAACAAGGCTTATCGAAATATAAAAACCGCAGCACCGGAGTTTCGTCATCTGCAGCAAAATTTGCATCGGCTTTTGCATTGGGTGTTGAGTTATTAAAAAATTTTTATCCCGATTTTTCTGCAATGATAAAAGCGAAAGCTGAAGAAGCTTATACCTATGCAAAATCGGATTTAGGTGTAAATCAAACCGCATCGTATAAATCACCATATTTTTATGAAGAAGACAATTATGTAGACGATTTAGAACTTGCTGCAATTCAACTATACCGAACAACTAACGAAGAAGAATATTTATATGAAGCAGCCGAATGGGGAAAGGTTGAGCCTGTTACTCCTTGGATGGGCGCGGATAGTGCGCGGCATTATCAATGGTACCCCTTCGTAAATCTTGGTCATTATTATTTGGCAAACGATCCCGATACAAATATTTCCAAACGGTTTGTTAATTATATGTGGCAGGGTTTAAACCGGATTTATCAACGCGGGAAGGATAATCCATTTTTAATCGGCATTCCGTTCATCTGGTGTTCGAATAATCTTGCTGCTGCGGCAATTACACAAGCGCACCTATATCAAAAAACCACAGGCGATAACCGGTTCGCTGAGATGGAAGCTGCATTAAGAGATTGGCTTTTTGGCTGCAATCCATGGGGCACAAGCATGATTGTCGGTTTCCCGGAGAATGCTGATCATCCCACCGATCCTCATTCATCATTGTGGGTTAAAGAAGGTTATCAAACCTATGGCGGTTTAGTTGACGGACCTATCTATGCATCAATCTTCAATTATCTTCAGGGTTTAACGCTTGTGCGCGAAGACCCTTACGCAGAATTTCAATCGCTCGAACATGTTTATCATGACGATTACGGTGATTACTCCACAAATGAACCGACAATGGACGGAACCGCAAGCCTTTCTTATTATCTTTCGGCAAAACAAAAAGAAGGAATGGAGGCAAAACGATAAGTTGGTTTTCCCACCTACTTATATAAAACCCGCAATATGAAAGAACACGCAACTACCATCGGTGAGTTAAACAGCAGCAGAATATTATCTATTGATATCTTTCGGGGGCTTACAATCTTTGCAATGATATTCGTAAATGATTTGGCATCGATAAAAAAAATCCCGATGTGGATGCAGCACATGCCTGCCGATTCCGATGGAATGACGTTCGTTGACATCGTGTTCCCGGCATTTCTATTTATAGTTGGAATGGCAATTCCTTTTGCCATAAATAGAAGGCTCGAAAAGGATAAAAGCCTGTTGAAGTTATTTAAACACATTTTTATCAGAACAGGGGGATTGTTAGCTCTTGGTTTTTATATGGTTAACATTGGCGGGTTAAATGCCGAAGCTGCGGGCATAAGCCGTTCATTATGGATGCTGCTGCTATTCATATTTGCAATTCTTGTTTGGAATTCTTATCCCGATGGAAACAGCAAACAAAGAAATCTATTTATAAGTTTGCGCTTTTTAGGTATTGTTGGACTAATCTTTCTGGCTGTAATTTATCGCGGCGGCTCACTGGAAAATTTGACGTGGATGAAAACAAGCTGGTGGGGTATTCTCGGTTTAATCGGATGGGCGTATCTCGCTTCGGTTGTTGTCTATATTATCTTCAAAAATAATTTGTCAGGTATAGCAGGAGTGCTTGCAATTTTTATTCTTTCTTTCATTGGTGAAAAGACCGGAGCGTTGGGTTTTCTTGATTTCATAAATCAGTACCTGAAGCTCGGTTCTATGTTGGGGGCACATGCATCTATAACTACTGCAGGATTACTAACAACACTTCTTTTTTTTGATAAAAACATTACCTCGATAAGAACACAATTCACAAGGATTCTTGTCTTTGCTGCGATATTGTTTATAGCGGGATATTTGCTGCGTCCTCTTTACGGAATTTCAAAGATATACGCTACGCCGGCATGGTGTTTATACAGTTCGGTAATCTGCATTTTTATTTTTATCATTCTTTACTGGCTGGTCGATTTAAAAAAGTTCTCTTCATGGGCAGGCTTTCTGAAACCGGCTGGATCAAATCCGCTGCTTGCTTATATTCTTCCCTCTATTTTCTATGCACTGCTGGGAATATTTGGTATTACATTTTTATCGAACTATTTTGGAGAAGGTTTGATTGGAATATTTCGCTCAATTATCTTTTCATTAATTATGCTTGCTGTTACAGCACTTTTAAGCAGAATTCATATTAAGCTTCATCTATAAGAATGTATTATTTTTAAAATGATTATTTAACAATTGAACGGGGACTAAAAAATGAAAAGAACATTAATCGTCATACTTCTTTTTACCGTTATTTCTTCTTTAAGCGGGCAAAACAAAAATGATCTTCTCATAAGATGCGACGATATGGGAATGTCACACGCAGTTAATTCTGCCTTTTTAGAATTAGCTAAAACCGGCATTCCTTTTTCAGCATCGGTAATGTTTGTTTGTCCTTGGTACCTTGAAGCAGTACAAATACTTAAAGAAAATCCGCAGATATCAGTTGGCATCCATCTAACATTAAATGCTGAATGGGAGAATTATCGCTGGGGACCTGTAACCGGCAGAGAAGCCGTTCCGTCGTTGGTTGACAGCAAGGGTTATTTCTTTCCATCCAGAGCAGCATTAAATGCAAACAATCCCGATCTTGCTGAAATGGAAAAGGAACTTCGCGCTCAGATTGAAAGAGCATTAGACACCGGATTAAAAATCGATTACGTTGACCATCACATGGGTGCGGCAGTAGATAAACCGGAGTACCGCGCAATATTAGAAAAGTTAGCAGCCGAATATAAATTAGGAATTTCGCGCTACTTCAATGAGATTTATGCCAAGAATATGTACAGTGATCCTATCGAAGAAAAAGCCGACAGCTTGTTCAAAATACTTACTGAGTACCTGATTGAAGGTAGACCAAATTTATTAGTCTGTCATATCGGAAAGGATCACCCAGAGCTGCAAGCGATGTACGATCTTAATCCGTTCGGACTGAAATTTATGAGCAAACATCGGCAGGCAGAACTGGATGCTTTGACTTCTGAAAGAATTCAAAATCTTCTTAAGTCAGAAAACATCCGGCTGATTACTTATAGAGATTTAATCAAAGCACAGGGACTTGAAAATATGAAAAGACCTTTGGATTAAATTTTACATAACCATGATTTGTTTTTTGCTTCGAAGAGCGAAACATTTGAAGGAACACCTCAAGATAAAAAGCTCCGATAAAAGCAACATATTACATATAATTATAAATTTTAACTATTACTCTTCTAAATGAATGATAACCTATTAATCAAAAATTGCCGGCTGTATAACTCAGCCGATGATAAACTTCCTTTTGATATATTAATCGAAAACAGTAAGATTAAAAGCATCTCCGTTTCCGCAAATACAACTACCGAGATAAATTCAATTGATGCGGGCGGCAGAGTTGCTGCACCCGGTTTAATCGATGTACATATTCAGGGTGCCGGCGGTGCCGATATTTTAGACGGAACCTTGGGCTCTCTTCAAGCTATTTCCAAAACACTTGCCACAGTGGGCACAACACTTTTTTTAGGAACAACTGTCATGCAGCCGCTGAATAAAAACAGGCATTTATTTTTTGCCAGAGACTATGTCGGCAAAGATCTTGGCGGTGCACAGCTTTTTGGTTTTCACATCGAGGGTCCTTTTGTAAATATTAACAAGAAAGGCGGACTTTCGGAATCAGGAATTTATTCGCCTTCACTAAAAGCTTTGGAGGAAATATTTGATATTACAAAAGGCACTTTAAGGATGATGACGATAGCACCTGAACTTCCCGGAAATCTTGAAATAATTCGAAGGCTTGTGAAGAACAATGTAATTGCTTCCTTCGCACATTCCGATGCAAATTACGAAGAAACTCTCAAAGGATTTGAGGCGGGAATAAATCATGTTACTCATATCTTCAATGCGATGCCGCCGCTGCACCACCGCAATCCGGGTGCGTTAACTGCAATATTTGAGAACGACCGCATTACTGCTCAAATTATAAGCGACGGGCATCATCTTCATCCAGTAACAATACGACTCATTTTTAAAACACTTGGTGCCGGAAGATGCGTTTTAATTACCGACGGGATGCACGGAATCGGACTGCCCGACGGACGTTACGTTTATAATGGCAGAGAGTATGAATCGAAAGAGGGAGCCGCAAGATACACTGACGGCACCCTAATAGGCTCTTCCATGAGTCTTGCTAATATAGTGCTAAAATTCCGTGAGTTTACCGGCTGCACATTCGAAGATGCGATTAATGCTGCAAGCAAAGTCCCTGCTCAATTGTTAAACATATACGATAAGAAGGGATCGCTTGAGCCGGGGAAAGATGCCGACATAATCATCTTTGATAATGATTATTCTATTTACGCTACCTTTATCAGCGGAAACCTTATATTTTCAAAACGATGATTTTCTTCAAATTATCATCTATTGAATTGCTTCATCTTTCAAAGGATTAGAAGATGAAAAATATAGGTAGACAATATTTTTTTGCTAATTTAAGCTGTTGAATGATTTGATGTATAAGTTGGTTTTAAACAACACAACATAAAAAGGTTTTTATGTCTCATAGCGGATGGATTAAACAGAACAACTGGGCTTTATTTGTTGCTTTTCTAATTTCAGTTGTTATGTGTCCGTCTCATTATCCTGAGAATAACAATTCTACAATATCCAGCAAAAAAACTATTGCTTGTTTCTTGCCTGATAATTTCCCAACAGTTGACGCCCCCCTTATCGATTCTAAAATTTTACGGGAAAGCTTAAAGAGCAATGATGTTGAATATTTTGACTCGGCTACAAAGTTAAATGATTCTCTAAAAAATAATCCCTATACACTGCTTATTCTTCCCTATGGCAGTGCATTTCCTGCAGATGCATGGGATGCTGTCTATAAGTTTATTCAAAGCGGCGGCAATTTAATAGTTCTTGGCGGTTCACCTTTCTATCAACCTGTTTATCGGATAAACGATGCGTGGCATTTAGGAACAAGACAATCGACCTTTGCTCACAAGTTATTAATCGGTCCTTCTGATTGCATTGAACTATCCTTAGATGATTTTTACTCTAACGGTTCACACATAAAAATTTTGGATGGCATATCATTTCCAAATGTTAATTTTTCGATGCCGTCAAAAGTTTTTGAGCTTACTGTTCGCTTTACCTCACAAAAAGATTTTGCCGAAGAGGATGGAAGTTCCGGACCGCGCGATGCAGTACTTAGACCGTTAATTCATATTGTAAACAATGACGGCTTACCGGTTGCTTGTCCGCTGCTGGAAATAGACAGGCTGCATGGCAGTTCTGCCGGCGGTAGATGGATATTTGCACCCTCTGATGCAAAACTAACTCCCGAAATCATCCGAATGTGCGTGCAAAGAGCTTTGGAAGGTGCTGCTGAATTAACAGCTTATCCGGTTTATGCATCAATGATAGAAAACGAGGTTCCATTAATTCGAATAAATTTATTTAAGCCCGGGAACAACCAAACTCTCAATGATCAACATGAAGTTAGTATTACTGTAACCAATTCTAATGGAAGAGTTGTATTTGAAGAAACATCATTTCTCGCGGGAAGAAAAGATTTCAAAACGGGCACTGTTCATATTAAAACTAAGAATCCGCTTCCTCCCGGTTTTTATTCCGTTAATGTTTCATTATTGAACTTCAAATTTCATCCGGATAAAATACAAACAGGTTTTTGGATTAAAGATCAAAAACTTTTTGATAACTCCCCCAAACTTTCCGTAACAAAAGATTGGATTAGAAAAGACGGAAAAGTTTGTCCGGTAATCGGGACTACTTATATGGCTTCCGATGTTCATCGCAAGTTTTTATTTGAGCCAAATCCGTTTGTGTGGGATAAAGATTTTGCACTAATGAAAAAACTTGGAGTCAATTATATACGAACGGGTATTTGGTCTGGCTGGAATAGAATAATGTTAGACCCCGGGGCGATAGACAAAAGCTTTTTACGCGCGCTTGATGCTTATGTTCTTACTGCGGCTAAATACGACATGATTGTTTGTTTTACTTTCTTTGCTTTTACACCGCCTTTAAACGGAGGTGTTAATCCATATTTAGACCCGCGTGCAATCGAATGGCAAAAATCTTTTATTACACTGATTACAAGCAGATTCAAAAACAACGGCTGGATTCATTTTGATTTGATAAATGAACCGTCATATTCTCCGCCGGATAAACTTTGGAATAATTTACCAATCTATGATCAATATGAGGCTGAGGCATGGAATAAATTTTTATTAGAGAGACACGGAAACGATTTAAATATCTTAAAAGATAAATGGAGAACATCCGACAATAATTTTCTTTCACTCCCTTCTTATAATGAACTTTCTTATAAGCGTATCAGAGAAGAAAGGGTGCCGAGAAAGGCATTAGACTTTAATATCTTCACTCAAACAGTTGTAAAGAATTGGGCGGCTGATTTGACAGACCTGATAAAAGAAACG
>JAGUYG010000028.1 GCA_020061465.1 Ignavibacteriales bacterium
CATATAAGGTTTTATTGACAATCTAAAGATCCTACGGATAAGTCTCTCTCTTTTTAAGAGAGAGATTATCCAAAGGGATGCCTTTGGCAGAGTGAGTTAGATTTATTTTGGACAGATATGATTTTTATAATTTTATGATAACATATATCACAACTTACTTGACATTTTGTAATTTTATTATGATTTTTAACCAACAAAAAAAAAGGATTTTATATAGACGCTTTGCTACAGGATTAAAAATTAACCTAATTTTTACCAGAGTAGCAAACGTGTGCCGATTAAGGGACTTTCTCTGGTCGGTTTTTTTGTTTCATATTGGAACTTTAAGAAAGGAGTTAGTGTATATATCGCTTGATACCAATAACCGGGTAAAAGTTATTTAATCACAAGAAAGGAAGGGTAAGATGAAAACCATAAAAGCAAAAATCGAAAATCCTTTGTCGGACTTGATAAGCGATGACATTTACGAATTACTTCATTCGCAAGGCTTGATCGACGAAAAATCCGTACGAGACTACCAGATCAGAAAAAAATTCAAGCAGTTCAGAGCCAGTAAAGTCAGTGCAGGAGATGCAATCGATTCTATACGCGAAGAATATCCCTACTTGCAATTCGATACCATCAGAAAAATTGTTTACCAAATAAGCAAGTAAATCATAGAACCTTGAATGTGTCGAAGTCGATGTATTATCTCTTCACAGCTAACTCATTTTACTCAACATGAGCAGGCAAACGGTTTCTTGACAAAGTATATCGATCGATATATATTTCAATCGACTCTTTCAGAGGGTTCTCCCCTGCCCTTTGATGGTAATGAGTCAAGCCCAGTGGTACCCCATCACTGGGCTTCATCTTATTTTAAGGAATAAAAATGGCTAAGGTTAAGAAAAAAGCAAGCAAAACTTTTAAGCGATCATTTCAATCCCCGTTTGGAATTTACTGGGAAAAGAAAAACTATCTCTTTTTGTTAACGGGATTTGTTTTACTCGTGGTTGGATTTTATGTAATGAGTATCGGAGCTTGGGATAGTTTTCCGTCCCTGGTTATTTCTCCGATTCTTCTGATTATTGCTTACATACTCATTTTCCCGGCTTCCATTTTTTACAAGAAGAAAGAGGAAAAAGCTAATAGCAAGGAAAAAGACGTTGCTTCTGGCTAAAGTCAAAGGTAATCTCGTTTCTACTCAAAAAAATTCAAACCTGAAAGGGCATAAACTTCTTTTAACTCATCAAATTGATTTGGACGGAAATTTTATAGGAAATAAAGATATTATTGCATTAGACTTAACAGATGCAGGAATAGGCGATACCGTGCTGGTTGTTCAGGAAGGAGGAGCTGTTAGACAAATCCTTCAGTCAAATAAAGTTCCGGCTCATTCAATTATTGTAGCAGTTGTAGATAAATTAGAAGTCAAAGAATAATAGCATTCATTACTAAATACTATTCAATGTGACAAAACTTAGCATTGAACGCCTAGCAAATCTCAAATTACTTCTTACCGTTGACGGCATTGGTCCTGCAAAGATTAGACAACTGCTTTCAAAATTTAAATCGACAGATAACATACTCTCAGCCGATTATGCTTTGCTTACCTCGGTTGAGGGAATCAATAAAAACCTTGCATCAAGAATTCAAAAAATAAACCATCAAAAACAATTTGTATTTCAAAGTCTGCAAAAGGAATTAGAACGCCTTCAAAAGATGCAAAGTAGAATCGTTACTATTTGGGATGATGAATATCCGCCGCTGCTTAAAAAAATTTATGATCCGCCTTTAATTCTGTATTACGCCGGATATTTTAAGGAGAACGATAATACCTCTATTGCGGTAGTGGGAACAAGGCAACCCACTAATTACGGTAAACAACAAACGGAAAAAATAACCGAGGAATTATCCAAACTGAACATCACCATTGTAAGCGGAATGGCGAGAGGAATTGATTCAATTTCTCACCGGACTGCATTACGTAGCGGTGGGAGAACAATTGCAGTGATTGGCTCCGGATTAAATGTAGTTTACCCTCCTGAAAATAAAAAGTTGTTCGATGAAATTGCTGAAAAAGGATTAATCATATCCGAATATGAATTAGATACGAAACCCGACGCTGTTAACTTTCCGAAGAGAAACAGAATTATTTCCGGCTTATCGCTTGGAACGATTATCATAGAAACAGGCATAACAGGCGGCGCTATGCAGACTGCAAGATTTGCATTGGACCAAAACAGGGAAGTTTTTGCAGTACCCGGCAACATAAATGTAAAGCAATCCGAGGGTTCAAACTTGTTAATTCAAAAGGGTGAAGCTAAGCTGATTAGAAATGCAGAGGACATTCTTATTGAGCTGGAGTTGAAGCTAAAACCCATCATCGGAAAGAATATTCCTAAACCGAAAATAGATTTGAACCTATTCGAAGAAAAAATAATCGATGTTCTCAAAGCCGATGCATTACAGATTGATAAAATTGCCAGCGAGACGAACTTAACTACATCCGATTGCCTGGTTCATCTGCTGTCGTTGGAATTTAAGGGATTAGTTAAACAGCTTCCCGGCAAAGTGTTTGAATTGATTTAACTTTTCCCTTCAATGAAATCAAAGTTTATAAATAAAACAGATAAAATTCTTTACTCAAAAGATTTATACGCATTAGCAGGTACAATTCTTCTTTGGGCTGCACTGCTTTTTACTTCCAATATTAGCGGCAACTTTCCGTTAAACGATGATTGGTCTTACGCATATTCTGTAAAAACACTTTTAGAACAGGGAAAGATTGAACTAACAGGATGGGTTAGTATGCCTATTGTTACACAGATATTTTGGGGTTATCTGTTTACTGCTTTGTTTGGGTTTTCATTTGATATTCTTCGAATGTCTACCGTTATTCTAGGAGCAGCGGGAATTGTATTCTCATATCTTATCATAAGTGAAGCAACAAAATCCGTTTATTTAAGATTCATAGCTGCTTTGATGATTGCGATTAATCCGCTCTATTTTTTGCTGTCCTCTACTTTTATGACCGATGTTCCCTTCTTTACCTTTTCAATAATAGCTATATTTTTCTTCACTAAATATCTCAAATCAAAAAGTAAAATAAATTTAATCCTCGGAATCATTTTTATAATTGCTGCATCTTTCATTAGACAGATTGGAGGATTAACACTCTTAGCATTCGCCGTTGTTTATTCATTCGATAAAGAAAAAGCCGTTATCTATAAACTGCTGTTACTTTTAATTGTGCTCTCATTATTTATTGCACTGGCAAATTTTCCATCATTCATACAAAGCGCTATAGAAGATCCGCTGATAGATAACACAAGGATGGTAAAATTTTTTGATGCTTTCAGTCTTAAAAATTTGTTTGGATTAATTCCGATAATAAAGAATGGCTTCGCTGCGATGCTTTATATTTGTTTATTTCTGTCTCCGCTTTTTTTGCTCTATTTCCGCGAGATAAAATTGATAATACGCGAGAAGAATTATAAAACATTTATCTTTACTTTTATTTCAGCAGCGCTCTTCATTCTGTCTTTATTAGTTTATTTTGACAAGCTGTTACCTTTGAGACCAAACGTTTTGTTTTATTACGGTTTCGGACCTGCCACGTTAAGAGATGTTGATATTCTTGAACTTCAACACTTAACCGTTATTCCAAAATCTATCTGGATACTTCTTACATTTATAGGGCTCATTAACTCGATGTTTATTTCTTTCTTTTTTTTTATACATAATTGGAAAAAGAAACAAAAGAAATTAATAGATTTTGAACCTGTAAAAGTATTTATGTTTTTAACTGCGTGCTTTTACTTGATTTTTATCGGTTTGGCTGACTTTTACGATAGATATATAATATTTCTTTTACCGATAATAACTTTTTTAGTCCTTAACAGCGATCATAATTTTTCAATCGGTTATATAAAGAAAGGCATTATTTATCTGATACTTGCGGTTACAGCTTTTTTTACGGTTTACGAAACTCATAATTATTTTTCATGGAACAGATGCCGATGGGAGGCAATTGAGTATTTAACCGAAGAGCTAAAGATTCCTAAAGATAAAATCGACGGAGGTTTTGAGTTTAACGCCTGGTATGGATATGATCCTGGTTATGTAAGAGATGAAAATAAAAGCTGGTGGTGGGTTAAAGATGATGAATATTTAATTGCATTCGGCAGCACGGATAATTACAACGTGCTGAAAAAGTTTTCTTATTCATCATTGACAAAAACAAAATTTCTTTATGTCCTAAGAAAAGTAAAATGAAACATTAATATTTCTTCTTCCCCTTCCACAATTGTTTTAGCCTTTCTAACAAATTTTTTTCTTGCCCGATATCGGTTGGAAAATAAAATTGTTCATTCTTCAATTCATCCGGTAAATAATTTTCGAGCACAAAATGTTTATTAAAATCGTGGGCATACTTGTATTTTTTTCCGTACCCAAGGTCTTTCATAAGTTTTGTCGGTGCGTTTCTCAGGTGAAAAGGTACCGGGTATAATGGTTTTTCAGTGACTGTTTCTAATGCTTTTGTAATGCCCATATATGATGCATTACTCTTCGGGCAAGACGCTAAATAAGTTGTACACTGCGCTAAGATGATTCTTGCTTCGGGCATACCTATTTTATCGACTGCAGAAAATGCAGCCTCGGCAAGAACAAGCCCGTTCGGAGAGGCATTACCAATATCTTCCGAGGCTAAAATAATTAATCGTCGTGCTATGAATAACGGATCTTCGCCGCCTTCAAGCATTCGTGCAAGCCAATATAATGCAGCATCGGGATCGCTTCCTCTAACACTTTTAATAAAAGCCGAGATTACGTTATAATGTTCTTCACCGCCTTTGTCATATAAAATGTTTTTTTTCTGAATAACGTTTTCAAGCACTTCTTTTGTAATTCTTACCGGGTCAGAGCTTAACTCCTGAATTACCGCTGCTTCTAAAACATTTAGCAACGTTCGTGCGTCACCTCCGGAAAGATAAATCAAAAAATCCCTATCTGTAATTTCGATATTCAATCTTGAGAGAAATTCATCTTTCTGAATACTGTCCTTTAAAATTTCTTCCAAATCGTTTTTAGATAATTCATCCAATACGTAGACTCGTGCTCTTGAACGAAGCGCAGGTATTACTTCGAAGGATGGATTTTCAGTAGTTGCACCTATCAACGTAATAAGACCCGATTCAACCGAGTGAAGCAATGCATCTTGCTGCGCTTTGTTGAATCGATGAATCTCATCAATAAAAAGAATTGTTCTTTTTCCTATCGTCCTGTTGCGCGATGCAATTTCAATTATGTTCCTAATGTCTTTCACACCGGAAGAGACGGCGTTAAGCTGATAAAAATCGGAATCGGTTTGTAATGCAATAATTTTTGCAATTGTGGTTTTTCCGGTGCCCGGCGGACCCCAAAGTATGAATGAACTAAGTGTATCGTTTTCAATCATCAGGCGGACGGGCTTTCCTTTGCCTAATAATTCTTTTTGTCCCTTAAACTCATCCAAGGATTTGGGTCTTACACGTTCGGCTAATGGTATTTGCGGAATTTCAGGAAAGTTCATCTTATATAATCTCAAATTCACTTTATCATTCTTCTTTTACTTCAATCACTTTTTCACCCGGTCTTCCCATGTGATATTTCTCCCGCGCTATCTTTTCAATTTTTGCGGGAATTTTTTTTTCAAGGGAGTCTATTTCTGCTTTCATTAATTTGTTTGCGTTTTCAACGCTGTCAATCTGTTCGTTCAATGATTTTAGTTCGCGCTGCAAGCTCAAATGTTTTAATAACCCGTAATCATTAAAAAGGATAATTCCGATGGCAAAAAACAAGAAGAGGAAGAAGAGGATTAGTTTTATATTTCTTGATATTTTAATATTCATTTCAAGCTAAGCCGAATGATTTTTTCGATTAATTCATCGAATGAAATACCGACTGCTTTTGCCATTTTCGGGACGAGACTCGTAGATGTCATTCCGGGCAAAGTATTCACTTCTAAACAGTAAGGCACCATATCATTGTTCAAACGAAAATCCACCCGTGCATAACCTGTGCAGCCGAGCGCGTTAAATGCTTCCAATGCCATTTGTTGAATTTTATTATAAGTATCGTTCGGAATATTTGCCGGAACTTCGTATTCACTCATACCGGAAGTGTATTTGCACTCGTAATCATAAATTCCGTGTTTAGGTTTTATTTCGAGAACAGGTAAAGTTTTATTGTCAAGCACGGCAACTGTGATTTCTCTTCCGGGAATATATTCCTCAATCAAAGCTTTTTCGGAAAAATCAAATGCTAAATTGAGTGCGGACAATATTTCGCTTTCATTATTACAAATAGTTAATCCAACAGTGGAACCTTGATCATTCGGTTTTATTACGCAAGGAAAACCGAATCGAGCTTTAATTTTTTCTATAAGTTCATTGTTCAATTTTCCATTTTTATCAATGGCTAACCAGCTCGCAGTATTTATATTCTGATGTTTGAATATAATTTTCGACATGTCTTTATCCATCGCCAATGCGCTGGCAAGAACTTTTGAACCGGTATATCTTTTCCCGCGAAGCTCAAGAAGAGATTGAATTGTTCCGTCTTCACCCCATTTTCCGTGAAGAGCTAAAAAAACGATATCTATTCCCTCAAACAGATTTAAATTGATTGCCTCAACATAGTTTCGATTGGATATTTCAGTATAGTCTTCCTTATTAAAAAATAGGTCGATGCTCTCAGGCTGTTTAGTTCCGTAAGCCGGATCAAGTACAATGACATTATAATTCAATTTAAGCATCGCTTCATAAATTGCTTTACCTGATAATTTTGATATTTCTCTCTCCGGAGAAGTTCCTCCAACTAACAATGCAACTTTTGGTTTATGATTCATGAGGATACTTTAATAAAATATTTTAATGAATAAAGTGAGAAATTAAAATTGAGCGCCTTTAAAAAATATTTCGATTATCCGGCTTGATGCCGTAAACTTCCTCCGAAATTCTCAGCAGCTCGGCTAACTTATTTTTCGGAAATTCTTGCTCACCGCCTAACAAGCGGGCAATGAAAATAATTTTAGCGGCATGTTCAAGCTTTTCCATTTTGTAGTAAGCTTTTTGAAGATCGGGACCTAACGTAACGGCGCCATGATTCTTTAACAGAAAAGCCCACGCATGCTGAATATAAGGGACCATACTTTTCGGAACATCGTCGGTGGAGGGTGTAGCATAATCGCATAAAGGCACTTTGCCCATGGTAAGAATTACCTCGGGAAAAATATTTTTTGTTAATCCTTCACCTGCCACTGAGAAAGCTGTTGTAAAAACGGGATGACAGTGAACTACTGCTTTTACATCTTTCCTCATTTCGTATGCAAAAAGATGAATTTTAATTTCGGTTGAAACTTTTCCTCTTCCGCGAATCATTCTCCCTCTCAAATCGACTTCATATATGTCATCTTCAGTTACCTCACCCTTACACACACCGGAACGTGTGATGAGCACAGTTTTATCTGGGGTAAGTGCGGAGATGTTACCGTCGTAAGCCGAGACAAATCCTTTCTCATAAACTTTATGACATATCCTTACCAATTCTTTTTTTAGATTCAAGAACATTGCCGCTCTAATTCTTCCATTAATCTGAGGTTAATCAGTCCATCCACGCCTGTAACTGCCGGTGTTTCTTTATAAAGGAAGGAACGCTGAATTGATTTCAGAGCATACAGCAATTTGTTTACTCTTTTACGGAATGCCTTTTTGGCTTCACCCTCAAGAAGAATTGTTAACTTAGCCGATACACCCTTTACGCCAATTAAGTTTTCAATACTTAATGCACCTTTATGACCTAAAATTTCAATTCTGTTAAATGCTTTTTTGTTATTATAAGAAACATTGAAATAGCCGTAAGCATCACTTTTAAACTTTATCATTGCGGCGGCAAAATCCTCTACTTCACTTTTGTAGACAAGCTTATCGAGCGTACCATTAATAGTTAAAATTTCTCCACCAAAAAATCTCAGAAGGTCTATCATGTGGGTGCCGAGGTCGCGTAAAGCACCACCGCCGCTCAAATCTTTTTTAAATCTGAAATTATCTCCGGGCGGAAAGTCCATATTAAAGTTGAGATTTATTGAAACTAATTTTCCTAAAAGATTACTATTTAAAAGCTCACGGGCTTTCTTTACAAGGGGGTGAAACCGGTGAACATAATTAACGGCAAAAAGTACGTTGTTTTCATTGCAAACTTTTACCATCTCTTCAGCCTGAGAAGAATTTAGAGCGAGAGGTTTTTCACAAAGGATATTTTTACCTGCTTTAGCTGCTTTTATCACTTGTTCGTAGTGATGAGCATTGGCGCTTCCGATGTAAACTGAATTGATATTTGAATTTAAGAATTCGTCATAGTCGGAGAAGTAATTCATTGCTCCAAATTTTTGGGCAACATTTTTTGCTCTATCGGATGAATGACTGTAAATGGAAATTAAAGTGCTTCTTCTTAATAAAGATAATGCCGGAATGAGAGAAGTTTCGGTAAATCGTCCGCAGCCGGCAACACCCCACTTTAATTTTTTGAGCGAGGGTTTTTTAATTTTAATCATCGTTCCCCGGTTGATAATTAAGCAATCTGCTTGAATAGTTTTAGTCGTTCCATTAATTTTTTTACGGGTTTTGAATTCTGCATAATATAAAAATGAACGCTCGGAACGTTACGGTTAAACAACTCTTCTACTTGTTTTGCCGCCCACTCAACACCTATATCAAGTACGTGTTCCGGTTTTGCTTCGCTTATTTCATCGGCTAATTCATCGTGAATAGTCACATAAAAATTCCGTGGTATAGATGTCAGATGAAGTTTATTTGTTATAATCTTTAAGCCGGGAATTATAGGAACCGATATTCCAATTTGGCGGCAAAGCTCAACAAACTTAAAATAAACCTTATTATCGTAAAACATTTGAGTAACTACGTACTCCGCTCCGGCATCAATTTTTTCTTTCACATATTTTATATCGGCTTTCAGGTTCGGCGCTTCAAAATGTTTTTCAGGATAACCGCTTACTCCTATACAAAAGTTTGATGGTTTAGCATCAAGCAGACTTTCCTCAAGATACTTTCCGCTGTTCATTGCGACGATTTGTTTTACAAGCTCAATGCTGCTAGGATTGGCGCTGCGACCTTCGGGAATTGGTTTTACGTAACCGCTGTCGTCGCCCCTTATTGCAAGAACATTTTGGATGCCTAAATAATTCAGCTCGATTAAAAAATCTTCCGTTTCTTCCCGGGTAAAACCTCTGGTAAGTATATGAGGAACGGCATCGACATTATATTTATTTTGAATCAGTGCACAAATACCGAGCGTGCCGGGTCGTTTTCTTTTAATTTTTTTCTTTATGCCTTCGGGTGTTTCTTCATAATATACTTCTGCTGAATGACTTGTGATGTCAATGAAAGGAGGATGATATTTTACGATATCGTCAAGAACGGAAAGAAGACTGTAAATATCGCCTCCGCGTTTCGGCGGAATTAATTCAAAGCTAATTAAAGGCTCCTTAGCCTTTAATAGATGTTCTATTACTTTCATGAATAAGTGTAAATAATTATTGAGTCGAACAAATTTAACACATTAACGTATAAACTGCACACCATGCGGAAATCTTAAGAAAGTTATAACTGCAGTGGAAAAGTATTTTGATGGTTGAGGTTTGTAAGACTTAGTGAAAAAATTTAATTGCTTGTGTGATTGCAGGAGTTAAGAATGTGAACATATTAGCGTATAGTAAAATCTTTACAAAAAAATCCTCCAACGAAAGAATTAGCCGCCACGCGTCTCGGCAAACTGCGTCTGGATATAAAGAAACACCTTGCCGCAGAGATGAAGGAGATTGATAGGTTGGTTAAAAAGTTGGTTTGGTTAAGGGAAACTGACCTTTATTAGGATTAATAATTATAATTGTAACAGTAAATATCATTAATTATATTTAAAGTAATTGGTATGCCTGAGATTTGCAGTTTCAATGGAATGTCTATCAAAATAATCCGGGAGGATCATCTGCCAAAACATCTGCATGTATTTGTTGGCAGAAGCGAAACAAGGATTACTTTTGATGGTGAAATTTTATCCGGAAAATTAGAACCCGATAAATTAAAATCATTAAGAAAATGGTTGAATAAAAGGCAAACTGAATTAAATGATTGTTGGGAAAAAGCTATGAGAAAAGAACCAATTGAAAGGATTGAACCATGACGCCAAGTATGTTGATAGAACGTGCTGTTTATATAGGTAATTTTATTATTTTGTTCGAAACAAGCGAAGGGGAAATGAGAACAATTGATTTCAAACCTCTTTTAAATGGCTATATGGGTGCTTTTGAAAGTCTTAGAAATGAAGATGTTTTTAAAAAATTTTATCTCGATACCGGTATTTTAACATGGGATGTTGACTTACCTAAAAAGAGCGATAAGCAAATAAATCAGTTTGATATTGCACCCGAATATATTTATAAGAATAGCATCCCTGTGGTAATGGATAAAGGGGAATATCGTATTAATGTTACCAGAAATGCTTGATACACTTGAAACAAATGAGACACACCAAAAGCTTGCAGAGTTAAGCGAGACGGCACACAAAAAAGCAGCAAAATATTTATTGGAACAATCCTTTGGAGAAGACAATCCACCGGAAATGGACACCATCCTTCGGAAAGAATTAGCCGCCACCCGTCTCGGCAAACTGCGTCTGGATATAAAGAAACACCTTGCATCAGAGGTGGAGGAGATTGATAGGTTGGTTAAGAGGGTTGTGGGGTGAGGTGGAAAAAATTATTATAATCCATATTTGAACTAATAATTTTGAGGCAAAAATGAAAACAATAATTAGTTTATTATTCATAATTATTTGTTTAATTGAAGTTAAAGCACAAATTTCAATAAATGATGAAACTTTAGTAAGTTCAAATTATTTAGAGGGTAGATATTATGACAAATTAAGTGGAAGATATATCGATGAGTTATTTTCAACCGGATCAGGATTTTTTATTAGTGATTCTGTCTTTGTTTATCTTATAACTGCAGCACATGTGATTAAAAGAATTCAGCAATTTACGGATACTCTTAGGGTGCTTTCCTATCCAAGAAATCCTAGCGAAACGGCGGCTGATACTTTATTGGTTATTTTATCTAAGCTTAACAAAGAACATAGAATTATTTTTTATGAAAATATTTTTAAGGATACAATTGATGTCGTAATATTGGTATTAGGTATAAATAAATTCTTAGATTATATACAAACCGAATATTTACCAGGGGTAATTCGTTTGGGTGCTGGGACAAGGATAATGCAATTTCAATTATCAGACTTAATTTCATATGAAAAAGTAAATATAAGTAGTGATTGCTATGTATTAGGTTACCCCACATCTGTGGGAAATCCAAGACAACCGCAATTTATATATACAAGACCAATTATTAGACATGGAATTATTGCTGGAAAAAATTCATTAAATAAAACACTAATAATCGATTGTCCTGTTTACCCTGGAAATAGCGGGGGTCCTGTGTTTGTTTTAAATGAATCTAATTTATTTGTTGCAGGTCTGGTAACTCAATTCGTACCCTTTATAGAGGAATGGCAAAATAAAAAATATCCTGAGTTATTAAATTTAGAAGTAGAAAATTCTGGGTTAGGAGTGGTTTTACCGTCAAATTTCATAATAGATCTAATTAAATATTATAACCCATAAAGGAAAGTTGTACTGAAATATGCGGAAAATATATCATTAACTATATTAGGTCCAGATGTAACAAAAACTTATAACAATGTATTTTAGAAACTTACGGCTTGTAATAAAAAAGCACCTTGCGGATGAGATGAAGGAGATAGATGCATTGGTTAAGAAAGTGGTTGGGTGAGGGAACTCATCCTAATCCTTCCCTTGCAAGGGAAGGGCTTATTTACAGAGATTTCTTTACATTTTATAATCTGCAAGTATATTGTTATCTTTAAATAAAAATTTCTGAATGAAAATGAAAAACCCACTTATTACTTTACCTGCACATTTTGATGGTAAAACAATAATACTTGATGCACCATTTGAACTGCATCCAATGGATAGATTGCTTGTTACTGTTCTTAAATCGGAATCTGAGTCAGATGAAAGAAAAGATTGGATTGATTCATCTTTATCTCAATTAAACAAAGCATACTCTGATGATGAACCAGAATACACTCTTTCAATGGTCAAAGAACCCAACCCGGAATACAAAAAATGAACGAAGGGGATGTTGTTCTTGCTGCTCTTCCGCAGGCAGATGGAAAAATAAAATTAAGACCGGTCTTACTTCTTCGACAGCTTCCTCTACCTTACAATGATTTTCTGGTTTGTGGAATAAGCACTCAAGTTCACCAATTAATTAAAAACTTCGACGAACTGATTTCAGAAAAAGAAAATGATTTTAGGGATAGTGGTATAATTAAAGAATCTGTTATTCGATTAAGCTTTCTGGCAGTCGCTTCAATCAAGTTGGTTGCAGGAAAGATTGGCAGAATTTCGGAGATTCGTCATAAGACATTGCTACAGAGATTGAGCAATAATCTTGTTAAGAATATTTAAATAATTTCTATCTTGTTCTCATACCCTTACCAGGAGCTTCTTCTGAGAAAATTCAATCCATATAAAAATATTTTTTATTAGTGCAGTGATAACGAACTCTTCCCACACCCTTCCCTTACAAGAGAAGGACTTATCTGTAGGATCTTTAGATTGGAGGAAATGTCTTTGCATTTTATATTCTGCCTGTCTGCTGCCAGGTAAATCAGAACTTTTTATACTATATTATGATTGACAACAAAGTTTTTCTCTTTCCAAGGGAGGGATTGAGAGAGAGTTCCATAATGCTTTGTGAAAATTAAATCCACAAAAAAACATTTTTTATTAGCATAGAAAATCAAATTTAAATCCCGGTTATCAGTTTCTTACCTTTTATGAGCTGGCAGAGCATTCTATTCAAAGTTCTTGGTTATTCAATAAAAATTAAAGTATTTTTACATTAAGTAATGCAGTCGATGTTATGAAAAACTTAAATGAAATAAGACAACTCTTAGAACATCATAAACAAAGACTTAAGAAAAAATACCACATTAAAAGTCTTGGTCTGTTTGGTTCCGTAGTCAGAGGCGATATAACTGCCCACAGCGATGTTGATATTTTAGTTGAATTTGAAAAACCTATAGGGCTGGATTTTGTGAGTCTTGCTGATGAGCTTGAAGAAATCTTAGGAGTAAAAGTAGATCTAGTAACTCCTTATGCTATTAAACCACGGATTATGAAATATATCGAGCAGGATTTAATCTATGTCTAAAAGAGACTGGAAAATTCTGTTTGAAGATATAGTTGAAAGTATCAGCAAGATTGAAAACTATACTAAAGATGTATCCTATGAAGATTTTGCACAAAGCTCTCTAATAATAGATGCTGTTGTAAGAAATATTGAAATAATAGGAGAAGCCTCAAAAAATGTTCCTGTGGAGATACAAAATAGATTTAAAGACATTCCCTGGCAAAAAATTAAAGGCATAAGGAACAGGATAGTCCACGAATATTTTGCTGTAGATATTTCAATCATCTGGTTTATAGTATCAAATGAACTTCAATCATTAAAAAATAATCTTGCTGAACATCTTGATAACGATTGATTAATTATCTTTTTAAGGATATTTAAATAATTTTTATCTCCCCCACGTAAACTTACCAGCAATTTCTTTTTTTATTCTGAGAAAATCCAATCCACATAAAAACATTTTTTATTAGTGCAGGAGGTAAGGCACTCAACCCTCAAATCAGTCCTTTGGAGGATACCTTCGGCAAGAGAAGGACTTATCCGTAGGATCTTTAGATTGCCGGTAATATCTTTACAAGCAGTATACTATAAAACATTTTTATGTTAACAATCCCTTCCAATCTCACTCTTCCGATGACGGAATAATCGTCAATAACTTATACCCTGAATTTTTTATAGAATTTAAATCTGTTTTTATTTTAAGATACTTCCCTTCCCTCCACATCTCTGTCATATCCCGGTAGTGATCGCTCATTACGTTGCCGGATTGACCGGTGGGAAGTACGGCATAGAATTCATCCGGTTTGGCAAAATTAAATATGTAACGCATCGATGGTCCTAAATCATTTTCAAACGGTTCATGGTCAAACGCCGGAAATTCTTTTATCCCTTCGGCAAATGCATACTCAGTATTGAAAATGGTGGTGCCGTCACCGCCAATTTCAAAAGGACCGATGTTTATGTAATTATCAAGTAGTGCCGAAACGCCTGAAAAAGCATGTTTAAATTTAACTTTGTGAATGTTTCCCCATTGCCAATTTTTTATTTCCTTACCTAAATTTTTCTCGAGGTAAACTAATGCATCTACCATGCTCTTTCTGATAATATCGGTTAGGGTTTCAACTTTCGGTGTGCTAATGTCATCTATCCATGAACAGTTGGGATTGCGAAGCACTTTGTTCAAACTGCGGTACGCTACATTTCCTACAAAAACAAATTGATTAAAAAGCTCATCTCCCATTTCATCTAAATAAATATTTCTAAGCAGCTTAACAAGAAAAACATTGTAGATTGCGGGAACCTGACTGTACTGATTCATCTCAAAATCCCATTGCCGGAGTAATTCGAGTGCGGTTGAGAGATTTTCGTCCTTAATTTCAACTCCTTTAAATGCCGATAAAATGTAGTCGGTTAATTCACGCGCATAAGGCGAAACAAAATCCATCTGATATTTCATAAAATCTTCTTCGGTATGAATTTGCTTTGATGACAGCAGTTCAACTATTCTTTCATATCTTGATGAAGGCTCCCATAAGTTTGAAATATGATATTTAAAATTTTTCAACGTTTTGTTGTTAGCCGAAGCGATGAAGTTTGAAGCTGGATTTAGCAATGCAGGAATTTCCGAACGCGGAACAACACCCTTCCAATCATACCTTGCAGTTGTACCATCAAAAATGAAAGTAGAAGAATTTATTTCACGCAAAGGAAGCTTTCCGCCAAACACATATCCTATGTTTCCCTGTTTATCGGCATATATAAAATTTTGACCCGGAACTGCGAATGTTTCAAATGCATTATTGAAGTCGTTCCAATTACCTGCTTTATTAATTTTTATGAAAGCGAGAAGTTCATTAGATAATTCATTACCAAGCCATTTCATGCTTATATCAACTTTGGGAATATTTTTATTCTCATAAAGAAAATCGTAAGGATGAATGCCGGATATAATCGGACCGCGTTGGGTTTCCATTACTTCAATAACCACATCGGATGAATCTTTTACCTTAATCGTCTCTTCCCTAATGCTTAACCTTTTCCATTCGTTATTCAATTTGTATAATGTTCTTGTCGAATCAAGCTGCTCAATATAAAAATCGCTGTCATCAGCCATAATATTGGTAACCGCCCATGAAATGTTCTGATTTTTACCGATTACAATTGCGGGCAAACCGGGTAAAGTAAAGCCTTCAACATTCAAACCGGAAGATTTAATTACAGCCATATACCATTTACCCGGGGCACTAAAAGCTAAGTGCGCATCGTTGGCTATAATAGGCATTTTGCTGCCGGACATTTTACCGTTTACAACCCAATTGTTTGAACCAATGTGCGTACCCCTGTAGCCCATAAATCTTCTGAATAATTTATCTGTTTCTATCAAAGCAGTTGAAACAGGCGGATAGTTTTTCAGTTCAGGCGGAATGATTACAGGTGCATTTTCAGGATAATCCGGAATGATCTCAGAAAATTTTTCTTCGCCAAATTTTTGAATGAGATGAGTAAATGCAATGTCTGTCCACCAGCTAATATTCAACTCCCACGCCATTAGTCTTCCTATAATCAAACTATGTTCGGGCTTCCATGGATATGGCTCGTAACCTAGCACATCAAACTCAATCGGAAATTTTCCTTCAGCTTCTTTAATATAATGGTTAACGCCTGCAGCATAAGCTTCGAGAAGCTTTTTTGCTTCAGGATTCAAATTCTGCATTATTCGTTTCGCTGTCTTATTGATTCCCACAGTTAAAAACATTTTATCGAAGAGAATTGTTTGCGTACCGAAAACTTCGCTCAGTCTTCCTTCACCGGCACGTCTGGCAACGTCCATTGTGAAAAGCCTATCCTGCGCGTGCACATAACCAAGCGCAAATGATGCATCTTCATCGGATTGAGCTGCGATGTAAGGTATTGCATATTGATCGCGATATATTTCAACTCTGAACGAAACATCGGAGGAATAAATTTGTCCCGTATAATTCGGCAGAGATGCCATTAACATTCTTGAAAAAATGTAACCGCCTATTACGATTAGAATAATTAATGAAGCAGATAAGCCAATTGTAACTTTGAGCCAGCGCGGCATGTATTCCCTTTTTTGTTTTTAATATAATAACGCACCCTGAAAAATTTGTAATTAATAACTCACCTTACGCAAAAAAAAATGAACTCTCAAAGAAGTCCTTTTCGAAGTCCATAACTCTTTGATTTGAAAGTATTCTATAAATTACTTTCGTTTTTTCTTTTGGGTCTTTGTTCTTGTAACCTTCTTGTGTACATCCCCAAAGTACTCCTTTATGTAGGTAAGAATATCATCAAATACCTTTCGCGCTGTTTGAGGGTCCAATTCCATTTCAGCAATTTTCAGTGTGGCAGACCGAATATTTTCTCTATTTGAGGCAGATTTTTCAATATGAAAAGCCATTACTCCATAAGCAATATTATGAGCCCAATAAAGCAATAATTTTTCAATTTCAGTCGGCTCTTCTCCATTAAACAGTTTTGTATATCTTTCGATTGGATATCCGTAAGCTTCAAATGCAGGCCCTGCAAACGTAAGAAATACTATAGCGCCTTTTGGTAGGAAAGGAAATAATTCATCATAGTATTCGACCATGTCCATAAAATCTATATCTGTACCATCCCACAATGACTTTGTAACTTGCAGCTGCTGGTCTAAATCAAAATCAATTTCAACAGAGTTAAACCATTCCGTTTTTGCTTCTAAGTCGGTATTATCCAATCGCTCATGCTGATCGGCTATTTCACTATTCCATACGGCGACAATTTTATCAACTACAGCTTTTGTCTCATCATTAGTGCTAAATTTATCCTTACCGCATTGTTCAAGATACTTCTTTATTTGAAGTTCAATAAACAAATTATAATCGGCTTTAATTTTATCAATATTCAGGTTGGCTGCCATTTTCAAATCTGTTTTATGATTTATACTGAAATATAATCTTTACGATAATAAAATTTAAATAACTTAACTTTTTTTGAAATAGATTTTTTAAGCTGTAATTTTTTCAACCGAACA
Organism: Ignavibacteriales bacterium; assembly: GCA_020061465.1. Taxonomy (GTDB): domain Bacteria; phylum Bacteroidota; class Ignavibacteria; order Ignavibacteriales; family Ignavibacteriaceae; genus JAGUYG01. Next base: position 17,353 of record JAGUYG010000028.1, read on the forward strand.
GCCTTTTATCTTAAATCCACCGTATTTACTTCTTTCTAAGTCAAAAATCAGATTTAACGTACTTCGTTTTTGCTTGCGTTTTTTAAGATGCGATGCTTCTGCGGTTTGCACCGCTTTGTGAGTCAGAATAAATTCTACATGTACTCTTCCGTCGATTTTTTCATTTAAGTTGAAATTAAATTCCTTAAATACAGAACGGAACTTCAAAATTTTTCCATAACCCGAGATAAGTTTGAACATCTCATCAACAAATTGAGATGGTGATTTCTTTACTCCGTTAAATGTTAAATTTCTTTTAGATAAATAAATTTTAATTTCTTTTTCATTTCTTTCAAAGTAAGGATAAGAAAACCATTCAATAATATTTTTCGCATCAAGCTTATCGCCAGAATGAAATTCTTCGTAGATGTAATTTATTGTCATTCCTTCAACCCGCATAAAATCTGTTTCGTGTTCAGGTAATTCTTCGGTAAGAAATTTATAAAATTCCTCATCTATAACCTCATCCAGCTCAATAATGTCAATGTTGATGTCGTGCTGGGCATATATTGAAAGCACTTCACTTATCTCACATTCCAATTTATCAGGTGTTAATTCATTCAACTTTTTGAATTTAGGAAATCCAATTATTTCTATTATTTTTTTTCTCCCGGCATTTTTCCACACTTCCTCAAACTCTTCCACATAATTCAGAGAGCCATTTATAACCTCGGGAGGTACGTTTTCTTTTTCTTCCGAAAAGTCCATCCCATATTTTTCTTTTAATTGATTCTTCTTCTTTTTATTCATTTCATCGAAGAAAAAGTTTTTTGCATCTTCCGAGTAGTTTTTCTTTTGCAGCATAAATTACCTCGACTTTATTTAGTTGGAAAAATATCTAACTCTTTTCTCTTCCACAATAAATCCAATCTTCTTTTTCGGAGGTTCATTCGGAGATAAAAGCTGATTAATTACTTCGAAGATTGCTTTAATTTGCCCATCATGCATTTCCATTTTTGATTTCGAAACGATCCTTCGGACTAGTTCTTTTAACTTCAAGGCAAGCTCTTTGTGGGTGAGCAATATTTCCCTCATTTTTACGAATGTTCGCATAATGAAAATGTTAACCAGAATTGCTTTTTCACTATTTAACACTGACGACAGCATTGCCACACCTTGTTCTGTGAATGCATAGGGAGTTGCGCGTCTTGCACCACCCCAACTTGAAATCACAAATTGTGATTTCAAGTTCGAGTATTCCTCTTTTGTAAGTTGAAACATAAAATCTGAGGGAAAGCGCTTTATGTTTCTTTTCACAGCTTGCACAAGTACCCGGACTTCAACTCCGTATAACTCCGCTAGATCAGAACTAAGCAAAACTTTCTGTCCCCTTATAAGCAGAATTTTGTTTTCAATTACTTCAATCGGAACAATTGCTTTTTTGCTCATACCACATCTTTAATTTTATTTTTAAGGTAATAAGGTTGCCGGTGCAGATATTAAATTAACTGAGCATCACCTTAAGTGGAACTATGTCTGTGTCATCCACACAAATTGTTAGATTGATAATAGGTATGGTAATGCAGATGGCACAGACAAAACTGAATTAGCAGATTTATTTATTGTATTCTTCAATTGCCATTTTTTCAAGCTGCTGCTTCATTTCCTTCGGTAATATTACCGTATCATAATATTTACCGTCCTTCCCTTTTTCATCGGGTGATGAGATGAACAATCCGTTTGACCCTGTGACCAAACGAAATCCTTTAATGATGATTTCATCATTTGTTTCAATATCAAAGAACGCAGTTAATTTACCCCCGCCCGATTGATCGAGTTTGTTCATTCGTACTATTTTCATTTTTTCCTCCCGGAAAGTTTGTTGATGATTATTTTTTACTTCCCCAGTAAGACTAAAATATTTCAATTTTTTGAAAATGACAAAAGTGATTGACAAAATATTTAAAATGTTTATTATTTTTTTCATACCGTAGCACAGACAATCTTGTCTGTGCTATAGAATTAAATTACAATATAATCCGGATGACAATACGTATGTTCCCAATCTTTCCAATTATTTACTAAACCTGCTTCAACAGAATTTAGCAAAACATATTTAATGATAAAATATAATTCAATCTCGTCTCTGACTAGTCTATCATAACTTTCATCCTGCCAAAAAACTCCTTTTCTGTTAAGAATTTTATTAACTTCCTTTGCGGAAATACCTTTAACTGCCTGCATAATTTTGCTTATGCCTTTGTTGTTTTCAAGCAGCTTAAATACTATGTGAATATGATTCGGCATAACACAATAGCATATCAGCTTATATTCTTTTCCGTCGGGGTAGTGGATTGTTCCTTTACAAATTTCAGCTATACGTTTTTCTTTTAAATAGTTAATTCCGAATTCACCCGAATCGAGTATAGCATCATATTTTCTGAATAATCTTTTAAATTGATCAAAGTCAATATTTTGCACTTCCGATTTAATTTCATTTAGTTTTTGCAGCGGGATCGAATTAGCCAGGCGGTAGGTTATAAAGTATTCACCTTCATCGTAATACAGATGCGGTAAATTTCTTCTATGAAAGTGGCGTTTCATATTGATAATTATAAAATTTATATCGTAGCACAGACCACCGGTCTGTGCGTAAAAATAAGCACAGACAGGATTGTCTGTGCTACGGGTTTTTAAATTACAATTCAAAATAAATTCTTCGTTAAAGAAATACAACAAAATTTTTCCCGATTATCCATATTGTTAAAATGTGTGCTGCAGCTCTGAAGCTACTAACAGTAGTGTTTTTTATTGTAACTTGATTCAAACATCAAAATGACTTTAATTGCATCTGAAAATTTTACGGATAGTGTATAGAAATATTTTACTGCATTTAACGAAAACAACCGGAGCTCCGAAATGAAATTTGCAGTAGTTCTATTCTTTACTTTATATGTACTATCCGCATCTGCTCAATCCACAGTTAATATAACAGGTACGATAACCAACAGCGAAACAAGAATCCCCTTAATTAATGCAAACGTTTTTGTAGAACGAAGCACAATCGGCAGTGTAACCGATTCTTCCGGTCGATACAATCTGCGTCTTTCACCCGGGAGCTATGTGTTGAAATTTAGTTATGTAGGATTTGAACCTAAAAGAATCATATTAAAAATTAGCACCAACGATAAATCATTCCGTCTCGATGCCGCACTCGACCCTATGGTAATTGAACAAAAACAAGTTGACATTATCGGTGAGAGATATCCAAGTTCAACTTTGATAAGAAGAGTTGAAGGTGAAAATATAAAAAAGATGCCTACCGTTTTTGATGATGTATTACGCAGCGTAAAAATTCTACCCGGTGTTGTTTCGAACGATGAGCTCTCAAGCGGTTATAACGTAAGAGGCGGTAATTACGATCAAAATCTGATTTATCTGAATGGGTTTGAAATTCATCGCCCCTTTTTGATAAAAGAAGGATTAGAAGAGAACCAATCTCTATTGAATCAAAATATGGTAAACGATTTGCAATTTTTTTCAGGAGCTTTTCCAGCAAATTTTGGAGATAAAATCTCCTCCGCATTGGATGTGAAGTACGCAACTCCCGATGAAACCGGTTTTAATATTTGTGCAAAGGTGGATCTGTTAAAACTTAACAATACTCTTTCATATAGAAGTGGAGATTTGGGATTGATAATAGGACTCCGCTATGCTTATCCCTCCTTGTTAGGCGATGTGCTGCAGCGTAAAGGTGATTATAAACCTGTGTTTAAAGACATTCAGTTGTTCGGAACTTATAAGCTGAGTGATAATTCCGGAATAGAACTGTTAGCAATTTGGGCAGGTAACCGCTTCGGCTTATCTCCTTCGAAATGGACAGGACATTTTCAACTAGGCAGATTCGATGTTAGAGAAGTATCCATCGATTTATCCGGAAACAGAGATTATTCTTTTATTACCGGTTTGCTCGGTCTTACTTTTAATTATAAGCTGAGCACTAATTCGAAAGTAAATATTTCAGCGATGCTATATGACAATAATGAAACTGAAAAGAATAATATATCGGAAGAGATTTATTTCGTCGGACAGCCCGTGCAATATAATTCTTCGCCGCCTAAGTTTTTAAAATCGCGATATAACTTTGCCGATAATGAACTTCATTTAACAACATACGAGCTAAAATCCGTTTTAAATTATTTTACCGGCATACACTCCTTTGAAATAGGAATTGGCGGCAGGTTCAGCAAAATGACAAACAGTGTTAATGAAAAAATTATTGAATCCGGTCCCGATTCTACTCTGGAGCTTCCTTACAAAAAAAATCTTTATCAAAATATTGGCTTTAACTCGATTAGTATTTATGCTTTAGATCAGATTGTATTCAATGAAGAACTTCAGGCAAATATTGGTATTAGAGCCAGCCATTCATTCTATAATAATGAGATTGTTTTTAGCCCACGTGCAGTAATTTTTTATATTCCTTCTGTGAGGCACACTTTTAATGTGAGCTTCGGCTACTACCTTCAGCCGCCGTTTGCTTATGAATTAAAAAATAATCTTGTTGATAAACGCGAAAAATTAATATCACAGAAAGCACTACATTATATTTTAGGGTGGGAATACCGTTCAAACATTAATTCAAAATATCAATTCGAAATATTTTATAAGAAGATGGATGACCTAATTCCCTACAACATCGAGAAAATGCAGATTCAGTATTTGGGAAATAATAAAATGGAAGGTTATGCAGCCGGATTTGATTTTCAGTATGAAGGTGAAATTATTAAAGGAATGAAAAGCTGGGTTGGTTACAGCTTCTTAGATGCAAGGGAAAGATTTAAAGATTCAGGAGAGCCATACAGAAGAAGCTTAATTGATCAACGGCATACTGTAAAAGTTTTTTTTCAAGATAGAATGAGGAAGCTGCCAAACTTTCAATCGCATGTACGATTTCTATTTGGCAGCGGTTCGGTTTATCATCCTAAAGAATACGGAACCGATGAAGAAAGCGGCATGACATACCTTGGCTATAACATGAACAAAGTATTGGTTTTCCCTTTTTACTTTAGAGTCGATATGGGCTTATCATTCGATTTTAAAATTGGAAATAATTCAAACGTGGTAATTATTGCAGAAGTTTTGAATGTGTTTGATAAAAATAACATTGCTGATTTTAATTGGTATAAGCTTTACCCTCTTACATATTACCCCACAAAAGTTCCGCAACTATTTTCGAAGCGGTTTTTTAATTTAGCAGTAAGTTTAACGTTGTGAAAATTATATTTTTTAATTTAATTAGCCGACACAAAACAATTCCTAATTGGTTCTGGTTCTAATTTGATATAACTATAGCGCTGTCTGGTCATAATAAGGATTCAAATTATACGCTGCTATCCAATTTATATTATCATCGAGCCAGAATAGTTATTGCTAATGAACAAAAAGTTGTTCAATTTTCGGCATCGGGTTTTTTTCTTTTCTTTCTAATATATCGACATAAATAACAGTATGACCTAATTTTTAATTTTTTGACAGGCCATATCGATCATTAATTAATTGATGGATGGCATTATGAAGAACACTTATAATTTGTCCTGTCTTTTCCTTTTTTTCCTACTCGCTCAATCTTTTTTAATTTGCACTTCAATCATATCACAAACAATGAAACTTCCTCAAAAAATTATCCTCCCCGAATCCTTTGGTTCATCTCCTTCCTTGATTGAAAAAGCTTATGCAGACAGAAAGATAAATTCTGAGGAGCGTATTCTATTTTTAGTTTATTCATTGACTGACATTCACAGGCTGCCGCAGCAATTCCATAGTAATACCATCGAAAAGTGCGGAAGCTGGATTTTCGATTTGATTATGTATCAGTATGGTAGTTTAAGTTTTCGTACTAAAGCTGAGCTAAAGAAATACAATATCCAACCTTATGCGGCTGCTAGACCTGTTGGATTGGATTCTTCGCGTTCAAGCTCACACTTTAAAGTTCATTACTCAATTAATTTTTCAGATTCAAACTCTATTTCGCCATCGGACTTAGACGGAAATAGCACGCCTGATTATGTCGATAACATTATCATGGCACTGGAAGAAGTTTGGTCATTCGAAATTGATACGATGGATTACACACCTCCTCCTGCTTATGGTGCTGAAGGGGGAGATTCAAAATATGATGTATATCTTCTTAAAATTGAATCGGGCACTTATGGTTATGTTGCCTCAGAAAATTTGATAGGTGATAACCCCAATTCTTCAGGTGTAACCGAGATTAACGCTGCAACTAGCTTTATGGTTTTAAGAAATAACTTTATTGGTTATCAAGCAGGTGAGTTATCAGCAATTCGAATAACAGCCGCGCATGAGTTTTTTCATTCAATTCAGAATGGATATGATGTATTCGAAAAAGCATGGATGAAAGAAGCAGCATCAGCATGGATTGAAGACGAGGTTTATGATGATATTAATGATAACTACCAGTACCTGGAAGATTGGTTCGCCGATCCTACAGTACCTTTAGATGCGACTACAGCAGAAAGTCCCGGTCATTGGTATGGAAGCTGGATATTCTTTAGATATATTTCAGAATATATTGGCGGACGCGGTACAATTAAATTAATTTGGGAAAAGAGTATCGGCTACGACAGTTTTAATGGCAATTTCAGCTTTGCAGCTATTAATGATGTACTCACTTCAAAAGGAAAAACATTTGAACAAGTTTTTAAAGATTTTACTATCACCAATCTCTATAGAACTATACCGCCTTATGATTATGAAGAGGGAGAGTATTATCCTAATATCGATATCTTCAGTGTGCTTTATGGGAATAGGGGGATTAGAACAGCCGTGAACAGATATGCGTCAATGTATTATTTCATCTCACCAAACCGAAACCCGAATGGTAATGATGTTATCAACCTTTTGTTTACAAGATTGGATCCGGCAACTAAATTCGGTGTTCAAGCTGTTACAAGAGAAGGAAATACAATATCCGCAGATAATTTTATTTCAAACCATTCTTTGTCGCCTACTGAAAACCTTCAAGATATTTATCTGATAGTTGTAAATTTAGATACCACAGGGAATAATAATACATACCAATTAGAGGTTAACAGCAACAGCAGCATTTATCAAGTGAGCAATCTATCATTTTATAATGCTTTTCCCCGACTGTATAATGATCTTATCGGCTGGCAGGGTCAATTGGGAAGCCGGTTAAATGGATTTTATCATAACGGAATTTTTTTGCTGCCGTTACCTGATATCCAGTTTGATTTTCACGATAGCCTTTTAACATGGAGGTCTGATGTTGATGGAAAAGGGCAGGTTAATTTTATATCCACCGATAAAAGTGGAACTATAAAAAATCCTCTTTGGTCTGCTGCTCGGGTGATTACTCATAACAAGAAAATAGTATTTACCGCCGATGTAGAAGGCGCCGGCAGAACAATTTTTTTATCAAATAACGGTGGTGCACCGGTTGAAATTATATCATCGGAACCTTCAGATAATATTTACCTTTGGCAAACAAATTATGGACAGGTTATTTATAGTAAGCATTTCCAGTTTGGTGAATTGGATACAATAATGTGGTTTGATGGTACTACACATAAACGACCGCCAACTTCGTTCCCTAATACAATTCCCCGGTTAGACAACGGAAAGATGGGTTGGTGTGAATCCTCTTCATCCAATTGGCTGGACTTTGCTTCCTGGGAAGCTTACTATTTTAACGGCGATACTGTAACTAGAATTACAAATGATAATTTCCGCGACTATGGAAACTACCCGATTTCATATTATTTCTTAGGCGAGCATCATATAGACTTTCAGGATGGTAAATTTGTTTGGGTTCACGCTGAAAGCGGTTCACTTTCTGCAGGATACGCTGTACTATATGACGGTACACAATTGAAATATTTACGCGATGAGCTATCTTCATTCCCAAAAGGTGAACCGACGCCGAACATTAGAATAGATTCGGGAAAAGTGGCATGGTACGGATACGGAAGCGATTTTAAGAAGGCAATTTTTTACTATGACGGAAACAAGATAGCCCGTGTTACACCTGCAAATTTTCAACTCGATTGGAAAAAAGGATTAGCACTCAGCGGAAACAAAATAGCATTCCCCGCCGATGCAGGTAACGGATGGCACATTTATTTGTATGTTCATGATACAACGGCTACAGATGTAAATGATGCTCTTCCAGTTTCTCCCGATAATTTTGTTCTTTATCAAAATTATCCAAATCCATTTAACTCTACCACAAAGATAGAATTTTATGTCCCAAGGTTTTCGAAAGTGAAAATAACAATATATAACGTGCTTGGCGAAGAAATATCAAAAATCCTTGATAAAGAGTTGGAAAAAGGAAAGCATGAAATAATATTCGATGCAAAAAATTTATCGAGCGGTGTTATGTTCTATAGGTTTGAATACGAGGATAGAATAACAGTACGAAAGATGATTCAAATAAAGTAATTTTTTAAACTCAGCACTAATTCCGGTTGAATACTATTATAAATCAGCTCCCAGCAGATTATCAATATGTGAAAAAGTGAAGGCAAAAATAATTTGTAGGAATAAATTCAGCCAAACAGATAGAAGTAGAGTTTTAAAACAAGAAAGCCCCGAAAAAACCGGGGCTTTAGAAAATAAATCTTGGCAGCTACCTACTCTCCCACCCACCTGCGCAGGCAGTACCATCGGCGTTCAGGGGCTTAACTTCTCTGTTCGAAATGGGAAGAGGTGTTTCACCCTGGCAATAACCACCAAAATTTAAACTCAAAAAAAATAAAGAAAGACTGAAAGAGCTGAGCCAAATTAGAACGGCAATTATAACTGTGAATAAAAATTATTGGATAAGTCGCACGACTTATTAGTACTGCTCGGCTGAATGCATTACTGCACTTACACCTGCAGCCTATCAACCTCGTCATCTCCGAGGAGTCTTTAGTCCCGACTTGCGTCGGGAGGGATACCTAATCTTGAAGCGTGCTTCGCGCTTAGATGCTTTCAGCGCTTATCACAACCGTACATAGCTACCCAACGATGCCGCTGGCGCGACAATTGGCACACTAGAGGTACGTTCACTTCGGTCCTCTCGTACTAGAAGCGACCCTTCTCAAGTATCCTGCGCCCGCATAGGATAGGGACCGAACTGTCTCACGACGTTCTGAACCCAGCTCACGTACCGCTTTAATTGGCGAACAGCCAAACCCTTGGGAC
>JAGUYG010000022.1 GCA_020061465.1 Ignavibacteriales bacterium
AGAATTTGAAAATTGGGTCATTGATAATTATTTGTGATTGGTGATTTGTAATTTTTCCTTTAGCTTTTTTTCCAAGCGAAGTCTTGGGAAAAATTTAGTGACTTAGTGGCAGAAAATAGCCACAAAGACTCGAAAACACTAAGGATTCACAATAGAAAAACAGGGCGATACAATTTGTTGCTTCTTCCAAAATATTTTACACCCTACCCTCAAGGTTATTGGATAGAAACAATTTTATTTACTCATTCATAATATGAAAGTAGTTGTGGTCTAAACGAATCAACGCCGCTGCCTTCGCCCTCCCAAAACGGTTCTGTAATCGTTTCATTTGAGGGGTGATAATAAAGATCTACGCCGCCGTTAAATTGAACATTCCCTTTTGTTACCAAACTTCCATGTATTTTCACATTTCCACCAACTTCAGCATTTCCTTTTGCTAATATCTGCGCCTTAAGCGTTACGTTTCCGTTAATATCGATATTGCCATTCGTATAAATCCCCAAATTACTTTTAGTTGGATCTGGCGACTCTATAGTTACATTTCCTGTTACATTAACATTACCTTTTACTATGAATGCACCGTATCCTGATACTGTGCCGCTAATATTTAGATTACCGTCTACATAAATGATTTTAGGATTTTCTGCTGTCCCTAAGGTAATATTACCGCTGTAAGTTTTATTATCGTAGAAAATGTCAGTAGCAACATCAAGGTAATCTTCTGCTTTAAAATCAGGAATTTCTACAGGACTAATCTGTGCCCTATTTGGTAAATTATTTGGGTTCTGATTGGGAACTATGTTTTGGTCTAATCTCCATGAAGGATTTGACTGGGCATTCCCAACATAGCTTAAAAATCCTTTAACACTATTTACACCGTTCATGTTAAAATTTCCGTTAGTATGTATGTTTGCATTCCATTGCGGATTAAAGTCATCTCTTACATTTGCATTTCCGTTCAGATGTAAATTTCCACCACTTGCTACAGCATAATTAAAAAAGCCGGGTACACCCGACGAACCACCGGCGGAGGGAAGTTTAACCACCGCACGGATTGTGTCTTTCATCTCACCTACTGTAGAAATCGCTGTAATGAGCCTGGTTGAAGTTAATCCCATATCGGGACCATTATAATATTTACTCGTAGTACTTTGAACATTAATTGTTACTGTTCCCTCGTAAAGCGCTTTGTTGGCTATTCCGGTCCAGTTTGTATCTAAGGAAAGATTTTTAATGGCAACCTCAATTCCACTTGCGGCGTAATTTTTTGCCTGAACCCTTTGATATTCAAGCACGGAATTAGCAACCATGGAGGTATTACTTCGCTGAATATTCAGTCCTGTCAAAGCGAATATTAACCCTAACCCTACGATCAGCAGTAATAACATTTTACCCATTTGATTATCTCCTCAAAATAAAAATCAAAGTTGTTATAAATTCTTCGGGAAAAATTGTCTCGTCCAATATGAACCGATATTAGCTTGTGAATCCGGAAGACCTTCTTCTTCTACTACTATATTTAACTTAATGCTTTGTACTTCGTTAACATCACCAGTCTGCGCACCGATGTCGTCAAATCCTTCTACTTCAAAATCTTTAACAGGTATCAGCCACTGCTGCTGTGCAAGATAGCTTGCATTTCGGGTGAGGTATAGACTATCGTTACTTGTATACGTGTTATACGTTATGGTATCTATTACTCCGTCATTATTTAAATCGGATAAAAACACAATTTGATTTGAAGAAATAGATACGATTTTACTTCCGGACTCAACCCGGTAACCTAATTTGGTGAAGTCATGCTCTATCACCATTCCTACATCGTTTAGAGATCTTAGAGTAATCTCGCTCAGTTTAACTTCTTGAGATTTAGTGCTGAAGTGCAGCGTTAAACCCAGCAATGCAACAAGTAAAAAGCCTCCAATGATGTATGAGCCGATTAAGTCTAATAGATGGTTCATGATTTTTAATAACTCTTATAATAATATAGATTAAGTGTATCGGTTAAAAACGGGCTCCAAACGGCAACCTTAATTCGTTTTGTTCGCGATTTGGAACTTAATACCGTGTTTACATTTGAATCGTCAACATAATTTACAGTAACGTTCAAGTCGAAATTTCCTGCGCGCGGGGTAGCAACGGATTTGTAAAAAGAATTGTAGTCATCAACATCATTAAATAAACCGGCTGTTTCTCCGGTTTCAGGACCTAAAGCATTTGCAGCCGTTATGCTATCAATATTATATGCGGGATTATATATCGTCCCCTGGTCGAAGGATTTAGAACTAATTTCATTAATAATATTTTTTCCTACTGAGGTTGCGGTAAGAATTAATTCAGAGTTAAGCTTTTGGTCTTCCGATATAAGCAGAGTTCGGTTAGTATTTATAACAAGAATGGAGAATAGGGCAATTCCGCCTATTACCAATAACATCTGAATACCGTTCATTTCTTTTTCCTGCACATTGCTTTTTGTTGGGGTTAAAAAAGCAAATACCATGCTAAAGTAAGAACATTTCAAAATTGCTTATAATTGAAGAATCGGTAATTCTGCCTTGTCTCGTTATGAAAAATGCTTTATACATTGTCTCGATTCGCAATTAGCAAGTATTCAACTTGGAGATAAAAAATCAACAGCTAAAAAATAACGGTAAAAATTTCCTCTCCGGTAATTATTACAGGTAAAATTTACCCGGACGGTTTAATTCAGCAATTAATGCGAAATTAGTAATATTTAATTAGTGGTATATCTGCTGGCATGTTTTTTTGTAAGTAACATGGAAACTGAATAGGAATACTTCGTGGGACAACAGCAATTATTATATATCCTTTTATCGATTATCATCGTTGGGATTGGTATTGCTTTGTCTGTAATGCTATTTAGGCAAAATGCAATAGAATCCAAGAGAGATATATTGATAAACGAATGCATTACTTTAGCCACTATGGCATTAGATTACTATAAAAAGCCAACAAATTTTGGTGGTGGTGGAAGGAGTTTTACCGGCTGGCGAATTCCCAACAATCTTATAGTAAGCCAGAATGGTAACTTTATTGCCGATATCTCCCCAGTCCAGATAATAATTACTGGCACGGGAAATGAAATAGCAACAGGTAGTGATTCAATAAAAGTTGAGGTAACGGTATTACCGAATTCATTCTCAACTAAAATTATAAATTAAAAACAACAAGTTAAAACTAACTAATTAACCTTCAAATAAAACAAGGAGTACTAAAATGGGTCAACAACAACTTCTCTTAATCGTTCTGGGCGTTATCGTAGTTGGTATCGCGATAGTAGTTGGTATAAACCTTTTCAATGCCAGTGCAGTTTCGGCAAATAGAGACGGCGTAATAAGCGATCTAAATAATCTTGGTGCTATGGCTCAGTCTTATTATAAAAAGCCAGCTTCAATGGGTGGCGGAAACAATACCTTTACCGGATGGACGCTCCCAACAGGATTAGATTCTACTGCAAACGGCACGTATAATAATCCGGCTCCAACTGTAGCCGCGCAGTCAGTTACGATTGTAGGTGTAGGAACGGAAATTGGGGAGGGTGGAAATCCTGTTCAAGCTACTGCAGTAGTATCTCCAACGACTATTACTACTACAGTTAACTACTAAGACAAACTTTTCTATTTATGTGTTTCTGATCGATTTCAGCAAGGGTTGGTTGATAGCCAACCCTTCTTTATTTGCAGGGCAGGTTCTTTTAGTTTAATGTTCATTTGAGAGTTATTCCTTTACAAATCCTCATTGTATTTTTTACATTATTATAATTATTTACTTAAATTCACGGTTAGCTATTAAAAACATAATGGGGAATAGTTTGGTAAGAGATTTGCTATGTATAACATAAATTACTAACTCAATAATTATTCATATTCGATTTAGCATGGTTGAATTAAGATTTACCGCAGAAAAAGCAAACGGACAAACAATTAGTGGTTCACTCTCTGCTCAATCTATGGGCGAGGGCAGAAAAAAGATTCATAGGCTTATAGAGAAGAACCAGCTAAAATTAAAGTCGGTTGAAAAGAAAGTTACATTTCTTTACAAAGCTAAAAAAGGTGGGGATAAGCCTCTAAAAGGCGAACAAAAAGCATTTACTAAAAAAGAAGTTGAAGAAGCATTAACACGGCTGGGTTATGAGGTTGTTTCAATCAATAAAAAATTATTTAACTTCAACCCGAAACCGCCCCAATCGGATATAGTTACATTCGTTAAAATCAGCGCCGAATTGTTAGATCAGAAATTATCTTATGGTGAAATTTTAACTCTTCTTATCAATGATACTCAGAACAAAACTCTTCGGGAAACTTTAAAAGAAATTAATAATGAATTGAAAAAAGGTGCCGACAGCGAAGCGACATTTCTCAAATATCAGTCGGTATTCGGAAAGTTTACTGCTTATATGCTTGGTCTAGCTTCTAAAAGCGGTAACATGGCTGAAATTTATAAAGCCACTGCAAAATTTTTAGAGCGCCGTCAGGAATTTAGAAAGAATCTAAGAAGCGCATTAATCACGCCTGCGGTAACAATATTTGTCCTATTTTTAGCAGTATTGTTTTATGTTGCTTACATTTTCCCTGAAACAGCTAAGTTGTTTGTAAAATTCGGAATAGCACTTCCTCCAATGACTGCTTTTACGTTAGCAATGAGCGATTTTCTTATTGATAATTCTTTATTAGTAACTCTATTCATTATACTACCGCCTATATTTTTGTGGAGATTTTCAAAAACCAAAAAAGGCGGTTTAATCGTAGACAAATATCTGCTTCGCATTCCGATGATGGGTACCTTAATTCACAAAACATTAATTGAAGTTTACTGCCGGGTTTTTTATACTATGTACAGCGGCTCTGCCGAAAGTATTGAACCGATTAGAATAGCTGCCGAAGCGACAGGAAATAAATACTTTGAAGAACGAATAAAAAGTGTTGCCATTCCTTTAATGGTAAAAAAAGGTACAGGCATTACCGATGCTTTCGAAGCCTCGGGTGTTTTTACCGAAACAGCTTTATCAAGGCTGCACTCGGGAGAGGAAACCGGAACCATAAAAAACACTTCTCTCCAATTAGCAAATTATTACGAAAGCGAAACCGTTTATAAACTAAAAAATTTCATCGAATTAGTTCAGGTGGTTATAGCAATGATCATCATGGTTGTGATGATTGCTCTAACGCTTGTATCAGCCGAAACTGCAACAGTAAGACCTCCTACACCGGGGGCTAATAATCAAACTTATATCGAGAGAAACATAGCATGATTGATACAAATTTAGAAATGACGGATAAAATCGGTTACCTTCTTTTCAAAAAAGGTATTATCGATGCGGCAATGCTTGAAAGAGCCTTACAAGCCAAAGCCAACGACCGCAGCAAAATTAAGCGCAACCTCGCTCAAATATTGGTTCAGGATTTTAAGTTTGATCACGATACGATTTTCCGGGAGGTAGCTATTCTTTATGCTTTTAGAGAATTAGACACACCACCGGAAGAAATTCCGCCGAAAAGAATGAACGCAATTAAAACAATGATTAATAATGCCGGCGAGCAGGTTAAAAGCCAAATGCTTGAGCGTAAAGTTGTTCCTTTCATGTACGATGAAAGAATTAAAGACAAGCTGATACTTGCTGCAATAGACCCTACCGATAGGAACATTCCGAAGATCGCTTTCGGACTAAATGCAAAAAAATATGAAGTTATTTACATAAAAAAGAAGGATTACGAAAAATTAATTCAACTGATTCTTCCTCCGGAAAATGTCTTCCTTAAAATGATGGAAGAAGCCGGACCTGAAATCCAAATAGAAAGCGAAGAGCCGTCGCTCGACGAAGAAGAGCTTGATGCAGAAATAAATAAGAGTGCCCTTATTAATCTTGTTGAAGGCGCACTAGTCGAAGGTGTAAGAAAAGGTGCAAGCGATATTCACTTTGTGCCTAAATCCGGACATAAAACCGAAATATTAATCCGCATCGACGGGAACTTACAATCTTGGCATGTGCAGGATGGAACGCTTCCCGAAGCAGTGGTTGCGGTAGTAAAAGACCGATCTAAAGGTATGGATAGATTTGAAAGAGAGCGTGCACAGGACGGTTTTATCCAAAGAGAGATTGATAACCATGTTATCCGATTTAGAGTATCCGTGCTTCCCATGGTTGGTACTGAACTTAAAAATAAATTTGAAAGCGTTGTTATAAGAATTCTTGATGACAGAAAAGTAATTAAGGATTTAGATCAGCTTGGTTTAGCCGGTTATGCCAGAAGCGCCTTTGTTAAGGCAATCAACCAGCCGCAGGGTATGGTAATTCTAACCGGACCCACCGGCAGCGGAAAAAGCACAACTCTCGTCGCAGCTCTCTATCAGGTTATTGATCCCACCGTGAACGTACTAACGGTAGAAGATCCTGTTGAATATGTAATTGAGGGTGCGCGTCAGCTAAAGATTGGTTACAAGATGAATTTTGAACAAGCCATACGCTCAATCTTACGGCATGACCCCGATATAGTTTTGGTGGGTGAGATGAGAGATAAAGAAACTGCCGAAGTTGCAATAAAACTTGCTAACACCGGGCACTTAACTTTTTCTACTTTGCACACAAATGATGCCCCAAGCGCAGTTGCCCGTTTATACAAAATGGGAATTGAACCGTTCTTAATTGCTTATGCAATTAATATTATCGTGGCACAAAGGTTGATTCGAAGGCTATGTAATCACTGCAAAAAAAGAGTGGTAAACTATGATGAAGCAGTAATGATTGCTGCCGGACTAAATATTGCCGAATGGAGAAATCACACTGTCTTTGAACCTAAGGGATGCGATAAGTGCAACGAAACAGGTTACAAGGGAAGAATTGCAATACATGAAGCGCTCTATTTCACTAAGGAGATTAGGCAGCTAATTGTTCGTTCAGGAATTGAAGTAGATGAAGAAAAAATTCGTGTTCAAGCTAAAAAGGACGGCTCATTTAACTTAAGAGAAGCCGGCTTAGAAAAAGTAAAATTAGGATTAACCTCCATTGAAGAAGTTTTAGGCGGCACCTCTGAAGAGTAAATCTTACATGGGGTAGTAATTATTACTCGTAAGATACATTACGAAGTTGCTCTTAAGGATTTTGTTTAAATGATTAAGTTAACTCTGTTAATTAATCTCAATTTAATTATATTACAAGTAATATTTTTTAACCATACATATACATAATTTAAATTTATTATGATCAGTTTTTCCGTATCTGAAACAAAAACCGCATTAACAAAATTTTGCAACAATATTCCGCCCTATCTTACCGGACCGGATAGGATTAATTACATATTAGAAAACATAGAAACACTTAGATCCGAAGAACGCGTTGCATTAAAAAATTTAGTGAACAGATTCTTAACCAGCATGATAGAACGTGACTCTTCCGATATCGAAATTGGCGGGCATGGCAACCTGGGACACATCTGGCTTAGAACTTTCGGCAGAAAAGAAAGAATACGGGAATTTCCACAATACAGCGAAGATGAATCAGCAACTTTGATAGTTAATTTGTTGAATAGTAATCAGCGAAAAATGTTAGCGGAAAAACGCAATCTGGATTTTAGCTATACTTTCTTTTATGAGCGAAGAAAGGTAAACGTGCGTTTCAGAGCCGATGCATATTTTGACCTGGATTCTTTAGCATTAAATATGCGTGCAATAAATACCGAGATAAGACCGCTTGAATCGTTAGAATTCCATCCAAATGTAGCAAGAGCTATGAGTCATACTTATATTAAATTCGGCTTATCGCTTGTTACAGGTATAACCGGTTCAGGTAAATCAACTACTCTTGATGCAATAATTGATGCACATAATAAAGTGGACCCGGCACATATTGTTATTATTGCGTCTCCTGTTGAGTACGTTCACGAATCGAAGGTTGCGATTGTCAGGCACAGAGAAGTCGGCAGAGATGTTCTAACTTTTAAGGAAGGCGTAATTCAGTCATTAAGACAGGATCCGGATATAATTGTAATTGGTGAAATGAGAGACCCGGATACAATAATGGCTGCCCTTGAAGTTACCGATACCGGTCATAAAGTGTTTTCAACGCTTCACACTTCCTCTGCAGTTGAATCGCTTGATAGAATTATTGCCGAAGTTAATCCTTCCGAACAGGAAAGAGTCAGAAACAGATTAGCCGACGTGCTGATTAGCGTAGTATCTCAAAAATTGGTACCAAGTCTCGACGGCAAGCGTGTGCTCGCAAAGGAAGTGCTGCTAGTTACGCCAAGTGTTAAAGCCGCAATAAAAAATAATAACACAAGCGAAATATACATGATGATTAATCAGGGCGGGCAGCAGGGAATGATCACTATGGAGCAAGACTTGAAGAGACTGTATCTGCAAAAGAAAATTTCTCTTGAAAACGCGATCGCTTTTGCGAATAACAAAACCAGAATGCAACAAATTTTAACATCGGTATAATTGAAACAGTTAATAACCGTATATTGCGAAGGCAACGATACAAAAGTTGCCGTAATAAATAAAGATAAAGACAAGCTAAAGGTGCGCCTTACTACGTCCTTTGATGTTGTACAGCAATCAATGAGCGTTGGTGAAGAGGTTTCAAACCTTACAATTGAAAGCGAAGAATTAGAGTTAGAAGGTATTGAAAAAGAAGTTCCGCTGGAACCCGAATTAGACATTTCCTCACAAAATATAATTAGTGCCGCATTCCTGGGAATTAATTTAAGTAAAAGTCTCTTTGTTCCAGCCCTAACTGAACCGGCAATCTATTATCACCTCTTTGAAGGCACAAGACAAGAAAAAGCAACCCGGCTTACTCAAGAAATAATCAGGGATATTCAACAAACCAAAAATGTTATAATTGACAAAGATAATTTAGGATATATAGAGTTAGCAGATAAATCACTTCTTTCGGTTTTCTTGAGCGGCGGCGAATCATCGTGTATAAAGATGATAAACTCCCTTGCAAGGTACCATGGAAGAAGATATTATAAAATTCCTGCTGTTAAATGTGCCGAAATATCCCTAGCATATTATGTAGCTAAGCGAAAGAAATTTTTTCCGGACGATTATTCGCTTATTGTGTACATCGGAAAGGAATACAGCAAATTAATTTTTCTGCACGGGCGTAAGTTAAAACATATAGGCTCTACACTCGATATCGGGACCCTCAATCTTCATACTTACGATGTTTACTTCTCAAAGATTCTGCTTGAAATGGAAAACGGAGGCATATCTTCGCTGGATAATATCATAGTTTGCGGTGAAGATGATTCGGAAAATATAATCCTTTCATTCTATGGAACATTTCCCGAGGCAAATGTAACGCGGCTGGAATTTGATGATATTGATTTATCCGATTTATCTGAAGAACAAAAAGAAAAAATTTCTGCCTTCAGCGTACCTCTTGCCGTTGCAAATGATTATTTTGATGAGCTGGCAAATATTCATAAAGGTATAAACCTGCTTCCAAAATACGTTAAGGAAGAACAAAAAGTCTTTCAGTTTGCCTGGCACGGTTATGCCATACTACCACTTTTATTTGCAGCCGCATTTTTCATTACAGTACAGGTGCTCGAGCGTCAAAAAGAAATCCATGAATTGGATGAAAAAATTGAAAAACAAACACTTCTCCTAAGACAAAATGAGCAGATCCTTAACCAAATCTCTAACCTTGAAGAAAAAATTAACGGATTCGACCAAACCCAAGCTATTCTCGATTCAGCAAGTACCGGTGCAGGTATCTGGACTAAGGTTATTCGGGATATTTCCGATTTCTTTGCGGTAAGAAAAAATGTTTGGCTTACTAAACTTACGCGAGAACAGGAAAATTTTATTGTACTTGAAGGATATACTTTGTCAAAAAATGTATTGACGGATTTTGCCTATTCATTGAAATCGGCTGAGTTGAAAAGCGTGCTTTATGAAGAATTGCGGGAGAAAAATGTTTACAAGTTTTTGATTACTTTTAATTATAAAAGCTACTTTAACAATTCTAATTCTGAATGAATAGAAAGCTAAAAAGTACCCTTGGTCTTGTAGGACTTTTGATTATTATTCTGCTTGCAGGCGGAATTTACATCTTTGTTTTTCAAAGCGAAGAGATAAAAGATAAACAACAAAGGTTGAAAGAATTGAAAGCAAACGATTACAATACCGAACAACTTAATATACAACTGCTCGAAACGCAGAATAGAGCATCGGTGCTCGACAGCGTTTTGGCTGCAAGAAGATTTAACATTCCGCCCAATCTTTCTTCTATTAAGTTCTTTAATTTCATAAACGAAATTACTACGGGATTTTCTTCTAAAACTAAAATAGATGTTGAGTTTGTGGCTCAGAAACAGGACAGGGAATTTTTTGTTTATCAATATAAAATTGCCGGTGCAGGAGAATTTATGGATGTTTTCAGGCTGATTTATGCAGTAGAGCAGAGCAAGGAATTGAAGAAAGTAACAACCGTAACTTTAACAAACTCGATCATTTCGGATAAAGAGGGTTTACCAAACTTCATGGTTAATTTCGATATGAATGTTGATGTTTATTACGCAACCAACAATCGATTTGCTACAGCCGATTTTGTTGAACATGATTTAGCCGCCAGACCTCTGTACGATGCGTTTTATCCTTTGATTAGAAATGAAATACCGCCAAATATTGAAGGATTGTTAGATATTCAAGGCGCCAAACTTCTTGCAATAATTCCTGAAGGGGCATTCCTGGCAGATACAAGGGGACAAACATTTTTACTCTGGGAGGGTGAACAAGTTTATCTGGGTTATTTAACTAAGATTGATTATGACAACAACAGAGTTAGTTTTATTCTTAACAAAGGCGGGATAATCGAAAAGATTGACCTGTTCCTCGAAAAGGAAGTAACAAAAAAGAATTGATAATGGAGAGAAATTAACATGAAAAATTATTTGACCATATTATTAATAGCCGCTTGCCTGGGCGCTAACGCTTTCTCTCAGCAGTATCTCGAAAAACAATTTAAGGGATATACCAGCCCCGATGAGCTGGTTACCCTTTCTGCTACTCTTCCGTTTAACCAGGCTTTAGAACTTCTTAGTAAAGTAAGTGAAAACACTAAAGGTAAAAGAATTGTATCAACCGCCGAAATCACTACACCGATTGGCTTGGAATTAACAAACATGCCTTATGATAAAGCGCTGGTTGTATTGGTTCAGATGGCGGGGCTTACCTTTGAGGAGAAGGAAGACGTTATTATTGTTAAACGTAAAGATGAACCTGTAAAAGAAGAACGAACAAAAGAAACTTATGCCTCTATAGATACCAGAGAAGTAAATATTTCTGCGGTCTTCTTCGAAATGGATGTGGCAGAATCCAGGCAACGGGGAATTGATTGGAAGTTTCTGCTGTCAAGAAGAGGATTGGACTTAGGCGGTACAATGGGGCTTACATACCAGCAGCAGCAGCAGCAATCAACCGGCGGAACAACCCAGCAGCAGCAGCAGCAGTCAACCGGAGAATTTCAATTTGAAACCAAAACTGATTTTAGCGTTGGCGGTTTTTTTGGCGAAGCCACCGCGATGTTCAAGTTTTTTGAACAAGAGCAGTTGGGCGAGATTATTGCAAGCCCGAACGTAACCACCCGCGACCGTGTTCAAGCCAATCTTCAAGTTGGGCAGGATTTTTCAATTAAACAAAGAGACTTTGCAGGCAATATTATCGAGCAATTTTTCTCAACCGGTTCTATTATAAGAGTTACTCCGTATATATATAATGAAGACGGAATAAACTACATCTTGTTGAACATTAATGTGGAAAGAAGTTCGGTTCTGCCGGATCCTGACAGAACGCTTATAAATAAAACCGAAGCGAGCACACAGGTAATTATGTTAGATGGTGAGGAAACGGTTATCGGCGGCTTCTTTACAAATGAAGAGACGAAAATAAGAACCGGCGTGCCATTCCTGAAAGACTTGCCATGGTGGGTCTTGGGTTTACGCTACATCTTTGGCAGCGATGAAACAGTTATAAGCAAAAAGGAATTGGTTATCTTAATTAAGGCAGAGCTGGTACCAACTTTAAAAGAAAGATTAGCCGGCAGCAAATCTGTCTCGCCTATAAGGGATGAAGTCGAGCGGCAACGGCAGAAGATTAAGTATTACCAATTTAATCAACAAACAAAAACTGATTAGCAGGGAAAAATGGAATCAATATTAATAGTAGATGATGATTTGAACCTTTGTACGGTTCTGAAAGAAGAGCTTATAGAGGTTGGTTACGATGCCGCATACGTTGATAACGGCGATGCCGCATTTGAGTTTCTTGAAAAAAAACCTGTTGATTTGGTCCTACTAGATCTGAAAATGCCCGGGAAGGATGGATTCCAGGTTTTACAAGAACTTGGCGAAAAGAAAATCTCCACAAAAGTTATTGTACTTACAGCATACGCCGACGTAAAAAGCGCTATTGATTCAGCAAAGCTCGGGGCAACGGATTTCATCAGTAAACCTTACGATTTCGATGAACTATTAATTACTATTCGAAAAGTTTTACAGCGGGACGAATAAACCTTATGAAAATCAGCTATAGAATATTATTCATTAACTTCGTAATTGTTGTTTTGATATTAGGGAGCTCTGCTTTAGCTTTCTATTCAATACTTTATAACGTGCTTTCCTCACAGCAAACAAGATACCTGCTTAATTCTGCCAATAATTTTATTTATGTATACCGCGAAACCGTTCAGGATGTAGAAGATGATTTTGTGTTCATTACCAAAAACGGTGTTAACAATATTTTTAAACAGCCGCAGTTAAGAGAAAAAGATATTGACTTTGTGTTCGAGACTGATCCTCTTACTTCAAACATCAAACGAAAACTGAACAAAGAATTCGTTTCTTTGCCCAATAAGGATTTTAACATTAATAATTTCCTTGAATACAATCCTCATGCGTTTGTAAAAAAACATGAAACAGAAAACGGGGAAATTTATTATTACGGAAAAATATTTACCGGCTCGTTTCTTAACGATGTATCAAAAAAAGTTTCTGCTGAAATCGCTTTAGTATGGAGCGGTGCCCCGGTAGAATTTTCGAACGCATCGATAAATCAAAAATATTTCTTCGCATTGGACAAAGCTTATAAAGAGCTTTCGAAACGCGGCAATTTTGACGTGCACAGCGAAGAAACAGAAACAGCAGACATAATTGCCACAGTATATAAACCAGCCGTAGGTGTTCTTGAACTTAATAATTTGGAATTTTTAATTTTCACGCCGCTGAATGAAGCTGCCGATCTCCGTTCAAATTTGAAAGATATTTTAGCAATTATTGGTTCGGCAGGCGTTGTGCTTTCACTTATTTTCACATTCGTTTTTACAGATAAAATACGCAAACAGATAACGGACTTAAACGAAGCAACTAAAGTAACTAAAGATGGTAATTTCAAAAACAAAATTGTAGTTAAAAGCAAAGATGAAATAGGCGAGCTTGCAGGCGCCTTTAACGTGATGCTTAACGAATTGGAAAAAAATCAAAGAGCAAAGAATGAATACTCGGAGTTTATTACACTAATTAATAAAAATCCCACTCTTGCAGAAATATCCGAAGCCGCTCTCAAAAAGATAATTAATACTGCGCGTTTTAACATCGGAGCACTTTATCTCGTCGAAAGCGATAAAATTTCCGTTGTAAGTATGTACGGATTCAAAAAGAACGAAAGCCTTTTGTACAAAGAGAACGGAGTATTCGATATAGTAATAAAAAACCACGAAATAGTAGAAGTTAGCTCTGCCGAAGAGCTGCCTATAGTTTCGGCAGGCTTAATATCTGTACAAATAAAATACTTGCTGGTTATACCTGTTATTTATAACAGGAAAGTAATAGCTCTTCTTGAATTAGGAGCAGTAGAAAAACCTTCTGTTGAAGCGAAAGAATATCTATCTAAAATACAAGAGCAGCTTGCAATTGGATTAACTAATGCTCTGGCATTTGTTCAGCTCGAAAATTTAGTTGCGGAATTGAAACAGCTAAATGAAGATTATCAAAAACAGAATGTACAAATCCGGAAACAAAACGAAACGCTTATCGATTTGCACAAAGAACTAAAAGAAAAAGCGGAAGAGCTTGAAGTCCAAAAAAACCGCGCTGAAGAAGCAACTAAAGTTAAATCACAATTTCTTGCAAGCATGTCACACGAATTACGCACACCGATGAATTCCATTCTCGGCTTAACAGAATTGATTTTGGAGCAGTCGTCGCTTAAAGGAAAGAATAGGGAAAGACTTGAGGTTGTATTTAAAAGCGGCAAAAGGCTGATGAATTTAATAAACGATATCCTTGATCTTTCAAAGATAGAAGCCGGGAAGATGGAGGTTAATAATGAAAATGTCCTACTTGACGAGCTGCTACACGAAGTCGAAACATCAATCAGCCCGTTGGTTGAAAACAAAGGGCTTCTTTACAAAACAGTAAAGAACATAAACACACGGATAATTATTAATACAGACCGAGGAAAGGTTACGCAGGTACTAATCAACCTTTTAGGTAATGCCGTTAAATTTACCGAGGAAGGCGCTGTTGAACTTCATATTAATTCGGTTGACAATCAGCATTTGTTATTCGATGTGGTTGATACCGGAATAGGAATTTCGGAAGAGAATCAAAATCTTGTATTTGAGGAGTTCAGACAGGTAGACGGGACAATTACTCGTAAATACAGCGGGACTGGCTTAGGTTTAACAATCAGCAAAAAAATTGCGGACTTGTTGCAGGGTTCTCTCGCGGTTAAAAGCACGCCTGGTAAAGGCTCAACCTTTACGTTCAGCATACCGATAAAATTTGTTGAAGCGGAAGAAGAGGAACCCCTCACTGTTACCGAAGAATCCAAAGTTAATGTTGAAACATTAATAAAGAACAGAATGAACCCGATACTTGTTATTGATGACGATGCAGAAGTACGTTATACCATCGGACAGTACTTGATTTCTAAGGGTTATGAAGTTGCTTATGCGTCCGACGGCGAGAAAGGGATAGAAGAAGCAATAAAACTACAGCCTTTCGCAATAACGTTAGATGCAATGCTTCCAAACAACTCCGGCTGGAATATATTAAGAAGACTTAAGGAACATCCGGCAACAAAGGATATACCTATTATATTAATTTCGATTATGGGTGACAAAAACATTGGATACGGTTTGGGCGCTTTCGAATATTTTGTTAAGCCAATTTCTGCCGAGCAGCTCCTCTCTGCATTTTCGAAGCTGGAAAGCCTGGCAAAAAAACCGATTGAAAAAATTGCTCTTGTCGATGACGATGAGATGGAATTCGAAAAATTTAAACGCGAATTCAAAAATGAAAAAGTAAGAATTGATTATATTCAAGATAGTGAACTCGCTTTTTCGCGTATTCTGGAAACTCAGCCCGATTTAATAATACTCGATCTGATTATGCCGAAGGTGGACGGAATTTCACTTACGTATAAACTTAAATCAAACAGAGATACAAAACATATTCCTATAATTATCAGTACAGCAAAAGATATTACCGAAGACGAAAAAAGTTCGCTTCAAAATATTGTAGAACAAATTACAGTTAAATCTAAAGGGCATCCTCTCGATGTATTAAAGATCGTGAGAGACAGGCTTAAGATGCACGAACTTAACAGTACTGCCGCAAGAGCGGTAAGACTTTCCGAAGAGAATAATATTGAGACAGAAGAATTTATTAATGAAAGCAGTGAATCTGAAGAAGTTAAAGATACCCACGGTACTGTACTTATTGTTGATGACGATTCTGATACTTTGTTTACAATAAACGAAATAGTTCAAGCGTGTGAGTGCAAGACAATTTTAGCCTCCAGCGGTACAGAGTGCTTGCGAGCCCTCGAAAAAACCATTCCCGACTTAATTCTGCTTGATATTATGATGCCCGGCATGGACGGATTTCAAACATTGAAAAAAATTAAAGAAAACAAACGCTGGGCAACAATACCCGTTTTTGCCGTTACTGCTAAAGCAATGCTTGAAGATAAAGCAGTGATTTTAAGGCAGGGATTTGACGATTATATACCCAAACCTGTAAACGCAGGAATTATGGCTTTTAAGATTGAAAAATTATTTTCAAAACAAGGAATTACATAATGAAAAAAATTTTAGTAATTGACGACTTACCCGAGAATGTATTCATGCTGCAGGACAGGCTTGAGCATGAAGGATATGAAGTACTTACTGCTTATGACGGAAAGACCGGAATTGAAAAAGCAATAGGTGAATTACCCGACTTAATATTATTGGATGTAATGATGCCGGGTATGAATGGAATAGAAGTTTGCAAGACAATGGTTTCGAATAGTTCAACTTCGAATATTCCTATAATACTTGTTACGGCAAAATCCGGAGCAGAAGATACAAAAGAGGGCTTGGAAGCCGGCGCTTTTGATTACATTAAAAAGCCTTTTAACAGGATCGAGCTGCTGGCAAGAGTTAATTCAGCTCTTAAGCTTTCGGAGGCACAAAAACAGATACTAGACTCCGAACAGCGTAATACTTTTATAGCTACGGTTGTTACAACCAACCATAAAATAAAGCAGCCTCTTACCCTATTAAGCCTTTCCTCCGCAGCTATTAAACGCGAACTTGGAAAGGAAGAGGTTTCCAGAGAAGCAATTTTTAAGCGGCTTGGTTATATCGATACGGCGATAAAAGAAATTAATGATATTCTAAATCAGCTTAATGCAATGAAGAAACCTGTCTTTTCAGATTACGTAAAGAATATTCGAATGGTAGAAATGGATCAACAGACTGAAGAGACTAAATCAGATTAGTTTTTGAATTGTAGCAAGCATAGTTTCGAACTCGTATGGTTTTGAAAGTACAACATCTATACCTGCTTCTTCGGGATTAACCTGTTCTTCAACAGACATACTTCCTGTCGACAAAATAATTGGCATATCAAGTTTTAGTTCGCGAATTTTTTGAATGCACTCCAGCCCGTTCATTTCAGGCATATTGTAGTCAATTATTGCAAGGTCCACTTTTATCTCTTCGGTTAAAACCTTCAATGCTTCCACCCCGCTGCTTACTCTTATAACATTATAATCGTTTGATTCGAGAAGTTCGGCAAGTAAGTCCCTCAGCATTATTTCATCATCTGCAAGAAGCACTATTTTTTCAGAAACAGCGCCTTTAACGGCTTTAGTCATCTCATAAGCAGGTATAAACACATCGAAGGTTGTTCCCTCATTTAATTTACTAGATACTTCAATGTGTCCTTGATGTGCCTTTATAATACCGTAAGTAACATACAATCCTAAACCAGAGCCGGTTTCTTTTTGCTTAGTAGAAAAATATGGATCGAATATTTTTTGAAGGTGTTCCTCATCTATCCCGCCACCCGAATCTTGCACAGTAAACCTAACGTATTTTCCTTTGTTTAGTAGTGGATAATTGATCGCATTTTTTTCATCTATTAAAATATTTTGTGCCGATAAACGAATTTTGCCGATTCCTTCAATTGCTTCCTTCGCATTAACACACAGGTTTAGCATCACCTGGTATATTTCCGTTCCGTTGCCAAGCACCTCGTGCAGTTCCGGATCAATTTGACTTTCAAAATTTATGCTTGCCGGAAAAGTTTGGTTTATTACTTTGCTGATTTCGGATAGAAGCAGGTTAGGTTTAATTAACTCTTTTCTTTTTGGTGTAGGCTTACCGTACGAAAGCAGCCCTTTTGTTAAATCTTTTGCACGTATAGAACAATTTTCAATGTTGTCAAGCAGTCTAAAAATATCTTCTTCCTGCGGAACTCTCTTCTTTAATAAATTTAAACTTCCGAAAATGCTGGAAAGAAGATTGCTGAAGTCGTGTGCCATACCGCTTGACAGCTTACCTATGGTTTCAAGTTTTTGAGCTTGAAGAAGTCTTAGCTCAAGAGCCGTGTTCAATTTTCTCGTTCTTACGCTGCTGATAGCAAAAGACAGCAATAATGCAAACAATTCAATATTATTGATCTCATACAAAGAAAAGCTGCCTTCCTTTTTTCCCAAAATTAAAGCAGCAAGAAGCTCGTCCTCAAAAATACAAGGAGTAACTATTAATGAATCGCATTGAAAAACTTCGGTTAGTCTGTATCCTAAATTACCAGGGTAGTTATAAATTTCTAAAGATTTCTTATTCTTGTTTAACCACTTGCTTATAAAAGTAAAATTAGATTTAATTTCCTGGTTTATATCTTCATTTGCTTTTAGCAACTCCATCGAATCGTGTATGACGATATTAGAGATGGATGAATTTTCATGAAATACAATTATTCCGAAAACGCTATGACTAACCGAAACAGCTTTGGAGATAATTTCGGTTGTTAAAATTTTTAGCTCACTTTCCTTTGCTAACAGAATTAATATATTTTGAAGCTCGTTCTGAAATTCCAAATTTCTTTCTGATGATTCTGAGACAGATTTTTCTTCTGTTTCATCATCCGAGATAGGAAAGATTCTCAGCAGATAACCGTCGCTTTTGCTCTTAGATTTTAATTTAATCAGTTCATACCTGCTGCCTTTTAATTTTTCATTAAAAGATATTTTGGTTTTGTCGGTTAAGCCGCTTAATTCAGACCTGCCTTTCCATCCCATCAGCGATATTAAGTTTTGTCCTTTTATTCTTGTCTTACCGCAAAAGGATTTAAAGCTTTTGTTAAACCAAATTATCTTTAGGTTTTTATCCGTTAAGGCGATAGGATCAAATTCTTTTTCAAGAAATTCTTTTACGGCATAATTCTGAAAAAAATTTTCAGACATAGTGTTAGACTTGTTTTAAGGTGTACTTTTTAATTTTTGTATATAGTGTTTTCTGGCTTATTCCGAGCAACTGAGCTGTTTGAGTTCTATCCCAATTAAAATGATTTAGTACATGAGAGATATGTCTTTTTTCAAGTTCTTCAATGCTAACGAAAGTATCAAATTCTTCTCTTTGAACCGCTACTTCTCTATTTCTGCCCATTACTTCGGGCAGATTAAGGTCTTCAGTTTCAATCGTATCTCCATCGGCAAAAATAATTGCCCGCTCAATAATGTGTTCTAATTCCCGCACATTGCCCGGGAATCGGTACTTTAATAGAACTTCTTCGGCTTCGGTCGAAAGTTTTTTAGGCGAACGGATAGGTGATTTTATAGAAAGAAAATGTTTTGCAAGTAATAAAATATCTTCTTGTCTATCGTGTAAAGGCGGAATAGTAAGCGTAATAACATTAAGTCTGAAGAGCAGGTCTCTTCTAAAATTTTTATTATCGGCTTCTGTTAGGAGGTTTCTATTTGTTGCCCCAATTACCCGCACATTTGAAGTAAGGTTAGTAACGCCACCGATTCTTCTGTACTCGCCGTTCTCAAGAAATCGTAGAAGTTTCGGCTGTAGTGCAAGACTTAGTTCACCAATTTCATCAAGAAATAGCGTTCCGCCATGAGCAATTTCTACTAAACCCTGTTTAGCGGATTTAGCATCTGTAAATGCCCCTTTTTCATGCCCGAACAATTCGCTTTCAATTAGCTGGTCCGGTAACGAAGCGCAATTAATAATAACAAATGGCTTGCTGCTTCTGGTTGAGTGTTTATGAATGTACTCTGCGAATAGTTCTTTTCCGGTTCCGGTTTCTCCTTCGATAAGAATATTGGAATCGGACATAGCAGATTTGTTGGCAAGATTTATTGCACGCTGAAGTTCTGTGCTTATCCCTATAATTTTACCGGAAGATTTTTGACTTACCTGGTTGCTTAATACGGTGGTTTTAACGAGAAGATCTTTACGCTCTAATGCACGGCTAAGTGTTACTAACAATTCATCAAAATTATAAGGCTTGTTGATAAAATCGTAGGCACCAAGTTTAATGCAGTCAATTGCTTTACGAATTTCAGACTGTGCAGTTAAAATTATCACCTGAATTGAAGAATTATATTCCGAAACAAATTTTAAAACCTCTTCGCCGGAAACATCTTTCATGTTTAAATCTAACAACAGTGCATCGTAATTTTTGGATTTTACTGCGTCAATTGCGTATTTACCGTCATAAACAGTATCGACCGAAAAACCCTCTTCTAAAAGCTGTTCCTTTAAGAGATAACATAGGGTTTCGTCATCGTCGCATACAAGTATTTTTGAATTTTTAGACATAAGCTTGACTGAGTAACAATTTATTATGTTTGGATAAAAAAGAGCAAATTTCTATATTTGTTCCCTTAAAAAAGCAAGGGCGCGTAGCTCAGGGGTAGAGCATCTGCCTTTTAAGCAGAGGGTCGGTGGTTCGAGCCCACCCGCGCTCACAAAATGTGCGGAATTTTTTTTCGCACTTTTTATTTTAAACACTTCAAAAAACATAAGTAAATTTTACTGAATTGTAAAATAAAGCATTATAAAAGCTATTGCAATGATTCTCTGTCAAATTATAGCTAATTAGGCAATTGTCTTTAAGCATTCTTTTCTTCCATTACCTTTGAATAATAATTGAAAACTTTTTATTAACAAAAGTCATTTAATTTCATATTTTAACATTGAAATATTTAAAATGTTTTTTTTATTAAAGTGAAATAATTATCCCGGTGTGGGCGAAATCGTTTTTGGGACTATTATCAGAATTGCTCTGGTAATACCTATAATTTGGTTCTCAAAGGAATTTATTGATTTTCAATTTTGGTGGATTGTTAGCATGATGATTATATACGGAGTTATTATTCATCCTGCTGTTATCCACTATAGATTATTTGAAGAAAAAAATAAAGATATTATAGAATCAACATTGTGTACAAGCTGCAAGCATTTTGATAAATCAGCAGTATTATGCATCAAATATGATAAACATCCAGCCCTTGATTACCTGTCCTGTGAAGGCAATGACTGGGAACCAAAGAATATGCAATTAAATACCCGGGATTTGAGCGATTAAATTCAAATTAATTTTAGTAACCGTACTTCTTCAAAACTTTTTCAACTTCTTTTGCCCATATTGAATAGCCTTCTGCAGTAAGATGAACTCCGTCTGATGTTACAGCATCGTTTAACATATTATCAGTTGACATTCTTGAGTTTAAATCATATCTGTCCAAAATAAATTTAACTCACTCTAATCTCTCTCTTAAAAAGAGAGAGACTTATTGTCAATAAAACCTTATATGACTATGTTCTGATCTACCTGGCAGTAGACAGGCAGAATATTTAACTCAAGTCATAAGTTTTAATAAGCCCTTCTCTTTTTAAGAGAAGGGTTGGGATGAGTTCCATTGTAGTGTAAAAACAGTGTAATATTTTAATTATTCACAATAAATTTTCTTTAACAAAATTAATTTGGACAGTACTGGTTTAAATCGAGAAATGTAATTTTATTATTAATGCAATAATCGTACAATAATGAATTTAATATTTTGACTTCGAGATTTTTTTCTGCTGTATGATGCCATTTAGGCGACACATATAGAGTTGATTGAACGATAGGTATAATTTTATATCTCTTAAATGTTTCAATTATTTTAATATAACTTTCAAAAATTGATTCAATCGTTAATCCAGCATAAATATCATTTATTCTCCCCATTATAAAACAAATTTTTGATTTAAGATTTAAGACATAATCAAGCCTGTTAAAGAAGCCATCTACCAAATCGCTTGGGATACCTCTTTCCACTAAATTTTTTCCCCAAGAAGTCCGTTCCAGTTTGTGCCGTGAGTAATTGAATTTCCAAGCATAACAATGTCTGCACGTTTTGTTTTGTACACCTTATACATTTCAATGTGTTGCCTATATAATGGATTGTATTCATATAACGCTGAATCCGCACTAGAGCTTTTAGGAAAGATGGTCTCGGAAAGCACGAAAAGTAATATGACTAAAGATAAAAATTTCATTTTTTAATGCTCACAAAATTGTGTACAATTTCTTTTATTTGCAGAAGTAAGTTAAAAATATGGAGTAATAAATAAAATAATGGATAAAGCACTTAATCACTTAAATCATTAGATTTCTGTGTAAAAAATTATGCCCCCGTAGCTCAGTGGATCAGAGCATTGGCCTCCGGAGCCATGTGCGCAGGTTCGAGTCCTGCCGGGGGTACAAAGTGAAATTAGTACCAGCTTGACCACTTTCAAGTCCTTTATTTTCTAGGGTTTGGACAGGTTCGAACCTATTCTTTTCAACTTTATCACCCTTTTTTCTTTTAGCAGATTCATAACAGAAAAAAAGGCTCTGAGAGCTTAATTTCAAGTTTTTTATCCTTTAATATGAGGTTCGAACTTATCAGGAACCATATCATATATCAATTCCAAATCTACTGAATGAATACAATCATAAAATTGTGATTTAACGGATTAGATTTAAAAAAACTTACATAAAAAAGACAGGGGTGAGATAAAGGGACTCTTTTCACCTTTTCAAAAAGTTTTATTTTAAACGATAAGCGAAGCAGTTTTTAGTGATCTTACCAAAAGCTTACTAGAACCAATATACTTATAAAATTCCAACACGTCTCATAAAAGTTTTATTCATTTTTAAGTCGATGTCCTAAGGGTGTCCTACCGTCGATCGCTTGATAGTAGATGATTCGGAGTTGCAGTTAAGTTGTTTTCGACTCATAATTTAGATTACATAGTACTTTAAAAATTAGTTTGAATCATTTATTTTACAGACTAAATTTTAGATTATGCGGTTAAGTGTTTTAACAGTTATCTATAATTCATTGGACTCAAATCAAAAAAATGAAAAAAATATCGATACTACTTATTGAAGATAATCGTCTTCTGCGTGAAGGCATTTCTACTTTGCTTAAAAAGCAGTCCGATATGAATGTTGTTTCTACGGTTGGCAATGGCGAAAATATTTTAGCGATGATAGGTAAACTAAAGCCAAATATAGTGCTTCTTGATCTCGGGTTACGAAGCCGGAACAGCTTGGATATTGTAAAATTAGTTAGGACTAATTTTCAGGAAACAAAAATAATTGTAATGGATCTTATTCCGCTCCAGGCAGATGTTTTTGAATTTGTTCAGGCAGGAGTATCAGGATTCATACTAAAAGATGCAAACATTGACGAATTTCTTAAGACTATCCGATCGGTTTACCAGGGCGCTAAAGTTTTACCGCCTCATTTAACCGGTTCACTTTTTTCACAAATTGTTAAACATGCAATTAACGGATCAAAACCTTCCGTAATCGTTGAATCGGTTCGTATGACAAAACGTGAGCGACAAGTTATTGAATTAATTGCGGATGGTTCCACCAATAAAGAAATTGCACAAAAACTT
Organism: Ignavibacteriales bacterium; assembly: GCA_020061465.1. Taxonomy (GTDB): domain Bacteria; phylum Bacteroidota; class Ignavibacteria; order Ignavibacteriales; family Ignavibacteriaceae; genus JAGUYG01. The sequence goes on from JAGUYG010000022.1 coordinate 23,249, forward strand.
CATCTCTCGCCCTACACGGTAAAAAGTCACGTCCATAACATACTTGAAAAATTAGCGCTTAATACACGTGTTCAGATTGCAAAACATGCTCACCTATCTGAATCATACAAAACTGCAATCGATACGACTTCATTGATTAGCGAATAATTTCCCTTCAGTAATTAACTCACCCCAAAGATGTAGTTCATTTATCATCCTTTTGACCGATTGATTATACATCCCAAATAGTTGCATTTTGATTTTAGCAACTTGCGAATAGCTCAATTATTCTCTAAAGAAAGAGCATCATCATTAAATTTAATAATTCAGTAAGATCATTTTATGAAAAAAATCAGATTATTACTCATCGAAGATAACCGTCTTCTTCGGGATGGAATCTTTTCAATTCTTAAACCTCATAAGGATATCCTCATAATTTCCGCATCCGGTGACGGTAAGAACACGCTTGTAAAGATCAAACAGTTAAAACCAAATGTGGTTCTTTTGGATTTGGGATTACGAAGTCAAAACAGTTTACATATTGCAGAAATAGTGAAGAAAGATTTTCCCGACGCTAAAATTATTGTTATGGATCTTGCGCCGGTACAGGCAGATGTTTTACAGTATGTAAAAGCAGGTGCAAATGGATTCATACTCAAAGATGCCTCGCTTAATGATTTTTTAATCACGATAAGAATGGTAAATGAAGGAGCAACTGTTCTTCCGCCTCTATTAGTTGATTCGCTTTTTTCCCAGATTGTTGATCACGCTGTTAGAGAAGGTAAATCCGAACTGAAAAAAGCGGTACAGATGACAAAGAGGGAAAGAGAGGTTATCAGACTACTGAGCGATGGTATGAGTAACAAAGAGATCGGTCAGAAAATTCGCATATCAACCTACACTGTTAAGAGTCATATTCATAATATTATGGAGAAACTCGCACTACACACACGCCTGGAAATTGCTAACTATTCTTACACTGCTGAAACTCTCAATACAATTTCCAAGAGTATTTCGATGATTAATAATTGAACTATCAACTAAATACAATCTGAACCTGATTATTTACTCTCACACTAGATGTAGTCCCTTTTTCATCCCTTTGGACTATATATTTTTTTCGCAGTTTTTTTTATAATTCATTGAAATAAAGAGACAAACACAAAAATCTTTTCTGCGAGGTTTTACTACATTGTTACGGATAGATATTTGTGGTAAACGAAATTAGTTGCGATAGATTTTAATAATCGTAGAAAAATTATTTAAAAGAATAGTAATAACATTTCTGGAGATAAATCTTATGAAAAAAAATATATTAAAATTTCAGCGAAAGACCCTTCCAAAAGCTCCCACAAGTATTCAAGGGTTGGACGAAATAACAGGAGGTGGTTTACCGAAAGGGAGACCAACGCTTATATGCGGAGGTGCGGGTTGTGGAAAGACCCTATTTGCGATGGAGTTTCTCGTTCGCGGTGCAACGCTTTACAATGAACCTGGCGTATTTATTTCGTTCGAGGAAACCGAAAAAGAACTCACAGCAAACGTTGCTTCATTGGGATTCGATTTGAACCATCTTGTAGAGCGCAAAAAGATTTGGCTTGAGCACATTTACGTTGAACGGGGAGAAATTGAACAGAGTGGTGAATATGATTTGAAGGGTTTGTTTGTTCGTATCCATCGTGCAATTGAAAGTATCGGCGCTAAGCGTGTTGTACTGGATACTATTGAATCTCTCTTCTCAGCGCTGCCCAATTCTACTGTTGTGCGTACAGAACTGCGAAGGTTATTCGGCTGGCTGAAAAAGAAAGGTGTGACTACAATAATCACCGGAGAAAAAGGCAATGGTACTTTAACACGCCAGGGCTTGGAAGAGTACGTTTCTGATTGTGTTATTCTGCTGGATCATCGTGTTACCGATCAATCATCCATACGACGATTACGAATTGTTAAATATCGTGGTTCAACACATGGTACAAACGAATATCCTTTCTTAATTGACGAAGATGGTTTTTCTGTTCTACCAGTCACTTCACTGGGATTAAATCACATTTCATCCAAAGAAAGAATTTCCACAGGTATTCCGCGTCTTGATACAATGCTTTCCGGTAAAGGTTACTTTCGCGGAAGTACTATACTTGTTTCAGGTACTGCTGGTACAGGCAAAACAAGTCTTGCAGCGCAATTTGTTGAAGCCGCGTGCAAGCGTGGTGAGCGAGTGCTTTATTTTGCTTTCGAAGAATCACCAAGTCAGTTTATGCGTAACATGGCTTCTATTGGAATACACTTAGAGCCGTGGGTTAAAAAAGGATTACTCCACTTTCACGCAACCCGTCCAACGCTTCATGGGTTGGAACATCACCTTACAACTTCTATCAAATTAATTATTAAAGTTGAACCGCAAATTGTAGTTCTTGATCCTATTGATGCATTTGTTATTGGAGGAAATCAAACTGAAGTTAAAATAATGCTGCTTCGTCTTGTGGATTTTTTAAAGATGAGGAATATCACCGCAATGTTCGCAAGTCTCACTAAAGGAGGGGAGAACCAGGAACTTACAGATATGGCTATATCATCGCTGATAGACACATGGCTTTTATTACGTGATATTGAAATTGGCGGTGAGCGCAACAGAGGTCTGTATATTCTTAAATCACGCGGAATGAATCATTCCAATCAAATTCGTGAGTTCATACTAACCGATAACGGAATTGAATTACTTGATGTATATGTTGGTCCGGAAGGTGTGTTAACCGGTTCTGCCCGATTGTCACAAGAAGCGAAAAATGATGCAGAACAATTATCTCGGCAACAAGAAATTGAACACAAAAAATTTGGAATAGAACTTAAACGTGCTGCCATGGAAGCTCAAATAGTTGTTTTAAAATCGGAATTTAAGGCAGAAGAATCAGAAACACTTAAGCTTATCGAAATGGAAATAGCAAACACTAAAAGGTTCGCAGAAGATAAAACAAAAATGGCAAAGAGCAGGAAGGCAGATAAATTTATAAAAAAAACAGTACAGTCAGCAACAAAAATTTAATGTATTTTTCGAAAGCAATAACAGAGTAGAATCATAGTTTATAAGAAAACAACAAAAGGAAAAAATCATGAGCAAAGGTCAGAACAGCAAGAAAAATTCTAAAAAAGAACCTGCTAAAACAATGAAGGAAAAGAAGGCTGCTAAGCGAGAAAAGAAAAATGAAAAAAATAAACCGGGAATCCTCATTCAACAATTCACCTAATCGTGAAGTCTGAAATTTTATTGAATATCTAATAGTCTTAAACTTTTCCCTTTAGTAGTCAGTAAAGCATTATCCTAACACAAGGATTAATTCCTATTTCATCCCTTTGCTCTATTGAACAATCTAACGATTCTAACTATTGTAGTAGTAAGCAAAAGACTAATACAGGTCATATTAATTTTCATTAACAATAGGTGAAGCTTATGAAAACCAAAACTACAAATCAAAGTGTGGTTTCTGAACGATGTGAGAACTTGCCTCGCAATGAAGCCGCAGCCCTAATGACTAAAAAGTTTTTCGTCATTCGACTTTTAACAGTGCTGATGATTGCTCTGGTTATATCAGTCAGTACTTTTTCACAATCGCAAGCACCGGTAAACCTTGGAACGGCTGGTAATTTTGTGATTCTGGCAAAATCTGGAATCTCAACTGTTCCTTCTTCCGCAATTACCGGTGATATTGGAGTTAGTCCAATTGATCAAACTGCCATAACCGGGTTCTCTTTAATACTTGATCCTTCGGGTGTTTTTGCGACATCAACCCAAGTAACCGGAAAGATATTCGCCGCCGATTTTGCAGACCCAACTCCGTCTAATCTAACCACAGCAATTGGCGATATGGAGACTGCATATACCGATGCAGCCGGACGAACAAATCCCAATTTCACTGAACTGGGTGCCGGAGAAATCGGTGGTTTGACTCTTGTACCCGGACTCTACAAGTGGGGTACCGATGTTTTGATATCAACGGATGTCACTCTCGATGGTGGTCCAAATGATGTCTGGATATTCCAAATTGCGGGTGGTATTACTCTGGCTAATGGTAAGAGCGTTATCCTAACCGGTGGTGCATTACCTAAGAACATCTTTTGGCAGTGCTTCGGTATTGCATCTATTGGAACAACTGCGCACTTTGAGGGAATCATATTGTCTCAAACATCAATCACCCTTGGGACAAGCGCATCTGTGAACGGCATACTATTGGCACAGACTGCAGTTTCGTTAAATGCCAATGCCGTCACCAAGCCCACAGGAGTTACCGGAGTCGAAACAGGATTCGTACCTGAAGAGTTCGCTCTCTTGCAGAACTATCCCAATCCGTTCAATCCATCCACTAAAATTAAATACAGTCTTGGAAACGCAGGTATGGTTTCACTCAAGTTGTATAATGTGCTTGGACGTGAAGTTGTTTTACTCGTGAACGGCTACCATGAAGCTGGAAGCTACACCGCTGAGTTCAATACCAACAAGGGAAGACTCAAACTTGTGAGCGGTGTGTACTTTTACCGCTTTGAAGTCACACCAAAGAGTGAAGGCGCTTCTGTGCCCAACAGAGCCTTTGTTTCAGTTAAGAAGCTGCTTCTTTTGAAGTAAGAACTGATCTCATTCCCCCGGAAGTCCGGGGGATTGGGGCTGTATAAAAAGTTGGTAATACTTTTATTTGCAACCAAATAAAACTGAGCGAAACTATTTACTCACCTAGCGATGTAGTTCCTTTTTCATCGCTTTGGACTATTGAATACTATCCAATAACTACCTATATTAAATAGGATTATAACCCAACGATTACTTGATTTTGAAAAACGACACTTGTTTTTTTTGAATTAAAAAATAACAGGCATTATACCTTAGTTATTCTGCAAGGCTATTACCATTAAAAATATAACGATCTACCAACCAAAATATGGTGTATCATGCGAAAAATTTTTCTGCTTATAATATTATTTTTCTTTACCGGGTTTTGCTTTGCTCAGGTATTAGTAATACTTCAGCAGCCTCCTCCAAACCAGCTTCGTGCTACTGATATTTGGAATCTTACACTTACAAACACAACCCGCAATAATATTGTGGTAACAATATCCGGAACTCTCGAAGAAGCGGGTGCTGGAATAATAGTAGATGGAACTTCAAAACCTATAAGCTTACAGCCCGGGACAAAGAGAATTACTTATGACGATGTTAAAAGCGGAAATGTAAATTTTAAATCCGGTAAGTGGAGAGAAGCATTTACACGTACCGGTAATACCCCATCAGGAGATTATACAATTTGTATTCAGGTAAAAAATGAATCCGGCGAAGAAATTGGAAGCGACTGCATAGAACAAAGAGTTGAAATAATTTCTTCGCTTATACTAATTTCACCTACTGATGAAGAAACTATTCCAGCAGAGCAGCAGCCATCATTTACCTGGTTGACACCAATGCCGGTTCCTTCAGGACAAATAACCTACAAATTAAAAATAGTTGAGATACTTGGAAATCAATCTCCTGAAGAAGCTATGCTAAGAAACCGGGCATGGTTTGAGAAGCCGGATATCAGATCAACAATGTTTCAGTATCCTATATCGGCAAGAAAAATTGAAGCAGGAAAAAAATATGCATGGCAGATTTTTGCTATGCAGAATAATTCATCTCTGTCTTCCAGTGAAATTTGGAAATATAATACTGATACAAGCAGTAATACGTTAAAGAGTCTTACCACAACCAGTGATGATAGCAGCAGTAGTGGTAATGATAGTAGTAGCAATAGTAATCCACAACTTCCGGTATCAAGCTGCCAATCAATAGCGCAAGCTGCAATTATTACAAACCAAATAGCTTCATCAAAATCTGCAAATGATTTTGTTCAACAATTTATCAAAGTCGGTCATTTTAATATGAAAGTGCTCACTGCATCAGGAAGCAGTTCGGCGTTAACCGGAACAGGTTCAATAGTTGTTTCCTGGCTTAAAACACCAATAGCCGTTGAATTTAAAAATATAAAAGTAAATACGGTAGATGAACTATATAACGGCGAGGTTATAACACAATTTGATCAAACACCAAGTACTTGGCCTCAACAATGGTTAATAAATGGAACCGGTACTTTCAATTGGACAACCACAAAAGTAAAACAATTAAATAATTGGCTTCACAATACTATAAGTAATTATCCCGTTGCAAATAAACTTGTAAAAGATTTTGACTTAAACCAGATGGTTCAGGATTATACTAATACACCCTTAAAACTCCCTTTAGGTGTTAATAATGCAGACGGCTACACAATTGCTATTTCAGAAATGAAGTTTGAGCCGACAAGTGCAAAATTAAATTGTCTCGCAATTTTTCCGGTTAATGAATATAATGACAGTGTTGGTTTTAAAGGTTCAAATATAGTTTTCTCAACAGGAGGACCCTCATTACAATCCGCAAAACTTGGTTTAATTGACGATGTAACTTTTATTGGAAATGTACCCAATGGAGATTCCTATCATTTAGTATTTAAAAAAGAACAAGGGGCATCGGACGGTACATTTATAGAATGGGACTGTGAAGGCTTTCGTGAATTAAATATTGATCTGGATGTATTATTTCCAAGAAGCTGGTTAAAACCTGTACCCGACAATGGTACGGATAAGGTTATATGTAATATCAAAACAAATATTGTTAAGTGGGATGACTGGATGATTGAGGCGAACCTGCCCAATAGCACAATTTCCGGTACGCAGGGAATGGAGCTCGAGGTTACCTCGTTTTATTATGACCATTCTTCGGTCAGAAATCCTGATTCACTATCATTCCCGGCAAATTATCCTGTGGGCGCTACTACCGGTTTAGATTTCACCGGTTTCTTCATTAAGAATGCTAAAATAAAATTCCCGGATAATTTCAAAACTTCTAACCAAAATGTTACCATTAATATTGAAAAAATGATTATCAATAAACAAGGGTTAACAGGAAAAGTTACGGCAAAAGATATTATAACATTTCCAAATGGAAATGTATCCGATCTTGGTGCAAGCTTAGACACGTTAAAGCTTGAAATCATTTGCAGCTCATTGACAAATGCTTATCTGCGCGGAAAGATTGTCCTGCCGGTATCGGAAGTAAACGCAGCTAATGCACTTTTATTTAAAGCAACATTTGCTTCAAATAATGGATTTCAATTTACCATTCAACCGCAGGGACCTATAACCGCAAAATTTTTCTCTGATGCAAAGCTTGTATTAGCAAATACTTCAACTCTTAGTCTTTCAATTAATAACAGTACAAATTTTGATATTAAGCTGAACGGCGATTTTGAATGGGCTAATATAAATATCGGACCTGTTAAAAATGTAAAAATGAAAATGGGCTTTCAGAATGTGGGAATGAGCTATGACAACATCGCTAACAGTAATAATTTTACTTTTAACAAAGGTACATGGAGTTTTGCAAGCCCGCCAAAATTCTTGGCAAATTTTCCGGTTAGTATCAAATACGTTAATTTCAATATGAAGCCGAAGCAAGGAAGTGAAGTTCTCCGAGGCGCATTATCATTTTCAGTTGTGGTTAATCTTGATGAGAAAATCGGCGGAACATCTGCTCTATCAGTAATTGGCGCTATAGAAAAAAATCCTTCAACCGGAAAATTCACACCAACATTCGTGGGAGTTAATTTAGATACCATTAAAGTATTTGCAAACTTATCTGCAGTTAAGCTTGATGGCAGTATTGCATTCTTTAATGGCAGCCCGGTAGAAGGGAACGGATTTAAGGGAACGATAAAGGCTACCGTGAATTCCATAAAAACAGAGATTAGTTCTATGTTAATAATGGGGTCAACTAATTACAATAACGGAAATAATTTTTTTAGATACTGGTATGTTGATGCTAAAGTGATACTTCCAAAAACTTCCGGAATTCCGTTCCTTTCCGGTTTAGCTTTTTATGGTTTTGGAGTGGGAGTGTGGAAAAGAATGGATGTTGGGAACATTCCGGCGCTTAACTTATCCAGCATTGAAAATGCAGCCCAAACTAATAACACAACATCATCCGGTACAAGTTTTACTCCTAATAAAAATATAGGACTTGGCTTAAAAGTTCTCGCAGTAATAGGCACTTACCCTGAGCCTAATGCCTTTAACAGCGATGCTACTTTAAGCGGACAGTTTACAACAACAGGCGGTCTAAATAAAATAGAATTTAATTTTGACTTCTGGTGTATGACCGATTTAACTAAGAGAAGTGATGCCACTATTTTGGGTAATGCAAATGTACAGTATGTACCGCCGACAAAAGTATTTTCTTTAACAGCATCTGCATTAATTGATAAAGCGCCGGTTACAACAAAAGGAATTGGAAATCCTAACGATAGAGTAAATCTTGCTTTATACATAAATGGAAAAACAAGCAAATGGTATTTTATATGCGGCACTCCAAATCAAACTAACAAAATTAAAGTTTTAGGAATAACCGCATGGGAATATTTTTTATTAGGAAATGACATTGGTCAGTTTGTTAGAACCGGTTTTCAGCAAACAACTATTTCAGGATTAAATAGTGTTGGAATGTCATATTCTAATAATGTTCCAACAACAGTACCTTCACAATCATCAACCGGAAAAGGTTTTGCTTTTGGAGTTGGGGTAAGTTTTAGTAATGATAAATCCAAGCATATATTATCATTGCCGCGAGGTAATGTTTATCTTAACTATGGTGCAGGCGGAGGTTTTGAAGTTAATTTATCTTTACTTCAATATCCTAATGCTACTGTATGTGGAAGCACTTCTCCTATTGGTTTTAGAAACTGGTATGCTCAGGGTGGGGTAGCTGCCTGGTTTTATGGATATGTTAAAGTAACAGTTCCTAAAAAAAGCGGGATTTGTATTATATGCTGCGGATCTTCAGGAACTTGTGATTATAATTTTGCTTCAATCAAAACAGGTTTGTGGGTGCAAGCCGGTTTTCCGAATCCTGTATGGGTAACCGGAGAGGCGCTTGTTTCAGTTAATGTACTTGATCTTTTTGATTGGTCAGCAACAGTAGACCTTAATTACGGAACACCTTGTACGCCAACTCCTTTGCCTGATAATCAAACTTACACACAGGAAGATGCAACCCAGCAAATTGGGGATATGATAATTAGCATTGATACTCCTCCTTCAACTGAAAGATTTGATCCGGCTAAGAAAATAGGTGTTGTGTTTGGGTTTACTCCTAATGAAGTCTTTGATGTTCAAGAAGGACAGTCTGATGGTTCTATACTTAACAGAACATTTCAGGTAAAATATTTTGGAACATTAACTTCGTTAGGTCCGGCGCCATTAAATTTACAGCCATCATCTGTAACGCAAAGTACACCACTAACCAGTCAGACATTATCAGCAAATCAAATTGCAGTTTCACATCAAAACTTTCAAACATTAACACTCTATAATCAACCTTCAAGTTCAATACATCTAAATTCCAATACAAGTAATTTGATTAATCTTGTAAGAAGCGCCGGAACAAACTCAATCGGTCAATATGAATATTATATACAGCGAACTTTTTTATTGAACTATAGAAATCTTGAAGATACTACTCGTTATAAATTTACAGTCCGTGCAGAACTATGGGGAATAAAACCAGGCACTGCAAATGTCTGGGAAAAAGCAAAATCAAACAGCGGTAATTTTATAACTGAAACAAGAACTGCTATTTTCAGTTCAGGAATTTTGCAGCCGGTAACCATTCAACCCGCATCTTCGAACAATTACCAAAATAGATTAAGCAGTCAAAATCAACCAAGTAATAGCCAGAGAAGATAATTATGAAATTAATAAAAATAATTATTCTGATAATTTCCATTCATATATTTGTCAATGCGCAGATTGACACAGCAATACCGGAAAAAGATAGCGTAAGCATTGATGATTTGAATGAAGGACTCAAAACAAAAATTGGAATTATTGCAAGAACATATTCAGATTCCGTTATTGTCAGGTGGGCAGTTTCCAAACCGGCGGTATGGAGTATATGTAAAGAATTTGGTTTTATTTTAGAACGCGCACCAATATTGCAAAATAATTCTTACGGTGAATTCAAATCGGTTAAAGAAGGTGCGTTTAAACCCTGGACAGATGATCAATGGGAATCGTATTTCAATTCAAGACCGGAAAGAGTTGACGACTCAGAAATTGATTATGATGTTTTTGCATATCTGTTCGGATCATCAGATCAAGATGTTTCCGATGTGAAAATAGAAACCTCAACTGGTAATGAGCTGCAGAATTTAAAAGATAAAAAAAGCAAATTGGATTGGCAGTTACTCTTTGCAATGTTATCGGCAAATAGCAGCAGCAATGCAGCAGAAGGACTTGGATTAAGATACGTTGATAAAGATGTGAAGTTCGGAGAAAGATATGTATATAAAATAAATTTAGCGGGGAAATCTCCCGTTTATATTCTTGAAGAAGGGCTTATTGAAGTAAAAGTTGAGCCATATAATCCCAACTTTGCTAAACAAGATATCTCGGCTTCTGAAAATGAAGGCAGCATAGGGATAAACTGGAATGCGAATAATAAATTATCTTTTTATAAAATTGAACGCTCTGATGATAATGGCAGCACATTTAAAAAGTTAACAAAGACTCCCTTGCTAACTATGAAAAATAAGTCCGCTGAAAATGATTCATCCGAAGGTTATCTCGACACGTTAATTGTAAATTACAAACCATATATCTACAGAGTTTACGGCACTACTTCATTTGCAGATAATGTTTTGATAGGTGAAATAAAAGCTATGGGTAGAGACCGGACCCCTCCCGAACAGCCTTTTGTTCCCCAACCTGAACAGATAAACGACAATGAAGTAAAAATAATTTGGAAGATGAGCGATACTCCGGCAAAAGATCTGAAAGGATTCTACATAGGGCGTGATACTTCATCTTCCGGAGAATTTAAATATATAACCAAACTATTATCCCCAACGTCAAGAGAGTATATTGATAAAAATTTTTTAAGAGATGCTTCTAATTTTTATTTGGTAGAGGCAGTTGATACGGCAGGTAATATAAGCCAGTCTTATCCTGTTTATGTTGCATTAAATGATACTACTCCGCCGGTAAAACCTGAGTGGCTTAAAGGCTCAATGGATTCTGTTGGTGTAGTTACCCTAATATTAAAGCCAAATGTTGAAAAGGATTTAATGGGTTACCGGATATTAATATCCAATTCACCTGAGCATGAGTTTTCCTCTATCATAGAATCGTTCGGAAATGATTCTTTAGACTTTGCAGGTATAACCGAATTTAAAGATACAGTCACACTTGAAACTACAACTCCTTATGTGTATTACCGTGCAGCAGCTCTTGATAACCGTTACAATGAATCTGAACTATCCGGAATAATAGCTATTCGAAGACCCGATATTATAGCTCCTATTGTTCCTGTTATAATTGATGTCTCGGTTACTGATAAATCCGTGACTCTATTTTTCGCTCCAAGCACAAGCGAGGATGTAAATTATCATGTTGCATTTCGCAGGATATTAGGGGAAGAGAAATGGGATAGTCTTTCTGCCTTGGGTTCTACCGATACTACTTTCACCGATAATAATGTTAAACCGAATATTATGTATGAATACTCTTTGCTTGCCGTTGACAGTTCTGGATTACGTTCCGAATTCTCATTTTCTGTTACTGCCAGACCATATTATACCGGTGTTCTTACAGCAATAAAAAATTTAAAAATAGAATATGATGAGAAGAAAAACGGAACAATACTAAATTGGGATTATGAAAATTCGGAGGGAGTATATTTTGTAGTTTATCGAGCATTCGAAAAAACTTTACCGGGCAGATATGCAACAGTAAAGGAATCGGAATCAAGAATTTTTACGGACGAAAAATTAACATCCGGGAAAGGCAATTACAGTTACGCGGTCAAAGTTTTCGATAATTTAGGCGGCGAATCAAAAATGAGTGAAACGGTAAATATTTATGTCAAATAAAAATAACCGATTAAGTTTTTTTGCAGAATATAAACGGTACTGCAATTTTATTATTTTGTTAATCCTTTTATACATGCAATCAACTGCTTTAGCGCAGGTAACTGTTCAGATTCAACAGCCACCTCCCTTCCAATTCAAGCTTGAAAATATGTGGAAGGTTACTTTAATAAATCACACGACCGAAACTTACACCGTCTATTTGCACGCCTCTGCAACTGAGCTATCTCAAGGAGAAATTGTTGAGGGAACAACAGCAGTATTTTCACTGCCGCCGGGAGTAAAAGTTGTAAATACACGGGAGCTTGTGCCGATGGATATTAAAGTTATCAATGATAAGTATGCCGATATAATAAAAAATCTTAATGCCGTTCCATCGGGTGAATATGAAATATGCGTCGCCGTAATTGATGCTGCAACCGGCGCAACCCTTGGTTACCAGTGTTTACAAACTCAATCGCAGAACATTTCAAAAATTGAACTGCTTGCACCGGAAGACAATTCCTTAATTGAAGGCGGTAAAGTTTTGACGGAAATACAATCATCCCAAGAAGATATGCAGGAAAATATACAAATCGTTAATGGCTCTTACATAGTATTTAGCTGGCTTCCACCCCCGCCTATTATTCCGGCGCAGCAGGTAACCTATTCCATAAAGATTACGGAAATATTAGGACTGCAATCTTCTTATGACGCTCTCCAATCAAATCCGGCATTTTATAAACAAGACGATCTTTACACAACTATTTTTCAATTTCCCTCTGTTGCACGGGAGTTTTCACCCGGCAAACGTTATGCGTGGCAGGTAAGCGCTTATATAAATAAAGTACTGGTTTCCAACAGTGAAGTAAGAGATTTTTCGTTCGGAAAATATGAGGCAGCTTTAACACAAAAAGTACCCAAAAATAAAAGCGGTTCTAAAGTTGGGCTTCTTCAATCGGAATGGCTGCCCACCGGTTTAAGCGAAGGCTACAATAAATATTTTTATCCAAACAACACCGACGAGAATTCGCAAAGCGATATTGTTTTTTCAGGCTCGGCTAAATTAGAAACGCAAACTGCACACAGACAGGGATATAAATCTGAAATACCTGAAAGATTTACAAACCTGGAGCTTTATCCTGTCCTTTCTATTTTCGGAATACCTTTCTCGTCTAATGTTCTGCTTTCCACACAGCAGGAAGCTGCAAAACAGAGCTTGAACAGTTTCGGGCTTAACTTTGATTTTGAAAAACTTAAAGGAGATTTACAGCAGAGACTTTCCGATAAAGCCAGTGAACGGATTAATTCCGAACTGGCTGAAATGAAAAAAGATCTTGAAAACAAAACCGCTTTAAAAGATAAGATTCAGCAGCTCGATGCTTTAGGAAATTTAAACACGAGTGAAATAGATTCATTAAAAAATCAATTGGCTTTACTTGAAGAAGCTACCGGGTCAATTGATGAAATGAATTCCCAAATTGAAAATCTTCAAAACCCGGAGAATTTTAAGCAGAACCTTGAAAGATTTAACCTAATATCCGGTTCCGAAAAATTTTTAATGACTCTGAAGACTTTTGGAATAGGTACAACTTATCCTAGCTACACACCTCACACACTAAACGGTGTGCCGGTAAGCGGTTTAAACATTGAAGTGACACCTGCTTTCCTCTACCTTGCCTTCTCGGGAACTTTGAATCAAAGAGGTGTAAATAATTCCGCTTACAGACGCAATTTATTTGCCGGACGAATAGGAGCGGGTGCAAAAGAAGAGAGTCATATTCATATTACAGGCTTATATGTAAAGGATGATGAGTTCTCCATAAACACAGATACTACAAATTTAACATTAACTCCAAAAGCAAATTATTTATTCGGACTTGAGGGGAAGCTAAGATTTTTTAACAATCAATTAATTATCGAAGGTGAAACCGTTGGTTCAGTGTTGACTAGAGATGTACGTGAAGCCGATTTGGAAAGCGACGCTATTCCGCCTTTTGTAAGAAAGCTCGTACAGCCGAAGATAAGCAGCTCTTTCGATTTTATGTATGCAGCTAAAACATCATACAACCTTGATGAGACCGGTACTAAAGTTTCTTTTGGAATAAAGATGATCGGACCCGGTTTCACTTCTTTAGGTGTCCCTAATCTTAATACCGATTTTTTTGGTTATGAAGGAAAGATTGATCAAAAACTATTCAAAAGGAAAATATCACTCGTTACATCATTTAAATCCAACAGAGATAATCTTATTGATTGGAAAGCTTATACAACTACTACAACTTCATTTAATGTAAACCTCGGTTTAAGATTTCCGAACCTCCCAGTATTAAATCTTACATACTCTCCTTTTTTCCAAAAAAACAACAACTTAGATACTCTTCAAAAAATAGATAGCAGAACGGCTATGTATTCTGTAATGTCTTCTTACAGCTACAAGGTTTTAGAATTTCAAAGCTCGACGAATATTGTATTCTCTCTGCAGGAAACAAAAACACTTGCACGAATAACCGACTTCAGAACCACCAGCTTTATGTTTACTCAAACGGCGTCCTTCGATCTTCCGGTTACATTTGCGGCAAGCTTAGGTATAATTCAACTAAAGCCTTACGGTGCCTATAGTAGGATAAACACTTTCGATTTCAGCGCTTCATTTCCTGTCTTTGAAATAATACAGGGCGTAATCGGGTTTAGAAACGCAATTGAAAAAGATAAAAACAAAAAATTCGGATTATACTTCGGATCATCAGTTACTTTGTTAGATAATTATGTTTTTGACTTTAGAGCAGAAAGTTCCACATACAGTGAGTGGGATTTTTTAACTGAATATTCAGATATTATTCTGAGAGCCACGCTCCAGGCTACTTGGTAAAATTTTAATTTAATATAAAAATAGGAAAAGCTATGAAAAAACCAGCTTACTTTTTATCCATACTGTTATTCCTGTCATTGATAGGAATAAAATCTGTTGAAGCTCAGGTACAGGTTAAGCTGCAGCAGCCCCCGCCTAACCAGCTTCATGCAACCGATATCTGGAATCTTACACTTACTAATACAACCGGTAAAACTTTAACGGTTATAATATCAGGAAAACTTGAGGAAGCCGGTGAGGGAATAGTAGTGGATGGAACTTCCAAGCCTTTTAGTTTGCCTCCTGGAACAAAAAGAATAACTTATGACGATGTAAAATCGGGAAGCGTAAATTTTAAATCCGGTAAGTGGAGAGAAGCATTTACCCGTACCGGCAACGCTCCTTCAGGTGATTACACAATTTGTATTTACGTAAAAAGTGAAGAAGGCGAAGAGCTTGGCAGCGACTGTATTGAGCAGAAAGTTGAAATTACCGGTGCGCCCCAATTAGTCTTTCCCGCCGATGGTGATGAAATACTACCCGGCACATTACCAACATTTACATGGCTGCCGCCAATGCCAACCCCGCAAGGTGCGGAATATACATTAAAAATTGTAGAGATAATCGGAAATCAATCTCCAGAAGCGGCAATGAACATGAATAAAGCTTTTTTTGAGAGAAAAGGAATTAAAACGACGATGTTTCAGTATCCGGGAAGTGAAAAGAAATTTGAGGAGGGAAGGAAATATGCATGGGTAATCAGCACCGGAGAATTAAAAAGTGAAATATTTAGTTTCAGCATGAGTTCCGCATCCTGTGGAACTATAGTAGATTCAATTAAAGTTGAGTGTATGGGGTGGGATGAAAATACAGGACTGCCGCAGTATTTGGTTACTATATTATTAACAAATATACCCACAAGTCCTACTTATGGGTGTAATGCAACATATACTTCCATTGCAACACTACCCGCCAATACAGGAACGATTACAGGTATTAACACAATTCCGCTAACAATAACGCCAAATAATTCTGGCTCAATCCAGTTTACATATTCTCCTCCTAACTTAAGTACCACCTCTGTAACATTTGGGGTATTTGGAACCTGGGCTGATGATATGAACAATACAGTAAATCTCTCAACAGTTATTGATACCCTACCAAGTTGCCTGTGTAATGATTGCGATAGCGCTTCATTGTCTGCGGAACAAGTGGCTGTGTCTAATGTTTCCGGAAACCCAAACCAATACAATATTTCAGGAAGTTTGGCAATTAACGGATTGCCTGCAAATATTCAGGTGATAGAAATACAAGTTAAAAGTTTCAGTTTTACAAGTGTCCCGGTCAGTTGCAGCAATGGCATACAGCAAATTGAACATTCCGGTGTTATGATAAATCCCTCTACAACTATCAATAGCGTAGTACCGGTTTTCCAAAATGTAATGGTGCCAAACAATTACAATGCATCAAAAGATATAAAATGGATTGTAGGTGGTTCAGGTTTAACGCAGCCGGCTTCCATTCCCTTTAACCTTACATTAGGTGTTCCTGCACCGCTGCCAGGTCTGCCTGCAGATTGCTGTACGATGGATTATACAGTTTGCTTTAAAGTAATCGTGTATTATGGCTCATCTCCCGATGTGTGCCGCTATTGCGAATTTTACTTTTGCAAAACATTTTCTAACAATTAACCCAAACAGGTGATGTATGAAATCTATTAAATATAAAATCGGAATTTGGCTCACAATAATTGCTGCATTTATGTTTGTTCAGCGGGGCGTGAGCCAAACAACGGCTACCTGTCAATTATTAGGAACACCTTCAAGTGAAGTAAGCGTTGCTTTGCCATCCGTTAATATTCTAACAGGGCTTGATTTCAATCTCGCTATTTCCGTTCCAGGCATAAATTGCGATGACTATACTGTTAAAATTGTAACTTCCGGCAATCTGCAATTATCTGCTGCTAGTTCCAGTTATCCAATTGTTTTTACTGCTACAGGTGTTAATCAATATGAAAACGTAACTGTTTTGCCGTCGACATCTGGTTTAAATTTTGCTGTTCCATTTAAGTTTAAACCAGGTGTTACCTGTAATGGTGAGACCGGCACTTTTAATATAACAATAAATACAAGTTGTAGTGGTGAAGCCAAAGAATGTAAACTGAATGTATCTATAAAAGCTATTGCCCAAAATTACTGGGAGGTAAAAAAAGAGCATATTTGGGGAAATCTTTCAGGGGGTTCCGTTTTATGGAAAATAACGTTATACCAACTACCTCACCAGTTAGGTATCGGAGATTATAATATATATAGCGGCACTCTTACCGATGTTTTGTCAAGTGGTCAAATTCAATCGGTATCGCCGGGTCTGGCTTCCGGCATTGGCACTTCTACTGCAATCTGGAATACGGGTACCATATTAAGCACTGTGCCATACGTCGAATATTATGTTTATACAACAAGTTGTGATTCTGCTGGTACGGTGGTGGAGAACTGCGTGAAATATAACTTTTGCCTGGCTAAACCTAAAAAGATTGATGATAAAGTGCCAATTGATAAGCCCGATAAAAAAGCAATGGAGGAATTGCAGCAGAAAGAGAAAAAAATTGGACCTGTTCCGGTTTTACTCTGCTGTGCATCAATTAAGGGTGAAGAATGCGCACAGGTAACACTAACAGGTATCCCAAGTGCAAATACAAATTTTGCTAAATATCTTACTTATGGTACAAACCTTAACTATGCACAAGGTTGTGAAGGAGAATACCTAATTCAAATTTCAAACAGCGGTAATATTCCGCTTGATAATCTCGTATTGACAGATCAAATACCTCCTGGCATCACAGTAACTAGCGTGACAGTGTATAGTTCAGGTGGGGTTAATATGGCTTATACCACAACCAATCCTACAGGTACTGGTAATACCTTAAATTACCAGCCGTTTACTGGAATATTGATAAATAATCCGGACGTTTTTACTTTTTCAACTACATCAGGACAATTATTAGGTGGAACTATATTCATCAGAATACGTTTTACCATTAACGCAGTAGCTGGTACACCGGTAAACAATTGTGCAAACCTTACGTACGATGGCACTTACACCGGTTGGGCGAATATCTGCAATATCCCGATTCCGCCTGTACCTCCATCAGGAACCATTCAGAGTTGTGCACCATTTACGGTAGAACCACCGAAAGCCATACCTGGCTTAAAGAAGTGTATTACGAGCGGGATCCAGACTTATAACATTGGCGATTGCATACCATTCCGAATTGTAGTGAGCAATCATGGACAATCAACTCTAAATGGTTATACGTTAAGCGATGTTTTATCCAGTCCACAATTTCTGGAAATATGCGGACCTGTTACTTATGGACACGGAGTTTCAGCATTTACACCCAATTATACCGGCTGTATTGATGGAAATAGTTTGTCGACCCCAATGTCTACCATTCCTCCCGGTTGGATAAATCCAATTAATACAAACGTTGGTTCTCAAAATCCAAGTTGGAACATAACAGGTATGCCTGGTGAATGCAGCCTTGACAAAGCCTATTATTTAGTAATTGAGGTTACTGCTAAAGTGAGACCTACTACTTGGGGAAATTATACAAACACAGCGGTCCTTACCGATGGGATTACTACACTTTCAAGTGCTGCACCTTATAATATTGTAAGGTTAGGAAAACTGGATATAGATAAAAAAGTAAATAGTGGTCCGGGAACATCTTTTGGAACATTAGGTTACGTAGACCCGGGTCAGCCTTTTGCTTTTCAGCTTATAGTAACTAATAACGGAAGTGTTAGATTAAACAATATTGATGTTACTGATAATCTTCCGCCTTGTGTTACGTTTAACAATGCTTCAGGAATAGTGTATAGAAATAATGGAACAACTTCTGCTGTTGCGGTTGGTGCACCTCCGGGATTAAACTTGACACCCTCTGTCGATTTAGAACCCGGTGAATATATAGTTATTACTATAAATGTTACGCGCAATGCTAATGACAACGGTGTTGAATGCTGCGATCCGACAGCTTTCGTTATGGGCGTAGCAGCAGACAACAATATGAATGTTTATTCAAACTCAGGAAAGGCTTGTGTCGTAAGAACGCTATGCTGCGATATGGAAAACTCTGAAATAACATTAACCGCTGCACTTATACAGGTGTTTGGTGTGCAGTATGTTAATCTAAATCTTGGAATAACAGCAGGCAATCTTCCTATACAAGAAGTGAGTGTTTCATTGGTTGATTATCATATTGCTTACGATAATCCTAATTGTAAGCCGGCTGATATAGGTATGCTCACAGGTCATATTTCTTCTACCACCAGTTTACTAGCAGGTGGATTGTTGTTGGCTACACCAAACACACCGGTGAATAATTCTCTTACTTGGCAACCGGGAACACCTGTAGATCTGAGCGGCGGTACTACAGTTAATATTAGACTATGGAGACCATGGATATTAAATATTCCGTGTTGTAGCGGAACTATTAATTACTGTTTTAAAGTAATAATAAAAGATGTGGACTGCAGGGTTTGTGAAAAAATAGTTTGTCTTCAATCTCCATTACCAAAACCACCTAAGAAAATTAAAGAAGACATGAAGGAAATATTTGAAAAAAGCACTTTAGAACAAGATGAAAAGTGAGTAATCGTTGCCAGTTCTTCTTTCTTTTACTGGCACGTTAACGAAATTCATTTCGAGCGGATTACGATGGTTGCAGGCGCTGAAGCCGCTGTTAAGCTGAAGCAATTATTGAAATGAGATCTCACCCAGGAGATACGAATCGCTTGGGTGTGCTCTGTTTATGTTGGTGTGTGTCAGCCTCGTATAAGTAACGCAGGATCTTATTTCGCACACCGCTACTGACTAATACTAGACGAGGATTTCGCTAAAACATTAGCCGGCAGAGTACTCATTTGGTCTGGGAAAGTTCCTGAAAACTGACGCTCCAAAGACAGCGGGTACCATCGGGAAAGTACGTAGACCAACGATACTCCCCGTTTAGTAGCAAAAATATGGAAATTGCGTCGAGCGCGTAAAGAAATAAAGTGTAGTATGTCGTCTGTTTTGGAAACTTTGCTTGTATTGGTAGTTAAGGCTGCAATAAGATTAAATTACTCCAAACAGTCCTCAGCATCCGGTGCGCTTAAAACTTATTTGTAATTTTGAAATAGATGACGGGAAAATAGCTTACATTGCTTGCGATTCAAATGGTATATCCACAATTTACTTTCAATGTTTATTTACAGGGAACCGCAACTGAATCAACTGAAGGAGAAATAGTAGAGGCAGCTAACGGCGTATCAATTCAAGGTGGAGCACAAATGGAAGTTATTGCTTTGCGGTATTCGACGGTGAAAAATTGGAGTCAGATAATGGTGAGCTATCTTTATAAATGTGAATACAAATTAAATTAAAGAAAGTATGATAGGCGGATTACTTGACTCTCCGCTATATAATAAACCTCAATTAAAGGCTGAGGTTTATTGTTAATACTATCTATCTAAAATAAAACTCACTACTAAGATGAATACCTTTTAAAAGTTTAGGATGTGAATTAATAAGCTTCATTCATAACTTCACAAACACAGGCAAGAACGTTTTTCTCTTCACGCATAAAATTTCCTGCCAAATAATTTTGTACACAATTCCCAAAATGTTATTTACAATTTTCAAACATTACTACGTCGAAAGAAGCATTTAAAACTTGCAGCAATTAGAAAAATTTTGCGTGCGAATAATTATCAGCCAGAATAAGTGTCAAGTTTACTCAACCCAAAGATGTAGTTCCTTTTTCATCCTTTTGTACGATTGATTTTAAAGTTCCATTAGCTGCATTTTTCCATTGGTAATAAAGCATACTTTGCTCGATCCATATAATTGTATTTGATATGAAGAAAAAAAATATAACGATGAAAAAAATAAGATTATTACTTATTGAAGATAACCGTCTTCTTAGAGACGGAATTTTTTCTATTCTTAAACCTCATAAGGATATGGTTATAATCGCAGCATCAGGAGATGGTAAAAACACTCTTGAAAAAATCAAGAAATTAAAGCCAAATGTTGTTCTTTTAGATTTGGGATTACGAAGTCAAAATAGTTTACACGTAGTAGAAATAGTGAAGAAAGATTTTCCCGAAGCCAAAATAATTATTATGGATCTTGCGCCTGTACAAGCCGATGTATTACAATATGTAAAAGCAGGTGCCAACGGGTTCATTCTTAAAGATGCATCACTAACTGATTTTCTAATTACGATTCGAGCAGTAGCTGAGGGATCGACCGTTCTTCCGCCGCTGTTAGTAGATTCTCTTTTTTCACAAATAGTTGATCACGCAGTAAGAGAAGGAAAATCAGCATTAAAAAAAGCAGTTCAAATGACAAAGCGGGAACGTGAGGTTATTAGTTTGTTAAGTGAAGGTATGACCAATAAAGAGATAGCACAAAAAATTCATGTATCAACATATACCGTTAAGAGTCATATTCATAATATTATGGAAAAACTTGCTTTACATACACGCCTGGAAATAGCCAATTATTCTTATACAGGAGAAACCCTTAAAACAATTACTAAAGGTATTTCGATAATTAATCAATAAATCAAAGTTAAAAAGAAGGGATTCAAATTTTAATTAATCCAATGAAAATTGACTGGTTTAAATGCGTGTTTCAATCACGATGCCGTTTAAATTTACTCTATAACCTCTTATGATTGAACCAAAAGAATTCTATCGAAAATTAGATTCTCTTCTCAATCAAATTAATATGATTAAATCCGGCTCAGACTTTTTATATACCATTGTGAATGAGCTTGGGAAAACTTTCGGTAACGATCTTCATATCGGAAGAGGTCGTATTTACGAGAAGAATGGCGATGAGTATGTGCTGGTATCTCCCCTTTCTCAACTCGAGAAAATAGACATCGAAGCGATTCTTTTTATAAATTCAAATGTTGTTCAATCCATATTAATATCTAAAACATATATTTTCGATAACCCTTTTTTCGATCCTGGTATTAAAGACATTCCTCAAAAGGAATATGCAATACCGGCTGCAATAGTTGTAAATAACCAGGAACAGAATTGGATTTTATTTTTTGAATTGAAAAGCGGATGGGTTCGCGAAGAAATTGAGTTTTGCCTTAATGCGGTAAGAGCTGTTTTAAACTACAGGTTATTATCAGAATCTATTAAAAATGAATATGAACAAGCATTCCTTATTCAAAAAAGTTTACTTCCAACATCTCCTCCTAAAATTCCCGGTTATCAAATTGCCGGAAGATCCCAACAAGCCGAACTTGTGGGGGGTGATATTTTCGATTATTATAAATTTAATGAGGAAGAATTCGGGTTTTGTATCGGAGATGCAAGCGGGCATGGAATGCCAGCAGCATTGATGGCGCGTGATGCTATTATTGGACTGCGTATGGGATTAGAAAATCAAATGAAGATGGTACACACTTTAAAAAAATTGAACAGAGTTATTTATCAAAGTGTTTATTCTACAAGGTTTATTTCTCTCTTTTACGCTGAAATGGAAACGAACGGAACTTTGTTTTATGTAAATGCAGGACACCCTTCTCCTATAATGGTTAGCCATAATGATGTAACTGAATTAGAATCAACAGGACTTGTATTTGGTGCATTACCAGAAATTGAATTGCGACGGTCGTATATAGAAATCCATCCGGCTAGTGTACTTGTACTGTTTACTGACGGAATTGTGGAAAGGCAAAATACTATTGGTGAGGAATTTGGGCTGGCATTGCTAAAAGATGTAATAATAAAAAATAAAGACCTGGATGCAGAGCAAATATTAAATGCAATTTTCTTCGATGCAAACAAATTCGGCAATGAAAGAAAATGGAAAGATGATGCTACTATTGTGGTAATAAAAAGGATAGTATAATTCTTCTTTCATCGAGATGTTTACTATCCCATTCTCACTCTTAAGGATTAATCCATTTTCCATCCATTGGATTCATTTTTTGTGGTAAGCACATTTAATATCTTCATACCACGATGGTGCCAAAATAAATTGATACTGCATTAATGAAGAGCTGAATTGTTAAACTAAAAATGAAAGCAGGTATGGGATGAATAGTAAGCTTGAAATTGGAATAATAGACCTGGTATCAAAAAAACCGAACGGTAAATTATTTGCGCGTATAATGAATGCAAATTTCGCAAGCATAATGCCGCAGGTTGTTGGTGTTTGGTGCGAAGAAAAAGGGCATAATGTTACCTATATCTGTTATACCGGAAGAGAGAATATAATAAATGAGCTTCCGCAAAACGCAGACATGGTTTTTATTGGTGCTTTCACTGAAGCAGCACAGACTGCTTATGCTCTTAGCAATCTTCTTCGCTCACGCGGTGCAGTTACAGTTTTAGGCGGACCTCATGCAAGATGTTATCCTGAAGATGCTGTAAATTATTTTGATTATGTGGTTGGATTTACTGATAAAAAAATTATTAATGAAATTCTTCAGGACTGCTCTACCCACCGCCCCTTCGGGCTATATCTAACGGCAAAGACTCAGCCAATATCACTTCCCGGTGTAAAGGAACGATGGAAATTTATTGAACCCACACTGAAAAAAGCGCCATTTATAAAAATGGTCCCTATGCTTGGCAGCTTAGGATGTCCTTATACATGCAGTTTTTGTATTGATTCTACAGTAGCATATCAGCCGTTAAACTTTGACGTAATGAAAGAAGACTTAAAGTTTTTGCTTACTAAGTACAAACGCCCGCTTGTAGGCTGGCACGATCCGAATTTTGGAATTCGTTTCGATGACTATATGAATGCCATTGAAGAAGTTGTTCCCGAAAACAGCATGGATTTTATTGCAGAAAGCAGCTTGTCAATTTTATCCGAACCTCATGTTAAAAGGCTTAAACGTAATGGATTCGGAGCAATGCTGCCGGGAATCGAATCGTGGTATGAACTTGGCAGTAAATCCAAAACCGGCAGCTTAACAGGGATGGACAAAGTAATGCGTATATCAGAACAGATTAATATGATATTGCGTTACTTACCTTATGTTCAGACTAATTTTGTTTTGGGACTCGACTCAGATGAAGAAGAAGAACCATTTGAATTGACAAAGAAATTTGTTGATCTGACACCGGGAGCGTTTCCTGGTTATTCACTTTTATCTGCATTCGGTCGGGCAGCGCCTCTTAACCTGGAATACCAGCGGATGAACAGGGTGATTCCATTTCCTTTTCATTTTATTAGTAATAACCACGCTATGAATGTTAAGCCAATTAATTATTCCTGGACTGAATTTTATTCTCATGTTATCAGCCTTGGCGAACATACTTTTTCATGGGGTGCAATTATTAAACGGCTGATTGCGACAAAAGCATTTATCCCGCGCTGGATGAATGTGGTGCGTGCAATTTCGGAAGAAGGCTTCGGCAGGGTTGCTTATAATAAAGAAATTCTAAGACAGCTTAATTCGGATAAAAAATTTCGGGATTATTTTGAACAAGAAACGGCGGAACTTCCGCAATTCTATTTGAACATTATAGAAAAAGAACTGGGTACTTTGTGGGAATGGCTCCCTGAAGGAGCTGTATATCATGACCAGAATGCATACCTGAACTCAGTAGAAGAACGAATTACTGTTTGACAAAATAATATATATAACCTTAGGAGAGAGAAAATGAAAATTCTTTTAGTTTATCCTATGTATCCGGATACATTCTGGAGCTTTAAACATGCTCTGAAGTTTGTATCGAAGAAAGCAAGTTTTCCACCATTAGGACTTTTAACAGTTGCCTCAATGCTGCCCAAAGATTGGTATATAAAATTAATAGATATGAATTCAAATCAATTGATGGACGATGATATTCTTTGGGCAGATTTTATTTTTATCAGTGCAATGTCAATACAAAGCGAGTCCGCCGCTGTAGTTATACAAAGATGCAAAAAGTTAAAGAAAAAAATTGTAGCAGGCGGACCTTTATTTACCAGCAGTCCAGAATATTACCAGGATATTGATCATCTTGTTCTTAACGAAGCTGAAATTACTCTACCGCAGTTTTTGAAAGATCTAAACGAAGGGACACCTCAACACAAATACACTTCAGAAGGTTGGGCAGATATTACAACCACACCGTTACCTCTTTGGAGCCTTGTACCAATGAATAATTATACATCCATGAACCTCCAGTATTCACGCGGCTGTCCGTTTGATTGTGACTTTTGTGATATAACAGTTCTTTACGGAAGGAAACCGCGAACAAAAACAAAGGTGTAAGTTATAGCCGAATTAGATGCTTTATATTTTACAGGTTGGCGGGGTCCTGTATTTTTTGTTGACGATAACTTCATCGGCAACAAAGCAAAATTGAAAAAAGAAATTCTTCCTGCTATTGCCGATTGGATGGAAGAAAGAAATCACCCTTTTTATTTGAATACCGAAGCATCAATTAATCTTGCTGATGATGATATGCTGATGCAGCTTATGGTTAAAGCGGGATTTGAAGCAGTATTTATCGGTATCGAAACTCCAAATGAAGAAAGTTTGATTGAATGTAATAAAATTCAAAATAGAAACCGTGATCTGATTTCAAGCGTAAAGAAAATTCAAGAATCAGGGCTGGACGTTCAGGGTGGATTTATTGTCGGATTTGATAACGATCATCCGAAAATATTTGAAGAACTTACTAACTTTATACAGAATAGTGGAATAGTAACTGCAATGGTAGGATTATTAAACGCGCCAAAAGGGACAAAGCTTCAGAAAAGATTAGAAAGCGAAGGAAGAATGTTAACAGATTTTACAGGCAACAATACAGACTTCTCAATTAACTTTGTTCCGCGAATGGATACCAACGCACTTCTTGAAGGATATAAAAAAATACTTAACAAAATCTATTCGCCTAAATATTATTATGAGCGTGTAATGCTATTTTTAAAAGATTTTGAACCAAAGAAGAAAAAAGTTTTTCATCTTAATCCTAATTATATACTTGCTCTGTTCAGATCAATAATTAAACTTGGTGTTATCGGTGAGGAAAGAATCTACTATTGGAAATTATTCTTTTGGTCCCTCTTCCGTAAACCACAGTTGTTTTCATTGGCAATATTATTTACGATTTACGGATTTCATTTTAAAAAAATTTCCAATGGCTTTTAATACCGCAAAATAGCAAGTCAGCAGCCGTTTGTAAGCTAATATTAATTTAATTAAATACGTTTGACTAAAACTACTAACTGGCAGAAAAATTATTATGCCCACCAAAGAAACATTCGTTGTTTCCAATTTTTCTTTCATGTAATAAGAACACCTTTCTCTTAATATTGAATCAGAATTAGATGGTGTTTTGATTTACAATCAATTATTGACCGTAAAAATCTATTTGAAATAGTTGAATTACCTGATTATAACGAGTTGTTCTCAATCTTAAGGATTAATTCTTTTTCCATCCCTTTGCCCGATTGTAATACCATGCATCTTCTTGTAGCTTTATTCGTGTGAAAGGGATTATTTCATAAATGTCTCCGACACAACTGCAAGTGTAAAAGCAACAAATAAATTTTACAGTACTAATAGTTTTTTCGAAGAGGAGCTTTTCCAATGATACAGATAAAAGAAAATTTACTTCACATGTTTGTCTTCTTAAGTTTTTTTGCGGCGATTATATTCATATTTGGTTGTTCTGATACAACATCGCCTGAAACCGGGCAGGGACAAATAAAGATAATAATGGTTGATGCCCCTGCCGGGTATGACCAGGTAAATATTGTTGTTACAAGAGTTGAAGTTCATAAAGCCAGCGCTGATTCAAACAGCGGATGGTATGTTATTAACAATAATGCAGCGACTTATGATTTACTTTTATTAAGGAACGGCGCAAGTGTTGTCCTTGGTAATAGCGCACTTGATGCCGGACACTATACACAAATAAGACTAATAATTGGCACTGGAAGCAATGTGGTTGTTGATGGAGTTAGCTATTCGCTTGAAATTCCAAGCGGAGAACAAACAGGAATAAAATTAAATCACGCATTTGATATCCAGGAGGGACTTATTTATGAGTTAATGCTTGATTTCGATGCTGAACGTTCAATAATATTTACCGGAAACGGGCAGTATAAACTGAAACCAGTTCTTAGACTTGTGCCTGCGGTAATCTCCGGTACCATTTCAGGCAAGATAAATCCATTAAGCGCTGCCGGTTATGTTTATGTTATAAGCGGAACAGATACACTAAGCAGTACATTAGCAGAAACAACCACCGGATCATTTAAGTTAATGGCATTACTACAGGGAACGTACAATGTAAGTGTATTTTCAGGTAATGCTGCTTATAACGATACGACAATTACTAATGTAGTGGTCGTTGCAAAACAAAATACTGACTTAGGAACGATCAATCTAAGTCTTAAATAAATTTAAAAAATAATAAAAGGAGCTATAGTTATGAAAAGGAGTATTTTATTCGTTATTGTTTTGGGCTTGATGATCATCTTAGCAAAACCAGTTGCAGCGCAGGACCACGGATTTGGGCTCGGACTTATTTTAGGAGAGCCAACCGGGTTGAGCGCTAAACTCTGGACGTCAAAGCAAAATGCTTTTGATTTCGGTCTTGGTGTAGGTCTTGGAGGCGATCGTATCAAATACAGAGGCGCCTACGATAGAACCGGACGCATCCATTTTCACATGGATTACCTCTGGCACGCATTCAATGCAATAAGTTCAACGGAAAGATTTCCTCTTTATTACGGAATCGGTGGCAGGTATAACAGTGGTGGCGGCTATGAAGGATCAATAGGTGTAAGAGGCGTAATTGGTATAGCATGGTTTCCTCAATCAACTCCGATAGATGTATTTTTAGAGTTGGTGCCGGTGTTTCAAGTTACCCCACTTACCGGGCTGGGATTTGATGCCGGTCTGGGAATAAGATATTTCTTTAATTAAAGAGAAATAACAGGTGTTGTTTATTAATAAAAGATTTTAATTCAAATTAGTTGCCCTGCTAACATTAATATTTCCCAGGCTTGATTCAGTTTAATATTCTATAAAATTTGGTTGAAATCCCAAAGGAAAAAAGCGGATAAAAGAGACAAGAAAAATGAAAAGAAGAACTATGGAAACTTCGATCAATAAATCACCTTACGCAGAAGTCAAAAATTTTTATTTCCAAGTAGTTCTCATCATGGACAAGTGTAAAATAAACTCACCCAAACGATGTAGTTCCTTTTTAATCCCTTTGACCGATTGAATGCTCTTATGTCCGTTAGTAATTTGTTTTAGGAAAAGAATTTTTATCAACAAACATTAGAAGGAACTTAGTTATGAAAAAATTGTTATTACTGCTAGTTTTATTAGCAACGATAAGTTATTCCCAACAGCTAGGAAAATATCATAAATTTTCGGGAGTAATTAGCTTTACTGCTGATGCGGGTTTGACACTCGGCTTCACAGATTATGATAACCCAAAACCAGAAGTTTTAGGAAGGGGAAGCATTGAATATTTTTTCCCTACAACTTCTGCGGGTATTTTTGGCATTAGAGCATTTTACGCTGGCGGATTTATCGGTGGGAAAGGCTCCCCCTCCCCCCCGGCCGGTGTAGTATATCCTAATATATTCAGGACCTCAACTCAAAATGTTGGCGGAGGATTTTCATATACTTTCCCAATTGCGGATGCTGTTTTTCCATTTGTATTTCTCGGCGCTTCATATCAATGGTTTAATCCGAGAGATGCACAAAGCATTGATCTTCCGTATGCAGGAAGAGGATTTGATGAAGCGATTGTAAACTATCATCTCGAAAGCGGGATGAAATTTTTATTGTCAAGACACATCAGCTTAAATATCTCAGCCGGTGCACAATTTGGTACGAAGGATGATTGGGATGCTGTTAATCCTACCGGGTCAAATGATTTTGCACTGTACGGATTAGGCGGCTTGACATTTTACATTGGCGGTCGTCTTGATTCTGACGGTGACGGTGTTCCCGATAACATAGATGCCTGCCCGGATACTCCTCTCGGAGTTCAAGTAGATGAATTTGGCTGCCCGATTGATTCGGACGGCGACGGCGTTCCTAATTATTTGGATAAATGCCCTAATACACCTTCCGGAGTTAAAGTAGATGCTAGCGGCTGCCCGATTGATTCGGACGGCGACGGTGTTCCTGATTACCTCGATAAATGCTCTAACACACCTTCCGGAGTTAAAGTAGATGCTAGCGGCTGCCCGGTTGATTCGGACGGCGATGGCGTTCCAGATTATCTTGATAAATGTTCTAACACACCTTCGGGCGTTCGAGTAGATGCTAGCGGCTGCCCGGTTGATTCTGACGGCGATGGCGTTCCAGACTATCTTGATAAATGCCCTAACACACCAAAAGGTGTTCAGGTAAATTCTGAAGGATGTCCTCTTGAGAAAGAAACTATAATTATTATAGAGCCGGGAGAAACTTTTGTTCTCAGCGGAGATACAAATTTTGAGTTTGATAAGTCAAAACTCCTCCCTAATGCGTATACTATGCTTAACGAGCTTGCACATACTATGAATGAAAATCCTGGATGGAAATGGGAAATCGCTGGACATACCGATGGAGTTGGTTCAGCCAGTTATAATTTAAATCTTTCAAAACAAAGAGCTCAATCCGTCGTAGACTACCTTGTAAGCCAAGGCGTTAATAGAAATGATCTGAAAATAATAGGATATGGTAAAGATCGACCAATTGCTACTAACGATACAGATGAGGGAAGAGCTATGAATAGAAGAGTTGAGATAATATTGCTTTCAAAATAATAACCGGTAGATATTATAAGGTTGTAAATATTATTTTCAGAAGCGGCACAGTTAAAGCCGCTTCTGTTATTTATAAAGCCGGTTAAAAGAAATAAAGAATTGTTCTAAATAATAAATGGAGAGATAAAATGAAAAAAATAAAAGGTATAATTTTAATTTCGGCATTAGCATTAGCTGTATCTGTTTTTATCTACGGCTGCGGCGCAAGTAATACCGTTAAAGGAGGAGTTATCGGCGGAGTTGCGGGTGGTGTGGTTGGCGGAGTTATTGGTGATCAATTAGGTAATACCGTATTGGGCGCAATAATAGGTGCCGCTGTTGGTGGTACTGCAGGAGCTTTGATTGGAAACTATATGGATAAGCAAGCCGAAGAAATGGAGAATGATATTGCAGGAGCAAAAATTGAAAGAGTTGGCGAAGGTATAAAAATTACTTTCGATTCGGGGATCTTATTTAAATTTGATTCCTCAACGCTTGAGCCTCGGGCTAAAACTAATATCAGTAAACTTGCTGTTATTCTTAACAAATACCCTGATACAAATATTCTGGTAACAGGCCATACCGATTCTGATGGTGCAGAGCAATACAATCAATTATTATCCGAAAGAAGGGCTGAATCAGTTTCAGATTATGCAAGGATACAAGGAATTTCTTCCTCAAGATTGTCGGTTATCGGATTAGGCGAAAACGAACCGGTAGCATCAAATGAAACTGATTACGGAAAGAGCCTTAACAGAAGAGTTGAGATTGCAATTTTTGCAAATGAAGATCTTAAAGATGCTACTGAAAGAGGCAGACTTTAATAAGAGTCCATGTTCAATTAGGAGAACATCCTATAGCTTTAATGGTAAAAAAGTGTAAAGGTTTTAAAAGAATTAATTTATAATTACAAAATGGTACAGCAGAGCACCCATAAGTTTTGAAAATGCTTTGTAGGACTTTTGAATTTTTTATTAACACCACTATACTTACTAACAATATTTTTAAGAATGGATATCAAGTTTTTTCGCATGATAAAATTGGAAAATTTAGTTGATCACACGTATAAAAGCCGCAAAAATTATTATGGTGTTATATGAGATTAATTATTTCAGTAGATCATGCAAGAATATTGCTAGATTCTCGAGTTGAAGGTAAACTAAGTAATACTAACATTAACTCATTATCATTGCTGTTAAAATTTGAAAAATAAATCAATGCTCATTTATAAAATTCCAACAATTTTTTCTACTAATCAAAAAATAATTCGGCAATTTATGAGTTCAATTTGGCAATTATTAAAACGCATCACCCTAAAGATATTTGTTTATTCACTTTGAACCCCCTGATTACATCAACGAATATAACTGCATCGGTTGATGAATTAAATCAAGCCTTTATAACCTTTCCAGAAAATAGTCTGAAACATTTTTCGTCATTGCTATCTAAGTATAATGCAGTTGTGATTAAAGATCTGCCGTCTTTTGTTAGTGTAAGTGTCATTTATAAGGACGCTTCCATTGTATCTAAAATCGCAAACCATTAGGCACTCCCAGAAAATAAGTACATCACCAATCCCCCCAAATTGCACTAAGCTCATTGTATGGTATATATTCTTTAAAATTCACTTTTAATAGAAGTTGATTTCGCGAAACTTTGGAAATGAGAAAAGGTAAATTCAAATCATCAAGTCTCAGAAATAAAGATAAAAATAGTGCTAAGTGAAGAAAAAGAAGCTGGTATTTTTGAAGTAACTTGGTACGTAACAAATTTGCCGAGCCGAGTTGATTTCTATAAACCAGTTGCAAAAGATTTTGTAAGGACCAAAAAATAATTTTGTTGAAGTAAATTTTTAGAGAGCTTCGCCCCCCTTTTTTAACTTAAGTCAAAATATTTTCCTATCCAAAAACCCTCTTCAATTTTCAACTTCTTAAATTCTTAGCACTTATCGATTGTTCTTTTGCTTTGCATGAATCTATAATTTCATAAAGTGATTTCTTTTTGTGGTACCAGAATCAAAAAAAACAGTCGAGGGAAATTAATAATTATCAAACCACTCAATAAGGAATAATTGAATCTAGAATTAGTAGGAGTTAAAAAAAGTGGGCTGGAAAAATTAAATCCCAGCTATTTTTTTCTTCAATAATGATATGTCATTCATCTTGAAAAAGTGGTAGACCGCATATAGCCTGGGGTACAGAGTTATTTTGAATCGGGAAATTATTTTAAATAAATACCTTTGCTACATCAATTAACAATGACGGCTGGTTTAATAAGGCAATTCTAAAAAGTCTTCCAAGAGTTCGTTTATTTAATGACACACCGGAAAAAGTTAAAGCAATGTTATTAAGCTTTTCATCAGAGAAATTGTAAATGCCGTTTTTTATTCTGTTGTAAATTTCATGTTTGTATCCCTGCCTGTTATGCCATGCTTTATCATAAGTTAAAACAAGTTCAAGTTGTTTTTGCTTTATTGCTTCACCAGCTATTTTTCCAGCAATACTACCTCCGATCATTCCGCTGGAAATTCCACCTCCACTAAGTGGATTTACCTGCCGGGCTGCATCTCCAACAAGCATAATACCGGGTGCAGAAATTTTATTTAATGTTGGACAGCATGGTACGCCGCCTGCAATTGAAGTTAATACTGGCGCCCCCGGATAATGAGTTTCCATAAAATCATTTAAATAAGAAAGTGCTGATTTTTTCTTCCCCACTATACCGCTGACGCCAAGTCCAATATTAGCAGTGTTATTTCCTTTGGGAAAAATCCAAAAATATCCATGCGGCGCAACGTCTTTTCCAAAATAAAAATATAGAGTCTGCTGATCTACATTAATATTTGCGGCTGTTATTTGTACTGCAGATTCCATATCTCGAAAATCTACAAATGTTTCTAATCCAGCCCATCTTCCAATGCGGGATTCAACTCCATCTGCGGCAATTACTATTTTACTTTTTATTTCTTTCTGTTCTCCACGATATTCATATTTAACACCGCAGACAGAATCATTTTCTATTAAAAGTCCATTTACATAAGCGCGCGTTAATATTTCGGCGCCCGCATCGGAAGCGGTTCTTGCAAGTGCGTAATCGAATATTCTCCGTTCTAATACATAACCAGCTTCACCAAATTCAATAATAACTTCAGTTTTATCCGGGGCAGTAAATGAAAATTTACTAATTTTTGCAGCAATCCATTTTTCATCCGGCGATATAAATTCTTCAAGCCCCTTTTTGCTGACAGCTTCACCACATCTAACAGGATAACCGACATCTCTATCCTTTTCAAGCATTAAAACAGATACTTCTTGTTCAGCAGCAAACCGGGCAGCCATTGAACCGGCAGGACCGGCGCCTACAACTATAACATCGTATTCATTTTTCATTTTTAATTGCTTGTAACTCCATTTCTATTAAATCTTATAACTTCAATAGGACAGCTCCAAACACACTTACAACAGTTAGTGCAACTTTTATCAATTATAAAAATTTCAGCTTCTTTTAATTCAATTGCATCTTCCGGACAGACTCCAACGCAGCATCCGCAGAAATCGCATTTATCGGGAAGTATCTCGATCATTAATTTTCCATTTTTTGCCTGTCTTAGCATTTCATTGTGTTATTTTATTTACGTTTTAAAATAAAGAATCGAAAAAAGATAAAAAAACTACAACGATAAATTAAGTTTTTATTGATATTCTTAATCTAATCTTAAAACATTTTGATAAATTTAAAAGTACTTCAAATCATTTTTGAATTATTGGATTAATAAATGTTAGCGCAGCCAAATCTTGATACAATTTATGAAACTTCAAAAAGAATAAAACCATTTGTTCATCGCACGCCTGTTTTAACTTCTTCAAGCTTAAATCAATTATTAAATACTAAAGTATTCTTTAAATGCGAAAATTTTCAGAAAGCCGGTGTATTTAAATTCCGTGGTGCTTCAAACGCAGTTTTCTCATTAACTAAAGCTGAAGCCAAACGGGGTGTAGCAACACATTCGTCGGGAAATCATGCCGCCGCAATAAGTCTTGCTGCGAAGATTAGAGGAACTTCTGCCTACATAGTTATGCCGAATAATGCATCGTCAATTAAGATAAAAGCTGTCGAAAATTACGGCGGAATTATTACTTTTTGCGAACCAACTTTAGAATCGCGTGAAACAACTCTCGAACAAGTCGTTACCAATAATGGAGCGGTTGTGATTCATCCATATAATGATTATAGAGTAATTGCAGGACAGGCAACTGCATCATTAGAATTTATAGATGTAATTCCAGAACTTGATTTTATGCTTGCACCGGTTGGCGGGGGAGGATTATTGAGCGGAACTGCTTTGAGTGTTTCATTTGTTTCTAAATCAACAATGATAATTGGAACAGAACCCAAAGGAGCTGATGATGCTTTTAGATCAAAACTGGAAGGAAAGATAATTCCCTCTGTTAATCCGAAAACTATTGCTGATGGATTGCTTACTTCGCTTGGCAATAAAACTTTTCCAATCATACAAAGTTATGTTGATAGGATTATTACTGTTGAGGAAAACTCAATAATTAATGCGATGAAATATATTTGGGAAAGAATGAAAATAATTATTGAGCCATCATCTGCAGTGCCTGTTGCAGCGCTCTTTGAAAATAGATCACTCTTTGAAAAGAAAAGTATTGGAGTAATTTTAAGCGATGGTAATGTTGATCTTGAAAAATTACCATGGTACGTTAAAAATGAAAATCAAAAACTGTTTAAATCATTTTTAATCGGACTAAATAAAAACAATAATGGTCTTTCAAGTCTTTTAGCCCATTCTTTTTCGTTGTGTTCGGCGCCGGGCGCGTAGCTCAGGGGTAGAGCATCTGCCTTTTAAGCAGAGGGTCGGTGGTTCGAGCCCGCCCGCGCTCACTAAATAAAATTTTTTTTTGAGTATAAGCCACATCCCGCGTGGCTTTTTTATTAACCAAAAATCCTCGTAATCGCCGCAAAAATAAATTTTGTTTAATACCTAATCATTTCTGTATGAAAAAAGAGTGCCCTCTGTTATCAGTAATCATTCAATCTAATTACAAAAATAAAATAAAATTATTTTTTGAGAATATAACACTATTAAGTTAAAAGCGCAGTAAACGAGTGCAAAAAACTAGGCTTTTTATATCCACAACCATTGATCTCGACTAAGATAACATAAGTTTAAATGCACATCATCGTTCAACGATAAATTCCGAACAATGAATAAGCTGTCAAAACCAACCCGCAATCGCAAACAATAATGCAAAAAAACATATCCTCCGGATTAGAAGTTTAAATTCTATCAAACTAATGCTATATTGTGAACAAAAATTCACAAATGAATTAGGGAGGATAAAAATATGTTATTCATAGTAGCCGTACTAGCAGCAGTTGTGGCATTCTTTGTTTATGTAAATGCCAAAAAAAGATTTAATAAGCCCGAAGCCACTTTCGCACTGATGGGATTGGCAATTGCAATACTTATCGCAGTTCTGCAATTTTGGACGATTATTCCGGCAGGGCACGTGGGTGTAATAGATTTTTTTGGTGTGGTTAGTGATAATACCCTAAAGCCGGGTGTCAATTTGGTAAATCCAATGGCTAATATTGTAAAATTTGATGCCCGAACACAGGAACTTCGGGAAGAGATGATAGTGCCTTCAAAGGAAGGATTAAGTGTGCAGCTTGAAATAAGCTTATTGTTTAGTTTAAGCTTTGAAAATGCAAACAAAATTTACAAAACAGTCGGTGAAGATTACGTACAGCGAATCGTTGTTCCGCAATTTCGTTCCGTTGTACGGGGTGTAACTGCCAGGTTCGAAGCCCGTGCACTATATACAGCCGAAAGAGAATTACTCGCCAAACAGATGGAAGAAGAATTATCAAAGCTTATTAAACCTCGCGGCATAACTTTAGAGAACGCTCCGCTTCGTCAAATTATTTTACCCCCAGGTTTAACTGCGGCGATCGAAGAAAAATTGAAATCAGAGCAAGAAAGCCAGCGTATGCAATTTGTGCTTGAACGCGAAAAACAGGAAGCAGAAAGAAAAAGAATCGAGGCTAAGGGTATTGCAGATTTTCAGGAGATTGTTTCGAAAGGAATTAGCGAACAACTACTTAAATGGAAAGGAATCGAGGCTACCGAAAAACTTGCCAGCTCGCCAAATTCTAAGATTGTAGTAGTTGGATCAGGAAAAGACGGTCTGCCGATAATCCTCGGAAATTAACCCGGATTCAACACAATTAAGTGAAAGTTCTTTTGGGAAAGTCTTCGGGATTATTCCGAAATTGTGTCAGAGGCGGGCAAGATCATAATTAGCATTTTGACTTATGAGTTCAATTTGTAATATGGAAACAATGCTCTATTCGTAAAATTTTTTTGATTCCAGGTGTTTTTATCTAAGCTCAGACGGTTGCAGAGCCTAGCCCGATTTTATTTTGACCAAAAAGTCAATTCTATTGTTTAGCATTTGGCATTTATTTAATTTTGCAGCGAATATTTTAACAGGAATTCCATGAAGCCGTTAATTGCGGTAGTTAACATCTTACTGCCTATCCTCTACGTAATCGCATTCATAATTTATTCGTATGATTTTATGAAGGGGGGAAAGAAGTTTTCAAATTCTAAAAGGCTGTTTCTTTTTTTTGCTGTAATTTTTCATTTCTTTTATCTCCTAATCAGAACCATAGAATTTAATCATCCACCCATTACAAACGTATTTGAAATATTCACTGTGCTTGCATTTGCGGTAAGCTTCTCATATTTCATTCTTGAGCTTGCAACAGATATTAGGGGAACCGGTCCGTTTATAATTGTTATATCTATCCTATTTCAATTTATCTCAACTATTTTTATTGAGGACTTGGTTGAAGTTAGGGAAGTACTCCGCAGCAATCTCCTTGGATCGCATGTGCTTACTGCATTATTAGGTTATGCGGGTTTTACTATTTCTGCGGTGTACGGCATTCTTTATCTGATTCTATTTAAGGAAATAAAACTCAACAAATTCGGACTTGTCTTTAACCGTTTACCAAGCCTCGAAATACTCGAGAAATTAAGTTTTTATGCTGCAGTAATCGGATTTGCAGCGCTTACCATTGCTATGACCATCGGAACTATTTGGCTGCCTACGGCTTTTCCCGATTTTTCGTTAGCTGATCCTAAATTAATTAGCAGTTTCGTTGTTTGGATTTTATACGGGATCGGAATTGCAAGCAAAGTGTTTGCGAATTGGCAGGGTAAAAAAGTTATTACGCTTTCAATCATAGGATTCATAATTGCAATCTTTTCAACCATGTTGACAAATTTCTTAGCACAAAGTTTTCATTCATTCTATTAAGATATGAATTTATTAGCCGTTTCAATTAGTCATCATACCGCACCTGTAGAGTTACGGGAAGCGATTTATTTAAACAATGATGAAATAAAAGCAGCCATCGATGGATTGAAAAAAAGTTTATTTAACGAAGGGCTGGTCCTCTCTACGTGTAACCGAACAGAAATCTATGGAATTCCCAAAGACACCAACACAAGTTATTTAGAATTACAAAAATTTTTAATAAGCCTCAAACCCGTTGATGGAATAGCCTCAGAGCATTTTAACAACTATTTTTCCTGTGGTGCAGTTCGTCATCTGTTTAAAGTGATTTCGGGTATCGATTCGCTTCTGATCGGCGATAACCAAATTTATCACCAGGTAAAGGATTCGTTTCAATTTGCAGAGGATTTACAGTTTACCGGCTTCTTAATGAAAAGGGTTTTTGATTCGGCAATAAAAACCGGTAAACGAGCAATTACTGAAACTGAGATTAGTGAAGGCGCTGTTACAGTAAGCTATGCTGCCGTTCAATTGATTGAAAAAATCTTTTCTAACTTAAGTAAAAAATCCGCGCTCGTAATTGGTACCGGTGAAACAGGTGAAATTGCCGCAAAGCATCTTAGAGATAAAGGAATCGGGAAGCTCTCTTTAACCAATCGAACAATCCAGCGCGCAGAAAAATTAGCGGCGGCGTTGAATGCTAAAATCATTCCCTTCGATAATTTTAAAAATAATTTGGCAGAATTCGACATCGTATTAAGTGCTACAAGCTCACCGGATTTTATCCTTTCTTTTAATGATATTAATACCGCCATGAAGAAGCGTAATTTTTCTCCGACAATTCTAATGGATATCGCTGTACCAAGGGATATCGATCCGAAAGTAAAAGAAATTGATTATGTCTTTTATCATGATATTGATTCAATGAACATAATCGTTGAGCAGAATCTTGCAAAGCGAAAAATGGAAATACCAAAAGTTGAAAAAATTGTAATGGAAGAACTAACAGCATTTTTTAGCTGGTATAATTCACTGCAAATTGCACCGACTATAAAAAACCTAAGAGAATACTTTGAGCAAATCCGCGCCGAGGAAGTTAGTAAAAACATTAACCGTTTTTCGGATGAGGATAAAGAGAAACTTGAGATAGTTACAAAACGAATAATAAATAAGATATTGCACACTCCGACAATTGAATTAAAAAAAATTACCGAATCGGGTATTAATACAGAAGAGAGTGCAATAAAAATAAGTATCATTCGTGATTTATTTAGAATAGATAACAGCACAGATGAGGGAGAGTAAACTTGAGGCATAATATTATAATAGGTTCTCGAGGAAGCGAATTAGCATTGTGGCAGGCAAATTTTGTAAAGAAGCAGCTTGCAAAGAAACACCGAAATATTTCAATTCAAATTAAGATTATTAAAACAAAGGGTGACAAAATTTTAGATGTTGCCCTTTCTAAAATCGGCGATAAATATCTATTTACTAAAGAGCTTGAGTTTGCATTGTTGAATAATGAAATAGATATCGCCGTTCATAGCCTGAAAGATTTACAAACCAAGCTTCCAGAAAGATTAATTTTGGCGGCAGTTACAAAACGTCATCCCGTTGAAGACGTTTTGATTGCTCGTAAGAAGGGAATTACAATTCAAACTCTAAAAGAAAATGCTGTGGTTGGAACAGGTTCTTTAAGAAGAAAATGCCAATTGCTTCACTTGAGACCCGATATCTCAATTAAAGAGTTACGCGGCAATGTACCGTCGAGGATTCAAACATTTCTTAAATCGAATTGGGATGCCATTATTCTCGCACGCGCCGGTGTGGAAAGACTGAAGCTTCAAAAATATATTTCTTCATACATATCCGTAGATGAATTCTTGCCTGCCGTGGGACAGGGTGCGCTCGGAATTGAAGTTCATGAGAAGAATAATTTCGTAATTGAACTTCTTAAATCAATTCATGATGAAGATACGTATAAAGCAGTAACGGCTGAAAGAAGTTTACTCAGCACCTTGGAAGGAGGATGTCAGGTGCCGATAGGCGCATGTGCCGAAGTTAAGTCGAACGGATTGTATTTGGATGCAATGGTCGGCTCGGTTGATGGCACGGTAACTTTTAGAAAAAAAATGCGCGGCAGTAAAAACTCACCGGAAAAATTAGGGAAAAACCTTGCCAAAGATCTTATGAAAGCCGGTGCAAAGGAAATTTTAGATGAAATCTACAAAAATGTTAGAAGATGAAATATCAATTGAGGAATTAATTGATGGTCACAAAGGAACTTAATAAAACAGAAAGCAAAAAAAGTTTAAAGCGAAAAAAGATTATCGAAGCCGCATCGCTATTGTTTGCTCAAAAGAATTATCATGAAGTAATGATGGATGATGTGGCGAAGCTTGCATCTATTGCTAAAGGCACTGTGTATAATTATTACGAATCAAAAGAAGAATTATATTTCTCTATAATGCAATTGCGGATGGAAAAATTAATTTCATCTTTAAGGGAGAAGATAAGCACCGAGATGAGCAGCTTCGACTCGCTTAAGTCTTTTATTATTCATCTTTACATGTTCATGATGAAATACAAACATTTCTTCTTGATGTATAGAAAGGAATCATTAAACGCAGAAAATGAATTATGCGCAGAATTGAATAATCTCGAAACCGAATTAAAAAAAATTTTTTACAGAATACTAAATAAGGGTAAAACAGAAAGATTCTTCAGAAATGTTGACGAACAATTTGCTGTTGAGCTTGTGCTCGGAAGTCTTTACGGCGCAGTGTACCGCGGCATCGAAAAAAATTACGATGAAATACAAATGGTAAGCGAAAGAGAGAACGTTTATGAATTTATTCTTCATGGTCTGATAGGCAGTCGCGATGACAATAAAACACTGCCTCTCAAAAATAAAACTATTGTAATAACCAGAAGCATTGAACAATCCAAAGAATCTTCCGAGGCTTTTAGACAGTTAGGCGCCGATGTCATTATTTTTCCCACGCTTGATATTGTGCCACCGGCTGATTGGGAAGAATTCGATTCGATTATCACATCCCCGGAAGGAATCGATTTTATAATATTTACCTCAGCACACGCGGTGAAAATGTTCAGCAAGAGATGCAATGAACTAAGCTTTAAGCCGGATTATGAGAAGAGTAAAGTAGTAGCAATCGGAAATAAAACTGCTGCCGTTTGTGAACGCATGGGTATTCCTGTTCATATTATTCCGGCTAAATTCAGCAGTAAAGGTGTTGTGGAAGAATTAATTAAGTACAATCTAAACGAAAAAATAATCTTCGTTCCCCGTTCAGCGATAGGGAGAGAAGAATTGCCTATCGGGTTAAAAGAGCTTGGTGCTGTAATTAAAACTGCAGTAGTTTATAATGTTGCGCTCCCATCGTCTGAAATCATAAACGATAATATAGAATTGTTAAAATTGAAGAAACCGGATTTATTCGTATTCACAAGTCCTTCGACTTTTGATAACTTCTTAGAGATATTGAAAATTCAAAACCCCGGTGAGTATTTCACAAAATTTGATGTTGCCGCCATCGGTCCAACAACAAAAGCCGCAATCGAAAGTAAGAACGTAAAGGTCACAATCATGCCAGACGAATTTACTATCGACGGACTAATTAAAGCATCAATTGATTTTTACAAGAACAAATAAACAACTATGGAGAGAGATTGAGTAACCCAAAGAACGACTTATTTATAAGAGCATGTAAAAGACTTCCCGTTAAACGCACTCCAATATGGATAATGCGTCAGGCAGGCAGGTACCTTCCGGAATATAGAGCGGTGCGGGAAAAGTACGATTTTCTTACAATGTGCAAAACACCCGAATTAGCTGCTAAAGTTACAATTCAGCCTGTTGATATTTTGGGTGTGGATGCTGCAATTCTTTTTTCGGATATACTTGTAATACCCGAAGCAATGGGAATGCATCTTGAATTAATTGAAAGCAAGGGGCCTGTATTCCATCAACCGATTCGTTCTGAAGATGATGCAAAAAAATTAAAAAGAATTGATCCGGATAAAGAATTAAAATTTGTTCTTGATGCAGTGGAATTGACAAAAAAAGAATTGAACGGCAGAGTTCCTTTAATCGGATTCAGCGGTTCACCGTGGACATTGTTGACTTACATGGTTGAGGGGAAAGGCTCTAAAAATTTTTCTAACGTTAAAAGAATGATTTATAACGACCCTGCTCTTGCCCATTCAATACTGAATAAATTGTCGGATGTAATTGCGGATTATCTTTCGGCAAAAATTTGTGCCGGGGCAGATGCAGTTCAAATATTCGACACTTGGGGAGGAATCCTTTCACAAAGCGACTTTCAGGAGTTTTCTCTTAATTACATAACAAAAGTTATTTCGCAGGTTAAAAGAAAAGATGAACCTATTGTCGTTTTCTGTAAAGGTGTTCACTTTGGTCTGGTGCAGCTAACTAATTCAGGCGCTGATGTTATTGGATTAGATTGGACAATGAATCTAGAAGAAGTAAGAAGCAAAATTGGAGATAGAGTTGCACTTCAAGGTAATTTAGATCCGACAGTCCTTTATGCCCCGGTGGAAAAAATTAAAGAAGAAACCGTAAACGTGCTGCGGTCATTCGGTAAAGGCAGCGGACATATATTTAATCTTGGTCACGGTATTCTGCCGGATATTGAACCGGAAAAAGTAAAAGCGCTTGTTCGTTTCGTTAAGGAAAAAAGCGCAGTATTTCATCCTAACGTTCCGGAAACACAAAAAGTATGATTAAAAAAGAAATAAATAAACTTAGAGGGATTATTCTGAATTGTTCTGAGTGATAAGAATAGGAAAAAAATATGTTAGAAATAGATTTAGCAAAATATAAAAAATACGATCAGCCGGGACCACGCTATACAAGCTACCCGACTGCACCGCAGTTTACCGAAATCTTTACGCATGAAGATTTTCTGGACGAGATAGTAAAAACTAATTACGGTGAAAATTTACCCAACCTTTCACTTTACTTTCATTTACCCTACTGCGACACACTCTGTTTCTTTTGCGGGTGTAATATGATAATAACAAGAAACAGAGATCGCGTAAAGAAATATGTCGACTACATAAAAAAAGAAATTGATTTAATTAGAAGCTACCTGCTGCCGGATAGAAAAGTAACACAGCTTCATTGGGGCGGTGGTACACCTACACACCTCGATCCCGATGAAATTGCTGACCTTGCTTCTTTTATTCAAACGTCATTTCAATTTAGGAATGATGATTCAGGTGGCTCAGAGAACGGCTGTGAAATTGATCCGCGCGGTTTGACCAAAGCTCACCTTGAAGCGCTGCGATATAATGGTTTTAATAGAATTAGTATGGGTGTGCAGGATTTTAACGAGATAGTTCAGAAGGCAGTAAACCGTATTCAACCGGAAGACATCACAAGGCAAACAGTTGAATGGGTGAGAGAATTAGGATTTCAAAGCATTAATCTCGATTTGATTTACGGACTTCCTTTTCAATCCGTTGAAACATTTGCCGATACCGTCGATAAGATAATTAATATCTCGCCTGACAGAATAGCAGTATTCAATTATGCGCATGTACCCTGGTTGAAGAAGCACATGGCGCTAATTCATGCAGAAGATTTACCTGCGCCGGAAGTAAAGCTAAATATTTTGAAGATGACTATAGAAAAGCTTACAAGTGCGGGATATATTTTCATCGGTATGGATCACTTTGCCAAACCGGATGATGAATTAGCAATTGCTCTGCGGGAGAAAAATCTGTACCGCAATTTTCAGGGTTACAGCACCAATGCCGATGCCGACCTTTATGCAATGGGAATTACAGGCATCAGTCAGCTCCAGAAAATTTATGCACAAAATTACAAAACCGAAAAAGAATATTATGACGCACTCGATAACGAAAGAATTCCCACAGTAAAAGGATATAAACTAACAGAAGACGACACAATAAGAAGATACGTTATCATGCGCTTAATGTGCAACTTTGAATTGGACTTTTCCGGTGTAGAAGAAAAGTTCGGGATAAACTTTAAGGATTACTTTGCATGGGGATTGAATAACCTCAAAGAAATGCAGGCAGATGAATTGGTAAATGTAGACGGCAACAAATTGGAAGTAACGGATATGGGTCGGTTGCTCATCCGCAACATTGCTATGAATTTTGACGGCTATATTGAGCGGAAGGAAGATAAAGCAAAGTATTCACGCACTATGTAATTATAGATAATACTATTTGTTTACTCTGTATATAGATTCCTGAACAAATTTGCAATCGGATTGCAAAATTGTCCAACCATCCAACAGTGCATCCAAGTAATAAACTAAAAGAATTTACTCGATTTAAGAAGATTAAGATAAGATTTATAATCCACAAGGAAACCTTTGCCCATTGAATAGTACCTTTGCTTTGTGAAAAAAAGAAGGCGATAATTGCTCAAAGGGAAAAAGCTAAAATAAGGACAGAAACGAGACCAATAAGAAATGAGAGAGAGAAAACACGTGAGGTACAATAAATATTTCACCCATATATTTTAGATATATTTTTATCTAATTGCATATATTAAATCATAATCACATATATGACAGAAAGAAAGAGTAATTAAAAGTGGGGAATTCTTTTGACCCGTTACAATCCGATTTGATTTGAGATAAAATTTACAAATACCCAAAGCCACATCAAATCACCTGTCAATATTTTACCCGGAAACATTTTATAATTGCGATATCTCCGCTTGCTTGGTTTGATTTCAACATGTTATTATTTTACACCGTGCTCTGTAAATAATATCTCAAGCAAAATCCCAATCATGTATAATTTGAAAGTAAGCTAATATGCGTAAGGTAATTTTAAATCTCGCAGTAAGCCTTGACGGCTTTATCGAAGGTCCAAATGGCGAATATGATTGGTGCTTTATCGATCAAGATTATGGCATGTCCGCTTTTATGAAGCGTATTGATACCATTTTTCTTGGCAGAAAAAGTTATGAACAATTGATTAGCTCTGATAAAAATCCTTTTCCCGATAAAAAAAAATTTATCTTTTCAAGTACATTAATAAATGCAGGAAAGAATTTTCAAATAATCAGCGGTGATCTGAAAAAAGAAGTTGAAGCAATTAAGAATCGAAATGGGAAAGATGTTTGGCTTTTTGGCGGAGCGGCTTTAACCGAAAGTATGATTAACGAAGAATTGGTGGATGAGCTTCAGCTAGCGGTTCATCCAATACTTCTTGGC
Organism: Ignavibacteriales bacterium; assembly: GCA_020061465.1. GTDB lineage: Bacteria > Bacteroidota > Ignavibacteria > Ignavibacteriales > Ignavibacteriaceae > JAGUYG01. Next base: position 67,374 of record JAGUYG010000022.1, read on the forward strand.
TGCGGCAAGCAGTTGTTCGGAAATCTTCGCGAGCGAATTCAACTTGAATTAATGGATGTAAAAACTTATTCAAGCGGGTTGGTTCAGTTGATGTACACATTCGATGAAAATAGGACGAACCGGCAATGACAGATTCAATCGAAATTAGACCCATCCGTGTTGGTGACGCAGAAGAAATATTCAGACTTATTGTTTCATGCCGCGCTTATTTAGCAGAGTGGCTGCCTTGGGCTGACTATACCAGAACAGTTCGCGACACCGAAGATTATATACGGGCTAATGAGGGAAAGGATGTTTTTTCCGGCAGGGAAATTTTCACGGTTAAATATTACGGGGCAATAGTCGGATTAATCGACTTACACGGCGGCGATCATCTGAACAGAAAAGCAGAAATTGGATATTGGCTTCATGAAAAATTTCAAGGCAGGGGTATTATGACAGCCGCATGTAAAATATGTCTCGATTATGCATTCAATCAACTTGATCTTAACAGGATAGTGATTAAGTGCGTTAAAGAAAATCTCAAGAGCAGAAATATCCCGGAGCGGCTCTCTTTTTCTTACGAAGGATTAGAGCGGGCTGGCTTTTTTCTGCAAGATAACTTTAGAGACTTAGCGGTCTATTCAATGCTGCACAAAGAGTGGCTAAAATTATATCCATAAGCGCAAAAACAAAATCAAGTCTTACTGCTCGAAGTTAAGAAATCCGGAGTTCAGTATACCTGACAAATAATGAATTAGTACAAAAAGAAAACATTATTGCGCCATTCTACAAACCTCCTTAGAATAAAACAACATAGTTGCACAAGTGGTTATGCTACCGCTGTATTTTTATTTTCATATCCTTTTCAATTTCTTTCCCGAAGTGTTTTTTATACAATTCTTGATATTTCGGTAACAGCTCAGATGAAACTTCTTCACCATTAACACGCAAGACGTCGGGTGTTAGTTCAAAATCAAAATCATCCTCATCGTCTTCAATAATGTTATCATTTACCAGCTCAACTCGTACATCATCTAAAAAGTCATTAAGCTTCTTTATTTCTTTTTTTACACCCTTCAATTCCTTTTTAACACTATTTAACTCGATTTTTATTTCATCCAAATTTTCTTTTAAATCAGGCAATTCGATTTCAATGGGATCAAATTCAAAATGCAGCTTCTTTATTTCTTCGCCTAACTCTTTCATATTTCGGTCCAAGTCGTGCATATCTAATTCAATTTTGAATTTCTTCGGCGGAATGTGGAAACGTCTTAGATTTTCAGTTAGTTCACGGATGTTTTCTCTAAAAGTTTTCCGGTCAAATTTAATTCTTATTTTTTGTGAATCGATACCTTTTAATTCCTCCTTCAATCTGTCCATTTCTTCCTTAAACTTTTCCTTATCGAATTCAAATTCGAAAAAGCGGCTATGCTCATCCCGCATTCTCTCTTTAAGTTTCTTCAATTCCTCTTTCGATTTTTTTGTATCGAACTTGAAGATTTTTATTTGTTCGGCTAAATCATCCTTATCTTTTCTTAAGCGGTCAAGTTCGTCGAATATCATCCCTCCATATTTAGAAATATCTTCTTCCGGTACAAGCTTTTCGTTTCTGTAAATTTTAACAATCTTTCCATTGTCAAGATAAACTTTATATCGGGCGTTATCGTTTTCATTATAAAAAATTAAAGTGTGACTGTATTTATTATCTTCTTCGTCCGAATAAAAATATTCCGTTTCGCTGCTGCTTGCGGACGAACTACACGCACTAAATAAAGCTAAAAAAAATAGAAGTAATGCCGATAAAAAAATATTACCGTATTGTCCGGACTTATTGTAATGCTTGAGCATCTTTTTTCTCCATTTTAATTAGATAAAAGTAAAACAGTCAGGTCATTTTAATCTGCTGCTTTTATTTCCTTTTGGTGTTTTTGACGTTTGCAAATAGCTTTAAGTTCTTGATGAATGATGTAATTAAAGGAAGGGATTTAATTGGTGATTAAAGGATTATCTTTAAGATGAAATAGTTGATAATGCAAAAATAATCGCAATATTTTCTTAAGAAGGGGATAGTTTTCCCAAAATTAAGCATATTTTCACTGTCAGCTTTATTTGGATTAATTTTCGAGAAAAAATTATTAAAAAATCGAATGCCCGGAGATAAAATTTTCACGGCAGCAGTTATTGGCGGGGGTATAATCGGAACCGCTACTGCAATGATTCTGCAGCAGTCAGGCAAGCACAAAATTATTTTAATTGAAGCTGAAGAAAAATTAGCTTCGCATCAAACCGGACACAACAGCGGGGTAATTCATTCGGGGTTGTATTATAAGCCTGGATCGCTAAAAGCGAAAAACTGTGTGCGCGGCAGAGAGATGATGTATGAGTTCTGCGTACAGAATAATATTAACTTCGAGCAATGCGGCAAAGTGGTTGTTGCCGTTGAAGCAAATGAAATAAGCATATTAAATGAATTGTATGAAAAAGGTCTTGCAAACGGACTTCATCAATTAAAACTTTTATCGAAAGATGAAATGAGAGAATACGAGCCGTTCGTTGAAGGAATTGCAGGACTTTTTGTCGGGGAAACCGGTATAGTAGATTTTGTTGAAGTAACTGATAAGATGGGTGAATTGTTCGAAACGGCAGGAGGGGAAATTAAATACCGGCATAAATTTTTATCAGTTAATAAGTTGCAAGATTATTTAATTCTAGAAACTTCAGGCGGAGAAATTAAAACTCATTTCTTAATCAACTGCGGAGGTCTTTATTCAGACCGAATTGCAAAATTGTGCGGAATTAGTCCTTCATTAATGATAGTTCCCTTTCGCGGTGAATATTATAAGTTAAGAAGGGAAAAACAGCATCTTGTAAAGAATCTTATTTATCCTGTTCCCGATCCGCAATTTCCTTTTTTAGGAGTTCACTTTACCCGAATGATAAAAGGCGGAGTGGAAGCCGGACCAAATGCAGTGTTATCATTCAAAAGAGAAGGGTACGAAAAATTTGATTTTTCTTTACAAGACACATTAGAAATGATGACATACACAGGATTCTGGAAGATGGCTTCAAAATATTATCGCATGGGCTTGACCGAGTTTATAAGATCGTTCAACAAACTTGAGTTCGTTAGAGCGCTCCAAAAGCTAATTCCTTCAATTGAGGCTGACGATATATTACCCGGAGGTTCGGGTGTAAGGGCACAAGCACTTGAACCTGACGGGAAATTAGTTGACGACTTTCGTATAACTATGGTGGATAAAATGATACACGTACTCAATGCACCATCGCCTGCTGCTACTGCATCTCTCAGCATAGCTGAATATATATGCAGCCTGGCTGAAAAAACAATTAGTTAAAAAGAGGTTTATTGTTTCCCGTAAATATTTTATTTAATTATTGACAATAAAAATTTTTAATTTTATGTTGCTCACGCATCTGCCGGGGTAATTTAAACTAAATAGATTCATTATTGCCGGGGCTATCAAACAATCACTACTTTGAGGTTAAAATATGAAAAACGTCCGCGAAATTCTCAAAAGCAAAGGAACACAGGTATATTCCATCTCTCTCGATTCCACAGTTTTTGAAGCTCTCCAATTGATGTCGGAAAAAGGAATCGGCGCTCTGCTTGTAATAGAAGGTGAAGAAGTGGTCGGAATTCTTTCAGAAAGAGATTACGCAAGAAAAGTTATTCTGGTGGGAAAAACGTCTAAAGAAACATTGGTAAAAGAAATTATGTCTACAAAAGTAATGTACGTAAACAGCGATGTTTCCACCGAAGAGTGTATGGCTTTGATGATTACGAAACGAATCAGACATTTGCCGGTAATTGATAACGGAAAATTGACGGGCTTAATTTCAATCGGTGATGTGGTTAAGGCAGTAATTGATGAAAAAGAATTCGTAATTGATCAATTAGTGCGTTACATAACCGATGCACCAACTTTAAGCCAAAAATAATTTAAACATCGGTTGAGTTCATTTTAATATAAAAGTTTGGGAAATAATCCGGAATGATTTTCGATAATGAACTCTAAACACCGGGAATAAAATACTTAGTTTAAAATCTTCGGTGTTCAGCGTTTGAGATTCAAATCTCATCATTTAAAAGGATCGAAATCAGAATACATCATTCCTAGGCACCTAATGTCCTTGTGTTTATTTTACTTCTAACTTGATACAACTAAGTGTTGAGACCGAGTGATTTTGAATAACATTCACCCAAGAATTCATTTTATAACTTTTCTTGCTTTTAGCATTTCACCTTAACTAATTTGCATTAAACAAATTGAAATTATTGTGAGGTCAAATTGCAGTTATTGGACTATCTCATCATCGCCGCCTACTTCCTCTTCTCAGTAGGAATTGCACTCTACTATTCCAAACGTGCCGGTAAAAGCACCGACGAATTTTTTCTTTCCGGAAGAAATTTACCATGGTATCTTGCCGGATTATCAATGGTTGCCACTACCTTCGCCGCAGATACTCCGTTAGCAGTTACCGAGCTGGTAGCAAGAAACGGAATTGCCGGAAATTGGATTTGGTGGAACTTTGCCTTCGGAGGATTATTGACAGTCTTTTTCTTTGCAAAACTATGGCGACGCGCAGGTATAATGACGGAAGTTGAATTTGCTGAAATACGTTATTCAGGAAAGCCCGCCAGATTTTTACGAGGATTTCGCGCGCTGTATCTTGGCTTGTTTATGAACCTCATTATAATGGGCTGGGTAAATAAAGCTATGATGTCGATATTAGTTGGCATGTTCGGTATTCCCGAAGCTGAAGTGTATTTCTATGTGTTCGGTTGTATGCTGTTAGTTGCAATTTATTCTGCACTATCAGGTTTGTGGGGAGTAGTAGTAACCGACGCATTCCAATTTATTATGGCGATGACAGGCACAATCATTCTTGCAGTGCTGGTTGTAAATTCATCTCAAGTCGGCGGTATTTCAGGAATGCAGGAAAAGCTGCCGGCATTCGTATTTGAATTTTTCCCAACTATCAGCGATACGGGAGTTGTTGGAAGTGCATTCGCATTATCCATTGCAGCGTTTCTTGCTTACGTAGGTATTCAGTGGTGGGCATCATGGTATCCGGGAGGTGAACCGGGAGGCGGCGGTTATGTGGCGCAAAGAATGATGTCGGCAAAGGATGAAAAACATTCTTTATTCGCTACTTTGTTTTTTCAGATCGCTCATTATGCAATAAGACCATGGCCCTGGGTTTTAGTCGGTATGGCTACGCTAATTATCTATCCCGAACTCGGACCAAATGAAAAGAAAATGGGATACATTTATGCAATGAACGATTTTCTTCCTTTAGGTTTAAAGGGCTTGCTTGTTGCTGCATTCTTTGCCGCATATATGAGCACAATTGCAACGCAGCTAAACTGGGGTACTTCTTATGTTATCAATGATTTCTATAGGCGATTTGTTTCCAAAGAAAAAAAGGAAAAACATTACGTGTTTGCTTCGAGAGCAACTACCATCCTGCTTATGTTTGTTTCAATTTTGGTTACGCTTTTGATTGAAAGAATCTCCGGTGCGTGGGAGTTTATACTAGAGGCAGGCGCCGGTGTCGGCTTGGTACTAATCTTAAGATGGTTTTGGTGGAGAATAAATGCCTGGTCCGAAATTTCAGCCATGATAACTCCTTTTGTCGTTCTTCCCTTTATGCGTATTTATGAAATACAATTTCCGATCAGTCTCTATTATCTTGTGGCAATCACAACAGTTGTCTGGCTTGTTGTCACTTATCTTACACCGCCGACTAAAGAAGAGGTATTAATTTCTTTTTACAAGAGAGTTTATCCCGGCGGCAGGTTGTGGAAGAAAATATCGGACAAGCTTCCTGAAGTAAAAGCAGACGGCGGCTTCTTCAGAATGTTTATGAATTGGATATTCGGAGTAGTTCTCGTTTATTCCATTCTTTTTGGAACAGGCAGTTTGCTGTTCGGAAACACTATTGCGGCACTGATCTACTTAGCAGCAGCAATAATTTCCGTATTTATTATCTACAAAAATTTATCTGTCCAAGGCTGGAAAACCGTGATTAAGTAGTGAATATTTAACCGAATTTTAATATTATAGGTGTGAAGAATCTTGGTATCTGGAATGAAAGATTTTATAAAGAGAAAAGCTAAAGACAGTTTGCGATTTAAAATACTGATAGGCATTGTTACGGTGTTGCTTATCGTACTCATGTTTCCCAAAGGAGAATCCATTGAGTCCGAAGTGTCTGAAGGTTCTATTTGGATTCATGACGATCTAATTGCATCCTTTAGTTTTCCTGTTTTTAAGAATGCCGCTATTTACCGTGTCGAACTGAAAGAAGCCGAACAGGGTGTATACCCTGTCTTCTTAAGAGAAGGAATATCTACTGCCGATATACTTGACTCTTTGAAACGATACAATGATTTCTTGATAAAATCTATCGATAGCAGTCTTTCCGTTAATTCAGAAGAAGTTTTTAATCCGACGTTTCTTAGCTTTGCTTCTTTCAATACTTTCAAACAGGTAAGAAGCCAGGAAAGAAATTTAGTGCTCAGCAGGCTCGTGAATATGAGAACGGCTTTCAATGCAGTTCAAAATTTGCTGAACAACGTTTACAAAAACGGAATACTGAGTGTTAATCCGGCGTCATTACAAAAAGACAGCATTGCATTAAGAACCGGAAATATTGACAGGATAGAACCGGGCAGTAATTACCTTCTGCCCGACCAAGCATCGGAAGTCGTTAAGAATAATTTAAATGAATTTAATTTACCGGAAGACATTAAAGATGCTGTGCTTGAATATACACTTCATTTTGTTTTTCCGAACATAATTTACAGTTCGCAGCTTACTCAAGAAGAAATTGTGCAAGCTCAGAATGTTGTCTCGCAGTATTCGGGAATAGTAAATGAAAACGAACGAATTGTGGCAAAACACGATAGGATTACTAAAGATGTAAAACTAAAGATCGATTCATACAGAGAAGCGAAAGGAGAAAGAATCGGAGGCGAGGGAATATTACTGCAAATGGTAGGTAAATTTCTTCACATATCTTTCCTCATAACGTTGTTTGTTATTTACATTTATTTATTCAGAAAGAAGATTTATCACAACAATCAGAAGATTTTATTAATTGCTATTGTGTTCATATTTCTTTCCTTCATTACATATCTTGTAAATCAGATTTCAATAAGGGCACCTTTACAGCTTCTAATATTTATTCCGTCTGCCTCAATGCTGTTGACGATAATTTTCGATTCAAGAGTGGGATTTTATTCCACAATTATTTTAGCTTTAATTGTTGGCGCGTTGAGGGGAAACGTTTATACGTTTACCGCCACACATATTTTTGCCGGCGCTCTTTCGGTTTATACGGTACGCGATATAAAAAACCGCTCTCAAATTTTTCGCTCTTTCCTGTTCATTCTAACCGGATACATAATTGCGGTGCTTGCTTTCGGTTTAGAACGATTTGCACCGGTTGATATAATATTAATCGAAATGGCTTTTGTCGGATCCAACTCGCTTATTAGTCCGGTTTTAACGTACGGACTGTTAATCTTCTTTGAAAGATTTTTCAAAATAACTACAGACTTAACGCTGCTCGAGTTGTCGAACTTCGATCGCCCGCTGCTGAAAGACCTTGCCCGAAAAGCACCCGGCACTTTTAATCATTCAATGACAATGGGAACGCTTGCCGAAACAGCCGCAGAGCGTGTGGGTGCAAATCCCCTCTTAGCACGTGTCGGCGCATATTACCACGATATAGGCAAAACTATTACTCCTCAAAATTATGTAGAAAATCAGTTAAATAATCAGAACATACATGAAAATTTGACGCCCGAAGAAAGCGCAAATCTAATAAGCAGGCATGTTACCGAAGGCATTCAACTTGCACAAGAAAATAACTTACCGCAGGAAATTATAGATTTTATTCCAACGCATCACGGCACCATGGAAATGTCATATTTCTACGATAAGGCAGTAAAATTATACGGTGAAGAAAAAGTTGACCGCAATGAATACCGTTACCCCGGACCTAAACCGAATACAAAGGAAACAGCCATACTTATGATTGCCGACGGCTGTGAATCTGCGGTAAGATCAATAGAAGATGCCGATCCGGTTAAAGTTGAAAATCTTATAGACAATATAATTCAATCAAGGATTGATGACGGACAGCTTGACGAGTCGCCGCTTACTTTTGCCGATATAGATAAAATTAAGGAAGCCTTCTTAAGCATTTTATTAGGGCAGCACCATCGCCGCATCAGGTATCCGAAACAAGACGAAATTGAAAAAGGGATTGAAGACCCTAAGAAATAATCAATGGACATATTTTTAAAAGAGTATTTAACCTCCCTCCGGCTTGAAAAGAACCTCTCGAAAAACACAATTATTTCATACAAGAACGACCTGAATTCTTTCAAAAGTTTTCTTGAGATAAGAAACATCTCAGATCCGTCGCTGATAAAAAGCGAGCATCTGCTGGCATTTTTCAAATCATTGTTTAAATTAGGATTAAGCAGCACTTCGGCTGCAAGGTATCATTCATCGCTGAAAGGATTTTTTAAGTTTCTTTATTCAAACAAATACATTGTTGAGAATCCGTTTGAAAGGGTCGATTCTCCGAAGATAAACCGCAATCTTCCGCGAGTATTATCCGTAAACGAAGTTGAGAAAATTTTAATACAGCCGGATGCAGAAAATAAGCTTGGTTTAAGAGATAAGGCAGTGCTGGAAGTTTTCTATGCATGCGGCTTAAGAGTTTCAGAATTGATCAATTTAAAGGTTCAGGATTTATTTTTAAACGAGGAAATGATCAGAGTTTTCGGTAAAGGTTCTAAAGAACGATTAGTGCCGATTGGCAGCAGCGCAATTAAGTGGACGGAAGAATATATGAAAAAAGGGAGACCGCTTTTGCTAAAAAAAACAAAAAGCGAAGGTTTTGTTTTTTTAAATCAAAATGGCTCTAAACTTTCGCGTATGGGTATCTGGAAAATTGTAGTTAAATATTCTCAAAAGGCAGGGATACAAAAAGAAGTTCATCCGCATACTTTCAGACATTCTTTTGCCACACACTTGCTTGAAGGCGGCGCTGATTTAAGAGCAGTGCAGGAAATGTTAGGTCATGCGGATATTTCTACAACACAAATTTATACGCACGTTGACAGGGATTACATTAAACAGGTTCATAAAGAGTTTCATCCGAGAGGTTAGGAGTGCCCGAGATACAAATTAGCGAACGATTAATATCATTTTTAACTTTTCTGCCATTATTTTTCATTTCGATTGCAGTTCATGAGTATGCGCATGCATTTATCGCATTTAGGCTTGGAGACAGCTCGGCAAAAAATGCAGGCAGGCTAACCTTAAATCCGCTCAAACATATTGATTTGATAGGAACAGTAATAGTGCCGATTGCTGCTTTTGCGTCGGGCTTTGCGCTTATAGGCTGGGCAAAACCGGTTCCCGTTGACAGACGCAACTTCAGAAATATGTTAAAAGACGATGCGCTGGTTTCTTTTGCCGGTCCTCTTTCTAATTTTATTCTTGCCCTAATCTTCTTTATAATATTCTTTTTTTTAACTAATGCTGTTGATGATCCCACTTCGCGCTGGATAAATATTTTTTGGTACGGCGTGTTCTTAAATATATTTTTATTTGCCTTTAATCTGCTGCCGATTCCGCCGCTGGACGGATCACATATTTTGTTCGATTTGTTCCCGAATAAGATTACGGCTGGTTTGTTAAATTTGGGTTTATACGGTTCGATTATTTTGCTGCTGTTTATTTACAGTCCGCTGTGGAAGTATTTTATGATGCTTATTCGATTGATCTTAAATGTGTTTTTATCAATTGCAGGGGACGATAGTGTATAAACTAAGCTTTTTATTTTGTTTTGTAATGATGCTTTCCTTTATCGGATGCGGCGATAAGAATACGGATGATGAACTTGAATTGCACCATTTCGACCGAATATCAATCTTAAAAGAATCCTTTGGCGGTTTTTATTTTGCCGGGATGTATAATAAAAAAGCCGCCGTCTATAAATATAATGCGGCAGAAAAAAAACATTCGCTCTTCTGGAGTCATCCATTCGACCGGGTCATTGAGATGTCTTTTTCACCCGATAAAAGTTCTGCTTATTTTATTACAGCAAGAAAGTTTAGCCAATACGGTCAATTGCCTTACTTCGAACGTGCAAAACTTTATATGATAGACAAAGCACACCAAACGGTCCGGCTAATTGAAAATTTAGGAACAGGGCTCCAAATTTTTACGGGATGGGATTCTGATTCTCTTTTTAAGCTTACTGTAAATTCTATAGATAAAACGATTGCGACAAATGTTCTTCAATCCGTTTTTCTTTTTAATCTTAACGGCGAAGAAGTTGGCAAGGAAACTCAAACATTCGACATAACTATTGACGGATACCCGGGTATTCCAAAGAAAAAAGTTTTGGCTGTTTCACCCGACAGCCTTTTTGCCGTAGTTCCTATTGAAGAAGTTGATTCGATTTATCTATTCAATTTAATAAAAAATAAAAAAAAAATAATTTCGGCTGGAGCTAAAAAAGTTACAGGAATAGGCTGGTTGAAAAACAGCGAGATGGCGGTTATAAACCTTATCGGTCAAAATCATGCAAACGGTGCACTTTCAGCACAAGCACAAAATATTTCAAGCTTAATCGTTTATTCCGTAAAGGGAAAAAAGATTTTGAAGAAATGGGAAGGTGAAGGAATAAAAAACTTTTTTGTTGTTAATAAGTTTTTAATTTTTGACGACGGATTTGGAGAAAATTCATCAATTAGCATTTTTGATCTGTTTGAAATGAAATTATGGGATAAAATAACAATCCCCGGAGGTGTGGGTTTAATAAATATTCCTCTTCCTAACGAATTAGAGATTTGATGAAAACCTATTTTCGAATATTAAATTTTGTAAAGCCATACTGGAAGCATTTACTTCTTTCTGTTGTGTGCACCATATTTTTTGCAGTGCTCAGCGGTGTATCTGTTTATCTTACTATTCCGCTGCTCGATACGCTATTTCAAGAATCTGCAAAGATGGAAAAAACCGTTACTCCATCGAACATCGATAAAACCACGAGCATTTTACCGGATTGGGTTAAAGATGCGGCACAAAGCATTTCCGATTCCTTTAATCAATTCGTTTTCAGCGGTGATAAAATAGATGCACTGTTCAGAATATGTCTGCTTGTATTATTTGCTTTCTTAGCAAAAAATATTTTCGGCTATATGCAAGCATATTTTCTTTCTTACGTTGAGCAAGGAACCATGAAAGATTTAAGGAATGCGGCATATAAACATTTACACAAGCTGCCGATGAGTTATTTTAAAATGGAACGGGTTGGAAATTTAATCTCAAGAATTACCAACGATGTTAATGTAGTTCAATCGAGTATTTCTGCAGCATTTCTAAATTTAATCAGAGAACCGTTAACAATTTTAGTCTTTCTTGGAATAGCGGTAAGCATAAGCTGGCGTTTAACTCTAATGGCACTAATTATTCTTCCGTTTTCCATGTTCATTATTGCGTGGATTGGCGGGAAACTCCGGCGCCACAGCTCGGTTATTCAAGCAAAGATGGCTGATATAACCAGCATTTTACAGGAGACTATTTCGGGCGTTAAGATAGTTAAAGCCTTTGGTGTGGAAGATTATGAAAATAAGAAATTTATGAGGGAGACGAACAACTTTTTTAGAATGATGCTTCGAATTGTCAGGATAAGAAATGCATCCTCGCCGCTAACCGAATTTTTAAGCGTAATTGTGGGTGCCGTTATAATTTATTACGGAGGCGTGCAGGTACTTAAAAGCGAAACGTTGAAAGCCAGTGAGTTTTTAGGATTCCTTTTTGCAATATTTCAATTAATGCCGCCGATAAAAGAGCTAAGCAGTGTAAACAATCGAATACAAGAATCCAGCGCTGCCGGAGATAGGATCTTCGAAATAATCGATACTAAACCGAATATAGTATCTGCACCAAATGCAGTTGAACTGAAAGGCTTCTTTAACTCGATTGTCTTTGATAATGTATCATTCCATTACGAAGATTCTGAGGGACCCGTGCTGCATAATTTAAGTTTTGAAGTGGCAAAAGGAGAAATAATTGCGCTGGTTGGACCAAGCGGCGGCGGTAAATCTACATTAGTTGATCTCGTACCTAGATTTTTTGATCCGACTTCGGGAAGAATTTTAATTGACGGGAAAGATTTAAGACAAATTAAAATTGAAAGCCTCCGAAAATTAATGGGAATTGTTACGCAGGAAACGATTCTTTTTAATGAATCGATTAAAAATAATATTGCCTATGGATTGGATAATTATCCGTTGGAAAAAATTATAGAAGCGGCTAAAACTGCCAATGCCCACAATTTTATTGAAGAATTGCCTGAAGAATATGATACCGTAATAGGTGAACGTGGATTAAAACTTTCGGGCGGGCAAAGGCAGCGGATTTCAATTGCACGCGCACTTCTTAAAAATCCCGATATCATGATTTTTGATGAAGCCACTTCTGCATTAGACAGTGAATCAGAGCAGCTTGTCCAGGAAGCTATCGAAAGATTAATGATTAATCGCACTACTTTTGTAATTGCCCACAGGCTTAGCACGATTAGAAATGCTACTCGAATTTTGGTGTTAGACCGCGGAAGAATTGTCCAAATGGGAAAACATGAAGAATTGTTATCCGAATCCAACGGGCTTTATAAGAAACTTTATAATATGCAGTTTAATATTTAAATACAATCTTGCTTACTAATATGAAATTTATATTTGGTTTGTTAAATTAAGTTTAAGTTATACCGGGAGTAATAAATGCAATCCAACGACAACGGAAAAGAGATCTATAAGTTAGCTGAAGAATTTTCTTCCAGCTTCAATTACAAGGTGAATGAAGCTGCCATTATTTTAGCAGCAGGGCATGGTAAGAGAATAAAATCACAGCGTTCAAAGATGCTGCATAAGATTTGGGAAGTTCCTACTGTGGAAAGAGTTTACAATGCATGCAGAGAAGGAATAAAAAATATCAATTTGATTGTGGTAGTTGGAATAAAAGCTAAAGATGTTATTGAAGTAATCGGGAAAAGGGATTCAACTCTATTTGCGTATCAGGAATTTCAAAACGGAACCGGTCACGCAGTTCAAATTGCTTTGACAAAAATTGATGAGAAACTTTTTGATGGAATTGTTTACATTTTACCCGGAGACATGGGATTAATAAATGCCGCTACCATGCAAGACTTTCGAGAACAATTTGTTGAAAGCAAATCCGATATGATGGTATTAACCGGTATTTATGAGGGTGGTCCTCAGGGAAATCTTTACGGCAGAATAATTCGCGTTAAAGATACCGATATACACGGAAACAGTTCGGGAAGCGATACCGGAAAAGTTATTGAAATTCTTGAGCATAAAGATATTCAAGTTCTGCCGGATGATAAACCATATCTTGTTGAATTTCATGGAAGAAAATATTCTTACTCAAAAACCGAATTAATTGAGAACAATGAATTTAATTCCGGTGTTTATGCTTTTAAGTATAAGAAGCTGATTCAATTAGTGAATAAAATTTCAAGCGATAATGTGCAAAAGGAAATTTACATAACAGATCTCATTTCACTTTTTAATCAAAAGAGTTTCTCCGTTACTGCTGTTAGTCCAAAAGAAAAATATGTTGTGATGGGTTTTAACAATAAATCCGTTCTTAAGGAAATGGAAAACGTTGCAAGGCATCAGGTTTATGAAAAGCTTAAGGACATAATTGAAATTCAGGACCCTGAAGATTTTTTTATTCACGAAAGCGTTGTAAAAAATATTCTCGAAATGGACAAGAAAAATATCCCGCTTGATATCACTATCGGTAAAGGTGTTTATATAGGACAAGGCGTTAAGCTGAATTACAACACCGAGCTAAAGAAAAATGCTTTCGTTACCGGAAACGTTCACTTTGGCGAGAATGTAGTTGTCTGGCAGAACGTTCATCTTTCTACTTTTCCCAATCAAATTTTTAAGATTGGGAATAATGTTGAGATTTATTGGGGAGATATTATCAAAGGGAACATTGTTATCGGTGACGGCTCAAGAATTGAATCAAGCGTTAATATGACCGGCAGCGATGAATTTCCTCTTAGAATAGGAAAGAATGTTCTGATAAAAGGAACAAGTTATATCTTCGGATCGATCATAGAAGACGATGTACATATAGAGCATAGTGTGCTGATTAAAAAGCATGTCGAAAGATTAGCTAAAAAAGACGGGAAAATTCAGCCTATTAAATTTTATCTGCCTATGCCGACAGGAATTGATGCAATTGAAGACCTTGAAAATCCCATAACATAAAAAAGGCTCTCTTAATTGAGAGCCTTACATCTATAAACTATAAACAATAAAAATGCATCAAGAGTTAAGGCTATTTAAATGCTTTGTTAAAGCCGACTTCTTTCTTGCAGCAGTATTTTGGTGAATTTTGCCTTTGGAGGCGCTTCTATCTAACACAGCAACTGCTTCTCTATACAAACTTTCTGCCTCAGCTTTTTCGTTTGCGTTTAGAGCCTTCTTTACCACAGTTTTAATCTTAGACTCGATATTCTTATTCACCATTCTCTTCTTCGCACTCGATCTAATTCGTTTCTTAGCAGATTTATGGGTTGCCATATTTAAATAACCTCAGAATATATTGGAAAATTGCGCCCAAATATAGATAATAGCTCGTTTGATGTCAAATAATACTTTAGTAATTTTGCGCTAAAAGAACATCTAATCAAACATTTTCCGCAGTTATGCTTAAAATAAATGAGATATATTACTCAATTCAGGGAGAAAGTTCTTATGCAGGTCTTCCGTGTGTTTTTGTAAGGCTGACTTTTTGTAATCTCCGCTGCACTTACTGCGATACAGAATATGCTTTTTATGAGGGAACAGAGTACTCAATTGATGAAATAATCAATAAAGTAGATTCATTCGGATGCAAGCTTGTGGAAGTAACAGGAGGCGAACCACTTGTGCAGGAAGAATCGCTTAATTTGTTGAGAGAGCTTTGCGAACAGGGTTATGAAGTTCTTCTTGAAACTGGCGGCAGCCTGCCGATAAAAGATGTTGACAGAAGAGTGAAGATAATTATGGACTTAAAATGCCCCACAAGCGGAATGCTAAAAAAAAATAATTATGACAACATCTCTTATTTAAAACCCAAAGATGAAATAAAGTTTGTTATCGGAGACCGTATAGATTACGATTGGAGTAAAAAGATAATTTCGGAATATAATTTAACGCAAAAATGCACGGTTTTATTCTCTGTTGTATTCGATAATCTTAAACCTGTTATATTGGTTAATTGGATACTAGAAGATAAACTGAATGTAAGATTTCAATTGCAGATGCATAAATTTATCTGGCATCCGGCTACTAAAGGTGTTTAAGCTGCCGTACAAATTTTTCATTTATATCAATCATAATTGAATCTTTGAATGCAAAAGAATAAAAGTCAACAAAAGAACAGATTTGGAACGGCTCCCGTCTTCTTTACGGCAATCTCAACAATACTTGGAGCAATACTTTTTCTGAGGTTCGGTTTTGCTGTCGGTACTTTAGGATTCTTTGGAGTACTGCTTATAATATTTCTCGGACATCTTGTTACAATTCCCACCGCAATGGCAATTTCTGAAATAGCAACTAACCAAAAAGTTGAAGGCGGTGGAGAGTATTTTATTATTTCCAGATCTTTCGGTTTAAATATTGGAGCAACAATCGGTATTGCACTTTTTATGTCCCAGGCAATAAGTGTTGCATTTTATGTCATCGCTTTTACTGAAGCTTTCCACCCGGTATTTGAGTGGTTAAAAAATTCTTATCGGATTGACCTTCCCCGGCAGGTTGTCAGCATTCCGGCGATGATAATTCTGTCGGTTCTCATCATTTTAAAAGGTTCTAATCTGGGGATAAAAACATTATATGCAGTTGTAATCGTTTTATTTATTTCACTCGTATGTTTTTTCTTCGGCAGCCCGATAAGTGAAGAAGCATCAGTCGGAGTATTTAACAACGCATTCAATGATCCTCAAAAGTTTTTTGTTGTCTTTGCAATCATATTTCCAGCGTTTACCGGAATGACTGCCGGTGTTGGTTTATCAGGCGATTTAAAAAATCCAGGAAAATCAATTCCCTTGGGAACATTATCAGCAACAGTAGTCGGATTGCTTGTTTACATTTTTGTTATTTATAAATTAGCGATATCAGCAAGCCCCGAAGCTCTATTATCGGATCAATTGAGTATGTCTAAAATTGCATTGTTTGGCTGGCTTATTATTCCTCTTGGATTAGCCGCTTCAACAATATCTTCGGCAATAGGATCATATCTTGTCGTACCCAGAACTCTTCAGGCACTCAGCATCGACCGCTGTTTTCCGATTCCATTTCTAAATAAATTTTTGGCAAAAGCAGAAGGCGAGCAAAGTGAGCCAAGAAATGCGTCGATTGTAATTGGAATAATTGCATTAGTGTTTGTCGCTTTGGGCGATGTTGATATAGTTGCATCAATAATTACAATGTTTTTTATGGTTACTTACGGTGCACTTTGTCTGATTTCTTTTCTCTACCATTTTGGCGCTGATCCTTCATACAGACCTACATTTAAATCAAGATGGTATTTATCTTTACTTGGATTTTTAGCTTGTCTTTTGTTGATGTTTGAGATAAGCACACCATTTGCATTGCTTTCAATTTTGATAATAGTACTTATTTATGTTTTCATAAGTAAATATCATAAAGACCGGCAAGGACTTGCAGCAATCTTACAAAACTTTATGTTTCAGTTAAGCAGAAATGTTTTTGTTTATTTACAAAAATCTAAGAAAGCTGATGTAAGAAAAAACTGGCGACCGTCTGCAGTATGTGTTTCAAAGGACTCATTTGAAAGAGACAAAGCTATTCATCTTTTGAGCTGGATATCATACAGATTCGGTTTCGGAACTTATATTCATTTAATTGAAGGATATTATTCAAAAAAATCAAACGAAAATTCAAAGAAGGTGCTGGAAAGACTAATTTCAAGGTCAAAGAAAATAAAAGAAAATATTTATATTGATACAATTATTTCGCCTTCTTTCACGTCTGCCGTTGCACAAATAGCTCAGCTTCCAAGTCCATCTGGAATGGAAAATAATATGATAATTTTTGAATACGATAAAAATAATCCTTCAAATTTAGATCAGATAATTGAAAACCTTGCCTTAGTTCAAGCTGGCGATTATGATGTTTGCATTCACGGATCTTCTCCGCGCAGTATTATTTTTGAAAATGGAATTCACGTTTGGTTGAGAGATTGGGATTTTGAAAATGCGAACCTGATGATTTTACTCAGCTACATACTTATAGGTCATCCGGAT
The DNA here is from genome assembly GCA_020061465.1 of Ignavibacteriales bacterium. Lineage (GTDB taxonomy): Bacteria > Bacteroidota > Ignavibacteria > Ignavibacteriales > Ignavibacteriaceae > JAGUYG01. The sequence goes on from JAGUYG010000022.1 coordinate 84,762, forward strand.
TGGAAAAAGGCTTTCATAAAAATTTTCAGCGTCTGTAAACCAGAAGAGAAAGAAAGAGAAACCGAGAAACTTAATCATCTTATTATTTACGGAAGACTTCCGATTTTCGGGAGAAACATTCAGGTAATTGAATTGAACGAAGGAATTAATTTTAAGTCTTTAGTAAATGAATATTCATTAGAAGCAGGATTAACTTTCATTGGATTCCAGGAAGATATGTTGAAACACGAGGGTAAATCCTTTTTCGAAGGATATGATAAAATTGGGGATGTTTTATTCGTTGATGCAAAAGGAATTAAAGAGATAAAATAATTTTTAACTAATTGGCTTAGGTAAGAATTGAAAATCGCCAAAGAATTCCATTGGGATATGGGACACCGGCTGCCCGAACATTTCGGCAAATGTAAAAATATTCACGGGCACACTTACAGGATGATTGTCGAACTTGAAGGAAACGTGCTTGATTCAGGAATGGTGATGGATTATTACGATCTAAAAAAAATCGTTCTTCCGATAATCGAAGAGCTTGATCATGCATTCATGGTTTATAAAGAAGATAAGGAGATAATTCAATTTTTAGATAAGCTGAATTCAAAAAAAGTTATAGTCGGTTTTCAGTCCACTGTGGAAAATATTTGCCGTTATATGTTGAGTAAATTAAAAGCTGCCAATCTTCCCTCCAATATCGATACCCTCCGCGTAAAAATTTATGAAACCCTTGACGATTACGCCGAGGATGAGATTAAGCTCGTTAGCTAAAACTCATTTAAGAAAATTAAAAGCATTCAATATTATCTTTCCTGTTCTAACTTATAACTATAGCTTACAAAATATTTTAATCTTACTTAATTGTATTGACTTACTTTCAAAATGTTTCTAATATTACAATATCATTTATCACATAACAATTCTTGAGGAAATAAAATGGAAGTTGGATATGTAACATCAAAGGGACAACTAGTGATTCCCGTTAAAATGAGAAAAAAATTTGGAATTAAAGAAGGAACGCGCATTAATTTCTTTGAGGAAAAAGATGGAATAAAGATTGTTCCCATCACTTCTGAAGTTATAAAAGCAAACATTGGATTTTTAGGAAGAGGAAACGATCTGTTAAAAGCCTTGATGGAAGAAAAAAAGCGCGAGCGTGAATTATGAAACGCTTTGTATTGGATAGTTATGCGCTTATTGCTTATGCAAAGGGAGAGAATGGGGCATTGGAAATATATGATTTACTTGATAAGGCACTGAATGATGAGGCGGAGATTTTTATGAGTGTGATTAATTGGGGTGAGGTTTATTATATTACTTTACGAAATCAAGGCAAAGAGAGTGCGGAATTGTTTAAGGCTACCATTGCACGTTATCCAATCAATATAATAGAAGCTAACAAAGAGCTTACCCTCCAAGCCGCCAACTATAAGGCATGTAATAAATTCTCATATGCCGATGCTTTTGCCGCCGCCTTGGCTAAGATGAGAAAAGCAGCATTAGTTACCGGAGATGCTGAATTTAAAGTGCTCGAAAAAGAGATTAAAATTAATTGGATTTAAGTATCTAACGGTTACAGTCGACCAAACAAAAGACATTATTGAAAAAACTTATTTCTTTTTTGGAAAGTCTGTAGAAGATTTAGAACGGTTTTTATTTCAAGAAGAATACAATTTGTAATTCCATTCTGAGCAAATTTAAAGTATTATATATTGTTAGAGGGTTTATCAAATTGCCGGAGTAAAAGCAATTTAGAAAAAGTGGTTATAATTGATTTGTTTATTCAAAAATTTCATGGTATTCATTTTCCTTCCTTGACCTTTCCGATTATTTTCAACATATTCCTTTAAGAAAATTTTAACATGGGGGTTAAAATGAAAAATAGTATTCGAAATATTTTTCTGCTTCACTTGTTTTTAATTTCGATAGGCTTAGCTCAACCCACACCATTTCCGAATTACAACTATATTCATATCAACAATATAAAGATGTGGGTGGGCAATGACGGCTCCGGCTCGCATGATCCTATAACAGATGGCAGCGGATTGATTTGGCCCGCTAATGACGAAGATATTAAGACATTAGTTTTTGCAGACGGACTAATCTGGGGCTGCAAAATTAATGGCGAAGTTTTTGTAAACGGAAATACCCACTATAGCGGATTACAACCCGGGAAAATTTTGGCAAACGGTAAACCTGATATTCCTACGCTTGATAAATATAAAGTGTATAAAATCAGAAAAGACTGGGAGACGTTCCCTCCCGGACCGACCAGAGATAAACTTCAAAAAGATTTTTATGGATGGCCAGTTGAAGACGGCGCACCCTGGGCGGACGTTAATGATGACGGAAAGTACACCACCACTGTTGACCAGCCTCTACTGATTGGAGATGAAGTATTATGGTATGTAAGCAATGATTTAGATACTTCACGATCCCTTTTCACATTCAGGTCCCTTCCAATTGGGCTGGAATTTCAAACTACTGTTTGGGGATATAAGCTGCGTAATCTTATGCAAGACGTAGTTTTCAAGAAATATAAAATTATTAACAAGAGTCTTAATACTCTCGAAGACATGTATTTTGGTTACTGGTCTGATCCGGATATAGGTAATGCGGGTGATGATTATGTCGGTTGTGATTCTGTCTTATCGTTAGGTTATGCTTACAATGCAGCGAGTTATGACGAAGTATATAAAACGCCTCCGCCCGCAGTTGGTTATGTACTTCTCAAAAATTCAAAGGTTTCTGAGAATAACCCGGAATCAGACCAATCATTACACATGACCAGCTTTATTTTTTATCCCGCCAGCTTTTATGGTCCAATACAGCCAAATACGCCAACGGAAATGTACAATAATCTACGCGGAAGAGTATGGAACGGAAGTCAATTTTACAATCCGCTTACAAATGAGTTTACTACTTATCTTCTAAGTGGCGATCCCGAAACTCAAACCGGATGGTATGAAGGAGAAGGGTGGCCAGGACATAATATGCCACCAGGTGACAGAAGATTTTTAATGGGCAGCGGACCGGTAACGATGGTTCCCGGTGATACTCAAGAAGTAGTAATTGCAATTCTTGCGGCTAAAGGTCTGAGTAATGTAAATAGCGTAACTAAGCTGAAGGACATGGCAGCTAAGGTTAAGCTTATCTACGATAATTATGAGATTCCTGATGTAAAAAAAATTCCCGATCCGCTTCCAGAACATTTTTATCTGAGCGGGAATTATCCTAACCCATTCAATCCAACTACAAAAATTGACTTTGCAATTCCGATTGAAAGCAAAGTAGTGATTAAAGTATTCGATATTTTGGGAAATGAAGTTGCCGTACTTACGAATAAAAACTATGAAGCGGGAGAATATTCAATAACCTTTGACGGAAGCAATTTAGCTTCGGGAGTGTATATCTACAATATTTATGCAAGAGAATATTTTAAGTCGTTCAAGATGCTGCTGATGAAATAGCGACAAACGTAAACCTACGAGGTTGGAGTTACCAAATGCACCGTGAAAACATCGGAGATTTTGAAACGAGGTACACATTCTCAGGAAAATACGCTTTAGACTTGTAAAGTGAACACTTAGCTTACAAATCTTGCATAAGATTTGTACATCTCCCGGATTGAAGCCGGTGATTTTAGGTAAATAAAATGAAAAATTTAATAATGATTGCTTTCTTATTGCTTGTATTTCAGCTTATATCAGGCTGCAAGGAAAATCCACCGGTTATGCCGCCTGAACAACCGCCGGTTGTTAGGGATACAATTACTATTACCGTAGTGGATGTAACGCATAGAAGCATTACGCTAAATATGCAGTTGGCAGTAA